>JAUWYP010000019.1 GCA_030615765.1 Dehalococcoidia bacterium | reverse complement strand
GCCCCGCCCCAAGGCAGGCGGGGCTGAGGGAGGAGGTACATCATGATTCACATGATTTGCTGCGTCAAGCAGGTCCCCGACCCGGAGACGCCTGCTTCCCAGTTCAAGGTCGACGAGGCGACCAAGAAGGTGTTGCCGGTGCCGGGCATTGATCCGGTGGCCGACGAGTACGCCATCTTAGGGGTGGAGGCCGCTCTCCGCATCCGCGAGGCCGCGGGCGAGGCCAAGATCACTGTCCTTTGCCTGGGCCCCGACGCCGCTCGCGATGCCGTCAAGAAAGCCCTGGCCATGGGTGCCGACGAAGGCATACAGCTCACCGATAAGGCTTTCGAAGACGGCGACAGCTTCGCTACCGCTCGCGCTCTAGCAGCGGCCATCAAGAAGCTGGAGCCATTCGATCTCGTCATCTGCGGTCGCCAGGCGCCGGACTGGGACGTAGGCGTGACGCCTTCAGTCATCGCCGATCTGCTAGGTCTGCCCTGTGTGACCCGTGCCAGTGACGTGAAAGTCAGCGATAGCACCCTACAGGTGGAGCGGGTGCTTTCGGATGGCTTCGAGACAGTGGAGGCTAGCCTTCCCGCCGTGGTTACCATCAGCAACGAGCTGGGTGAGCCACGCTACCCCCAGCTGCGGGAGATCATGGCGGCTGCCAAGAAGCCGGTAGGCGTCTGGTCGGCGGCCGACCTGGGCCTGGAGGCGTCGCAGGTGGGTGTCGCCGGCTCTCTTCTCTCTTTGGACCGCCTGTACGTGCCCGTGCACGAGGCCAAATGCGAGTTCATCGAGGGGGAGACCGCGGACGAAGCAGCCGAGAAGCTGGCCAGCACGCTTCGGGAAGCGAAGCTCATCTAGGGGCCTGCCTGCCAGTAGGCAAGCTGGAGCAAGGAGAGATGCACGATGGCTAACGAAAGTGGAGTACTGGTTGTTGCGGAAGTGGCTGAGGGTGCCCTGGCCGCTATCAGCTCGGAGGTTTTGGGCGCCGCTCGCCGCCTGGCCGACGAGCTGGGTCAGCCCGTCCAGGCAGCCCTTCTGGGGCAGGGAGTGGAGCCCCTGGCCCAGGGGTTGATCGCCGCGGGAGCGGATAAGGTCTACGTGGTAGACGATCCTATCCTGGCGGAATACCAGAGCGACGCCTTTGTCCCGGCGACCGAGAAGGTCTGTCGCGAGGCCAATCCGTCCATCGTCCTTCTGGGTCAGACCGACATCGGACGTGATTTGGCCCCTAGCCTGGCCTTTCGCTTGGAGACAGCGGTGGCTATGGACTGCCTCGATCTGGCCGTCAGCGACGGTCGTCTGGTGATGACTCGCGCCTGCTATGGGGGCAACGCCAATGCCCAGCATACCTGTAATACCATGCCCCAAATGGCCACCGTCAGGGTCAAATCGCAGGAGCCTCTAGCACCGGACACCTCTCGCCAAGGGGAGGTCATCAAGGTAGCTGCCGATATCGATGCCTCCGCTGTGCGCACCAAGATCACCGGTAGGCGCAAGGAGGAGGCAGAGGGCATACGTCTGGAGGACGCCGAGGTGATCGTGGGCGGAGGCCGTGGTATGGGCAGCGTCGAGGCATTCCAGACGCTGGAGGAACTGGCCGACCTGATGAAGGGCGCGGTAGGCGCCACCCGCGCTGCCTGCGACATGGGCTGGTATCCGATACCGAAGCAAATAGGGCTCACCGGCAAGGTGGTCAGCCCCACCCTCTACATAGCGGTGGCTATTTCCGGTGCTAGCCAGCACATGGCCGGTCTCAGTGGGGCCAAGAACATCGTCGCCGTCAACAAAGACCCCGAGGCCAGCATCTTCCGTTACTGTCGCTATGGCATTGTGGCCGACTGGAAGACAGTTATTCCGCCCTTCCTGAACAAGGTTCGCCAGCTGAAAGCGGAATAGGCTTTTCTGACGCAAGCAAGAGGGGCATGAGCCCGCAGAGGTCTGGGCCCATGCCCCTTTTCCGTTGATCGCGGGGAAAGCGGTTGCTACGGCTTTCCGTCTGAGGGGCAGCTGGGTTTGCCATTGCCCAGATTTCCTGTAACATAGATGTGGTTATGTACGTGATAGGCCTCAGCGGCGGCATTGGCAGCGGCAAGTCCACCGTCTCGGATATGCTGCGCGCCAAGGGTGCAGCTATCGTCTACGCCGACCAGATAGGCCACGAGGTCTATCGGCCGGGCGCTCCGGTATGGGAGCAGGTAGTAGCCGCCTTCGGCCGTCAGGTGGTGAGCGACGACGGCCAGATCGACCGCCGCAAGCTAGGCCAGGTAGTGTTCAGCGACCCCGAGGCTCGCCGGCGCCTGGACGCTCTCACTCACCCAGCCATGGAGCAGATGATGGCCGAGAAGCTGGAGGAATTGCGGCGGCAGGGCACCAAAGTGGTGGTGCTGGAGGCCGCTATCCTCATCGAGGCTGGCTGGGCTCACCTGGCGGACGAGGTCTGGGTTACCGTGGTTTCGCCCGACATTGCCGCTCAGCGGTCGATGGAGCGGAGCGGCCTTAGTCGGGAGGAGGCGGAGGCCCGCATCGCCGCCCAGCTCTCCAACGAAGAGCGGCTGAAGCACGCCCAGGTGGTGATCGATACCAATTGCTCCCTGGCAGAGGTGGCTCAGCGGGTTGATGAGCTCTGGGGTGACCTGATTGGCCGACTGACTGCTAAGACGACATAATATCCCTTGTCGGCAGGCAGGAAAGTAGCGAGGAAATATGGGGACCCCGTCCGACCACACAGAGTATAGACAGTACGCCATCGAAGAGTATGTCCTCAGCGAGGAGCCCTTCTACCTGCCCCTGAAGGATGAGGTGGAGCTGTTCACTGCTGCCTTCGATCAGAAGATACCAGTACTCCTTAAGGGGCCCACCGGCTGCGGTAAGACTCGCTTCATCGAGTACATGGCCTATCGGCTCGACCGGCCCCTGGCCATCGTCAAGGACGTCACCAAGCAATCCCAGGGGTCTGCCCACCACGGCCTACCCCTGGTGACCGTGGCCTGCCACGAGGACCTGACGGCCAGCGACTTGGTGGGGCGCTATCTCCTGGAGGGGGAGTCCACGCGCTGGATCGATGGGCCCTTGACTCGCGCCGTCAAGGCCGGTGCCATCTGCTACCTGGACGAGGTCGTCGAGGCGCGCAAGGATACCACTGTCCTCATCCATCCCCTTACCG
The DNA here is from genome assembly GCA_030615765.1 of Dehalococcoidia bacterium. Taxonomy (GTDB): domain Bacteria; phylum Chloroflexota; class Dehalococcoidia; order SM23-28-2; family SM23-28-2; genus SM23-28-2. Next base: position 34,708 of record JAUWYP010000019.1, on the reverse strand, counting down.
ACCACCGCCGTATCCTGCCCATCGAGAAGCTGGGTCAAATAGTGGAAGCCCGCGACGGCTTCCTCCTCGTCATCTCCTACAACCCTGGGTACCAGAGCGCTCTCAAGGACCTGAAGCACAGCACTCGCCAGCGATTCATGGCCATCGAGTTTGGCTACCCGTCACGAGAGCTGGAGGCTCGCATCATCCAGCATGAAGCCGACATCCCTGGCTCCCTGGCCCTGGAGCTGGCCAAGCTGGGTGAGAAGGTGCGCCACCTCAAGGAGCATGGCCTGGCTGAGGGGGTGAGCACTCGCCTGCTCATCTACGCCGGCAGGCTCGTGCAGAAGGGCATACCGCCTCGCCGCGCTTGTCAAGTGGCAGTGGTCTGGGCCCTCACCGATGACGGCGAGGTGCAACGTAGCATAGAAGAGGTGGTGTCTTCCATCTTTGAGTAGTTCCTCTTTACGTCGCCTGGTAGGCCGGTTCGAAAAGGAACTGGCTCCCTTCTCCACTGCCCTGGCAGAAGAGTTCCGCCGCAGCGCCGAGGTGGTCTGCGATCTGCTGGAACCGGAGGAGGTGGCCCTGTGGGCCGAGGATGGCCTGGAACTGGCCCGTGGTTCCTGGCGCTCCTGGGAGGCGGCCAGCGAGTACTTCCGAGCCACCCCTCAGGTGTTGCCCCTCGTGGGATTCCCCGCCCTGCAACAGTGGGCTCGGCGAGGACGCGACTTGGTGGAGCTGTCGTCATCCCTGGCCGCCGCCTACCTCCGCGCCAGCCCGGGCACCCTGCCTCATCTCTCTCCGTCCCAGATAGACGATTGGGTGATCCTGGGACAGCACCTCTACAAGGGCACCTGGCGTTCGTCCTCCCTGGCTGTGCAGTTCTTCGACATGAGCCCAGCCCTTTTTTCAGAGCTCTCTCTGGACGAGGCCAGGGCCCTGGTGCGATTCGTGGACGTTCTGGCCGAGCGTTCTTATGACCTGGCCACCCACTGCCTGTCGACGACGCCGACGTCCCTATCGCCCCTGCCCCGGCGGGACCGTGAGGCCTTCATACGTTTCGCCGAGGTGCTGGCTCACACCGGCTGGGCTGATGCCCGCTCCTATCTCGAGAAAGGCCCCATTCTCCTCACTCACATCCACGCCTCCCAGCGGCCGCGCTTCCTGAACCTTACCCGCGAGGTGGCTCGCCAGGAGGGACGGCAGGCCTTCACCTTCTTCGCGGAGGGGGCACGTGCTCTGAGTCAGGTTGAAGGCGGGGTTCACCCCTACCTGCTTTCACTGGCCGAAGACCTGGCCTCCCACTCGCCAGTGGCGGCGATGGAGTTCGTCAGGAGCCTGCCCCATGTGCTGGTTCGCATCACCGTGGACGACCTGCACCACTGGCACGCCTTCGGTTTAGCCCTGTTGGAAACCAGCATCGAGGGTGGCACGGCCTTCTTCCGCCTGGAGTCCAGCAAGAGCGACGAGGTTCTGGAGTCCCTATCCTCGCGGGTGGAGCTGAGCAGGGTAGCGGAGATCCTGCGAATGTACTGTAAGGCCCTGACCGGTAGCAATGTCGCTATTCACTCCGGTGAGGCCCTTGCCGACAAGAATATCGGCTGGGTGGCCAGCGAGCGCCCCTCCACCGAGGGCACCTCTATCTATCTGCCGACGGCGGTGGACGAATGTCAGGACAAGACAGAGAACTTCGGTGTCTACAAGGTATACGCTACCCATCAGGCAGGCCACTTGGAGTTCGGCAGCTTCGAGTTTCTCTTCGAGCGGCCAGGGCACATTTTCCCCGACCAACGCCACCACCTGGAAAGACAGCGACGCGGGCCCAAAAAGGCCCTGACCGACATCGAGCGCTTCTTCGACCTGTTCGACGACCGTCGCCTGGCGTCCGACCTGTTCGCTGTCGTGGAGGATGCCCGTATCGACCATCTGGTGGTCCAAGAGTATTGCGGCATTCGCTCCACCTATCGGCGCATCCAGGACAGGGAACTGGAGAAGCGGCCGCGGCCGGAAGACCTGCCCCTGCGTCAGGCCTTCCTGGAGAATCTGGTCCTGGCCAGCCTGGACGGCCTCCAGCGTATGCGCTGGCCGGCGACCATGATCGGCCTCCTGCGCAACGCCCTTGGCCTCCTGCGAACCGTCCAGCAGCCTCAGGCCAGCGTGGAGGACTCGGCCGAAGCCACCATTCACCTCTACCGCCTTGCCCAGTACATCCCCAACATCGCCAGCGACCTGGAGCAGCAGTGGCAACACCTGGAGGAAGAGATGGAGCTGCCCCAGGACATGGACGCTCTGGGCCAGGCCCTGTCCCAGCTGATAGAGAGCGGCCAGGAGCAACCCTATGAGAGCCCCCAGCCGGTAGAGTTTCGGGGCGAGTTCAAGCCGGAGCTGGTGCAGCTCCTTATGCGCCTGCGCCAGGAGAAAGAAAGCAGACAGACCCAGATGTCGCCTCAGCCGCTGTCGCCGGAGCAGTTGCAGCAGCTCATGGAGAAGAGTGTGGAGATAACCCTCAGTGAGATGGCCGAGGGTGACCTCACCGAAAGCTCCGCCCTCTTCCTGGCCAACCTCCTGAAGGAGACCACGCCCCAGCGGCCCGAGAAGCGCCTGCCCTATCAGGAAGGACAGGCCTTACCGGGCATGCTCAGGGAGGGTGAAGAGGGGGAGCTGCCACCCGAGCCCAGCTACTCCTACTATGACGAGTGGGACTTCCGGGCCAGCGACTACAAGCCCCGCTGGTGCCGGGTGGCCGAGTATTCACTGCCCGAGGGCGGGGCTCAGTTCTTCGAGCAGACCCTCATGAAGCACGCCAGCCTGGTGGCTCAGACTCGCCGTCAGTTCGAGCTCCTGCGGCCGGAGCTCTTCCGCAAGATCAAGCGCCTGCTGGACGGCGAGGAGTTCGACCTGGACGCTGTGGTGGACTTCTTGGTGGAGCGCCATACCGGCCACCAGCCCACGGGCAAGGTCTACTGGCGGCGCAACAAGGTGGAGAGAGACGTCGCGGTGGCCTTCCTTCTGGATATGAGCGCCTCCACCGACGAGGAGATCATGAAGCACGAGCGCCGCTACGGTCAGGACGAGTTCGGCGATGACCCCCGCCGCTACTTCTCCTGGTGGATGTCGCGCCGGGCCCAGGACATGATGACCCCGCCCAAGCGGATCATCGACCTGGAGAAGGAGAGCACCGTCCTCCTCATCAAGGCCCTGGAGACCATCGGCGATACCTACGGCATCTACGGCTTCTCGGGATACGGCCGCGAGAACGTGGAGTTCTACGTCATCAAGGACCTAGAGGAGCCCTTCAACGAGCGGATCAAGCGGCGCATCGACAAGATCGCCCCCGTGCGCTCCACCCGCATGGGGCCGGCCATCCGCCACGCCATCACCAAGCTCGACGCCCACGAGGCCAAGGTGCGCATCCTCTTCCTGGTCTCCGACGGCCGCCCCCAGGACCACGGCTACGGCCGCGACCGCACCGAGAAGGAGTACGCCATCCACGACACCCACGTGGCCCTCCTCGAGGCCAAGCGCAAGGGGATCGTTCCCTTCTGCCTTACGGTCGACCGCTACGGCCACGACTACCTGAAGCAGATGTGCGACGATATCGGCTACGCCGTGGTGGCCGACATCGAATCCCTGCCCTCCCGCATCACCACCCTCTACCGCCGGCTTACGGAGTAGGGGCCGGCCTCCAGGCTGCCCAAGAGACCTCTTCGGCCAGCAGGCGGGCGTCGCTGCCGTCGATGTTCGCCACCCACAGCTCATTGGCCCACCCGTTGCCGGCCTCCAGGCGACGGTGAATCCAGTACAGGACCCGCGTCAGATCCGGCGAGAAGCCGCCAAACCACCCGGGAAGCTCGAGTACCTTGGTCAGGCCGCTGCCATCACGGTTCGCCTTGTAGATGGTTTCGGGTGCGCTGCCCCGATCGGCCCAGTAGACCTCGGAGCCATCGGGGGAAAAGGCGACCTGGTTTTGGGGGATGAAATCGCTGGGGTACCCGATGACAGACCTGGCGATGGGGGTCGACTGAAGATCGGACAGGTTCAGTATCGCCAGGCGGTAGCCCCTGGCGGCCGGGTTAAACACGGCGGCGGCGCCCGCGGCAGGGGAAAGCCAGAAGTCCCTCGGGGGGTCCAGATCCGGCACCCGCGTCATTTGGCCGCTGGCCAGGTCCAGCAGATTCGCCTCAAACCCCATGGGTATCTGGAAGTCCTCCGGCGGCTGGAAGTGGGCCGCCACCAGCAGCGCCTTGTCGCCCAGCACCCAGGCCAGCGGCAGTAGCCCCTCCCCTAGGGCATACTCCTCTCCAGAGGTCACCTCGTAGACGGAGAGCGTCTGGCCGGGCGGCCTGTTGTAGGCCAGACGTTCGCCGTCGGCGGACCAGTGCGGCTGCTGCCCGCCCGCGATCGAGGTGAGGATGCCCTGCCTGGCGTCGGCGATGACCAAGACGGGCGTCCCGTGTAGCGGCGGCTCTCGTTCCTGCCGGGCGGGCAAGTTCTCCTCGACCACATAGGCGAGGGTCCGTCCGCTGGGCGACCACAGGGAGCTGGGGTACAGGCTCCCCATACTTCCCCCCCAGTACCCCGCGAAGAGCGCTTGGTGCTCAATCTCCAGCAGAACCTGCCCCTCCAAGTCGAAGAGCAGCACCTGGGCCTCTGGCGGATCGGCATACACGGTGCGTATGCAGGCTATCCGGTCCCCTCGAGGTGACCAATAGAGCCTGGAGGCGTGAGCACAGCGCCCCTCGGTGAGGTTTCGCTTGCCGCTCCCGTCGGCCGCCATGAGCCAGACGTCCTCCTCCCCAGACCCGACGTACGCGATCTCCAAGGCCGCTCCGGGCGAGACGCTGGGTGTCGCAGTGGCCGTTGCCGTGGCCTGGGGCGTGGCACTGGGGGACGGCGCGGGCGTGGCGGTAGCGGCTGGCGTAGCGCTGGGGGACGGTGCAGGCGTGGCCGTGCGCGGCGTCTCACCGTCGCCGTTGCAGGCGAAGGCCAGCAGGACGATGGCTACGCAGACAAGCCCTCTCATAACACCCCTCAGCGAAAGCTAAGTTCGGAGAGTGTCCACTCGCAGGGGCTATTTTACTCCGGTTGTGTCCCCCTGGCTAGCGGCCCAGCAGAGCCCGTCTTAGCAGGAACAGCGCCGTCGTCACCGCCCGCCGCTTGATGGCCGCCCGGCTCTGGGCGAAGGTGTAGCTGATCGCCTGCCCCGACGTGTCGGGGTCGTCCAGGGCGATGTGGATGGTGCCCACCGGCTTGTCCTCCAACGGCTCGGGGCCGGCCACCCCCGTGATGCCGATGCCAAAGTCGGCGCCCAGCCGCTCGCGGACGGCGCGGGCCATGTCCCGCGCCACCTCCTGGCTCACCACCCCATGCCGGCGGACAAGCTCTTCGTCCACTCCCAGGGCTATCTTCATCTCCCCGGTGTAGGCCACGAAGCCGCCCTTGAAGTAGCTCGAGCTGCCAGCGGCGTCGGTGATGGTGCTGGCCAGCAGGCCGCCCGTGCACGACTCCATGGTGGCTACGCTCAGCCCCCGCTCGCGCAGCATTGCCCCCACGGCTGCCTCCAACGTCTCGTCGTCGGCGCCCCAGATGGTCTTGCCGAGGATGCCTCGCGCCTCCTCCTCCATCGGTGCGATGAGGCGCTGGGCCTCCTCGCGGCTGGCGGCCTTGGCCGTGATGCGCAGATGCACGCCGTCGGCCTTGGCGTAGACAGCCACGCTGGGATTGGTGGAGCGGAGCAGGGGGCCGACCATCTCGTCGACGCTGCCTTCGCCGATGCCCATCGTCTTCAGCGTGCGGGAGACGATGACTCCGCCCGTCGCCAGCTTGGCCAGCCTGGGCGCCACCTCCTCCTCCCACATGCGCTCCATCTCCACCGGCGGGCCGGGCATGGCCACCAGGATGCGCCCGTCGCGCTTCACCCACCAGCCGGGGGCAGTGCCCCGCGGGTTGGCGATGGGACGGGCAGAAGGGATGAGGGCGGCCTGCTTGACGTTGCGCTCGGGCATGACAAGGCCGCGGCTGGAGAAGAAGGCGCGAAGCTGGGCCTCCATCTTGCCGTCCACCGATAGCGGTTCGTCCAGGGCGGCAGCGATGGCCTCGCGGGTCAGGTCGTCCTCGGTCGGGCCCAGCCCGCCCGTGGTGAGGATGAGGTCGGAGCGGTCCCAGGCGCGGCGAATGGCCTCGCTGAGGCGGTCCAGGTTGTCCCCGACCTGGGTCATCCAGTAGAGGTCGATCCCCAGGGCAGGCAGGCGGGAGGCGATGTACTGGGCGTTGGTGTCCAGGATCTCGCCCAGGAGGATCTCGGTGCCAATGGAGATGCTCTCTGCCTTCATGGAAGCAGCGCCAGGATAGTCCAGGTCGATCGCCTCGTCAAGGCGGCGAGCACATGGTAGCATGGAGCGGAGGTCATACAGTGACGAAACGAGCTGGCAACCGCCGATCGGCGCTCTTCCTCTTGGCGGCTAGTGGAGTAGGCCTGGGCGTTTTTGGTCTGCCCCTTTTGCTGTCTCCCCTCAAGTGGGCCAAGAGGCTTCGCTGGCAGCTGCCCCAGGATACGGACCTGACCGTCTATCTGGGCCGCTCGCTGGGGGCGGTGGCGGTGGCCCTGAGCCTTGGCGGCCTCTGGGCCGCTCGCGACCCCTGGCGGCATCGCATCGTTTTTCGGATTGCTGCGGCGGCCGCCGCCTTGCTGGCGGGCGTGCACGCCCGGGGGGCGATAGAGGGCAAGCAGCCCTGGACCGAGACGGCGGAGATCCCCTTCTGGGCTGCGATGGCCATCGGTGCCATCGCCTGCTACCCGGAGGAGCCTGAAGAATAGGCTCGCAGCACCAGACGCTCCTTCCTGGCCCGCTCCAAGCGGGGCACCGCCGAGAACTTGTCCCGCCGGGCGCAGAAGGCCAGGTCCTCGCCGAGGCCCAAGGCGAGCAGGTCGCGGCCGTGGGCCGTCCCCTGCAGGGCTGCCTCCTCTCGTCCCCGCTGGGCGCGATAGTACTCCAGGGCGGCGCGAGCTTCGTCCGTTGTCTCCGGGGCGGTCGGCCAGCGTCGGCTTGAGTCGACGATGGCGTCCACAATGGCGCCCGCGCCCAGGGCGTCCTCCGCAGCGAATGTGCTGCCGCCTTCCTCCCCGGCGCAGACGACGGCGATACCCAGCCCTCGTGCTGCCGCCTCCCTGCAGGCCGCCGAGGCCACGGCGGTAGCATTCAGCAGACAGCCGACCAGCACCAGCGGCGCGCCCGCGGCAGCCAGGATCGCCCTGGTGCCGTTGCTGGTGCAGAGGATGGCCCGCTGGCCTTCCAGGTCGAGGGCACTGAACTCATAGGGCGAGTTGCCGTAGTCGAACCCTGACGGTGGCAGGCCGCCCTCCTCGCCGCACAGCAGGTAGCGCGGCAGCTCCTGATGCAGACTGCGTGCCTCCTCGATGGTGGGGGCCAGCAGCACCTTCTGGGCCCCTCGCTCCAGCATGGTGACGATGGTGGAAGAGGCCCGCAGGACATCCACCACGATGCAGACCTGGCCGGAGAGGTCGATCAAAAGGGCTGGAACCCGGACTACGTCCAGCCTCACCGCGAGCTCCTTTCGCCTTGACGCTGCCCGTCGCCACTTATAATATGCGGCGGAAAGGGGGGACGCCAACCGGGCGCTCTCCTGTCTTGAGAGGTGGAGCCATGTTCTTTGCCAAGCTACGAGAGGCTATTCAACGCAACGATAGCTTCCTCTGCGTTGGCCTCGACCCCGATCCCGCCCGCCTGCCTGAGAGGGACGTAGCCGCTTTCAACCGCGCGATTGTCGAGGCCACCGCCGACCTGGTCTGTGTCTATAAGCCCAACCTGGCCTTCTACGAGGCCCTGGGTCCGGGGGGGATGGAGGTACTGCAGCGGACGGTCGAGGCCATTCCCAAGGGCATCCCCGTCATCGGCGATGCCAAGCGGGGCGATATCGGCTCGACGGCGGAAGCCTACGCCCGCGCCCTGTTCGATGTCTATGGCTTCGACGCGGCTACCGTGAACCCCTACCTGGGCGGCGACGCCCTCGCGCCCTTCCTGGAGCGGGCCGATAAGGGGGTGTTCGTGCTCTGCCGCACCTCGAACCCCGGTGGTGCCGACCTCCAGGGCCGCCTGATAGCGGCTGATGGCGATGCTCGTCCCCTGTACGAGGTGGTGGCCGAGCTGGCCCGCGACAAGTGGAACGCGCGGGGCAACGTGGGGCTGGTAGTGGGAGCCACCTACCCCGAGGAGCTGGGGCGGATCCGCCAGCTATGTCCCGACATGACCTTTCTTCTGCCGGGCGTGGGCGCCCAGGGTGCTGACGTGGCCGCGGCCGTTCGCAACGCCTTGGACGAAGAGGGCGGCGGGTTTATCATAACCTCGTCCCGCCAGATCCTCTACGCATCGTCGGGCGGGGACTACGCTCAGGCCGCTCGGCGGGTGGCCCAGGCCCTCCGCGACGAGATCAACCGCCAGCTGGCGATCGCCCTGGCATCCCGCGCAGGGCGGGAAGGGCAGGCATGAGGTGACCGACTTTGGTGCTGGAGATACGTCTGGGTGATGTGGTTCGCCTGCGCAAGATACACCCTTGTGGCAGCTTCGAATGGGAGGTAGTGCGCCTGGGGGCCGACATCGGCATACGCTGTCTGAAGTGCAATCGGCGGGTACTTCTGGAGCGTAGCGTCTTTCGCAAACGACTCAAGGCATTCGTCGTGCGCGGGGAGGAGGCACCCGCGGGCCCGCCCGCCTCTACGCCCGAAGGATACTGATGCAAGAAGGGCAGCTCCTACGGCCGCGCTCGGACATCGTGCAGGCGGGCCCTCTTCTCGAGAACCGTCGCTTCGTGTCCCTCTGCCTTGCTCGTTTCCTCTCCTCGACAGCCCAGCACGCCATCTACTTCGGTCTCCTCATCGTGGTCATCGAGCGCACCGGCTCCAGCATTCACAGCGGCCTTCTCATCTTCTCTTTCCTCCTGCCCGGCGTTCTCACCGGGCTCTACGCAGGGGTGGTTGCCGACCGCTCATCTAAGCGGTTGGTGATGTTCCTCAGCCAAGGCCTGCGGGCGGTGGCCTGTGTCGCCTTCTTCCTCTGGGGCGATAGCGTCTGGCGGCTGTATGCTATAACCCTCGGCTTCGCCACGGTAGCCCAGTTCAACTCTCCTGCCGAGTCGGCGTCCGTCCCGGCCATAGTCCCCTACGAGCGGCTGGCCTCTGCCAATGCCCTGTTGAACCTGACATCGATACTGGCCCAGGGCGTGGGCATGCTGGCTCTGACGCCTCTGTTCATGAAGACGGTGGGCGAGGAGCCACTGTTCATCGTGGCCGCCCTACTCTTTGCCGGTGCGGCGTTCGTCGTCACCTCGATATCGGGCTTGGAGGCAGAGGCGGCGCGTCGAGAGCGACCGGCGGTGGTCGGTGGCGGCCTAATCGAGGAGTTCAGAAAGGCCTGGCGAACTATCCTCCAAGATAGCAAGGTCTCTTCCGCAGTGGTTCAGCTCACCTTGGCCACTACGGCCCTCCTGGTGCTGGTTGCAGTCCTGCCTCACTACCTGAGCGAGGTGCTGGATACGCGGGTGGACAATGCTGCCTTCGTCTTCGCCCCCGCCGCCATCGGACTCTTTGCCGGGCTACGGGTGGCACCCTGGCTTGGTCAGCGAACTGGCAACGCCCAGGCAGTGACCACGGGCTTCGTTCTCTTTCTGGTCTGCCTGGCAAGCCTGGGCTTTGTCGAGGAGTTTGCCGGCCTGATGAGGGACCAGGCCACCCCCTTCACTGACGCCATAGAGTGGACGGGGCTCTCTCTGGAGGCAACGGTGGCCATGGGCCTGTCGATACCCCTGGGCTTCGCCTTCTCGCTGGTGGGCGTGGCGGCGCGGGCTGTGATCCATGAACGGGCGCCCACCCACATGCTAGGTCGCATCTTCGCCATGCAAATGGTCTTGGGGAGCCTGGCGTCCATCATTCCCCTGTTCATCGTGGGCGGTCTGGCGGAGCTGCTGAGCGCCAGGATCGTGGTCAGCCTGGTCACGGCGGCAGTGCTGGTGCTGGCCATCTACAGCCATCTGTGGGTTCGGCGTCAGGTTGAGGCTCTGCCGAGGGCGGTGTGATGGATAGGGCAGGAGAGGAAGCCGAGCTCCTGGCGACTCCCGCAACGGGTGCCCTCCTGGCCGATCGCCGGTTCGCTGCCCTATGGCTAAACCAGGCTCTCGGGCAGACCGCTCAATACGCCCTCCTGTTCACTCTCCTTCTTCTAGTCCTTGATCTCACCGGGTCTTCCATTCATATGACCCTGTTGGTTCTCTCCTTTATCCTGCCCTCCGTGCTCTTGGGCATGCCGGTCGGGGTATTGCTCGACCGCTGGCGCAAGGAGAGCGTCTTGGTGGTCACCAACCTGGTGCGCGCCATGACCTGCCTGTTTTTCTTGTTCTTCCACGGCGATGTCTGGATCATCTACGGGGCGAACCTGGTGTTTGCCGCGGCCAGTCAGTTCTTCAACCCGGCAGTGGTCTCCCTTATTCCAACACTGGTGCCCAAGGGCCGACTGATCAACGCCAACACCCTCTATAACTTCACCCTCATGAGCGCTCAGTTCGCCGGGATCGTCTTCCTGACACCGCTGGTGCTCAAGTCGGCGGACGAGGAGGGGATGTTCATCCTGGGCGCTGCCTTCTTTACGGTGGCCGCCGGCCTGACCTTCTTCCTCCGCCCGGGCGACCAGGCCCGTAGAGAGACCCGCTGGGAGGGCCCATTGTTCGGCGGCATCCCCGAGGATTTCCGTGCCAGCTGGCGCGCCCTGCGGGGTGACCTGGCTTCGGTGATGGCCATGGTTCAGCTCACCCTGAGCAGCGCCCTGGTTCTCTTCTTCGCCATCCTTATCCCCCGCTACATGAACGACACCCTGGACGTGCCCGCCGATAACGCCGCCTTCGTCTTCGCCCCCACCGGCGTGGGAGCTATCCTCGGCCTGCGTCTCCTCCCCTGGTTTGCTCAGCGCATCGGCAAGGAGCGGGTGGTGACCGCCGGTCTGGGGGGTATCGGCTTCTGCCTGGTGGCCCTCGCCCTGGTGGATCCCCTGGCCGCTCTCTTGGAGGGCACGGGAGTGCTGGACCCGGAGGGTGTCGGCGGCCTGGGTCTGCTGGTGACCCTCACCATGTTCTTTGCCTTCCCCTTGGGATTGAGCTACGCTCTCATCAATGCGCCCGCCCAAACGGTGCTGCACGAGCGGGCCCCTGCGGAGATGCGGGGGCGCATCTTCACCACCCAGGTCGTCTCGGCCAACTTCTTCTCCCTTCTGCCTCTTCTCGTCATTGGTGCCATCACCGACCTCCTGGGCATAAGCCTTGTGCTCATATTTGTTGCCTTGGTGGTGTCCGTGGCCGGTAGCCTGAACGTCGTGGCGGCTCGCCGCAGCGAGCGGTTGGCGGCGTCAGATGCCTCTGCCGGGACGATATCGCTTCAGGCTCAGGATGGGGTAGTGCCCTCAGTCGACATTGACACTGCAGAAGAGGCTAAGCTAGAATGAGGGAGCCTCGGCATGGAGATGGGAGGTGGTAGCATGATCGAGATGGTCATTGAGAGCATCCGGGTGAGCCTCATGAACTATCAGCGCGTAGTCATCCTCAAGGAGAAAGAGTCCGATCGCTACCTGCCCATCTGGATTGGCCCGGCCGAGGCGGACGCTATCGCTGTCCGTCTGCAGGAGGTGGCCGTATCGCGGCCCCTCACCCACGACCTCCTCCGCTCGATCATCGATGCCCTGGGTGGCAGCATTCAGTACATTGTGGTCAACGACCTAACCAACGATACTTTCTATGCCCGCATCATCATGGAGGTGGACGGGCGGACCATGGAGATCGATTCGCGGCCTAGCGATGCCATTGCTTTGGCCGTGCGGGTGCAGGTGCCGATCTTCGCTGAGGAAACAGTGCTGGATAAGGCGGGCGTTCGCCTCGATCAGGAGAGCGTCGGGGAGAAGGCGGGAGAGGCGGAGCGCCATACTCAGGTGAAGCCAGAGGAGTTGGAGAAGCTCTCCCCCTTTCGCGACTTCATCGACAGCCTGGATATGGACGACTTTGATAAGCGTACCTCCTGAGGGGCAGCGCTCTCGAGAGTTCACAGAGGCCCCAAGCAACCGATGGCTTGGGGCTTCTTGTGAGCGTGGGCTAGGCCAAGGGCGTAGTAGCGGCGGCAATAGGTCATATTCACCACATAGCGGCTGAGGCCCGGTTCCCCGTTGTTAGCGGGCAGACTCTCGTCAGCGATGGGGCCAAGGAGTCAAGATGGGCAGGCTGCCATCAGCCGTCAGGTTATTCGGCATTGGCTGGTATTTTGCCTTTTGCATAATTGTTGGTATTGTCGGCGGCGTGCTGCTTGACCGACAAGTGGAGAAAGAGCCTATTTTCACCCTCGTGGGCCTTTTTCTGGGCCTTGTCTTGGCTTTCTTCGGGGGCTACATCATGCTGCTTGAGGAGCTGGGTTTGCGCCGGCCGCGGCAAGAGGATGACCAATGAGAGGCAATAGGCTCCGACTGGCCATCGTTGCCTTGGTCATCCTGGTTCTGGCGGGCTTCGTCTTCCTGCGCGGCCCTACTCCCCATATCCAGATCAAGCCCGAGACTCTCTATTCCTTCTGGAAGATCAACATTACCAATACTATGGTCACCTCCTGGCTGGTGGTGGCCCTGATGATCGGCCTGGTGTATTTGGCCAGCCGACGCTGGGAGCTCGTTCCACGCGGCGTCCAGAACCTGCTGGAGGCCATTATCGAGGGCTTCTACAATCTGGTGGTGAGCATTGCCGGCGAAAAGAACGGTCGTCGCTTCTTCCCGGTGGTGGCCACCATATTCTTCTTCGTCCTCTTCGCCAACTGGTTCTCCCTCTTCCCCATCTTCAACGTCATCGGCCTGGGCCAGGAGAGTGAGCACGGCTTCGTGATGGAGAAGATCGACCTCGGGCCGCTGCCCACTACCTATGTTGGCCTGTCCAGCCTCGACCAATTGTCGGGGCGAACGATAGACGAGGACGACCCCGAGGCGGCCCAGAAAGCGGAGCAGGAAAGGGACAAAGGAAACTTCGTGGGCGAGCTCCGCCCCTTCTTGCGAGGGATCAACACCGACCTCAACACGCCCCTGGCCCTGGCCATCATGTCGGCCATCTTCGTGGAGTTTTGGGGCATAAGCACGCTGGGCTTTTCCACCTATGGGCGCAAGTTCTTCAACTTCGGGGGCTTGCTGCGGGGCATACGAAGACTCTCCCTTGGCCAGCTGTTTCAGGGCGGCATAGATGCCTTTGTGGGCTTTCTGGAGCTTGTCTCGGAGATGGTGCGCCTGATCAGCTTCACCTTCCGACTTTTCGGCAACATGTTCGCCGGAGAAGTGGTGATCCTGATGTTCACCTTCCTTATTCCTTTGGTTCTAACCCTGCCCATGTACGGCCTTGAACTCTTCGTGGGCCTGATCCAGGCATTCATTTTTGCCTTACTGACGTTGGTGTTCGGCATGATCGCCGTGACTCACGGCAGGCTCCCTGGCGCTGAGGAGGCGGAGGCCGAGATTGGCGATGCCAAGACAGCAGAAGATCGACCGGTAAGCCCTGAACAATAGCAGCAAAAGGAGGTAGATAAATGGAGCTGCTGCTCGCCATCATCCCGCCGCTGGAAGCGGCTGCCCAGTACCTGGCACAAGGCACGGATTTCAACGTGACCGACGACGGCATCAAGTACCTTGCCGCCGGTATAGCTATGGGGTTAGGGGCTATGGCGCCTGCCTGGGCCATCGGCAACCTGGTGGGTCGGGCCATGGACGCCCTGGGCCGCAACCCAGAGGCCCTGCCAGGCATTCAGGTGAACATGATCCTCGGTCTGGCCTTCGCCGAGGCCATCGGCATCTATGCGCTGGTGGTGGCGGTCATGATCGGCTTCGTCTTCTAAGCCAGCGTGGCGACTAGGTGGAGAGTGAGGCAATGGAGCCAGTTTTCCTCCAAGGGTTCGTTGATGGGCTGAAGACTCTGGGGATTAATCTTCCCAGTCTGTTGGCCCAGCTTATCAACTTTACTCTCCTTCTGATCCTGCTGAGCGTCCTTGCTTACAGGCCGGTGCTCCGTATGCTGGACGAGCGACGGCGGCGCATCCAGGAGGGGCTGGAGGCAGCAGAGCAGGCCAAACAGCAGGCAGCTCAGGCTGAGCAAGAGGTGCAGGCTCGGTTGGAGCGAGCGCGGCAGGAGGGTCAGGCCGTTATCGGCCAGGCTCAGCAGATAGCGGCCCGCATTCAGGAGGAGGCTCGTCAGCAGGCGCGCGAGGACGCTGAGGCGTTGCTAGCCCGCGCCCGTAGCGAGATCGAGCTCGAGCGGGACAGCGCCATCGCTGAGTTGAGGCGGGAGTTCGGCGGTCTTACCATCGAGGCCGCCGAGAAGGTCATCGGTCAGACGCTCGACCGTCAGGCCCACCGGCGCCTTATCGAGGAGGTGCTGGCCGAGTCGACCCTGGGCGGTGACGGCGACCAGCAAGCTTCTGAGTCGGAACCCAGCTCATGATTCGCGACACTGTAGCTAAGCGATACGCCCAGGCGGCCTTCGAGATCGCCCGCGGGCGCGACAGTCTCGAGGAGTGGGCCACCGACCTGGCCCTGGTGGGCACGGTCATGACCGACCCTCAGGCTGCGTCCATCCTCACTAGCACCAAGCTCGCCCTGGCCGACAGGTATCGCCTGTTGGAGGCGATTCTGGAGGGGATCGACCCGCTGGTCATGAACCTGGCCAGGTTGCTGGTGGCCAAGGGGCGAGTGGGCATCGGCTCCCAGGTTGCCGAGGCCTATCGCGACTTGGTGGACGAGCACAGCGGCATTGCCCACGCCAGGGTGGTCACGGCGGTGCCCCTGGCCGACGCCGAGCAGCGGGTGGTGGAGGAGAGGCTGGGCCAGATAATGGGCAAGAAGGTGATCGCTCATCTGGAGGTGGAGCCAGCCATCGTCGGCGGGCTGGTGGCCCGCGTCGGCGACCGCCTCATCGACGGCAGCACTCGCAGCAAGCTCCTCGCCCTGAGAGGAACCCTGGAGGGTCAGGAGCGCTAGACTTGAAATCACGTAGCTGCAGACCTTCAGGTCTGCATTGGCAGGGCTAAAGCCCTGCAGCTACTGGAAGGTGGTGACGGGGGAATGGCGGTACGACCGGAAGAGATAACTTCCATCATTCGACAGCAGATCGAGCAGTTCGGCGCCCAGGTCACAGCGGTGGATGTGGGCACGGTGGTGGAGGCCGGCGATGGCATCGCCCGCGTCCACGGCCTCCAGGGCTGCATGTACAACGAGATCCTTCAGTTCCCCAACGACATCATGGGCCTGTCCCTGAACCTGGAAGAGGACACGGTCGGCGCTATCATCCTGGGCGACCACACCGAGATCAAGGAGGGGGACGAGGTACGGGCTACCGGGCGCATCGTCGAGGTGCCGGTGGGCGATGCCCTCATCGGACGGGTGGTGGACCCCCTGGGGAACCCTCTGGACGGCAAGGGGCCGGTGCCCCGTGACAAGACCAGAGCGGTAGAGCGCATCGCTCCCGGCGTGGTACACCGCAAGGGTGTCGATACCCCCGTTCAGACGGGGATCAAGGCCATCGACTCCATGATCCCCCTCGGCCGCGGCCAGCGCGAGCTGATCATCGGCGATCGCTCCACCGGCAAGTCAGCCATCGCCATCGACACCATCATCAACCAGAAGAGCGGCGACCTCATCTGCATCTATGCGGCCATCGGCCAGAAGACCTCCAAGGTGGCCCAGGTGGTGGCCACCCTCGAGCAGCACGGCGCCATGGAGCACACCATCGTCGTGGCGGCCAACGCCTCCGACCCCGCTGCCCTCCAGTATCTGGCTCCCTACGCCGCCTGCGCCATGGGCGAGGAGCTCATGGGGCAAGGCCGCGATGCCCTGGTGGTCTATGACGACCTCAGCAAGCATGCCTGGTCCTATCGCCAGATGTCCCTGCTCCTGCGCCGGCCGCCCGGTCGGGAGGCCTATCCCGGCGACATTTTTTACCTCCACAGTCGCCTTCTGGAGCGGGCGGCCAAGCTGGCCCCTGAATACGGCGGCGGCTCCCTCACCGCCCTGCCCATCATCGAGACCCAGGCGGGGGACATCTCCGCCTACATCCCCACCAACGTCATCTCCATCACCGACGGTCAGATCTACCTGGAGACCGACCTGTTCAACGCCGGAATCCGTCCGGCCATCAACGTCGGGCTCTCGGTATCGCGCGTGGGTGGTGCCGCCCAGACGCGGGCCATGCGTCAGGTAGCCGCCCGCCTGCGGCTGGACCTGGCCCAGTTTCGCGAGCTGCAGGCCTTCGCTCAGTTCGGCACCGCCGAGCTGGACGTGGCCACCCGTCGCCAGTTGGAGCGAGGCCAGCGCCTCACCGAGGTGCTCAAGCAGCTCCAGTACGAGCCCATGGCCTTGCATCAGCAGGTGGAGATCCTGTACGCAGCGGTGAACGGCTATCTGGACGACGTAGCAGTGGCCAAGGTGCAGCCCTTCGCCGTCGCCTTCCAGCGCTTCATGGAGACGAATCACCCCGACATCGGCAAGGATATCGACGATCAGAAGCAGATCACCCCCGAGACCGAGGACAAGCTGAAGGCAGCCATCGCCGAGTTCAAGGAAAGCGTTCCCCTACTAGAGTAATCATGGCTACCCTTCGTCAGATTCGCCGACGCATTCGCACCGTCGAGAACACGGCCAAGGTCACCAAGGCCATGGAGCTGGTGGCTGCCTCCAAGATGAGGCGGGCCCAGGCTCGTGCCCTGGCCGGCCGCCCCTATGCTGAGAAGATGCGCTCGGTGCTGGCCAGCCTGGCCGAGACCTTGCCTCTTCAGGAGCCCGAGGCCGTCCATCCCCTCATGCGTCGGCGGCAGGTGCAGGCCATCGACATCATCCTCATTACGCCCGACCGCGGCCTCTGCGGCGGCCTGCCTGCCGGTCTGAATCGCCACACCGCCTCCTTCATCGTCGAGCGGCAGCTGCCCGCCAGGCTTATCTGCCTCGGTCGCAAGGGGCGCGACTTCTTCCATCGTGCCGGGATGGAGGTGGTCGCCGAGTTCGTCGGCTTGGGCGACTACCCCAGCTACGAGGACGTGCGGCCCGCCGCGCGGGTGGCCATGGAGGACTATATTCATGGCCTGGCCGACGAGGTCTATCTGAGTTATGCTTTGTTTATCAGCACCATGGTTCAGAGGCCGCACATCTTCAAGCTGTTGCCGGTGGAACCCCCTGCGGAGGCGGCCACCTGGGGGGTGGACTACATCTATGAGCCCTCGCGGGAGGATATCATGGCCGAGCTTCTGCCCCGCTACGTGGAACGCCAGCTCTACGAGGCGGTGCTGGAGGCGATAGCCAGCGAGCAGTCGGCGCGCATGGTAGCCATGCGCAGCGCTACCGACAACGCCAACGACATGATCCGCGAGCTTACTCTCACCTATAACAAGGCCCGCCAGGAGAGCATCACCAAGGAGCTCCTGGAGCTGACGGGCGGCGCCGAGGTGCTTAGAGAGGAACGCTAGGTTGCCGGACTGTGGAGGAAGGGTGTAATAGGGTGAGTAATTCAGGGCAGAGGTGGCAGGCCCCACAGGGCCGCAAGCTTATGAGACGGTGATGCTATGGCCAAGGGAAAGATAGTTCAAGTCATGGGCACTGTGGTGGACGGGGAGTTCCCCGTCGATGAGTTGCCGCCGGTCAACAACGCTATCGAGATAGCCATGAACGGCGACAAGCTGCTGGCCGAGGTGCAGCAGCACCTGGGCAACAACTGGGTGCGCTGCCTGACTATGGGCAGCACCGACGGCCTCCGTCGCGGTGCCGAGGCGGTCGACCTGGGCGGCCCCATCAAGGTGCCGGTAGGGCCGGGTACCATGGGGCGCCTGTTCAATGTGTTGGGGCAGCCCATCGACAACCTGGGCGATGTTGAGGCCGCAGACTACTGGCCCATCCACCGTTCGCCGCCTTCTCTGGATGAGCAGGAGACGACGACCACGGTGCTGGAGACGGGCCTCAAGGTCATGGACCTCATCTGCCCCTTCCCCAGGGGCGGCAAGGTTGGCGCCTACGGCGGCGCAGGCGTGGGCAAGACCGTCATCATCATGGAGCTCATCCGCAACATCGCTCGCGAGCACGGTGGCACCTCCGTCTTTGCCGGCGTCGGCGAGCGCTCCCGCGAGGGCAACGACCTCTGGTTCGAGATGAAGGCCTCGGGCGTCATCGACAAGACCGTCCTCGTCTTTGGCCAGATGAACGAGCCGCCGGGCGTGCGGGCTCGCGTCGGTCTCACCGGCGTCACCATGGCCGAGTACTTCCGAGACGTAGAGGGGCAGGACGTTCTCCTGTTCATCGACAACATCTATCGCTACATCCTGGCCAACATGGAGGTCTCCGCTCTGCTGGGGCGGATGCCCTCGGCGGTGGGCTATCAGCCCACCCTCTCCACCGACGTCGGCGCCCTGGAGGAGCGCATCACCTCCACCAAGCGAGGCTCTATCACCTCCTTCCAGGCCATCTATGTGCCGGCCGACGATTACACCGACCCGGGAATCGTCGCCACCTTCGGCCACCTGGACGCGGTCGTCGCTCTGGACCGCGCCATCTCCGAGATGGGGATCTATCCCGCCGTCGACCCCCTCACCTCCTCCTCCCGCATCCTCGACCCCCGCGTCGTGGGGGAGGAGCACTACCAGGTGGCCCGTGGCGTGCAGGCCGTGCTCCAGCGCTATCGGGAGCTCCAGGACATTATCGCCATCCTGGGCATGGAGGAGCTGTCGGAGGAGGACAAGCTGACGGTGATGCGCGCCCGCAAGATTCAGCGCTTCCTCTCCCAGCCCATGTTCGTGGCCGAGGCCTTCACCGGCCGCGCCGGCAAGTACGTGCCCGTGCGCGAGACGGTGCGGGGCTTTAAGGAGATCCTGGAGGGGAGGTGGGATCACCTGCCGGAGCAGGCCTTCTACATGGTGGGCACCATCGAGGAGGCGGCCGAGCAGGCCGAGCAGATGGAGAAGGAAGCGGCGGAGGCAGGTCCCAAGGGGGCATCAACCGGTGCCGAATCTAAGAGTTGACATCGTCACCGCCGAGAGGGTCGTCTTCTCCGAAGAGGACGTCGAGCGGCTGATCGTTCCCGGCATCGAGGGCGAGCTGGGGGTCCTTCCCCTGCATGCGCCTCTTTTGACCACGATCAAGCCGGGGGTGCTGCGCGTCGTCAAGGGCGGGGAAGAGACGACCATGGCTATCACAGGCGGTTTCATCGAGGTGCGGGAGAATCGGGTCACCATCCTGGCCGATGCTGCTGAGAGAGGGGAGGAGATCGACGTGGCGCAGGCGGAGGCAGCTCGCCGCCGCGCCGAGGAGCGCCTGGCCTCGCGGGAGGCGACCGTCGACATGGTGCAGGCGGAAATGGCTCTCAAGCAGGCCCTCGTCCGCCTTAAGGCGGTCGAGCGAATGCGGCGGCGTCGCCGCGGCGCCCCGCCGCCAGCGGGCTAGGTCTGGCGCTCTTCCTCCGGCATGGAATAGGCCCATGGCAGGCGAACGCTTCATCATCGAGGGTGGGCAGAGGCTCCAAGGCACGGCGGAGATAGGCGGCTCCAAGAATGCCGCCGTGGCTGCCATGGCTGCTTCCCTCTTGGTGCCCGAAGAGTGCTATCTGGAGAACGTCCCCGCCATCGGCGACATCACCTTCATGGCCCAGGTGCTGGAGAGCCTCGGTGCGGAGATCGAGAGGCCGTCGCCCTCAACGCTGCGTCTCAGGGCCGCCCGCATCACCTCCTTCTCCCCACCAACCGAGCAGGTGGTGAACCTGCGGGCTAGCTTCATGGTCATGGGCCCCCTGCTGGCCCGCTTCGGCCAGGCGGCTTGCAGCCCGCCTGGGGGCGATGTCATCGGCCAGAGGCCCATCGCTGTCCACCTGGCAGGCTTTGCTGCCATGGGGGCGGATATTCGCCGGCAGGGGGAGAAGTTCGTGGCCCAGGCTAAGAGGCTGCGGGGCGCTCGCTTGTTCATGGACTACCCCAGCGTCCTGGGCACCCAGAACCTTATGATGGCTGCCACTCTGGCCAGGGGCACCACCGTCATCGTCAACGCGGCCGCCGAGCCGGAGATCGCCAGCCTGGCAGAGATGTTGAACAAGATGGGCGCTCGCATCCAAGGGGCGGGCTCCCACACCCTGGAGATCGAAGGGGTGGACGCTCTTCATGGCACCAGTCAGCGCATAATCCCCGATCGCATCGAGGCGGGTACCTTCGCCATCGCCGCCGCCATCACTGGTGGTGACGTGCGCATCTGCGGGGCGGAATCTCAGCACCTGTACTCGCTGGTGGCCAAGCTCAGGGAGGCAGGGGTAGAGGTAGACGAGGGCGAGGATGTCCTGCACGTGCGCAATGCTGACCGACTGACGGCAGTGACTATCCAGGCGGTGCCCTATCCTGGGCTGGCCACCGACCTTCAGGCGCCTATGGCCGCGCTTCTCACCCAGGCGCAGGGCGTGAGCTACGTCCACGAGAGGGTTTTCGACAATCGTCTATTGTATGTCAGCGAGCTGCGAAAGATGGGGGCGGAGGTGGTCTCCACCGGTACCACCGCCATCATCAGCGGGCCGACTTCGCTCATAGGCACCAGCGTTTGCGCTCTCGACATCCGGGCAGGCGCGGCGCTTGTGCTGGCGGGACTAGCCGCCCGCGGCAGGACAGTGATCTCTGATATCGATCACCTGAACCGGGGCTATCAGTGTCTCGACGGCAAGCTGCGGTCCCTGGGCGCAAACATCGAAAGCGCATAGCATTTCCGCCGTTGATCGAGTCTTGGGTTGGGGGTGGGGAGTATGTTCGGTAAGAGAATAGGGGTGGACCTGGGCACGGCCAACGTGTTGGTCTACATTAGAGGCAAGGGCATCGTCATCAAAGAGCCCTCGGTGGTAGCGGTCGCTCAGCGGGACAACAGCATCGTGGCTGTGGGAAGCGAGGCCCGTGACATGTTGGGGCGCACGCCGGGGCCTATCGCCGTGATCCGGCCCATGCGCGATGGCGTTATCGCTGACTACCTGACCACCGAGGCCATGTTGCGTTACTTCCTCGGCAAGGTGGTGGGGTGGTTCCGTCTCATCAAGCCAGAGGTCATGATCTGCATACCGGCAGGGGTGACGAGTGTAGAGCAAAGGGCGGTGCGTGACGCCGCCGAGGCAGCAGGCGCTCGCCGGCCGGCCAATCTGGTGCCCGAGCCCCTGGCCGCTGCCATCGGTGCTCGTATGCCCGTGGACACACCCCGGGGTCACATGGTGGTGGATGTCGGCGGCGGCCGCACCGAAGCCGCTGTGATATCCATGTACGGCATCGTCACCAGTGAATCGGTGCGAGTGGCCGGCGACCGCATGGACGATGCCGTCGCCACCTACGTCAAGCGCCGCCATAATCTGATCATTGGCGACCGCACTGCCGAGGACGTCAAGATCGCTGTAGCTAGCGCTCTCCTCACGGAGGAGGAACTGACCACAGAGGTGCGCGGCCGTGACCAGATCAGTGGCCTGCCCAAGAACATCACTGTGACTTCCCAGGAGATCACCCAGGCCATTCAGGATCCCCTGGCCAGCATCCTGGGAGCCATCCGGGCGGTGTTGGAGCGGACACCGCCGGAGCTGGCCTCCGACGTCGTGGACAGAGGCATCGTCCTTACGGGGGGTGGTGCGCTCGTCCGTAACCTGGACCGCCTGATTTCCCAGGAGCTCGGCATCCCCTGCTCGCTGGCCGAGAACCCTATGGAGTGTGTGGCCATCGGGGCCGGCATCGCCCTGGAGCACCTGGACCTCATCCGTCGTGCCCAGCCCGCCGAGGGCGATTTCCTGGCCGGATACTAGCGCCGCTTCGCTGGCCCTTTCAGGGCCTTCAGGTAGAAGGTCATGCTCTGAAGGGCCAGGACGGGGTCGATCTGGCGCAGTTCCACGTCGGGGGGCCTGTGGGGGCGAAGGGGGGCGTAATTGAGGATGGCCTTCACGCCGCAGCGAACCAGGGCGTCGACCACTGCTTGAGCTTCCACTGCAGGCACCGCCACGATGCCGATATCCACCGGGTCTTTCAGCAGCCTCTGCTCAAGCTCGCTCACGTGTCTAATTGTCACCGATACCAACTTCTGGCCCACCATCTGGTGGTCCACGTCGAAAGCCTGAACGACGTGGAAGCCCTCGCTGGCAAAGCCGTCGTACTCCAGGATGGCCCGCCCAACCTTGCCCACACCAATAAGGGCCAACCGCCAGTCGCGGTTGAGGCCGAGGATGCGCCATAGCTCCCCCAAGAGCTGGCCCACGTTGTAGCCACGCCCCTGCTTGCCAAAGCGGCCGAAATAACTCAGGTCCTTGCGAATTTGGGCTGGCGTTACCCGCGACATACTGGCCAGCTCTGTCGAACTCACCACCTCTTGCCGTCTGGACTGTAGCAGGGCCAAGCAGCGGGCATAAAGCGGCAGGCGATCGATGACGACATCAGGGATCTTGGTGGCTCTGGCTGTCTTTCGATTGCGTGTCAACTTGTGCCTCGCCTCAACAAAGCGGCTACCGTTGGTAATCCCTCACCGCCCTAAAACCAGTGGCCTTGTGCCTTTTTTCGCAATCAGTTTACACCACTAAGGCTCTGATGCGCCAACTTGGGCCCAGAAGAAATCGTTGTCTGTAGCTCGGTAACTTGACCGCTGATAGAACTACGGCCATCGCTTCTCGCCCCCGCCTCGGCCTGTCCTCAAGAGGCGCCTGGGAGGTGATGAGGGTGAACATCTAGCATACTACCCTCCTGCTACTGGGACACGACAGCTACAGAGGTTATAATGCACTACGAGCCTGTCGCCGTAGAGAGCAGGAGACAGCGAGACGGCATAGCTGGCGAGGGTTCGAGGAGGCACACGTCCCGTGAAGCGAATACTGGCGGCACTAGTGCTAGCTTCCCTCCTGGGGCTGCTGGCCGCGGCCTGCGGGGGAGGCTCCGAAAGCGGCCTTCCTACGCCTGGCCCCGCGGGCGAGACCGTGATCAGGATCGAGATGCGCGACAACTTCTTTTCCCCCAGCGCCCTCACCGTCAGGGCGGGAAGAGACTACATCCTCGAGCTGCGCAACGAGGATGGGGAGGCTCACAATCTGCGGATAGCAGGCACCGACAACGAGTACGGGACCGACGATGACCTCGTATCTGACAACGTCGATCCCGGCAAGACCGGCACCCTGGAATTTCGAATCGACCAGCCGGGCGTCTTCGACTTTCGCTCCGACTCTCAGCCCATTGGCATGGTGGGTACCCTCACCGTATGGGAGGCCCCTCCCATCGCGACGTGGGTGCCCATCACGCCTAGCCCGACGGCAGCGGCCGAGTCGCCCACGCCCAGCCCGACGGGGGAGGCCGAGTCGCCGACTCCGATATCGACGCCGGCTGACGAGTGACCTGGCCATGGCCTTGGCGTATGGAGTTAGCCTCTTGTAGCTTCTCCTGGGCCAGCACCGGGACGTGGGGCTGTGCGGGGGAGAAGTGATCGAATGGGTACAGGGCAAGGCGTCATAGAACTGGTGGAGCGGATGCTGGCCAGCGACACGCTGGCCTTGCCTCGTCTTATCAGCCTGGTGGAGGGCGAGAGCGAGGCGGTGGCGGACATCATGCGCCGCATAGGCCCCCACACCGGCCGCGCCTACTGCATAGGGGTCACCGGGCCGCCAGGGACGGGCAAGAGCACCGTGGTGGACAAGCTCACCGCCATCATGCGTGAGAAAGAGCTGTCGGTGGGCATTGTGGCCGTCGACCCCTCCAGTCCCTTCTCCGGCGGCGCCCTCCTGGGCGACCGCATCCGCATGCAGCAGCACTATCTGGACTCGGGTGTATTCATCCGCAGCATGGCCACTCGCGGCAGCCACGGCGGCCTGCCCGTCACCGTCCAGGGGGTCATCAAGCTCCTCGATGCCAGCGGCCGCGACGTGATCCTTGTGGAGACGGTGGGCGTCGGCCAGACAGAGCTGGATGTGGTCAACGCCGCCGATATCGTCATTGTCGTGCTCACGCCCGAATCTGGCGACGCCATCCAGGCCATGAAGGCGGGTCTGTTCGAGATCGCCGACATCTTTGCCATCAACAAGGCCGACCGCGAGGGAGCCTCACGCATGAAGGCCGAGCTGGAGGCATTTGTGGCCATGAAGCCGGGCGAGCCCATCCCCGTCGTGCTCACCCAGGCTCACCGTGGCATCGCCATCGATGAGCTGTACGAGGAGTTGGAGCGTCGCCGCCGCATCCAGGAGGAGAACGGCGAGTTGGAGAGGCGTCGCCGCCAGCGCCGCCGCGAGGAGTTCCTGGAGATGCTTCAGCGCAAGGTGCGGACGCGTTTCCTGGATTTCGCCGAGAAGGATGGCCAGCTGAAGGACCTCGCCGAGCGGGTGGTGGCAGGGGAGTTGGACCCCTACTCAGCCTGCGCCCAGGTGCTGGACGATCGTCAGTGGCTGGGCAAGTGGCTCACCCAGGGGGAGTAGGGGAAGATAGCTCCCGTCCGCGGGCGCATCCCAGCGTCCATCCACAGCGCGGCATCCGCTTCGAGGGGGCGGGTCGGTTGAAATAAGACCCTTCGCTACGCTCAGGGTGACAACCACGGGTAGCGTCATTCTGAGCGAAGCGAAGAATCCCAGCGACGCGGCGGGCTGTGCTTTGAGCGGGAAGGCGGCCTATTCTATGGGGATCCCTGCCAGGTACTTGGCGATGTTCTTCTTTGCCTCTAGGTCATAGGTGCCCAGAATAGCAATCGTCTCCATCACCGGCGAGCCACCCCCGTGAAGCCCGGCTATCTGCATCAGCATTCCCTGACCGGAGCAGATCACGTCGCTCAGGGCTCGGAAGCAGCGATGTTGATTCTCCGCCGAGATCTTGGGGTTCCTCATCATGTACTTCTCTAGGAGGGGCCCTATCTGCTCGTGGTAGAAGTCGCCCTCGGGGGGCAGGGTCGCCGGCAGACCCCCAGCTAGGTCGGCTACGATCTCGAACTCGTGATAGATGTTCACCCCGGCATGCCTGCGGCCCACGTTGCAGTAAACCACATCCGGGGTGTAGGTCCCTGAAGCTTGCTTCTTTGCAGTTACGGCAGCGGCGATCCCTGCCGCATACACCAGCTCGGCAACACTGATCATCTCGGCGAGCTTGTGCCTCACATGCTCGGCCTTCTCTATCCCGTTATACTCAGCCACCAAAGCGGCGAATCCCATGAGCACATCTGACGTAGCCGGCTTGCATCCGGTGTAGCTATGACGGTGATAGAGCGCGAACAGTAGAGCCAGCATCCCCCCATAGTCCCTCTCCCCGCACATAAACACCCTCTCCCACGGAACGAAGACGTCGTCGAAGATGGTGAACGATTCCATATCGCCGAAGGTGGCTATGGGGGCATGGAGCTTCCGCCTCGGTCTGGGCAAGGATGGGCGAGATACCAGGTGAATCCCCTCCCAGTCGGCGGGCAGGGCGAAGGACACGGCCCAATCGCTCTCCTCCGCGGTCAAGAAGCGGGTGGGCGTAACGATGATCTCATCGGCATAGGGGCCGGTGGTGTTGTGAGCCTTCGCCCCCCGGACAACGATCCCATCGCTCTTTCGCTCCACAATCCTGAGGTAGAGGTCGGGGTCGACCTGCTCATGGGGTCGCTTCTTCCTGTCCCCCTTGACGTCGGTCTGAGCGCAGTTGGCGCAGAGGTCATTCTCCTGGAAATAGGCCAGGTATTTGAGAAACCTCTGGTTATACTCCGTCCCCAGGGCTTGATCCATAGCGTAGGTGATCACGGAGAGGGCATTCATGGCGTCGATTCCCATACAGCGCTGGATGCAGCCGCCGGTCTTCTGGCAGGCAAGGCGGGTCATCTTCTGCTTATTCAGCAGGTCATCAACGCTCTGATGGATATGACAGAAGCGGCTTATCTTCTCCCCCGTGAGGTGGGAAGTGGCTGTGATTATGCCATCATACTGGGGGTCCTGGGCCATGTCGTAGGTCTGATTGATAACGTTGATGCCTGGGACCATCCTGGGATCGTCCCTGCCCACCAGCTCCCCATCAATGTAGACATTGTTCCTCATCTTGAAGAGCCTATCTCGATACTCCTGCGCGGTCCTCATGGGTCCGTCCTTTCAGTCGTCATGGTAGCGCCTCGCCATCTGGGGGGAGGAAACCCGCCCCGTCCCATTATAGTCCATACCAGGTGCAGGTCTCCTCGTCGACCTGATGGTCTGCGCTCCCATCCGCGGCCGAGTTGACGACGTGCACCAGTTCCTTGCGGCCGGGCGCTCAAAGCACAAACCCCCGCCTGGGGGCTTGTCCTTAGGGGTTCTCTAGCTATGGTCCGGTCGTCTACAGGTAGGCCCGCAGGCGCTCGACGAGGGCTTTCGCCTGCTCTTCAGGCGTGCCCGCCAGGAACTCGTGCTTTCTCTCGCTGGCCTCGGCCTGGGCCAGGCCGTCCACGATGGTCGGCGAGCCCGGGAGCCCTATCATCTCTGGATCAACGTCTATGTCTTCGGCACTCCAGACGGTGACCGGCCCCTCGGCCTCTGCCCAGGCCTTGCGCTCCATGTCCATGAAGCGCGGCTCATTGGCCCCTATCTTCACCGAGGCCGTGCAGGGAAGCGGCACTTG
Source organism: Dehalococcoidia bacterium (assembly GCA_030615765.1). Lineage (GTDB taxonomy): Bacteria > Chloroflexota > Dehalococcoidia > SM23-28-2 > SM23-28-2 > SM23-28-2. The sequence continues at coordinate 8,109 of JAUWYP010000019.1, read as the reverse complement.
GATAACCTCGTATCCGCCGGCCAGCTCTCGCTTGGCCTTCACCATCCCCGAGTCTGGCAGTAGTTCCAGGTCTTCGGCGTAGGTGATCTGGGAGGTGTTCAGCCACTCGGCGATGCCCGGCGGCACCTGGGCGGTGGCACCGTCGGAGGACTCCTCGCCGCAGAGGATGAGGTCGTAGTCGCCGATCTTGCGGATGCCTTGGGCCAAGGCGTAGGAGGTGGCTAGGGTGTCGGCGCCGGCGAAGGCCCTATCGCTCAACAGGTAGGCCTCGTCGGCTCCCATCGCTAGGGCCAGGTGCAGATAGGGGTCGAACAGAGGCGGCCCCATGGCCACGATGGTAACCTTGCCGCCGTGCTGATCCTTCAGAGCAAGGGCCATCTCTAGGACGTTCATGTCGGGGGGGTTGATCTCCGAGCGAACCTCACCCCGCTCGATGGTCATAGTCTCGGGGTTTACCTTCACCTCTTCCGGCTTAGGGACCACCTTCACACAGGCGATAATGTGCAGCGGGCGCATCGCTCTTACCTCCCACCGTTGCCGCCGCCGGCTCTCTTGACAGCCTCGATGAGGGGCGGCAGCGCGTTGAACATGTCATCGACGATGCAGTAGTCAGCTTGCTCGAAGATCGGGGCCTCTGGATCGACGTTGATGGCTACGATGGTCTCGGCCTTCTCGATGCCCACGGTGAACTGGAAGGCGCCGCTGATGCCGCAGACGATGGCCAGCTTGGGACGAGTGACGTAGCCGGTCTGTCCTATCATGCAGTCACGCGACACCCAACCCTCGTCCACGGGCACGCGCGACCACCCAACCTCGCCGCCCAGGAGGCCGGCCAGTTCATTGACGAGGGCGAAGTCGCCCTGGCAGCCCCTGCCAGCGGCCACCACCACCTGGGCCCTGGTGATGTCCACCCCGCCGCCCACAACGTGCTCCAGCACCTGAACCTTGATGTCCTTCTCGGCCAGTTTCACCGGCACGCTGACCACCTTGCCCTGGCGACTGGAGTCAGGCTCCGGCACCGCGAACACCCCAGGGCGCACGGTGTTCATCTGGGGTCGGCTGTCCGGGCACTTGATGTAGGCAAGAATGCCGCCGCCGAAGCCGGTTACCTCGCCGATCAGAAGGCCTGTTTTCTCGTCCAGCTTCAGGTCCGTGCAGTCGGCTGTGAGGCCGGTGCGCACCCGCACAGCTACGCGACCGGCCAGGTCGCGACCGTTGGGGGTCGCTCCCAGGAGAAGGATGTCTGGCTTCCCCTCGAGGATAAGCTCCGTGAACACCTTTGTGTAGCCATCGGTGGTGTACTGACCCAGGAGGGGGTGATCCGCCACTCGCACCTCGTCGGCACCGGCAGCGATGGCCTCTTGGGCTAGACCGCTCATCTGGTCGCCAAGGAGAACGCCCACAACGGGGATGCCCCGGCCGTCGGCCAGCTCGCGGGCTTTGCCCGCCAGCTCCAGGGATACGCCCTCCAATCGGCCCTGATCCTGTTCCAGGTACACCCAGATGCCGCTGGCTTCCTGGGCACCATACAGTGACTTGGTCATCGTTTACGACCTCCCGGAGGCGGCATCGCTGGCCACCGCTTCACTTTGCAGAGCCAGGTGGGCTACCTCGGCGAGCTCCATCACCCGCAGCTTCGACTTGTCAACTACGTTCAGGCTGTCCTCCAGGCAGGATAGGCAGTGAGGACAGCAGGTGACCACTACCTCTGCCCCCGTCTCTGCGGCCTCTGGGATCCTCAGGTCGGAGAAGCGCTCACCGGCTGCCGTCTCCATCCACATCCGGCCGCCACCACCGCCGCAGCAGAGCGTATCCTCGCGACTACGCTCCATCTCCAGCAGCTCAAGGCCGGGGATGCTCTGAAGGACTTGGCGAGGCTCGTCGCATATGCCGTTGCGGCGACTCAGGTAGCAAGGGTCGTGGTAGGTCACCTTCAACGGAAGCTCGTTCTCGAACTTCAGGCGCTCGCCCTCGATCAGTTCCAGAAGGTACTGGCTGTAATGCAGAGGGCGGAAGTCGCCGCTGAGGTTGGGGTAGTGGTTGGCGAACATGTCGTAGGAGTGGGGGGAGACGGTGACTATCGTCTTCACTCCCGCCTCCTGGAAGAGGCGGGAGTTAGCGTCGATGATCTCCGCCGCATACTGGTCGTGGCCCACGCTCCTCACGGCGTCGCCGCAACTGGGCTCACGCTCTCCCAGGGTGCCGAAAGTCACCCCCGCCGCTTCGAACAGCGACACCAGGGCGCGCGCCACCTTCTGGATGCGCCTGTCGTAGGCGGCGTCGTCGCCCACGTAGAGAAGGATCTCGTCATCGGGCGAGAATTCCTTGACGGTCATCCCCTTCGTCCACAGGGGGCGCTCCGACGGCGGGCGGCCCCAGGCATTGCCATCGAAGTAGATGTCCCAGAGCAGGGTAGGAAGACCTTCGGGGACCTCCCGCTCCTTCCAGGCCAGCCCGCGCAAGCCAAGAATGGCCTTGGTGATGTCTACTTCGTGGGGGCAGCGACTCTGGCACCACAGGCAGGTGGTGCACTCCCACAGGCCATCGGCCCAGCCGGGCAATCCTAGCTGGGCCTGGCGGACCATCTTCCGAATGCTGATAGTCTCACCCTTCACCAGGCCCAGCGGGCAGATAGCCGTGCAGACGCCGCACTGAAAGCAGGGCGCTGCCGCTCCTCCCGTGGCCTTATCGACCCGTTCCCAGGTCTCGTCTTGTAGCAGTACGCTATCAACTGACTGGCTCACCGCTGGCCACTCCTTCGGCTAGTTTCTTGGCATAGTCCTGGACAACCTCGTGCATCTCTCGCATCTTGGCGGCCCACTCCTTGCCTTCGGATGCCGAGTTCCAGTGAAGCTGTAGCCGCTCGGGCTCGATACCCTGGCGGGTGAACTTGCGATGCCAGAACCCGAATCGTTTGAACGTCTGCTGGTTGGCGTAGTTGTAGTGACAGTCGGACCCCTTCTCGGTCAGGCGACAGCCGGTGACTAGCACCGCTCCTGCTCCCTTCTCGAAGGCGCGGGCGATGAACTCCTCCTCGATGCGCGCTGAGCACATCATGCGAATGATGCGGCCCGAAGGGGGATGCTGGATCTTCTCGATGCCTGCCTGGTCAGCGCCGGGGTAGGAGCACCAGTTGCAGGTGAAGATGACTACCTTCTCCTCCGGCCGTTCGGCCAGTGCGGCGTCGATCTGGGCCAGGATCTGCTCCTTGGTGAAGTAGGGCATGATGACGGCATCGTAGTTGCAGACGGCGGCGCAGTTGCCGCACCCCGTGCAGGCTGCCTCGTGGAATACAATAGTGCCTTCCTTCACCTTGCCGATGAGTTCGATGGCGCCGAAGGGGCAGGCGGGAACGCAGATGCCGCACTTTATGCACTTATCCTCCACCAGACGGGCGGTAATGGGCTCCTTCTCGATGGTGTCGCGACACAAGATCAGTCCCGCCTTGGACGCCGCGGCCAGCGCCTGGGCAATGGTTTCCCGCACATCCTTGGGGTACTGGACCGTCCCCGCCAGGTAGATGCCGGGCGCGGGTGCCTCGGCGGGGCCCAGCTTGGGATGGCGCTCCAGGAGAAAGCCGTCCTCGCTGCGGGACACCTTGAGCTGGTCGGCGATGTTTTCCTCCTGGGGCTGAAGCCCGACCGTCAGCACCAGCAGGTCGGTGGGGATATTCAGCTCCACGCCTGTGAGTTCATCACTTAGCGCCACGGCACCGTTGGGGTAGGTGATGACCTTGTCTGGCGTGCTGTCCGGGTCGTAGCGGAAGAACTGGACGCCCTCGCTCAGGGCCTGTTCATACATCTCCTCAGCCTCGCGGCTGAAGGTACGGATATCGCGGTAGAGGATACGCACCTTCTTGCCCGCTCGGCGCAACTTCAGCGCCTGGCCAATCATCGCTGTACAGCCGTAGCGGCAGCAACCGGTGCTATCGGTGCGAGAGCCCACGCAACCAATGAAGGTGACATGCTCGCCTGGCACGTCAGGCATCATGCCCGCCAGGTCCAGGTTGGTGACCACGCGGGGGTCCTGGCCGTAGTTGAACTCGGTTGGTTGGTAAGGTCGGGCGCCCATGGCCAGGACTATGGCGCCTGCCTGCAACTCCTCGCCATTGGTCAGGCGAGCGCTGAAGTTGCCTACGAATCCGCTAATGACCTCGACCTCCGTGCCGAGGTGTAGGTGGACGCCGGTCTCCTCCACCTCCCTCTTCTTCTCCTCGATCAGGTCGCTCGCGTTCGGGCCGGCGGGGGAGAGCCGCCCCAACCGCCGCAGCATGCCACCCAGCTCCGGGTCCTTCTCCACAAGGTGGGTCTCGTAGTCCTGCCGGGCCAAGTTGGCAGCGGCGGTCATGCCAGCGATGCCACCGCCGATCACCAGTGCCTTCTGAACCACCGGCGCGTGGCCGATCTCTAGTGGCTGGAGCAGGCGGGCCTTGTCCACCCCCATCTTAATCATGTCGCGGCCCTTGAAGTTCGCTTCCTCCGGATAGTCCTTGTGTACCCACGAGTCCTGGTTTCTCAGGTTGACCATCTCCAGCAGGTAGGGGTTGAGGCCGGCCAGGCGGCAGGCGCGGCGGAACGTCGGTTCGTGGGTCTTGGGGGAGCAGGCCGCTATCACCGTCCGGGTGATCTTCTTCTCACGGATGGCGTTCGCGATCTCCTCCACCTGACTGCCGGCGCAGCTGAACATCTGGCTCTGAGCGTGGACGACGTCCGGCAGGGTGAGGGCGTACTCCACTGCCTTCTCCACATCGATGACGGCAGCAATGTTGGTGCCGCAGTGGCAGACGAACACGCCGATACGCGGTTCCACCACGTCCTCGATCGGTTCGCCCATCTCCGGCTCGGGCCACTCCCTATGCTCGATGTGGGTTAGGGCGGAGGTCGCTGCCCCGCTCCCTTCGGCGACGCTGTCGGGGATGTCCTTGGGTCCGCTGGCGCAGCCGGCCACGAAGATGCCCGGCCGGCTGGTGGTGATCACTCCTCCCTCGGCCTCTACCGTCTTCAGGAAGCCGTCCTCGTCCACCTCTATCCCTAGCAATTCGGCCAGCTTCTCCAGCCCCTCGGGCGGCCGCACCGCTGTGGCCAGGACCACCATGTCGGCCTCGGCCGTCTCCAGTTGGCTGGTGTCCGTGTCCTCGTAGCGCACGATGAGGCCCTTGCCATTGGGGCTGATATCCGCCGGGTGGCCACGAATGAACTTGGCCCCCTCCTCCCGCGTGCGGTCGAAGAATGCGTCGAAGCCCTTGCCGTAGGCCCGTACGTCCATGTAGAGGACGGTGATGTCCTTCACGCCGTGGGTGAGAGCCTGGTAGGTCTCCTTGATAGAGTACATGCAGCAGAAGCGAGAACAGTAGCGGTAGAAGTGGTGGTCGCGGGAGCCCACACAGAGCACGAAGAAGATGTTATCGGGGTGCTTGCCGTTGGATGGCTTGACGATCTCGCCGCCGGTAGGCCCCATCGGCGTGAGCATTCGCTCGAACTCCATGGAGGTGAGGACGTCGGGGTGCTTGCCGTAGCCGTAGTGGCGGAGGAGGGCCGGGTCGATGAGGTCGTAGCCAACGGCCACGATGATAGCGGACACCTCCCTGGTCAAGGACTGCTCGCGGGGCATGAAGAAGTCGATACACTTGGGTCCGCAAGCCTGGATGCAGTGATCGCAGGGGAAGTAGTTGGGCGGATCGTTCAGGCAGAGGTCCAGGTCTATCAGGTAGGGCTCAGGGACGGCCTGAGCCATGGGGGTGTAGATGGCCTTGCGAGAGGCCATGCCCACATCGAACTCGTTGGGTACACACTCCGGGCAAACGTCGACGCACAAGTCGCAGCGCGTGCACTCGTCGGTCACGAAGCGCGACTGCAGCCTGATGTCCACACGAAAGCTGCCCACCTCTCCCTCCACCGACTCCACCTCGGCGGGGCAAAGGACCTCGATGTTCGCGTGCTCTCCGACCTCGGAGAGTTTGGGCATCTCAATTCATATGGAGCAGTCCAGGGTGGGGAAGTTCTTGTCCAGGGCAGCCATCTTGCCGCCGATGGTGGGTGACTTCTCAACCAGAACCACCTTGCTCCCGGCCTCGGCCAGGTCCAAGGCCGCCTGAACGCCGGCGATGCCGCCGCCTATGATTAACACCGTGTCCTTCATGACGCCTCCTGCTTCTTCGCATAGTCGTAGCCCGCGTTGAAGGCCTTGAGGTTCAGGTCCACCAGGCGCGGCCGCAGCGTATTGCGGATCGACTGCTCCCCCGCCTGGGGGGTTATCAGGCCGGTGACGCCGCTGAAGAAGCCCACCATGACCACATTGGCCACAATGCGCCTGCCCAGCTCCTCGGCTATGCGTGTAGCTGGAATCCCTCGGTAAGGACCCTCGTCTGCAAAGGGCTTGACCAGGTCCGATTCGATAAGCAGAACGCCATCTTTCACCATGCTGGGCCGGTAGCGCTCGTAGGCCTCCTGAAACATAGCCACGAAGTGATCGGGGTGCGTTATCAGAGGGTAGTCGATGGGATCGTCGTCGATGATGACGTCGGCGTTGCTAGCACCGCCGCGGGCCTCAGGGCCGTACGACTGGGTGAGGACGGCCTCTTTGCCATCGTAGAGGGCCGCTGCCTTGCCGATAAGGAGGCCCGCCAGGAGCATGCCCTGCCCGCCGAAGCCGGCGACTCTGATGTCGTGTCGCATGGCCTACTCTCCTTTGTTCTTCATCATCGCCAGGGGGTCGAAGGGTGCTTTGTCGATATCTACAAAGTTGCCCATGACGAAGGGAGCGTCCTTACGCCGCAGATCGATCTCCAGGTCCGGCAGGTGGGCGTTGTGGTCCACCACGCAGCGCTCGCGGTACAGCCACACCTCGTCTATGGCGTCACCAAGGTCGTTGGGGCCGCCGAAGCCCACCGGGCAGGGGGCCAGCACCTCGATGAAGGTGAAGCCCTTCTTCTGCATAGCCCGCAGGATGGCCTCCTTGAGCTGACGGACGTGCAGAGCTGTCCAGCGGGCCACAAACACTGCCCCCGTTGCCGCCGCTAGATAGGGCAGGTTGAAGGGCGGCTCGGTGTTGCCATAGGGGGCGGTGGTAGCTCGTGCTCCCAGGGGGAGGGTCGGACCTGCCTGGCCGCCGGTCATACCGTAGTTGAAGTTGTTGATGCAAATGACATTTATGTCTACGTTGCGGCGGGCGGCGTGGATGAAGTGGTTGCCGCCGATGCCGAAGAGGTCGCCGTCGCCGCTGAACACGGTCACCTCCATCTCTGGCTTCACCAGGGCTATCGCTATGGCAAAGGGGATGGCCCTGCCGTGGGTGGTGTGGTAGGAGTCGACGTCCATGTAACCAGGTACCCGCGCTGAGCAGCCGATGCCGGACACGCACGCGTGCTGATCCTTGGGGATGCCCGACTCCAGGATGGCTTGGGCATAGGCGTGAACGGCAGGGCCGATGCCGCAGCCAGGGCACCAGATGTGCGGCAACCGGTCAGCCCGGAAGACGCTGTCGATGGGGTGACTGTCGACTACGATCTCAGGCATTCTTTACCACCTCTTTGATAGCGTCCAGGATGGGGTCCGGCGCCATCATGACCCCGCCGGCATGGTTGACGCCGACCACCGGTAGGCTGGTGAAGCGCTCGACCTCCCTGGATATCTGGCCCAAATTCAGCTCTGGCACCACAAACGCCTTGACCTGATTGCTCAGCTCCCTCACCTTGTTCTCGGGGAATGGCCAGACGGTGATGAGGCGCAGGAGGCCCACCCGGATACCTTCCTGGCGTGCCTCGTTTATCGCCCGGCGAGCCGAGCGGGCTGTGGAGCCGTAGGCAATAACCGCTATCTCGGCATCATCCAGGAATATTTCCTCGTACTCGATGATCTGGTCGACGTGCAAGCGGATCTTGTCTACCAGGCGGCGCACCAACCGGTCGTGGGGCTCGGCGAAGGTGGCCGGATAGCCTCTCTCGTCGTGGGTGAGGCTGTCATAGTTCACGCGGTAGCCCTCGCCTGCGTGGACGATGGGCGGCACCAGGTCCTCGTCTTCCGCCAGGAAGGGGAGAAAGGACTTATCGCCTGGCTTATGGCGAGGCCGCTTTCGCTCCACCCGCGGGATCTGGTCGGCGGGCGGTATCAC
>JAUWYP010000005.1 GCA_030615765.1 Dehalococcoidia bacterium | reverse complement strand
GTTGATAGAGATGTCGAGCTGGATGAGCTCTATCGGGAGATCATCCTCGACCACTATCGCAGCCCCCGCAATCGCGGCTCCCTCGACCAGCCCAGCGCCACCAGCGAGGGCGACAATCCCCTCTGCGGCGACGAGGTGAGGATCGATCTGGCCATTCGCGACGGCCGCGTCTTCGACGTGCGTTTTGCGGCCAAGGGCTGCTCCATCAGCCAGGCCTCGGCCTCCATGATGACCGAGGCCATAAAGGGCCGCAGCCTGGAGGAAGTCGAGTCCCTGTTCGAGATGTTCAAGGGCATGATGTACAGTGCGGACGAGGTGGACGTGGAGGCTCTCGGCGACCTGGAGGCCCTTCAGGGGGTGCGCAAGTTCCCGGTGCGGGTCAAGTGCGCCACCCTGGCCTGGAACACCCTGGAGGAGGCCCTGGAGGAGTTCAGTAAAGGCCAGGGCTAGCTCACGGGCGGTGGCGCCTCGAGAGGGAAGCGAGGGCAGGAGGAATGCTCCTGCCTTTCTTGCTCTGAAGGGTTCCTACTAGGGGAAGCGGAAGGTTGCGAAATCCTGAGCGACCAGCACACCTTCCAGGCCGCTGACATCGGGCTCCGCCTCCAGGTGGGTGAGGATGATGGTGGTAGACAGCGGCAGCCACCTTGACAACTCCGCCACCCTTGCGCATCATGGGGGGCGTTCCCAATCGAGCCTACCGCGGAAGGAGGGTGCCGATGCTCAGTCCGTATACGGTCCTCGATCTCACGGACGACCGCGGCGAGCTGGCGGCGATGGTGCTCGGCGACCTGGGTGCCGACGTCATCAAGGTCGAGCCGCCGCAGGGCTCGTCCAGCCGGCGGATGGGGCCCTTCCTGGAGGACGCTCCGGAACCGGAGCGCAGTCTTCATTTCTTCGCCTTCAACCGCAACAAGCGGGGAATCACCCTCGACCTGACGACGGAGGCGGGTCGCAGCGTCCTCCTGCGCCTGGTGGAGAAGGCCGACTTCCTCATCGAATCGGCACGACCCGGCGAGATGGACGAGCTGGGGCTGGGCTTCGATGCCCTGCGTGAGGTCAACCCGCGCCTGGTCTACGTCGCCATCACCGCCTTCGGGCGGGACGAACCCTACGCCGACTTCGCCGCCAGCGACCTGACACTGGCGGCCATGGGCGGGTCCATGAACCTTCAGGGCGACCCCGACCGGCCACCGGTGCGCATCACGGTGCCCCAGGTATGGCTTCAGGCCTCGGCGGAGGCAGCGGTGGCCGCCCTGACCGCCCACGCCCGTATGCTGCAGGCTGGCCAGGCCCAGTTCGTCGACGTCTCCGCTCAGACCGCCATGGTCTGGACCATGATGAACGCAATGGTCGCTCACGCCATTCAGGGCGCCGACTTCAACCGCGCGGGTTCCATGCTCCAGCTCGGCACCATCACGCTGCCCCTGGTGTACGAGTGCGCCGACGGCTACGTGGTGCTGGTGGTCAACGGCGCTGCGCTGGCGAAGGCAGTGTATTGGCTGGTGGAGGACGGCATAGTGGCCGAGGAGTGGATCGAGGGCGAGGACTGGCTAACGTATGACGTTCGCCTGCTCCAAGGACAGCCGGTGCGTTACGGCCTGGAAGAGGTGGTAGAAGCGAATCGACGCTACGCTCTGGGCCACACCAAGCAGGAGCTGCTGGAGCGCGGGCTCCGAGAGGGCGTCACCATAGCGCCCGTGAACACCGTGGAGGACGTGGCCCGCTTCCGTCAGCTCGAGGAGCGCGGCTACTGGCTGACGGCGCCGCTGCCGGACGGACGGCAGGTGCCCGTGCCTGGCGTCTTCGCCCGCCTGACGGAGACGCCGATGACGGTTCGCCGCTGGGCGCCCAAGCTGGGCGAGCACAACCAGGAGGTCCTGGGCAGAACCCTCGGCCTGTCCGCCCAGGAGATCGCCGCTGCCCGCGGCGCAGGGACGGCATAGGGGGTGGCCATGTCAGAGCAACTGCCATTTGATGGGATCAAGGTCGCCGACTTCTCCTGGATCATGGTGGGGCCCACCACCGCCAAGTACCTGGCCGACCACGGCGCGACCGTCGTTCGGGTGGAGACGGTGAGCCCGCCGGACCGCCTCCGCGCCGCCGGCCCCTTCAAGGACGGCGTGCCCGGCACCAATCGCTCCCAGTTCTTCGGTGACTTCAACACGTCCAAGCTCAGCCTGTCCCTGAACCTGAAGAACCCAACGGGCGCCGCCGTCGCCCGTCGCCTCATCGCCTGGGCGGACGTCTACATCGAGAGCTTCACCCCCGGCACGGTGGACGATCTGGGCATCGGCTACAAGACGGCCCGCTCCCTCAACCCGTCCATCATCATGGCCAGCACCTGCCTCATGGGCCAGAGCGGTCCGGCCGCGGCTTTCGCTGGCTTCGGATATCACGCCGGCGCGATCGCCGGTTTCTATGAGATCCTCGGCTGGCCGGATCGGGCCCCGAACGCTCCCTGGGTCGCCTACACCGATACCATCGCTCCCCGCTTTCTGGCGGCGACGATCATGGCCTCCCTGGACCATCGCCGTAGAACGGGCCAGGGCCAGCACATCGACGCTGCCCAGTTAGAGACGGCCTTACATTTTCTGGCGCCTCAGATCATCGACTTCAACGTCAGCGGTCGGGTGGTGTCCCGGGCCGGCAACCGGTCCGAGACGATGGCCCCTCACGGCGCCTATCCCTGCAGCGGCAACGATCAGTGGTGCGCCGTTGCCGTCGAGACCAACGAGCAGTGGGATGCCTTACGCCATGCCATGGGCGATCCGGCCTGGGCCGGCGATGACAGATTCCGAACAGCGGAGGGCCGTCTCCGCCACCAGGACGAGATCGACGGTCACCTCGGCGAGTGGACCAGCGAGAGGGCGGCTCAAGAAGTGATGCATCTTCTCCAATCGGCGGGCGTGCCTGTGGGCGTCGTGCAACGGAGCAGCGACCTCCTGCGGGATCCCCAACTGGCCCACCGACGCTTCTTTCGCTACATGGACCACCCGGAAATGGGAAACATCCCCTACACTGGGCACCAGTTCCGCATCCGCGGCTACGAAAGCGGGCCGCGTTTCCCAGCGCCGCTGCTGGGCGAGCACAACGAGTTGGTCCTGCGCGAGATCCTGGGCATGACGGACGAGGAGATCACGGAGGTGCTGGCAGCCGGGGCCATAGTCTAGAAGCGGCACAAGATGCCGCCCGCATCTCTTGCGGTGCCCGCCCGGCCGAGTCCGCACCGCCGCCGCACACGCCTACGCTCACGCCTTCCGCTGCCCTCCCCACCTCCTTTGCCGACGGCCGCAAGCAGCTCAAGGACATCCCTGGCCGCCAGCGGATGTACGAGGTAGTGTGGCAAAGGCCATTTGCGCGGTGATAATCACAGCGTTAGGATAGTGCCGCTAGCGTGAGCGCAAAGGAGCAGGGCTTATGGACTTTCGCTTTACGCCCGAAGAGGAAGCCTTCCGCCAGGAGCTACGGGGCTGGCTGAGAGAGAACGTCCCGCCCAACTGGGAAGGCGTCTTCCTGGAGGAGGAGGAAGAGGACTGGAAGCTAGGGCGTGCCTTCGTCAAGAAGCTATCCCAGAAGGGGTGGGTGGCTCCCGCCTGGCCCAAGGAGTACGGCGGCATGGAAGCTTCTACCGCCCTGCAACTGGTCTACAACGAGGAGATGGGCTATCAGCGAGCGCCCATCGGGTCGATCATACAGGCCGTGGGCATCATCGGGCCGGCCATCCTCTTCTTTGGCACCGAGGAGCAGAAGAAACAGCATCTGCCGCCCATCACCGCCGGCGAAACGGTGTGGAGCCAGGGCTTCTCCGAACCGGAGGCCGGCTCCGACCTGGCTTCCCTCAAGACGCGCGCTGTGAAAGACGGCGACGACTACGTCATCAACGGAGACAAGACCTGGACCAGCAACGCCCATCGCTCCGAGTGGTGCGCCCTCCTGGCCCGCACGGACTCAGCGGCGCCCAAGCACAGGGGTATCAGCTTCTTCCTGGTAGACATGAAGACGCCGGGGATCACCGTCCAGCCCATCATCAACATGGCCAACATGCACAGCTTCAACCAGGTGTTCTTCGAGGACGTGCGTGTCCCCAAGAGCGCCCTCCTGGGTCAGGAGAACCAGGGCTGGTACATCACCGCCATGACCCTCGACTTCGAGCGCTCCAGCCTGGTGGCAGCCGGCGTGTCCATGGCCAAGCGCTATCTCGACGACCTCGTCGAATACTGTAAGGAGACGAAGGTCAACGGCGGAAGCCTCCTGGATAACCCGCTGGTGCGCCACAAGCTGGCGGAGATGACCATCGAGATAGAGGTGGGCAAGTACATGGTCTATCGGGTGGTGTCTCTGCAAGCGCGGAAGGAGCCGGGCAGCATCGAGGCGGCGGTGTGCAAGCTGTACAACACTGAGATGAATGTGCGGGTGACCAACGCTGGCATCGAGATCCTGGGCCTGTACGGGCAACTGCACAGGGATTCCAAGTGGGCGCAGCTGATGGGACGCTTCCACAAGTCGTATCTGTACGCCATCGCCCTGGTGATAGGCGGCGGCAGCAGCGAGATCCAGCGCAATATCATCGCCATGCGCGGCCTGGGCTTGCCGCGAGGGTAAACAACAGGCTCAGGGGCATGGCCCACCCTGTGGGGTGCCAAGATGTCATCCGTATCTGGACGGTTGAAGTGATGACTCGTCTGGGCCAGCCTTCAGTACCTATCTCTTTCTGCCAAGAGACGGATGTAGTATCACAACTTGACACAACACCAAGATCGTGTATCCTTAGGACTCTCGCGATCACGTACAAGTGGAATAGCCGCCCGGACAGCCAAAGGAGGCCTCTTTATGTGCAGGAGCCCCGGCCTGCACAGGGACGAGAAGGCTCTAGTAGAGCTTGTCAAGCAGGGCAACGCCGCTGCTTTCGGCGACCTCTACGACCGGCACGTGTCGGTTGTCTACCATTACGCCTACACCCTGCTGGGCAACAGGAGCGAGGCCGAGGACCTTACCGCCGAGACCTTCCTCCGCGCTCTGGAAGCGATAAAGCGGTATCGCTGGACGGGCCGCCCGCTGTCTTCCTGGCTACTCACCATCGCTCGCAATCTCGGCATGAGCCAGCTGCGGCGAAGGCAGCGAGCCAAAGACGCCTTCCGTCTTCTGCCAGCCTCGACTTCCAGCAACCCAGCCGAGGCTAGCTCCGCACATAGCGTGGACATCCATGATCTGCGCCAGGCCCTTGCAACTCTCAGCCCCGTGGAGAGAGAGGTTATCATTCTCCGCTTTGTCCTCGCCCTCGATTACCCTCGGGTGGCCCAAGTGGTGGGCAAGTCAGTCAACAACGTCAGGGTAATTCAGTACAGGGCGCTGCAAAAACTGCACGAGCAACTCGCGCCAGCCGACTGCCCCGAGCTGCTTGCGGCTTCCGCCAGTGCGATCCCGCAGCGGCGCGAGGTGAAGTACTCGCTAAGGAAATACCTACCGAGCCACAGAGCCCCGGGTATTCGCAGTTCACCTATTAAGGGATCCCCAAGTACCCTGCGATCGCGACATCGAGCCTGAGGTCTCGCTAACCGCCGCAGGTCCACGCAGCACGGCCGCCGGCAATACTGCCGCGGGGCGCTACATGCGGAACGTATCCCCCAAACAGGCCCCTACCCGAATGGCCCGTTCCTAGGGGACCATGGATATCTCGGTTAGGGCCCTTAGATTTCTCGAAACCATTGACGCCTTTCCGTTCGCCTGTTATCATTTGTGTTGGTCGCGAGTGAAGGTAGCGCTCGCGGGTCGCACTTCGGTGTGGCCTGCGAGACCTACGTCAGGGGTCTAGCGCCTGGCTGACTCCAGCTCGCGACCCGTATTTATTAGCGCTCCTGTACCGCCTCGTCTTGGAGGCTTGCTGCTCTTGCCGCGCCGCCGGCCTGCCCGGCCAACGCAGGACGGGTGTCTCCTCGGTCGCTGTGCCCGCTCCCCTTCGCCTATTGAGCAACCCGGCCTTACCTCCCGCAGATCCCCACGGGGCTCCGTGAAGGCGTGAAACAGCCCCCATCTTCAGTCCCCTGTCCGCCGTGCCTCCACGCCACGCCCAGCAGGCTATTGATACGGCAATTTCTACCGTTCGACTGTAATATTTCGTCAACTCCTTTGTTATTGGTAAGTGAACGGCTCTTTAGCCGGCTCGAGTCTGCTGGGGAGCGGAGACGATTTCTCCCGGTCAGGGGCTGGTTGTGAAAGACTTGAGGTGCGCGTCCCTGGAGGACGAGACTCTCGTCGACAGGGCAACAGTCGGAGACCGCGAGGCCTTCGGCGAGCTGTACGACCGCTGCGTTAAGCGCGTGTTCAGGCATGTCTTGTACATGGTTAACGATGTCGATCTTGCCGAAGACCTCACCGAGCAGACCTTCCTGCGAGCCCTCGAAGCCATCCATCGCTACGAAAGGCGGGGCGTGCCATTCCTGGCCTGGCTTCTACGGATAGCTCGTAACCTCTACCTAAACGACCGGCGTGTTGAGCGGAATAATTCGTCGATTCATAACAAATGGAACGGCGGCGGCGCCGCAGCGTCGCCTGAGTTCTACTGTGAGGCCAAGCTTGATGGGGAGGAAGTGTGGCGGGCCGTGAGGGCACTAGATGGGGGCCAGCGCCAAGTGATCGTCCTGAGATTCATGGACGGACTGAGCTATGCCGACGTGGCCGAGGTGCTCGGGAAGAGTGTGGGAGCGGTGAGAGTAGCTCAGTTCCGTGCCTTGCGCGCCCTACGGCGCAGCTTGGAGGATGGTAACCTTGGCCGGCATAATCTCAGCTCTAGCTGACTGTCTCGAGGCTCTCAACGAAGGAGGGGACGCACTGGAAGCCCGTCTCAGAAAGCATGAAAGGTACCGACAGGAGCTGGTCGCCCTCCTGGAGCTCGTCAAGGAGCTGAACACAATGGGCCAAGAGGAGGAGCTCCACCCCAGCGGCGAGTTCCTCAGCGACCTGAAAGCGAAACTGATGACAGAGCTTCCCACCACACCCCAGAGAGGAGGTGACGCGGGATAGGGAGACGAAAGCAACCGGCACCCCCGGACCGCACGCATGAACAGGTGTTGCCCCCACCCTAACCAAGACGCGCGTTAATGTCCACGAGGTGCCGCTTTTCGAGGATACAGCAGCAGTTGATGGCCTCGCAAGAGGCCAACCAATCTGCAAGGAGGTTTAGTCAATGCTTAGCGAATTGCTGCTCCGTGTGCTGGCCCGGTTCCAGCGGGAAGAGGGCCAGGACCTCATTGAGTACGCGCTGATCACAGCCGTGATCTCGGTCGGGATCATCACCGGCCTGGTTCTGCTCGGTCTGTCCGGCGCCTTCCAGGGCTGGGTGGACGACATTACCACGGCCATCGGCTAGGAGGGCCCATACCGGGCTGTGGAGGTGCAGCGAATGCTCAACCAGTTGTTGGTCCGTCTGTTCACCTGGTTCCACCAGGAGGAGGGACAAGACCTCGTTGAGTACGCGCTGATCACCGCCGTCATCGCGATCCCGATCATCACCGGCCTGGTTCTAGCTGGACTGCCTGGTGCGTTCCAGACATGGGTGGACGGCGTAGCCGCTGCCATCAACGGCTAGGAAAGCCGGTGCTGGGATGTGGTGGATGAAGGCCCGACCGCGGGTCTTCATCCACCACCAACCGCCCAATCACGGGCCCGGAGAGGAAACTATGTGCTGGCTAACAAAGCGACGAGCGGGAGGCCAATCCGGCCAGCGGGGGCAGGCCCTGGTGGAGTTTGCCTTAATGTTGCCGCTCCTGCTCATCGTCCTGTTCGCCGTTGTCGATTTCGGCATTGGTCTCACCCGCTGGATCGCCATAACCAACGCTGCTCGCGAGGGGGCCCGCCTGGGCGCCGTTGGGGGAGAGGTGGGGGAGATCAAGCTCAAGGCCATCGATACGTCCGACGGAATCCTGAGCGATGGTGACATCGAGGTGGGCTTCTTCGATACCGACGGCAGCGGCGGCATAGACCCTGGCGATTCGATAGTGGTGAACGTGCACTACGACTATGACCTGATTACCCCCCTGGGTCGGTTCCTCACCGTCACCTTCGACCCCCTCACTCTATCGGCCTGCTCCGATATGCGCCTGGAGCAATTCACCGGCCAGAGCGCCAGCGGGCCCCAGGGCTGCGACTAGGCGCGCCTTATTTGGACTTATGATATGAATGGATATAGGGGAGAGCAAGGACAAATAATGGTGGCCGCCGCCAGCCTGCTCTTCCTCTTCGTGCTGATTGCGGCGGTGGCGGTAGAGGTTGGCCTGTGGCTCCATGCCAAGCGGGACGCCCAGAACGATGTCGACGCCATGGTCCTGGCCGGCGCCCAGGACGTGGAGCCCTGCGGCGGATCTGAGGCGGAGGCCCTGGCGGTGGCCAGGCAGTGGGCCGGCAGGAACAACGTCGACGGTGGCGAGATAGAGTCCCTCTACACCGACTCCGTCCTCAGCCCCGGCGACGCCGTCTACGCCAAGCTCAGCCGAGACGTGGACACCATGTTCGGTCAGCTCATCGGCCTCGATCAGGTCACCGTCAGTGCCGAGGCGGAGGCCCTGTGCAGCTTTGCCAGGATGGCCCAGGGCCTGAAGCCCTGGGC
The DNA here is from genome assembly GCA_030615765.1 of Dehalococcoidia bacterium. GTDB lineage: Bacteria > Chloroflexota > Dehalococcoidia > SM23-28-2 > SM23-28-2 > SM23-28-2. The sequence continues at coordinate 89,120 of JAUWYP010000005.1, read as the reverse complement.
TGTCCAGGAGCAACCGGAGGAGCCTCAGACCGATGACCCCTGCTTCGGGCCGGGGGACGGTTCGCACTGGGATGGCACCTTTCATCAGGAACCGTACTGGGGCGACTCCTGCGTGCTCACTTTCGGCGGCGGTCAGTCGGGTAAGGGCAATTTCGGCCCTGTGCGCATCGAAGTAGCGCGCGAGCCGCCAGCTTGCACCGATCCCTGCGGCCATTCTGGCGCGATCGGCTATCGCCACGGCATCGTTTGTGGCTCGCTCACAACCTACTGCGTCTATGAGGAGAACCCGCTGTGCGAGAACTACTACATACCCTCCGAGCCCGGCGATATGGGCCAGAGTACCAGGGACGGGATCTCCACTCTATTGCACAGCGAGGGGGGTGCGTGCGACCTCGACGGCGACGGCAGGGACGAGTTCCATGAGGTGTTCGACACTACTGTATCGCCGCCGGAGGCGGTCTGCGTCAGCCCGCGGGTGGCCCCTATCTTCGTCGTCAGGGATTTCCAGGACGCGGACATTCCTCCGAAGACGTACTACATCCACCACTTCGCCGCCCTCTACATCGAGGGGTGCCTCCTCAGCGACGGCTCCCTCGACCCGTTCTGCGACGACACAAGCAACTTCAAGGTACCCGGCCAGACACAGGTGCGGGTGCGCTTCGGCCTGCTGATGGACAGCAGCCTCTTCGTCGGTGGGTCTGCCACCGGATACATAAACGTGGTCAATCTCATCAAGTGACCCCTGGGGAGGTGGGTTATGAGTAGAACGCCGTTGAGCGGAGCGTCGCGAATGACGACACAGAGATTGGTTCTCATCGCAGGTGTGGTGATCGGCCTTATTGCCGCCATCCTGGTGTTTGTGGTTGTTACCCAGGCGGGTGGCGGCGACGGCGATCGATCGGTCGTGGTGGCCAAACAGGACATTCCAGCCCAGAGCCGCCTCGTCGCCGACATGCTGGAGGTCAAGAACATGTCCGCGGACGAGGTGAACCCTGAGACGTTCACCGCTCGCAGCCAGGTGGTCAACCGTATAACCGCTGAGGCCATCAACGCCGGCGACCAGATACTGCCCAGCATGGTAAGCGACAGGGCAGGCGAAAGCCTGGCCTTCAAGATCGCGCCGGGCAAGCGGGCAGTCTCTATCGATGTCAAGGAGGCGGTAACGGCCGGCGGAAACGTCCAGCCCGGCGACCAGGTGGACGTCGTCGGCATTTTCGCCCTAGAGAGAGATGCCGACATCAATGCTGTGCTGGCGGTGATGGCTCCTGGTGGGAACGCGGTCGTCACCCCTCTGGGAAGCGACCGTAACCTGACGGTGACCCTGTTGCAGGATGTGACGGTCCTCGCCGTCGGCCAGTCGCTGGCTAAGAGCGAGGAAGAAACATCCACGATAGCGACGATGCCCGAGACCGATGCCAAAAGCAGACCCAAAGCCAAGTCGGTGACCCTGGAGGTGACACCTCAGCAGGCGCAACTCGTGTCTCTAGCCGACGAGTACGCCGTCTTGCGCCTGTCGGTGCGGGCTTTCGGCGACAAGGGGCCCGTAGGGCTCCCGCCCGTCATAACCGCCTTTCGATAGGCACCAGGAGGGACGAGACAACCGCTGGGCCACATCAAGGAATGGAGAAAAATGGCCGAGAACGCCCGCGTGCTAATAGTGGATGAGGATGCCGAGAGTCGGGGCGATGTCCAGCGCCGATTAGTCAAGAGCCAGTTTGCAGTGGCCGGCGCTTGCGGCTACGGAGCGCAAGCCCTCTCTCTGGCCAGCGAGGTCGCACCACAGGCCGTGCTGGTCGGCCTCGAAGAGCCCATGGCCCGCTCCTTGCAGACCATCGAGGCCCTGTGTGGAGTACTCTCGTACGTCCCCCTTATCGCCTACTCCAGCCGCACCGACGCCGAATCTGTGCGCCGAGCGATGCTGGCCGGCGCACGCGACTACGTGACCAAGCCCTTCAAGCCGGGCCAGCTGGCCCACTCCATCCTGGCAGCCTTGGAGCAACCGGAGAGGAGGCAAGCGCGCGAGGGCGGCCAGCCAGCTCGGCCCATCGCTTCCGGAATGGTGATCACCGTGTATGGCGCTAAGGGCGGCATCGGCAAGACCACCATCGCCGCTAATCTGGCGACTGCTCTCGCTCAGGTCACTGGGGGCTCAGTGGCCCTGGCCGACATGGACACCCAGTTCGGGGACGTCGCCATCATGATGGACATCCCCGTGGAGAGGACGATCGTAGACCTGGCCCGCCGCGCCGACGAAGTAGACCGCGAGCTGGTTCGGGATTACCTGGTCCCCCATTGGTCGCACGTAGGCGTCCTCCCCGCTCCTTTCGAGCCTTCGGGGTGGCGTGAAATCAAGCCTCCGCAAATGGAGAAGATAATTGCGGTCCTGGCTCAAACCCACGACTTCGTCGTGCTGGACACTGCCGCCACCTTTAACGACCTGGTGGCCGTGGCTTTGGACAAGGCCAACATTGTGCTGCTGGTAACCAGCATGGATATCTCCAGCATCAAGAACACCGTTGTCGTGCTCAAGCTGCTAGCCTCTTCTTCCTTCCCTCAGGAGAAGGTGAAGCTCACTATCAACCATGCCAGCGCCACCAACACCCTGAAGGAGGAAGATATCAAGAGCGTCCTCAACCAGGAGATCTTCTGGCGCATCCCCTACGACGAAGGCGTTGGCGCCAGCCTGCAGTTGGGTAAGCCGGTGGTCGTGGCCAGGCCGGGGTCCCCCGCCTCTCAAAGCATCCTCGACCTTGCGGCTTTTCTCAGTGGTAAGGAGAGAACTCTTCAACCGAACGGCCGCGGCGGCTGGATCGGCCGACTATTGGCGAGGCGAGCGTAAACAAGCCCTCGGCGGGTAGTAAAGGACGGAAGCGCGATATGAACAGGTGGCAGGAACGGCTGGAAGCGGTCATCCAATCGGTGCCCCATGAGGAGCACACCGAGGCGGGGTCGCGGGCGCCCCTGAGCACGTCTCAGTGGGATCTGATCGCCCGCATCCACGAGAGGCTCATCGACGACCTGGACTCCGCCAAGATACAGGCTCTCGGGCGAGAGGAGGCTCGCGAGGCGGTGGAGGTGGCCGCCAGGGCGACCATAGGCGAGCTAGCGCCCACCGTGGTCGGGCTGGAGCGAGACGAACTGGCAGCCCACGTGGCCGATGAGGTGCTGGGCCTGGGGCCTATCGAGCCTCTGGTGAATGACCCCTACGTCTCCGAAATAATGGTCAATGCCCCTGACATCGTGTACTTCGAGCGGGAAGGTATCATCTACCGCAGCGACGTTCAGTTTCGCGACTTCAACCACATCATGCGGATAGCAGAGAGGATCATCGCCCCCCTCGGGCGGCGGGTGGACGAGTCGTCGCCCTACGTGGATGCACGCCTCGCCGATGGCTCACGTGTCAACATAATCATTCCGCCGGTGGCCCCTGACAGCCCTACCATCAGTATCCGCAAGTTTCGCGCCGACAGGTACAAAGTAGCTGACCTTATAGAGGTAGGAACTTTCACCGACGAGATGAGCCAGTTCCTCCGAGCCTGCGTACGGGGGCGGCTGAGCGTCCTCATCTCCGGCGGCGCCGCCACCGGCAAGACCACCCTACTCAACGCCCTTTCCGCTTTCATCCCTGAGAGCGAGCGCATCGTGACCATCGAGGACCCCAACGAGCTCAAGCTTCAGCAGCCGCACGTGGTGAGGCTTGAGGCACGACCGCCCAATCTGGAGGGGCGCAACGCGGTGACCCAGCGAGACCTACTGCGCAACGCCCTCCGCATGCGTCCCGACCGGATCATTGTGGGCGAGGTGCGAGGGTCGGAATCTTTCGACATGCTTCAGGCTATGAACACCGGCCATGAAGGCTCCCTAACGACTGTCCACGCGAACTCGCCGCGCGATGCCCTGGCGCGCGTGGAAAACATGGTTCTCATGGCCGGCTTTGATCTGCCCGTCCGGGCCATCCGAGAGCAGATCGCCTCCGCCATCCACCTGGTGCTTCAACTGGCCCGTTTCGTCGATGGCTCTCGCAAGATTGTTAACGTCAGCGAGATATCGGGCATGGAGAGTCAAACCATAACCATGCAGGAGCTTTTCCGCTTCTACCAGGAAGGTCTAGACGACAACGGCCGTGTAGTTGGTCAGCATGTGTGCACGGGGATTCAGCCTCGCTTCGTCGAACAGCTCGAGCGGGTGGGTATCCCTCTGCCAACAGCGATGTTGTGAGGAGGTGGACCATGAACTTTCTTGCCTTCCTAGCAATCGTTCTGGCCTTCGCGGCTGGCCTGCTGCTTACCATGGCCGCCTCACGGGTCATGCTAGTCGAGCGGGGCGCCCTCCGCCAGCGAGTGCGCAGCCTGGCTGCCTACCCGAGTGCCACGGAGGAGGGCCGACCGCCAGCAGCGGTCCGCGCGACAAGGACGGGCCCTGCCTCCCAGGGCGGATGGCTGGCTAGAACCGCTCTGCAGCTGGAGCGGGCCGGGCTGCAGCTTCGAGTCAGCGAATATCTGACCTTCAGGCTACTGGCCGCTCTCCTAGGCTTTCTCCTAGTAGCACTGATCAGCGGCGGGCATCCCGTGGGTCTGGTTGCCGCTGCAATGGCAGCCGTGTTCGGCTTCATGCTCCCCGCCTTCATTGTGCAGGCGCTTACAGCGCGCCGCGTCCACAAGATCAACGACCAGCTAGACCAAATGGCCTCCATGGTATCCAGCTCGCTGAAAGCCGGCTTCGGGCTTCTCCAGAGCCTGGACCAGGCTGCCCAGCAGCTTTCTCCTCCCCTATCCAATGAGTTGCTCCGCGTCATCCATGAGACGAATGTCGGGGCAACGCTCGAGGATGCTCTGGCTGCCCTGGCCGAGCGGGTGGAGAGCTACGACCTGGACATGATAGTAACGGCCATCCTCATTCAGCGCACCGTCGGCGGCAATCTCGCCGAGATCCTGGACAACGTGGGGCACACCATACGGGAGCGAGTGCGCATACAAGGGGAGATCAACACCCTCACTGCCCAGAAGAAACTCAGCGGCATCGTCATAGGCCTATTACCTGTGGCCCTGGTCCTTCTCTTCTTCGCCAGTAGCCCCGACTACATGTCGGTTATGTTCACCCACACCGCCGGCAGGATCTTGCTGATCACAGGAGCGGTTTTGGACCTGGTTGGGCTATTGATGATTCGGCGCATCGTGACTGTCGAAGTCTAGGAGGAGTACGCATGCTTGCTTTCGGCCTGGCGATCTTGGTCTTCCTGGCGATAAGCCTGATAGCCATGGGCATCGCCAGAAGAACCCATAGCCCCCTGCAGGCGAGAATTCACACCTTGGCCGCGGCTGCCAGCTCTGAGAACATCCCTGATTTGGAGAGGCCCTTCGTCGAGCGAGCGGTCTGGCCCATCCTGGAGGGACTCAGCGAGAGGGTGATGAGCCTTCTTCCCGCAGCTGTCTTGGCACGGTTGAGGCAGCAACTAACCCTCGCCGGCAGTTCGCTCAACGTGAGGGGGTTCATCCTGATCTGGATAGCCAGCGCCGTTGCATTTCCCGGTGCCTTCCTAGCGCTGATGCTGGCAGCACAAGCGACCTCCGGCGTTCTCTACTTCATGGGCTTTCTTACCTTCCTTGCTCTGGGGATATACGTGCCCTACTTCTGGCTGGCCCGAAGGGTCGGCCGACGCCAGCGCCAGATCCTCAAAGACTTGCCGAACGCCCTCGACCTGGTAACCACCTGTGTGGAGGCAGGCCTCGGCTTGGATGCCGCCTTCGCCAAGGTCACCGAGAAGATGAAAGGCCCTCTATCCGATGAGCTCGCGTACGCCTTGGACCAAATGGCTGTGGGCCGCATGCGCCGAGACGCCCTGCGCGATGTGGGAGTGCGAACCGCCGTGCCCGAGGTCATCATCTTTGTGAACGCCGTGGTGCACGCGGAGCACACTGGCGCCAGCATTGGTCAGCTACTACGGGTGCAGGCGGAGCAGGCGCGGATCAAGCGACGCCAGCGCGTGGAGGCCCATGCTCAGCGCATACCGATCTGGATGACGTTTCCCCTGGTCCTTTTCATTCTGCCATCGCTGTTCATCGTCATTCTGGCTCCGGCAGGCATATCCGCCTACGAAGCGATGGGGGGCTAGTGAGTGGGTCGGCCGCTCGATACATATGGCCAGCTTAAGAGGAGAGTTCGTTGACAACGGTTGAACAGGATTCGAAGCGACGAGCCCTCGGCAGTGAGGCCGTGGCGACCAAGGACTACTACGCAGTCCTGGCGGTCGATCCGGAGGCAGGCCACGCAGTCATCCAGATGGCCTACTGGCGGCTAGCTACCGAGTACGGAGCGAGTGTCCGCAGGCATCCGGAGGCAGGCGCGAAGCTGCGGCAGTTGAACGAAGCCTACGAGGTGCTCGTCAACCCTGATCTGAGGGCACACTACGACGAAGCCAGGCGGGGAGGTGCTCCTGAGGCGATGGGGGAGGGCCGAGGTCGTCCCGAGCCCAAGGTGCGAGCTCCCGTGGTCATCGCCGAGGGCCTCGATGTCAAGGTCCTACGCCGCCGTCTTGCCGCTAGTCTAGTCGATGCGGTCCTCATGATAGCCGGCCTCGCCCTGGTGGTTGGGATCTGGGGCAACAACTCCGCCGATCTAGGCAACGGCAGCCTGACGCTCGGCCTCTCGCTTGGCTGGCAGCCTTTCCTGTTTTATTGCCTGACTATCTTCGTCTGCTATGTTCTTTTTGAGGGAGCGCGGAGCGTAACTCCTGGCAAACTGGCTCTCGGACTGAGGGTCGTCAAATATGATGGTAGTCCCTGCGGATGGGTTGCAGCTCTCAGGCGTAGCATCCTGCGACCAGTGGATGCGCTGCCGCTTGCTGTTCCATACCTGGTGGGGCTCGCTACGGCGGGTCTTTCCTCCAGGCGCCAGCGCCTCGGCGATGTCTTTGCCGGGACGCTGGTGGTCACAAAATAGCCGGGCGCTAGGCCCCTTTGGCCTCACGAGCATCCGGGGCGCAGGGCGATCTGCGCCCCGGATGCCATTTTACCGCCTTCCTACGGCACGGCCGGGGGTCCGCGCCGATGAATCCTGCGCGGCCGGCACGCACCGACGAGATTCGACATCGCATGTATGAGCAAAACGTGAGACGCTGGGCGATTTGGCTAACAGGGCTTGCAGCACTGTTGGTCGCTGTCATATCTATCAGCGTCTTGGTGATGCCGCATCTCGGAAGAGACGACTCGCGGGCTTCGCGGTCGCCCGCCGATGATGCTCCTTCCATCACGTCAGAGCAGGCCATCGCTGTTGTCAAGGAGTGGATTGCAGGCGGAACGGAAGCGAAAGCTGTGGAAGAGTTTGTTGGTAATGTGCCGTGCGCCGGATACTACCAAGGAGGCGGCACGTGGGAGGTGAAGTGCCGCCTGCCGTGGATTCCTGTCGAAGGGTACTTCTTCCGCGTGTCCGAAGTCTCCGGCGAGGTACAGCCACAGACAGAAGCTACCCTGGCATTTGTCCGCCTGCTTCGCGGATGGGGCCAACTGCCCGAGCCCTAGAACGCCCGCTGCGAGCCTTGAGCAACTAATTGATTCGTCCTTGGATGCCGCGGGCTTTGGCCTGCGAAGGGTGAACCCCTAGACGAAGTTGTTCTCGGTCAGGAACTGAAGCAACCGCTCGGCCACGCTGTCCGGCGGCCCCTGGACGACGTCACCGTGCCGCTCCTCCATCCCGCCGGAGACGATCTGTTGCCAGCGTTCCTCCGGCGAGAGGCTGCTATCGGGGATGAACAAGCCTTTGGTGATCGGCTTGGGCGGCGACACGTCCACTACCTGAGCGCAGGAGCCCGCCTCGCCCACCTCGTCAGGGCGGAGGCCCAGGTCGGCGAGGCCAAGGCGGGGGATTTCTGCCGACAGCGACCGAAGAAGAGCACGTAGCTTCCGATAACGGGGGCAATTGATCCCCTCCTCGACGGCGAACAAGGCGGGCAGAGGACAGCGGAGCACCTCTCGTCGGCCTCGTTCCAGCCGGCGATGAACCAGCGCTTCGTTGTCCTCCACCTCCAGCTGGACAACACTAGTGACCGCTGGCAGGTCGAGAAGCTCGGCTAGCTGAGCGCCCACCTGCCCCGTATCGCCGTCGCTGGCCCGCTTGCCGCAGAGCACCACATCGGCGCCCACCTGCCTGACGGCGGCAGCCAGGATGCGAGCGGTGGCCAATGTGTCGGAGCCACGGAAGGCCTCGTCCCACAGGAGCAGCGTCTGGTCCGCCCCCAGGGCCAAGCAGCGGCGCAGGACCGACTCGCTTTCGGGCGGGCCCATGCTGATGGCCGTCACGTCGCTGTCAGGAAAGCGGTCCTTCAGGCGTAGGCCTTCCTCCAGGGCATACTCATCGACCGGATTGAGGACGTGCCTCAGCCCCTCTTCCTCCAGAGCAGCGTGCCCCGACCTCACCGGCAGCGGCTCGCTGGTATCCACCACCCTGGCGACGCAAACAACCACCTTCATCGAGCTTGTCACCTCACGAGACCTGCCTGGCGCCAGGCACGTTGGCCAGCGTCCGCAGGACCTCCTCGTCCTCGGCTGTCCCCCGCTCCTGCCGCAATCGCTGCAACCGCTCGATCAGCGAGGGCAGCACCTGATGCAGATCGCCCACTATCTTCAGGTCGGCTATCTGGAAGATAGGGGCCTGAGAGTCCTGGTCTATGGCGACTACAGCCCTGGAATCCCTCATCCCCACGACATGGTGATTCACGCCGGAGATGCCACAAGCGATGTATAGCCGGGGAGCGACAGTCTTGCCGCTGAGCCCCACCTGCCGCTCATAGGGGACCCAGCCGGCGTCCACCGCCGGCCTGGAGGCGGCCACCGCAGCGCCCACAAGGTGAGCCAACTGCTCCACCAGGTGGAAGCCCTCCTTGCTGCCCACGCCCCGCCCGCCGGCGACGATGACCTCCGCCTCGGTCACGTCCAGAGACGAGGGAGGAATCTTGATCACCTCCTCCAGGCGGAGACGCAGGCCCTGGGGCGATAGGCTCACGTCCACTGCAATTGCCTGTGCCTCACGGCTGGGGTCAGGGCGCTTGGCGGGCACCGCCCCCGGCTGAAGGGTGGCCATCTGGGGCCTGGCCTGAGGGCAGACGACGTTGCAGGAGGCCTTGCCGCCGTAGACCGGCCGGACCATCACCAGCAGGCCGTCCTTGCTCAGGTCGACGCGGGTGCAATTGGAGGCCAGGCCTGTGCCCACGCGAGCGGCCACCCGCGGCGCCAGGTCGCGCCCCTGATCGGTAGCTCCCCACAGGACGATAGAAGGCCGCTGGCCACGGATGAGGTCGACGAGAAGGGGAGTATAGGCGTCGGGGTTGTAGGCGCCCAGGAGAGGGCTCTCGGCCAGATAGACCGTCTCGGCGCCGCACTGACCGAGAAGAGGCGCCAGACCACGAACGTCATCGCCCAGCAGCACCGCCACCGCCGACAGGCCCAGTCGATCGGCCAGCTCGCGGGCCTGCCCGAGGAGCTCCAGGGCGATATCCTCTACCTCGTCGCCGGTATGGTCGACGATAACCCACACGCCGCCCGTCGGTCCTTCTCGCATAGCCCGACGCGGTCGCGCCCCCTGGTGGACCCGCTGGCCGATGGCCCGCTCCATGGTGATCCACCCACCACGGCTGACGATCAGCTCCTCCTCGGTGAGTGCCTCCATAGACTACCACCGATGTTGAGGATCGCAAGGGCGTGCAGCTTGGTCAACCCCCGTCGCGGCGCGCCCGACAATCCTTGAAGGGAATCGAGCTTCGTGGTAAATTGCCGTCACAGCTTGGAAGCTCCGATAGCGAGCAACTGGCGCGGGACATTAGCAAAGGGGCGGAAACCATGACCACGGGACGAGAAACACCTCAAGTGCAGTTCAAGCACCTCTTCACTCCTCTGAACATCGGCACATTCACCGTCCGCAACCGCATCCTCAGCACCGCTCACCTTACCGGCTTCGCCGAGGGGGGCCTTCCATCGGAACGGCACCTGAATTACTGGGTCTCCAAAGCCAAAGGAGGCATCGGCCTCATTGTCACCGAGGACCAGGCGGTCCACCCCACCGCTGCCACCGACCCCTTCGTCATCCACGCCTACAGGGACGCATGCATCGAGCCCTTCAGGCGGATCGTCTCTGCCGTGCATGAGCACGGGGCCAAGCTAGTAGCCCAACTGTGGCACCCGGGCAGCATTTTCTACGGCGCGCGAGAGGGCAGCCTGCCCCTGTGGTCCAGTAGGGCCAACCCCGGCTCCTTCCACGCTGAGACCGCTCATGCCATGGAGGTTGAAGAGGTCAAGGAGATAGTTCAGGCGTTTGGCGACTCGGCACGGCGAATGCGAGAGGCCGGCCTCGACGGCGTAGAGCTCATGGGCACCCATGGCTTCTTGATCGAGCAGTTCATGTCCCGTCGCACCAACCAGCGTAGCGATGAATACGGGGAGTCCGAGGAGAACCGCCTTCGCTTCATCCTGGAGATAATCGATGCGGTCCGCGCTGCTGTCGGCTCCGACTTTACCCTAGGCTTGCGCATTAGCGGCGACCAGTTCCAGAGAGGCGGCCTAGGCCTCCAGGACATGAGAAGGATCATGCCCAAGCTAACCGCCGCAGGCAAGCTCGACTACGTTAGCGTCACCGTTGGCGCCGGCGGCGCCCCCATCCCCCCCATGTACATGCCCGGCAGCCCCTTCGTCTACCTGGCCGCCGGGATCAAAGAGGTCGTGGACGTGCCGGTGTTCTGCGTCGGCCGCATTACCGACCCTGTGGTAGCCGAGGAGATCCTGGCCAAGAATCAGGCAGACATGGTGGGGATGACCCGCGCCAACCTGTGCGACCCTGAGCTGCCCAACAAGGCGCGGGAAGGGAGGCTAGACGAGATTCGCCGCTGCATCGCCTGCAACGATGGCTGCTGGGGCCGTATATACGAGACCCTCCCCATCACCTGCGCCATCAATCCCAGCGCGGGACGAGAGAAGGAGCTGGAGATCACCCCCGCCCCGGTGAAGAAGAAGGTCATGGTCATCGGCGCAGGCATCGCCGGCATGGAGGCAGCGCGGGTGGCGGCACTGCGAGGCCACTCCGTGTCCTTGTACGAGAAGGGTGAGCAGTTGGGAGGCCAGCTCCAGATCGCCGCCAAGGCCCCCGGCAGGCAGGACATGGCCGAGCCGGTGCGCTACTACGAGTACCAGTTCAAGCTACTGGGGGTCGATGTCCACCTGGGCTGCACAGTGGATGAGAAGGCCATCGAGGAGGTCAACCCGGATGCGATCATCGTGGCCACCGGCGGACTGCCGGCCGCAGCCACCTTCGCTGGCGCAACGCAACCCAACGTAGTGCAGGCCCGAGACGTGCTATCGGGCAAGGCCCAGGCGGGCAAGAAGGTCGTCCTGTTTGCCCTGGACCGCGGAATGGAAAGCCTAACCACGGCTGACTTCCTGTCCGACCGCGGTTGTGAGGTAGAGGTGCTCGTACCGTGGGGGGCGATAGCGGGCTTCCAGGTAGAGCCACTGACCCTCGCTTTTGTGCTATCGCGGCTGTACATCAAGGGGGTTGCGCTCACCAACAGTATGCAGATAAAGGCCGTGCGGGAGAACACTGTGGTCGCCACTAACATCCTCACTCGCCAGGAGCGCACCATCGAAGAAGTGGACAGCGTTGTGCTCGCCCTGGGCGGCGTGGCCAACGATAGCCTGTACAAGGCCCTCAAGGGCAAGGTACCCGAACTCTACCTTGTTGGGCAGGCCCTGGCCCCCCGCAAGATGCTGGACTCCACCCTCGACGGACTTCGCATCGGCAGGATGGTGTAAAGTGAAGGAACTTCCAGGGGGTCACCCAGTTCTAGCCAACTACTACTAACATCTTGGTAAGCCGGCAGGTCGGTTCATCAGCAAAGAGCATCCTTCTTCGAAGCGTGGTTGAATGAGCACCAGGAATTCTGGAGGCAGGAAAGATGCTGGAGATAAAGCAATTAGCCATAGCCGTAGACGGTAAGGAAATTCTGCACGATATAAATCTGAGAATTGGAATTGGGGAGACACATGTTCTCTTCGGTCCTAATGGCAGTGGCAAGACTACCCTCCTCATGGCGATAATGGGTTTCCCCAGATACCGCGTAACTAAGGGCACCATCATCTTCAAAGGCAAGGACATAACTGGATTACCTATAGATGAGAGAGCCCGCCTGGGAATCGGTATGTCCTTCCAGCGTCCTCCAGTGGTTCGTGGGGTAAAGACACACGATATGGTTGGTGCCTCCATGAGAAGCCGAGCGGCTGAAGCACGCATAGGGAGGCTGGCCGAGAGAGCCAATATGACCGAGCTTCTACATAGAGACATCAACTATGGTTTCTCAGGAGGTGAGATAAAGCGCTCTGAGCTAATGCAGCTATCGGCTCAAAGGCCGCGGCTAACTTTACTGGACGAGCCTGAGTCTGGGGTTGACCTGGTAAGTATAGCCCTCATAGGCGAACTGATAAATGAGCTGCTGGAAAAGGATTGCCCAATGCGTAGCCGCAAGTGCGCGGGGCTTATCATCACCCACACCGGTCATATCCTGGACTATGTCAATGCCCGCACCGGCTATGTCATGCTTGACGGCAGGATTGGCTGTGAAGGAGACCCTCGTGAGATCCTGGCAACTGTTAAAGAAATGGGCTACAAGGAGTGTGCCAAGTGCCTGAGATGAAATCTTCCAAGACACATAGAGAGAGGGCCAAAGCAGCGTCAGACAAAGCAGCAGTTCTTGGTGAGGACATAGACCTAGATACTTATGCTGGCTCAGCCGAGGAACAACCATATCAGGCTGACCCATCGCAACTTCCTGCCGATGCCAAAGAAAGAATGCTGGAAGCGGGGGTTAGCCTAGATGACGTAGGCAAAAGATCAGGAACCTTCATCCAGATGGATAACACCCCAGTTCACAGCTCAAGCCGGCAAGAGGGTATAGAGCTAATGCCTACCAGCCAGGCTCTGGAGAAGTACGACTGGCTGCCTGATTACTGGTGGCAAGCAGTAGCTGTGGACAGTGACAAATATACTGCCCATGTCGAGCTCGGTCAGAGCGATGGCTATTTCATCAGAGCCCTGCCTGGTCACAAGACCACCTATCCAGTTCAGGCCTGCCTCTACCTAGCCAAGAACAGGCTAGCTCAGAATGTTCACAATATCATCATTGCCGAAGAGGGCTCTGAACTCCACATTATCACCGGATGTACCACAGCCTCCGAAAAGGACTACGGACTGCACCTGGGAGTTTCCGAGTTCTATATAAAGAGAGGGGCTAAGGTTACCTTCACCATGATACACAACTGGACCCCGGAGATAGCAGTTCGTCCCCGTACCGGCGTTATCGTTGAGCAGGATGGGGTGTTCCTGAGCAATTACGTGATCATGAAGCCGGTCCGCTCACTACAGACCAATCCTTCAGCCAAGTGTGTGGGCGAAAATGCCACCGTCAGGTTTAACAGCGTTCTGGTCGCCGCTCCTAACTCGGTGATGGATGTTGGCTCCGTGGTTTTCCTCAATGCCAAAGGATCGAGGACCGAGATAATATCACGGGCTATTACAACCGGGGGAGAGATTGTTGCCCGGGGCCATATAGAAGGCAACGCTCCTGAAGTCAAAGGGCACCTAGAGTGTCGTGGCCTGATTCTGCACGAAAAAGGTGTGATTCACGCCGTACCGGAACTAAAGGGCACGCTGGCCAACATCGACCTGTCCCATGAAGCTGCTGTGGGCAAGATTGCTGAGGAGGAAGTCGAGTACCTGATGGCCCGGGGACTGACCCGGGCCGAGGCTACGGCCACCATAGTCAGAGGCTTCCTCAGGGTAGACATTGAGGGGCTGCCAGCGATGCTCAGTGCCGAACTACAGCGGGCTATTGAAGCCAGCGAACAGGACCTTATGTGAGCACAACGGCCTTCAAGGCTGTAAGTCGCTAGCGTTTCCCCGACTTTCTGGTCCCTTTTCTAATGGCGACTTTCGCCTGTGGGGTGCCGAAACCTCATCCGTATCTGGACGGTCTGAGCGCTAAGCCGCCTGGGCCGGCCTGCAGACCCGCCACCGCGCCAACGGCGATCAGATGACCAGCACTAGCCCATACCAGGAAACGCAGGGAATCGACTGCGCAGGGTACTCAGGTAGCACGAGGTAGGTGGTCCACCCCGCCTTCTTGGCCGTCGCGAACACGTCCACCCCGCAAGCCTCCAAGGCCGGTCTCGGGTGCAAGTAGTGATGGCACGTGTTACCTTCCAGCACCGGGCAGCGGGGCACGTTCTTGCCCTGGCCCCAATCGGTCACCTGCTTGGCCGAGAACAGGCCGCACAGGCAGCAGGGCCCACCCTTGAAACCCATCGCCAGGTGGAAGCCCCGATAGCCTGCCTCCGCTTCCACCGTCCCCACGATTTCGTTCAGCTCGTTTACCCGCATCCCCGACTCATTAAGGAATTGGGGGTAGACGTGCGATTCCACCGGCGGCATGTAGCGCAGGAAGACACCGTACTCGTACTTGGAGACAATCACCCGCATCTGCTCCGTGGTGGGCGAGTAAGGCGGACAGTTGGGACTGGAACCGTAGCCGAAACAGAGCGGGATGATGCATTTCCAGCGGACTCGCTCGTCCAGAACGATATCCTCGGCGGCGATGACGCACGCCTCCGTGCGGGCGTCCACGCCCCGCCGCTCGGCCACTTCGGCGCCCGCCTGGCAGGCGAACTCGGCCAGCGATTCCACATCGCCCCGCTCGGCTGCCCACTTGATCTCCGGCGCCTGCGGGCGATCCTGCTTGCGGGGCAGCGGCGTGCGCCGACCGAGCAGCAAGTCGCTCATCTCTCGCGTGGCCTCAGTGAGTCGCTTCTCTCGGGCTTCCATACTGATTGACCTCCCTCTCAGATTCTTGAGCCGTCCCAGTATCCCTATCCGGCCGCCTCCGCTAGCATCCGTCACCTCGCTTGTATGCTGTCACGTCACGCGCTCCGGCAGCTACTGGCGAGTCGATCTCTCGCTCCAGCGCTGCGCCAGCATCTCCGGATCGAGGTTCCCACCGGAGAGGACTGCAACTGCTGGCCCGCTCCGAAATCGACGCGAGAGCAGCGCCGCCACCGTCATGGCACCTGTCGGTTCCACTACCAGCTTGCTGCGGGTGAGGATGAAGTGCACCGCCTCCAGTATCTCCTGGTCCTCGACAGACACGATATCGTCGACGAGTTCGGAGATGACTGACCACGCCTTCTCCCCCACACTCACTCTGGCTCCGTCCGCCACTGTCTGCGCAGGAGGGAGACTGATGCGCCTTCCCGCCTCCCGCGAAGCCTTGGCCGCTGCACAGACGGCCGGCTCTACCCCGATGATGCGAACATCTGGGCGTAGGGCACGCAGCGCGATGGCACTCCCTGAGACTAGGCCCCCTCCACCGATAGGGAAGAGCGCCATCTCGATGTCTTCCGGCGCGTCTTCAGCGATCTCCAGCCCTAGAGTTCCCTGCCCTGTGATCACCAACCAGTCATCAAAAGGATGAATGAGATATCGACCCTTCCTCACATACTCGTCGGCACGCTCGGCCCGATTCGCCGCCGTGACGCCAGCCTGTACCACGGTGGCACCGTAGGCAGTTGTCGCGGCGACTTTCAGGCGGTTGGCATCCTCTGGCATCACAATCACCGCATCTACGCCGAAGTGCCTGGCGGCGAGGGCCACGGCTTGAGCATGATTCCCGCTGGAATGCGCGACGATGCCGGCTCTGCGGGCCTCCGCACCAAGGGCCTGGAGCGCTGTCGCGGCGCCGCGGATCTTGAAAGACCCGCCCTTCTGTAGGCACTCCGCTTTCAGGAACACGCGTCGGCCTGCCGCCTCATCCAGCAATCGCGAACTAACAATTGGCGTTCGGTGGATGAGGGGTCGTAGCCTCTCGGCCGCCGCTCGAATCCGGGGCAGGTCAGGTCGCTCCACGCTCACCAGTCTACCATCCCAGGAGCCGATTCGAACCTGTCGGTCTCCATTTCGGGCTCGCACAGGTGAACTCGTTCCCAACGGCCAGAATGGCCTCAAAGGTCAACCCAAAGCCGCCATCGGCCACCTCCCAGCGGACTTGCTGACGATTGTACTGTTTCAGTCTA
The DNA here is from genome assembly GCA_030615765.1 of Dehalococcoidia bacterium. Classification (GTDB taxonomy): domain Bacteria; phylum Chloroflexota; class Dehalococcoidia; order SM23-28-2; family SM23-28-2; genus SM23-28-2. The sequence goes on along the minus strand of JAUWYP010000005.1, from coordinate 73,023 downwards.
GGTGAGAGATGGAGGGTCAGACGGCCTCCGGCCGCTCATCCTGAGCCTGTCGAAGGAAGCCTGTCGAAGGGTGAGCGGGGGCTCATGGTTCGACAAGCTCACCATGAGCGGCTCCCCAAAAGGGCGGCTGGGATGTATCGACCGCAGCCATTAGGACTGACATCTGGAAAGTCGCGACCCACGATTTCTCACATGTCCTGAAACACCACAGACTTGCTGACGATCTTCCGATTGTGTATAATAGAGGAAACATAATATGGCCGAACTCCGGTGCATGTCGCCGGGGACGGGGGAACCAACCAGGTGGGGTGAATCTCCGAGTAGTTCGGAGTAGGCAATCTCCCTCTGCCGAACCCGTCAGCTAACCCCGTAGGCACTTAGGGAGAGGATAGTCTTGCTGGCGAAAGGCCTGGGGCTATGCCTCGGGCCTTTTTCTGTCTCCGGAAACAGTGGACTGTCACTCCTGATGGCGGAGGAGGTGTGAGAATGGCGAGGCAGTGGCGGCAAGGGAAGCAAGGCGCCGCAAGCGGCGTTGGCGAGTTCAGAGGGCACATGGATCTGAGGCCGATCGAGATGAGCAATCCCGCGCTGGCGCGGGCAGGCCGCGAGGCGGTTGGAGTGGAGGGTACTCGACCCCCTCAGCACTCCACGGCAGGTTTTCTAGGCGGCCCGAGGTACCGCGCCTACAGACTTCACAATTTCCGCGATCTCCCACAGCTTCAGCTGCTCTCTTCTGAGGAGCAGTTTGCCATCGAGGTCGTCGCTCAGGTCCTGCCCTTCAAGACAAACAGCTATGTCGTGGAGGAGCTCATCAACTGGGATGACGTCCCGCAGGATCCGATATTCGTGCTGAACTTCCCGCAGCGCGAGATGCTCCTGCCACACCATTTCGAGGAGGTAGCAGACCTGTTGCGCAGCGGAGAAGACAAGTCAGAAATCGAGCAGGTGGCCAACCGGATCCGCCTGGAGCTCAATCCGCATCCCGCTGAGCAGATGAACCACAACGTTCCCACGCTCGGCGATACCAGGCTGACGGGGATGCAGCACAAGTACCACGAGACGGTTCTCTTCTTCCCCAGCGAGGGCCAGACGTGTCACGCCTACTGCACGTTCTGCTTTCGCTGGCCGCAGTTCGTTGGCATGGACGAGCTGAAGTTCGCCATGCGCGAGACGGAACTGCTGGTCGAGTACGTACGTGCCCACCCTGAGGTCACCGACGTACTGTTTACCGGTGGCGATCCAATGACCATGTGCACGCGGAAACTGACAAGCTATATCGACCCCCTTCTGCAGGCCCACCTTCCCAACCTGCGCACGATTCGCATTGGCACCAAGGCCCTCAGCTACTGGCCGTATCGCTTCCTCACCAACGATGACGCCGGCGACGTGCTCGACCTTTTCAAGCGAATCACCGAGTCCGGGATCCACCTCGCGTTCATGGCGCACTTCAACCATCCCCGAGAGCTGAGCACCGATGCCGTCAAGGAAGCGATCACCCGCATCAGGGAGACCGGCGCGGAGATCAGGACGCAGTCGCCGCTCTTGCGGAACATCAATGACCGGCCCGAGGTCTGGAGCGAGATGTGGCAGCAACAGGTGCAGCTCGGATGCGTTCCCTACTACATGTTCGTTGCCCGTGACACCGGAGCGCAGCATTACTTTAGCGTACCGCTGGTGCGCTGCTGGGAGATCTTCCAGGAGGCCTACCAGCGCGTAGGTGGCCTCGCCCGCACCGTGCGGGGGCCAATTATGTCCACCGATCCCGGCAAAGTCGAGGTACTCGGGGTGACAAAGGTAGCCGGGAAGAAGGTCATTGCCCTGCGAATGCTGCAGGGCCGCAACCCGGACTGGGCAATGCGCCCGTTCTTCGCCAGGTACGACGCGAAGGCCACTTGGTTAAGCGACCTGCGGCCTGCCTTCGGAGAGGAGCGCTTCTTCTTCGAGGAGGAGCTAGAGCGGCAGTACCTTGCTCGCAAGGCTCACCGCCACAGTCGACACCCCAATGGCCGTCGGGCGGCCAGCGCTTCTGGGCGGAACGGGGGTCGATAATTTGTCAAATAATCTTCCTGTAGACCGCTAACCCCCTTCCCCTCCACGCGTTTCTATGGTTAGAATGGGATAGAGATGTAGTCGCCAAATCCCTCTTCGGGGGAGCGGGCAGACCGAACCAGTCGGTGAGTCTCGTCTAGGCGAGTAGGGCAAGCCTTTCAGCCCGAACCGATAGCTAAGCCCGCAGGCGTAGAAAGGCCTCACATTCTAAGAGGAGTGGGGTCTTTTTTGATCCCTCCCCGCGCGACGCGGAGGTGCCCCATGGCACAGATTGCTTTGCACGTCGACCGCCAGGAAGACCCAAGGCCAAGGTCTACGGTCATAGCGCAGTCTCCCGAAGCCTGCGCCGATGACGTCTTGGTCGGCGGCTCCAACTCCGCCTTCGCGCTTCCGGTGAAGGTTTACCTGGAACGGGGCTCGGGAAGTCGCGTCTGGGACGACAGCGGGCGTGAGTATATCGACTTCCTGCTCGCCTCCGGTCCTCTGATCCTAGGGCATGCCCACCCGCGAGTGTGCGAAGCCGTCGCGCGCCAGCTCTCCAAAGGTTCCGCCTTCCACGCCCTCAACCGTCCGGCCCTGGAGCTCGCGACTCGCCTCGTGGAGATCCCCGGCTGCGTGGAGATGGTCCGCTTCGCCTCTACCGGGACCGAGGCGACCCTGCACGCGGTGCGACTGGCACGCGCCTACACTGGACGCGACAAGGTGCTCATCTTCGCTGGCTCATACCACGGCAGCCACGACCTGTCGATTATCGGCCACCGCGGGGCGGCAAGAGCTACCAGCGGTGGAGTGCCAAGCAGTGCCATCGACGATGCGGTAGTTGCCAAATTCAATGATATCGGCAGCGTCGAGGAGAGCTTCGCCATCCACGGCGCCTCCCTGGCGGCGGTCCTCGTTGAGCCCCAGCAACGTTCGCTCGATCCCTTGCCTGAGTTCCTGCCACGCCTGGCTCAACTGTGCCGGTCGGCCGGTGTCATACTGATATTCGATGAAGTGCTCACGGGGTTCCGGCTGGCATTCGGCGGCGCCCAGGAATATTACGGCGTGGAGCCGGACTTGGTGTGCTACGGCAAGATCCTCGGCGGGGGCCTTCCTCTCTCAGCGGTTGGCGGCCGTCGCGAGATCATGCGTCTGGCCGACCCTGCACTGGCCTCCGCCCCGAACTTCGTTCACATCAGCGGGACGCTGAGCGGGAACCCTGTCTCGGCCGTAGCGGGGCTCGCGACCCTCGCCGAGCTGGAGGAACCAGGCGTCTACGAGCACCTCCACAGGTTGGGGAAGCGGCTTCGCACCGGCCTGGCGCAGCAGTTGAGCGCCCACGGCATCGCAGGCTCCGTGGTAGGGAGTGGCCCGATCGCGGCCGTCGAGTTCTCAGACCCGGGCCAGCCAGGATCGGGTCTGGCCCTCAGGGAGGCCGTGAACCGGACCCTCATCCTTCGGGGCGTGCTTGCCCAGTTGGAGACCAGGTTCTACGTCTCCCTCCTTCACACCGAGGCGGAAATCGACTTTGCCGTCGACGCCTTCGGTGCCGCAGTCCGAGCGACGATGGAATATCGGCACCTCGCAGGGCCAACACGCGATCACGCTCCGGCTCTTTGATCGAAGCGTCTGGCGAAAAGGATACTTGCCATAGTGATCTTCAGCATTTGACCCGTGCCGCCCGCAACCCTCCAAGCGAGTGCGTCCCTGTGCATTCTTTCCACCGGAAACTCTTTGCTGTATCCATAGCCACCGAAAACCTGCATGGCTGCGTTGGTGACTTCAACAGCCATTTCATTGGCAAAACACTTTGCCATGGCAGACTCATACATCGAGGGAAAGCCTCTACCAGCGCCAGTGGCAGCTCGATGGACGAGCAGGCGGGCGGCGTCCAGTTTCATGGCCATCTTCACGATCATGAACTGTATGTCTTGGAACTCGCATATCGGCCTGCCGAAGGCTTTTCGTTCGGTCGCGTAGGCCTTCGCCTCCTCCAGAGCTCCACCAGCAACGCCAAGACACATCGCGGCATTGCCACACCGCTCGAGATCGAATGTCGTCATCAGATCCCTGAATCCGCCCGCTTCAATTACCACATTTTCCTTCGGAACCTTCACGTCCTCCAAAATCAGGTCGCATGACGGCATGCCTCGCAGCCCCATGAACTCTTCCTGCTTTCCGAACGTGAACCCCGAAGTTCCCTTCTCGACTATGACGGCTCCAATTCCCTTATATCCGGGAACGTCTCCGAAACGACAATAGACAAGATAATGACTTGCCTCTCCCCCTCCTGAGATGAACACCTTGCGCCCGTTGAGGAGGTACCCATCCCTATCTTCCACCAGCTTTGTGGACAGGGATGTGAGATCGGAGCCCGCCTCCGGCTCGGTCATGCTAACCGAGACGCTCAACTCGCCTTTGCATACGCCGGGGATGATAGCGCTCTTCTGCTCTGGAGTCCCGAAAGTGTTGATGACCGTTACCGGACCTATATTCGACTCGAATACCGGGGTGGCTATCAGGGGGCTGAACTTCGCCAGTTGCTCGATAGCCAGTATGGCATTTATGCCCGGTTGACCGCCGCCGCCATACTCAGGCGACAGGGTCATTCCCAAAAGCCCCAACTCGGCATACTTTTTCACCAAATGCGCAGGAAACTCCCCGCTCCTGTCGATCTCCACCGCCAGCTTCTTGAAGTCCTCCCGCTTTCCCATAGTGCTCAGCATATCAACAAGCATGCGTTGTTCTTCGTTCAGATCAAAGTCCATGTCTTACTCCGTTGTGCTATCGCCAAGTGCGATTTCCCCCGGCGAAACCTGACTCTCCTAAATGATTGCTGTCAGTTCCTTGATGCCTCCCACTCTCTCAAGTTCAAGCGACAAACCGATTATCTTGTCTATAGTCTTCTCGTCCTTTCGTGACGCGAAGCGCTTCAACTTGTCGGCCACATCCTCCACGGTCATCGGGTCCCTCGGGTCCCCCTTTGGGATGTCGACCTGCTTTACTAGCGTCTGTCCACTCTTCAGCCTGATCTCCACCCGACTCGGGGTCGTGCCGGGATAGGCCATCGATAGTTCCGGGTCTACGTTGATCTTGACTTTCTCGGAAAGCTCAAGGATGGCAGAATCGGAAATTCGCTCCTCCTTTAGCTGCGCCGGCCCCATCTCTCCGTCGATCAGGCAAGCGGCAACGACATACGGCAATGAAAACTGTGCCGAGACGAAGGTACTGTCCGCAGTTACGCCTTTGCCGACCGCAACAGAGGCAATAGTGTAGGTGTAGACATCCACCGCTTCAATATCTTGCGGCTCAAAATCTTCCGTACCCACCAGTTCCAACGCGGCCTGTGCGGCGCCGTGGGTGTGCCTGCACGCGGTGTAGGGCTTGAGGTAAATATCCATGATAGAGAAGTGCTCGCCGAGCTGTTCAACAATTCTCTTCAGGTTGGGCTCGCTCCGGGAGGTGATCTGTGTGAAGCCTCCACCTAGATGCGAGCCTTCGAGAACGTAGGGAGCCCCGGTAATGCCGGCGCCGGCCAGTCCGGCGGCCGTCAGACCCGCGCTTGCCGCCTGGCCCCCCTGTACTACTTTTGAGGTATACCCGCCCATCAGATGTTCGGCCATCGAGAGGGGTAAGAGGTATCCCGCATTGCCCAACGAGTTGACCATGCCTTCGACATCATCGCCCATGAGTCTAGAAGCCGCGGCTGCGGCTCCAAAGGCGCCGCAAGTACCTGTGGGCAAGAACCCCGCCAGCGTATGGTGAGGATGCATCGCCGCGGCAGGCCGGCTGGCGGCCTCGTAGCCCGCCACCACCGCTTCAACGACCTCTTTGCCGCCGAGGCCCAAGCTCTCCGCCACCGCAAGGGCAGCGGGGATAACGGCGGTACCCGGATGGTTCCCTCCGAACCGGAGCCCGTCTTGGGCTTCTATTGCCTCGGCAGTGGTGCCGTTAAGAAATGCCGCATTGTGGATTCCTGTCTTGAAGCCGCAACCCAGAGCCGTAGCGGTTTCGGGCCCACCTAACGAACGTATGTAGGACACTACCCTTGAAACCGCTTCCAGCTCCAGCGAGCCATAGACGTTGGCGAAAAAGTCCAGGATGCAGAGTTTCGTCTTATCGATCACCTCGGTGGGAAGGCGCTCCAAAGAAACCCCGGCGCAAAACTCCGCCAGCTTTCGTGTGTATTCCATGCTCTCTTCTCTCCACTTGCTCAGTCATCATTCTTGCCAATTGAGGCAAGAATCAGAACGAGGCCATCACACGTAACCACGACGCTCGTAAGCCGAGAGCTTACGGCTGGGGTCGAGTACTTCCCTCAGAACCCTGAGCTCCTCCTCGGTCGGCGGTTCCGTCTCGTGCACATCATCGGCCACTTTGAGGTCCCACGGAGTATTCTTGACGATCTCATCAACCGAAGTGTCCGGATGGTAAGTTGCCAGATACGCTTCTCCCGTGGCCTTGTCGAAGCGCATCACGGCCTTGTTTGTGATGATGACCTCTGGGCCCGTATCCGGTGGAAGCCCGCATTTCTCCCTGGCTCCCGCGCCGTCGATGTATCCCGGGGTGGTGATGAAGTCCACCCTCTCGGCCAGCCGGCGGGTATCGTGCAGGGCAATGATGAGCACCCTTTTCGCCAACGAGCCAATGGGATTTGCCCCGCCGCTGCCCGGAAGCCGGCTCTTCGGATTGTCGTAGTCTCCGATAGCCGTCGTGTTGATGTTTCCGTACTTGTCAACCTGGCTGCCTGCCAGGAAGCCGACATCCACCCACCCCGCCTGCAGGAACATTGCCATTATGTCCACCAAGCTGCCTATCATGGCCGCTCCCGGATTCAGGCATGGGTCGCCTACGGACAATGCCGGTCTCTTCGGTTGCGCATCGTAGACGCCCGATTCCTGCATCAGCCTGGCGTTCGGCGCGTGGATGTGCCTGGCTATATTGGCGCACATCGTGGGAAAACCGGTCCCGACCAGCACCACATCGTAGTCCCTGATCTCCCTGGCACCGCAACAGGCTATGAGCTCGGGTTTTGTATAGTCGCGGGGATGCTCCTTCATCTTTCGATGCTCCCGTTCTAGGTCTCCCAGCTGCTTCAAGTGGCCTCAATACGTGTAACTGACAGGGTACCCGTAGTCGAACTCCGCTTGCAGACCTTTGAAAGCAGAGTACCCGAGTCTTTCTATGTAGTGCTGTATGTACTCGGTCCTGTTCTTGACCCCGAATACCCATTCGTCCAGAAAGTCTTGAAAGCTCTCGACTGTACTGGATGCCTGTTGGTACTGGTAGCCGAAGGTGAAATCCACGTCATAGAAGCCCGGTGTATAGCCTGGGTGAGCACCGAAGGGTTCCTCCACGACCGCGACGACCCTGAAGTCCGGAACAATGGTACGGCAAGGGTCCTTTCCGATGACGTCTCTGCTGACGATCCTCTCGCAGCTCACGATGACCTTCTTCGCTGCGTTGGCCCCCACCTGGCAGTCACCCCCGATGCCCCATATTTGGGCGTTTCCCAATTCATCCGCCTGCTGCACGTGGATTATCGCCACATCGGGGTGAAGCGCTGGCACCAGTACGGTTGGGCTCCCGTCAAAGGGAGAGTTGATCACCTTATACTTGCCATCTCCCATGAAAGACTTCACGTTCATCAGGTCCGAGCCTGCCATGTCTTTGACGGGCACGAACGGCATCCCCATGGCGCCGGCCATGAGCATCATGGGCAGCGATAGGTTCGTGTACTCTTCCACCTCTATCTTGTGCGGGATCCCCTTCTCGATAGAGCGCCGGTAGCAGCGCCCCAGGCCGAAAAAGCCGAGTGAAAGAAAAGTGGCGATAAACCGTTTCACCACTCCCGCGCCGATCATCATGTCGAAGTCATCGGCCGCGTTGCTTCTGGTGAGCGTCAGTTCCTTCTTCCCCTGCCGAATGATCTCGTGTATGGCGGCAAACGGAGTCCTGCAAATGTAGCCGCCGATGAAGAGAAAGTCGCCGTCGTTGACATGTTCAGCCACCGCTTCTTTCATCGTTACAACTTTTGTCATTTCATGCCTCCGCTCACCGACTGTGAATTTCACCCCTGAAGAGCGCAGCGGGCCGCCACGGAATCAATCCTATCAGCCATTACCCCTTCAACATCTTCAGCCTACAGTTCGTATTCCATGCGGCCTATGATCTCATTCTGGGCTGTCTCGCTCAGCCCCGTAAACAGGGCCGAATATCCGCTCACTCTCACCACCAGGTCGCGATACTTCTCCGGGTGCGCCTGGGCGTCTCTCAAGGTGGCGGAGTCGAGCATGTTGAACTGAACCTGGCGTCCTCCCTGCCGAAAGTACGTTTGCATCAGTGCCATGAGAATCTCGGGTTTGAGCCTGCTTGCGTCAAACCTCATGTTGAGGTTAACGCCGTTGTAGATGCGCGTGAGCGGCAGTTTGGTGACCGAGTTGAGCACCGCCGTGGGGCCGCTGATGGCACTCCCGTTTGTGGGCGTAATCCCATTGCCGAGAACATCACCGGCATGGCGGCCGTCCGCACTCGCGGCGGCAAATGCGCCCATGACAATATGAAATCCAACGGTGAACACCCCCGGCCAAAATGCACCCCCCCGGTAGTTCCTATGCTTCACTACCTCGTCACAGAAATGCGCCAGCACTCTTGCTGCCATGGCATCCACTTCATCGTTGTCGTTTCCATATTTGGGAACCTTGTGCAAGAGGTACGCTCTCTTGTCATCGGCGCCGTCCCAGTCCTTCGCCAGACAGCTAGCCAGCTCCGCCAGCGACATCACCCCATCCTCGAAGACCGCCTTCTCTACCGCACACAAAGTGTCCACTACGTTGGAGAAACCGATGAGCTGAACACCGGTGGAATTGTATATGGCCCCTCCACGGGTAAGGTCCAGGCCCTTCTCCATCGGCCCATCTATCATGGCCGATGCGAACGGAGACGGCACAAGTTCCGAGATAGCCTGGTCAAGTACTGCCATACCCTTGACCATCTGCCCCATGAAATAGGATACCTGAGCGTTGTACGCATTCCATACGTCATCGAAGGAAGCAAACGTGGCCGGGTCTCCGCTCTCGATGCCCGCCTGATGGCCGAAGATATTGTCCACGCCGTTGCTCAGAGCTAACTCGAGGCATTTGATTCCGCTGACCTGGACGGCGAAAGTCGAACCGAAGGTCTTGCCCTGCGCGTTCGGCTCAAGACATCCCACAACACCGTAATCGCGCGCATCCTCGAGGGTATGTCCCGCCTGCTGCAGGGACTCGATAATTGCTTCGTCATTAAAGAAGTGCAGCAGAACGCCGTCTTTCGCGTACTCGATCGCTCTTGTGAAGAAATCCTCGGGTGCCTTCGAGCTTAACCGTACCCCGAAGTCGGGCTGAACCGTCCGCACGTCAGCATAGGCGTCCAGCCCGATGTAGCTCAGCTCGTTGGTGGCATCTTCACCATCGGCCCCAACACCGCCGACCGTCACGTTCTGCGTTGTCTTCCCTTCCACGCCTTCGCCGGCGAGAATATACGCTTCCTCCAGGATGTTCCATATCTCATTGGTCTTGATGAAAAGCAACGCGAGAAGTTCCCTGGCTTGCTTCGGGGTGATCCTGCCCGATTGCCTGTCGGCCACGTAGTATGGATAGAGAACCTGGTCTATCCGACCCAGAGAGATCGAATTCCCCCCGGACTCTATCTGGGCGACGAGATGAATGAAGTAGACACACTGGATCGCCTCGTGAAAGGTCTCCGCCGGGTGCTCCGGAACCCGCCGGCAGACCCGAGCTATGGTCCTCAACTCCTCGGCCCGCTCCGGATCGCTTTCATCCTCAGACAGCGATGCCACCAGGTCGGCGTATCGATTGGCAAATCGTGTGGTAGCTCTCAATGAGCGGATCACCGCATCGTAAAACAAGCCCTTATCTTCCAGCCGCTCTTCGGGAGTCAGTGCGCCGTATCGTTCCTCAGCCTCCGCAACAATCCCCGAGAGCCCCAGTCTCAGTACCCTGGGATGGTTCATCGTGAAGTGGCCGATGCCGTAGGTGATCTCCAAGACCATGGCAAAGACGTACTTGTCCATGTCCTCGGCCACGTCTGGGGGACACCGCTCTTCCAGCCGATCCTCCACCGTCCGGCCGCGCCAGAAGGGGAGGATGTCTTGCCCAAGCTCCCGTTGCTCCTCCTCCGTGATCAGCACTCTCTGGAGTAGCCGCTGCCCAAAGCGCTCCAGGTCTCTCTCTATCCATTTCCACTTGTTCTCGGGAAACAGCGGCGCCCCTTTGAGCTTACTGGTCCGGCATCCCACGATGAGCTCATCGTCTCTGATGGCGACGGTCATTTTGTCAAGGATGTGCTCCAGCGCCATGCTCATGCGAGTAAGCGGATGCAGGTCCCAGTTCGCGGCCGTAGATTGGGTTAGATACCGCGCCCGCTCGACACACACCTCGCGCGGCGCATCTACTATCCGCTGCCTCAGACGTTCGACCCGCGTGCGGTAGTGCCTGCCCGCAGCTTTCTCCTCAGCCAACATCTGCATGCGCTCCTTCGCTCGTTAGGCTAGGGACAGGCCCTTATGGAGCAAGCACCTCTTCCCATTCCATAGCGGGAACTGCGACCTGCGAACCACCTTCTGGACAAGCCTCATACTCTTATGTCCATTTGGCGCAGCAACATCCAGTCCCTTATCGGCCGCGGCAAGATCCTGTTGAGCGCCATGAACATCTTACTCTTGAGCTCAATCTGGTTATGCAGCTTCGGGTTCTTGGATTTGATGACTTCTACGATCTTCGCTGCGGCTTGGGGTGGAGTTGTCGCCGTCTTAATCAGTTCCTGATCCCTCTTAATAAACCTATCGGCCCGCTCCCTGTAAGGCGATCCCTCGGGTGGAAGCCTATGAACCTTGGCGGCAAAGGAGGTTGATACCTGGGCCGGTTGGACTAACGCAACCTTTATGCCGAAAGGCTCCACCTCGTAGCGCATCGACAGAACGAGCCCCTCAACGGCAAACTTGCTCGCCGAGTAGATCGATTCAAACGGGAATGCAATCTGCCCGACCAAGGACGATACGGCAATCAGTTTCCCGCTGCGATTCTCACGCATTGAAGGCAAGAACGCCTGGAAAATCGCGGCAGTCCCAACAACATTGATCTCCATGCATTTCACGGCCTTGTCCAGGTCCACTTCCTCGAAGGGCCCGAAGAAACCGATGCCAACATTCGAAACTACAACGTCCACCCGCCCGAACTTCTCCAGCACCATGTCCCTGAACTTGAGAATTCCCGGGCGATCGGCTATGTCCAGCGTCATCAGCAGGTGATCGCATCCCGCCTCTTCGAACTCTTTCTTGAGCGACTCGATTCCATCCTCATCGACATCAAAGCCGGCCACCGGCACCTTTGACCGGGCCAAGAGCTTCGCAACCTCGCGCCCGATCCCCTGGGCAAGCCCTGTGATTACCACCGCCTGCATGATTTGCCCTCCTCAACTGTCATTCGCTGGGGGCATTCTCTTTGTACCATTCCCCCATCTGCTTCATCGATTCTTCGAAGTCAGGGTAGATTGACTTGTAGCCAGTGGCTCTTAGCGCCCCATTGTCCACCACGTAGTCGCTGCCAAGGTAGCGCACCGCGTCGTATTCCAGGTCCGGAATCCGTCCCCTCATCCTGGAAATGAATCCATCCATACGGGCGAAAGCCTTGACGACTGCGATGGGTAGATGTAGTCTAGGCGGCTTCCTTCCGAAAGCCCTTGCTGCAATGGTCAATGCTTCCTCGACTGTTGGATGGCTGTCATCCGCGATGTTGAACGCTTTACCAACGGCCTCATCGACCTGCGAGAGATGCACCACCGCAGCCGCCACATCCTCGGCCCGCACATTGGACAAGAGCTGCCTGCCGTTTCCCGGAATGGCCGTAATGGAGGTGGGGCGCGAGAAAACCTTGCCGGCGCCATCGTTGCAGCCGGGGCCGTAGACAGTGCAGGGGCGGGTAACTATTGCGGCAAGCCCTTCCTCGATCCTTTGCCAGACTATATCTTCACCGTCTCTCTTGCTTGTCCCGTAACTATCCTGGGGATTACGAGGAGCATCTTCCGTAAACGGCGTTCCCTGGTAGGGGCCGTAAACACTGGTCGAACCGACGTGGATGTATCTCTTGACTCCCGCATCGAGAGCCAGCTTGGTGATGCGATCCACTCCAAGCACATTAGTGGGATAAAGCTTTTCATACGGGGTTGAGAAGTTGCAGATCGCGCCCAGGTGAAAGACCCTGTCCACTCCTCCGTCGAACAGGGCAGGCAGCGTCTCCGGCCTCGTAAGGTCCGCCCCCACGTACTCCACGCCCACCGTATCGAAGTATGAGGTATCTTTCCGGGGCAGGTCCGTTGCCCGCACCCGGGCCCCGAGGGCCACCAGATGCTCCACTACGTACTTGCCGATGAAACCGGCGGCACCGGTTACCAGTGTTATCCCTTCAAACTCCATTATCGTTCCGCGCCTCTGTCCGCCTAGACGTAATCCTACCATCGGTTGATGTCTTGGGGCACGTCGCCAGCATTTCCCGGACCTCTTCGGTCCTATTCTGATGGATACCTTGGCCTGCCCCGCCACGGGAGGGCCGGAGCATCGCTCGACCGCTGCTAGGTGCTCTGCGCCACGACCAAGAGTGGGTGGCAGCTTGACCTGCGAAGGGACGGATGAAATACTGGCGCCCCACGGGTAACCAGGATTGACCGGAACCACGAAAAAGACGCAACCTGTTAGGGAATGGAGTCGACCGCATGAAAGTGCTTATTCTCCACTTCCGCTCCGCCCGGACGGGGGGTGAAGGCGGCCACCGAACCAGGGCAGATGTGACCGATTCGGCTGGCACCGACGGCGTGTCTCTCGAGATCATGAAACGCCAGGCCCTTCTTGAAGCGATGGGACATGAGGTCCACATCTGCTCGGCATACGATTGGGCAGACCTCCCGATACCGGCGCTGGAGTTCGATCACGAAGATGTGGCAACGATGATGCGGAATCTTTTCGGGCACGGAATCACCGACTTTGCCGACGAGGCGGAGCTTGAGCGAGCTTTCGGACGAGCCGTTGCAGACCTGAAGCGAGAACTGGCCGACGGGATCAAAGCTTTGGCGCCCGACATGCTCTTTGTCCACAACATGCTATCGCTACCCGTCCATCCCGTGGCCACGGTCAGTCTTACCGAACTGCTCGCAGACCTCCGCCTGCCCTGTGTGGCGATCCACCACGATGTCCTCAGCGAAGGGGCTTACAAGTTTGCCGCCACGTGTAGCTTTGCGCGGTCTTTGCTTGAGGGGTATTTCCCTCCAAAGATGCCGAACCTCTCCCATTGGACGATCAACTCGCGCAACCAGAGGGCTCTCCAGGCAAGGGGTGTCCGAGCCGGAATCATCCACGATACCATGGACTTTCATCACCAGCTCGATGCCCCAGACTATGCGAGGCTCCGTGGGGAACTCCGGGCCAAGCATGATATCGAGAGCTCTGATGTCGTGCTCTTCGTCGGAGCTCGCCTCGTGCCGAATAAGCAGATAGAATTGGCGGCTCACCTGGCCGCCGTATTGGATGGCCTTCGCCGACACATGGTCGGCAAAGCCTTGTACCACGGCGAGGTATTCACCCAGGGAAGTCGGATCGTGCTCGTTCTGGCGGGTAGACCCGAACGTGCCTTCACCGATTACCAGGAAAGACTCTTCGCCCTGCTCGATGCCCTGAAGGTCGTCTGGATGTACGTGGGAGACGAGGTTCTCCCCTTGCGGGCGGCGGAGGAGGGATTCTACGCCCTCTATCCCGACATGTACACCATGGCCGACTTTGTGCTCTACCCGTCAGGCTGGGAGGGATTCGGCAACCAGCTGCTGGAGGCCTTTGCTGCTGGTCTCCCCGTCGTCGTATTCGAATACCCCGTCTTCAAGGAAGATATTGCACCAAAGGGCGTGCGGGTCATCTCGCTGGGAGACACCGTCCTTGCGGAGACCGACCCGGCGGGACTCGTCCGTGTATCAGCGGAAGTCTTGACCCACGCGGCGCAAGAGTTGGTGACGCTTCTGACGGACCAGAGGGAGCGCGAGAACGTCACCGATCACAACATCGCCGTAGGCAAGCGACACTTTAGTTTCGACGTACTTCGTTCGCATCTGTCGGAGGCGGTTCGTTGGGCCTCCGCCTTCGCCGCCTAGACGGCATCCCGCAGTCGGATGTCCGCACCGCCCCTATCGACTGAGATGCCTCGATACTACTCGCTGGCGCTTGACGGCAGCGGCAACCCCATCCATTCATAGAACCCATCGATGTCGGGCTCGAAATCGAACAGGACTGGATAGCCGGGAGGCACCGCCTCAACCTCCAGCAGGGCGAAGCACCCTGGGCAGTAGAACTCCCGCAGCTCCATCCACTCGGGGTCACTGTGCATCATTTGGGGGTAGATCTCCAGTAGCAGCGATTCGTCGTTGCGCACAAACACCCGCGCCTTCGTCTTCCAGTTCTCCCGGCAGTCCCCGAACTCGCACCCGCAGTCGCAGCGCACCACCCGCTGGCTTCCCTTCTGCACCACATAGAGGTGCTCAGCCAGGGGGAGAAGAACCGGTTCTTCCCAGCCGAGGCGCTCTCGCAACACCTCCATCACTACCTGGAAGCGGCCAGGGTCCTTGGGATGGGAGATGATCTCCTTGAGCTGGGGCCAGGGTAGCCGCCCGTCGATCAGGTCCTCGGCCGTTCGTCGCTCCATCTCACCCCTCCTACGGCTGGAAGCCCTCGGGCAGCTTCCAGAAGGCCCGAAACTCCTGCGCCCAGGCTTGTGACAGGCCCATGCTCTCGCGAAGCATGCCCCGAACGGGCTCGCCCAGTTGCCTGTCTTCGATGCGTCGACGCTCCTGTCGCCAGAACTCCTCGTAGGGCAGCGAGCGTTCGGCCCGCAGGCGTCGGATCTCCTGCCGCCGCGCGTCCGTGGCTTTCTCGTCCAAGGTCCACTTGTCCTGTCCCTCGTCGCGGGCGGCCACAACGCCGAACACGTCTTCCGTAATACGCACGTTGAAGATCCCCTCATTCATATCGTCCACCACCCGCTGAGCGGGCCGCTCCAGGGGGTCACCGCAGCCGGGCCCACCGGAAAGAACGTAGTGGAGCACATCTCCGTCATGGAAGACCTCCGGCATCATCATCGCGGCGTGTCTTCGCATTATCTCGCCGCCCGCTTGCTCCTCGAACTCTTCCGTTTCCGGGTCATCGCCCAAGGGGTAGGGCTGCCCTTTGGCAGCCCGATCCATAATCTCACTGCCTCTGCTCCAGAGGCGATAGCTGGTCGCCTGCGGATAGCCGCCGAAGATCCCGGGGCCCATAAAAGTGGGCCCGTCCGCGCGGCCGATGTAGAGTTCGGCATCGCGGTTCCCCACAAGCATCCGCAGGGCTTCCCAGCCCGAACCTCCGCGGTACTTGCCGTAGCCAGCCGTGTTTGCCTTGACCCGCCGGGCTAGATAGGGAATGCCTATCTCTAGCAGCTCCCAGAGTTCGGCATCGCCCTGGTCCGACTCCGGGTTCCACATGGCGTAGCCCCAGTCCAGCCCGTCGTGGACGGCGCTGGCGCCCAGGCCAACGGCGCTTATCTCGAAATTGGCAGCCGGCCAGTACTCGCCGTTGAAAGCGAGGGTGCCGCCCCCCTGGATGGCGTCTCCCGTGAAGCCGTAGCCGGAGACTACCTCCTCGCGATAGCCGCGGGCAAACAACGCCCTGGACAGACAGCGGGTGAGGCCGGTGAAAGCGGGGATGAGAAACGCCCAGGGCGTGGAGTACGACAGCTGGGGATCCTGGGCGTTGCACCAGGTCCCCGGCGGGAAGTAATGGCGCAGCGCCAAGTATGACCCATCGTTCAGCTTGCCGTCGTAGACAAGCATCTGAGAGAGGAGCACCCAGATGGCTCCCTGCATCGGGCCCTCGGCGCAGTTGAAGGCATGGAAACCCGGCGCGCTCGCTCCCTCCATGCTGAGGAAGAAGTCACCGTCCCGGCCAATGACGATCTCCATGGGGGCATGACAGATGAAGTCTCTTCGGGCCCGCGGCTGCCACGCCTCTTCCTTCCATGGAATGCCAACGAAGGATGCGGTCCGGTAGCGGCCGGGCAGCAGCCGCTCTCGAACTCGTGCCATGAAGATGCGCCGGCCCTCCTCCACCACCTCCCGCGTGAAGCGCTTGTAGTAGTCAATGCCTTCTTCAGCAATGAAGCGATGGACGGCGTCGCGGATTAGGTAGGCGCCAGCCGTGCGGCACTTCTCGTCCAGGTCCCAGTACAAGGGAGAACGCACCGCCCGCTGCGAGCGGAGGCGGTGGTCCTGACGGATGTGCTCGTCCTCCCCGATCCGCTCACAGGTGAGGTGGAAGCCGTCCTCGAACCGACTGGTGGGCGTGATTGGGTCGTGGCCGGGGGTATTGGCGCCGATATCTACCTGGTGGGTTACGCCGCTGGCCCAGCCGACAAGCTCGTCCTCCCAGAAGATAGGAACCATCGTGTGCACGTCAGCAGTGTGGACGTTCCCCACGTCGGGATCGTTGCTGGTAAATATGTCGCCGGGCCGGATGCCGGGGTCCCGTTCGTAGTTATGGCGAACCATCCACTTGAGGGCCTCGCTCATGGTGTGAACGTGGACCATGATACCGGTGGAGACGACGACGGAGTCGCCCTCGGGGGTGTACAGGGCGAAGCACAGCTCGCCGATGTTGCGCACGATGGGGGAGGCTGATATATGCAGGGCGGTCTCGCGGGCAGCCACCAGGGCACCGCGCAACTTGGCAAAAGCTCGCTCGTATCGGAAGTGGTCTCTTTCCTTGAGTTCAAGCTGGTCGATGCCCTGATAGCGCCCCGTCTCCTGGAACAAGCTCTCGCTCTCTTCCAGCATCTCCAGCAGGGTCTTCCCGTCCCAGCCGATGGGAGTGCGGCCCACGTCGCGTTTTGCCACATCCATGACCCTATACCTCCTCGACCCTAAAGATGAGGTTTTCGTCCAAGGTGGCCCGCCAGCCCGGGGGCACCAGAAGGGTAGTGGCTGGGGCCTCCACAACGGCGGGGCCTGCCACAACGTTTCCTGGTTGGAGCCTATCCATCTCGAAGAGCTCCGCCGTTGTCCAAGACCCATCCCAGAAGATCTGACGGCGCCCCTTCGTGGCACCTTTGGCCGGGTCTTGGCCCTGGAGGGCCAGCTCGGGAATGCGCGGCTTCTCCGTGGGCACAACGCCAACCCCGATGGCTTTGGTGACTACATAGCCAGCCTCCGGGCTTTTCGCCGCCCGGGCGAAGATCCGCTCGAAGAGACGCTCGTACTCAGAGATGATGGCATCGAGGTCTTGGGGAGAGGGCTCCGCTGAAGGCGAAGGAATCTCCAGGTCATCCAGCATGCCTCGGTACTGCATTCGCACATAGGGCCGGAAGACCATACGGCCCGGGTCGAGACCATCGCGACGCAGTTCCTCAGCGAGGCGCTCGCGGATCTCGCCCCAGGCATTGCGCAGCAGCCCTGCAACCGCCTGGTGACCTGAGCCATCGGGCGGGAGAACCTTGTCGACCGTACGGTCATAGCGATAGGCGCAGTCGGCACAGGCGCAGCCGTAGGCGGAGAAAGCCGCTGCCCACGAAGGCACTAGAACGCTCTCGAACTGCAATCCCCGGCTCAGCGCTGCAACATGCAGGGGTCCGCCACCCCCGTATGTGAGCAGGTGGTAGTTCTCCGGCGAGTATCCGAGGCCGAGGATCATCCCTGCGAGGTGATCCCGCATCTGCGTCTCCAGGAGCTGCACAATCCCCCAGGCCGCCTCCTCAGGCCCTATTCCTAGGGGCTGGGCGATCTTCTCCTCGAGCGCCTGCCGTGCTCGCTCCGTACTTAGCTGAATCTCCCCACCGAGGAAGTAGTCGGGGTTCACGTAGCCCAGAACGAGGTGGCAATCGGTGACAGTGGGGGTATCCACGCCGCCGGCCTCGTAGCAGACCCCTACCCGATAGCCCGCGGAATCGGGCCCCAGGTTGATGCGCCGGATCACCGGGTCGAGCCTCACGTAAGTGCCCGTGCCCGCCCCAATAGAGTCCATGGCGATCATCGGCGTGTTGAGCACGAACTGAGCCAGTGCCCATTCGGTGCGGATGGCATGCTGGCCCTCGGTGATCAGGCCGACATCAAAGCTGGTCCCGCCGATGTCAGTGCACACCAGGTTGGCGATCCCAAGGTGATCCCCTAGGCGATTCCCCCCGATAATCCCACCGATGGGACCGGAGACGAGGGTGGAGACCAGCCACTCATGCTCTGGGGAGACGGTGCCGCCGTAGGAGGTGAGGATGCGGAAAGGAGCGGGCGACCCCAGCTCCTTGAGGCGCTCTCGCATCCGGACGAGCTGGAGCCGCGACGGCCGAGCGGCGTAGACCTCCAGGATCAAGCTGTTCAGCCGTGGGAGTTCGCCTCGAACCGGGTTCTGCTCGCTTGATAGGTACAAAGGGATGTCCACACCACGCTCGTTCATGACCTCTCGGGCGATCTCGGCCATCCGCCGCTCGTGGCTAGGGTTTTGGTACGAGTACAGGAAGCAGATACAGACGGCTCTCACTCCCCGATCAAGCAGGTAGCCGACGGCCTCCCGTGCTTCCTCCTCGTACAGGGGGAGCATCTCCATCCCAATGAGGTGGATGCGCTCCCGCACTCCGCGCACCAAGCTGCGGGGAACGATAGGCTCCGGGTAGCCGTGCGACCTGACGTGGAGCCGCTCACTGTATGGGTAACCGGCATACGATTGGAACGCTCGGCCAAAGCGCAGGACGTCCTCGAAGCCGGCAGTCGTGACGACGCCTATGCCCCCTTCTCCCTCTCGCTGAAGCAGACGGTTCAGCATAAGCGTGCCCGAGTAGATGGTGGCGACCAGGCCCCTGGCGGCCGCCCCGGTGTCCCCGTCCAGACCGGTGATGGCGTCCTCAAACGATCTCAGCACGCCCTCAGACTCATCGTCCGGGGTGGTCTGCGCTTTCCCGATGGCAAACCTCCCGTCCTCCAGCACCACAAAGGCATCGGTCATGGTTCCACCGGCGTCGATGGCGAACACCCGCGCTTCGGTCATTTAGCCTCTCCCGACAGACGTATCCGCACCCAGTGCAGAGGTCAATAATTCAACATCGCCCGCGTAGCGACAAGATAGCATCTCCATTGGGGGAGAGCAATGGTAAAGGCCTTGTCGGGGGCCAGCGGCTATCCTTGCCCGCGCACCTTTGACCCTACACCTGCTATAATCGAGCGCGGCGCGCTCTGCCGAATGTGATTTTGATGGTGGGAGGTCACTATGAGAACTTGGCTCATCGCACTCGCCCTTGCTGTCGTCGCCGTCCCGGCAGTCGTTGGGGTTGGCTGCGGCGGCGGAGGTGACGAGGAAGGACCCTCTGCAACGTCCGTTCCGGTCGACAGGCCAACGCTGGAGGCCATGCTCAGGAGCGTAGCCCTGACACTGGACGATTTGCCTTCTGGCTTCGTCCTGGAGGAGCCGGGAGAGGTATTTACGGACAACGAGGAAGCCGCCGAGACCGATCCGGAGGGAAAACAAGCGGCTCTCGCCCGCCTTGATGGGTGGGGGCGCCTGCTGGGATATAACGCCACCTATATGACGAACGACCCTCTGGGCACCTTTATCAGCGGCGGCACCGCCTCGGTCAGTGTCTCGCTGAGCATCTTCCAGACCTCGGAGGGAGCTGTGGCCGGCATGGAATGGGGCAGGGAGGTAGCTGCCAACCCCAGCCAGAGCGTAAGCTTATTCCCCGGTGTGATCTCCATTGAGGGAGAGCCGATGTCGTTTGCCAGCATCGGCGACGAAACGCTGGCGGCTCGTTTCACAGGCACACTTCGGCCGGAGGGCGAGGGTGCGGAGTTCGAGGTTGACGTTGACTTCATTGCTCACCTGGTCGCTATCAGGCGAGGACGAGCCACCGCTCACATAATAGTGGGTGCGATAGGCGGCGCCACACCGGGACAAGAGGTGGAAGACATCATCCGCACTCTGGATGAACGGCTGGGCCAGGCACTCCAATAGAAGGCGGCTTTACCGCCCTTATTCGTGGTGCAAGGCCTCGATGGGGTTGAGGCGAGAGGCATTGTAGGCGGGATAGATGCCAAAGAAGAGGCCGATGACCGCGGACACACCAAAGGCCAGGATGACGGCCACCAGCGAGACCTCCGCCCGGATGCTCTGCTCCAGGATAGTGCGCCCGTCCGCCAGCGTCGAGAGCGTAATGCCGAGAACAACCCCGATGGCTCCACCGGCCATCGTGACCATCAGCGCTTCAACTAAGAACTGCATGAGAATGTCGCCCCGCGTCGCTCCCATAGCCTTGCGGATGCCTATCTCGCGGATGCGCTCCGTGACCGAGACCAGCATGATGTTCATGATGCCGATGCCGCCGACCACAAGGGAGATGCCAGCGATGGCCGCCATCGCCGCCCACAGCGTCTGGGATATCTCGGTCTCGGCGGCCTCCAGGTTGGCCACGTCGGTCTGGGTTAGAATCACGAAGTCATCCTTGTCCACGTTGTGACGCTCGCGGAGCAAGGCTGCTATCTCCCTCTCGGCTTTGTCGAAGTCACCCCTGTTGCTCACCTTTACCGAGATCTGGAACACGTTGCTTAGCCCCTGAGGATGCCTCAGGAAGGGAATACGGGCCTGCATTGTCGGCAGGGGTATGAACATCAGGTCATCCTCATCGCCGATGGCCGTGGCCCCTTTCGGCTCCATGACGCCGATGACCCGGAAGTTGAAGGTGAGCGCCATGGTAGGAGGGCCTACCGCCAGGCGCACGGACTTGCCGATGGGGTCGCGGTCATCGAACAGCGTCTCGGCCACCCTATGCCCCAGGACAGCCACAAGGCCTTTGCGGGCAATATCGTCCTCACTGATGAACTGGCCTTTCCCCACATAGAAGTCGCGTACGTACTGGTAGCCGGGCGTCGTGCCGATGATAGTGGTGGTCGTGTTCTCGCCGCCAGCGATCAGTCGGCCCTCGAAGTCGACCTGGGGCGCCACGCCCTCCACATAGGGAAACTGCTCGGGGTCATTGATGGCGTAGGCATCGGCGTCTACCAGGGTTAGTGCCTGGCCCCCATATACCGCCGACTGGACATCTGATGCTTGAGACTGACCAGGCCTGATAAAGAGAAGATTGCTGCCCAGCCCTCGAATGCGCTCCGTCACGCCTTTCTGAGAGCCTTGGCCCACCGCCATGAGGGTGATGACGGCACTCACCCCGATGATGATGCCCAGCATGGTCAGCGACGAGCGCAGCTTGTTGGCAGTCAGAGCGGCGAAGGCAGAGCGGATAGTGTCGGTGATACTCATGCCGTCGGGGCCTCGCTTCCACCGTCGCCACCGGGCGAACGGTCCGGCGACGAGTTCGGCTCATCGCTGACGATTTGCCCATCCTGAAGGTGAACGATCCTGCGAGCGTAGGCGGCGATCTCCCGTTCGTGGGTCACAAGAACAATGGTGATGCGCCGCTCCCCGTTGAGTCGCTGGAAGATGCGCATGATTTCGTGCCCGGTGGCCGTGTCCAGGGCGCCTGTCGGCTCATCAGCCAGGATCAACGAGGGGTTCGTCACAAGGCAACGGGCGATGCCCACCCGTTGCTGCTCGCCCCCTGAAAGCTGCGTGGGCCGGTGCGCCACGCGCTCGGCCAGCCCCAGGTCGCTAAGGGCCTGAAGCGCCAGGCGCCGCCGGTCGGACACCTTGCGATAGAGCAACGGTAGCTCCACCTGCTCGACCGCTGGTAGGCGGCGAAGGAGGTTGAAGCTCTGGAAGACGAACCCGACCTTGCGGTTGCGGATCACCGCCAGCTGATCCTCATCGAAGGCACTGACCTTCAGGTCATCCAGTTCGTACGTGCCCGAAGTGGGTTTGTCCAGGCAGCCGAGGATATTCAGGAGGGTGGACTTGCCGGAGCCCGAAGGCCCCATAATAGCCAGGAACTCCCCCTCCTGTATCCCTAGGTTGATTCCCCGCAGGGCGGGTACAGGCACGTCGCCAGCTAGGTAGACCTTGGTGATATCGGTCAGCTTGACCACGGTGCGAACTACTTCCTAGCGAACGCCGCCGGGGAGCGGCTCCGCGTCCTCCGCCGCCTCCCCGCTCGGAGCGCCGCCTGGCAGCGCTACCACGTCGCCAGCCTTCAGACCGCTGAGGATCTCGGTCTTTTCGGTGTCACTAATGCCTGTCTGGACCACCCTTATCTCCAGCTTGCCGTCGACCACCACTTCAACCGTCTGGTTCTGTCCGCGACGTCTGATGGCCCGGTTGGGCACAGCCAAGACACCGGCCTTCTCCTGGGTGACAATGACCGCTGATCCGCTCATGCCTGGAGCCGGCCGAACGTCCGCCTTGGGATCGAAGCCCGCAAGCTGGGCGGTGGCAAGATAGGTGACCACACCCTGCTGAGTGGTGGGAGCCAGGCCTATCGACGTTACCGTCAGCGGATAGGCCTTCTCCGGAATGGCATCGAAAATGATGAGCCCCTTTTGACCAACCCTCGCCACGGGGAGGTCCGTCTCGCCAAGGGTCAGCTCTACCTCCAAGGCGTTAGGGGTGAGCAGAGTGATGGCCGGGGTAGCCGAGGTGACTAGATCGCCCGCGCTGATATTGATGGCGCCGACAGTGGCGGCGAAGGGCGCTACCAGCGTCGCGTCCTCCAGGTTCTCGCGAGCCTGCTCCACCGCCAGCTCAGCGATTCGCACCTGCTGAACCTGTAAGTCGATGTCCTCCTGGTCGGCGCCGGCAAGGAGATCATCCCTGGCCGCCATCGCTGACGTCAAATTGGCGCGTGCGGTGTCGACGGCGCCCCGGGCGGCGGCAATGGCGGACTCTGTCGGGCCCTCGCGAAGCTCGTCCAGTCGCAGTTGGGCCGCCTCCAGGGCCTGCTCGGCCGCTGTCACCGCTGCTTCGGCCGTAGCAAGTTCCTCCGGGTCGGCCCCTGCCTTCACCTCATCGAGAGCCTCCTGGGCGGATTCGAGGGCGGTCTCGGCAGCGTCGACGGCCGCCCCGGCGTCCGCCTTGGCCGCCAGTGCACTGCGGTAGGTTGAGTTGGCCTGGATGAGAGCGCTGGTCGCCGCAATCAGGGCTGCATCCGCGTCCTCCTCCAGACTAATGGAATCGTTGAGCCTGCTGATCTGGCGGTTGCTGAGGGGAGTGGTGGAGAAATCGTCGCAGATGTCTGCAATGTGATCATCGGTGTCACAGTAGGTCGTACCGGCGCTCTGAAAAGCTGCTTCCGCCGACTGCACGCTCGCGTTGGCGCTTGTCCGGAGACTCTTGGCGCTCGTCAGGTTCGCCTCGGCGATTGCCACATTCGCCTCGGCGGCCGCCAAGTCCGCCTCCGAAGCCCCCTCCTGTAGCTTCCTCAGACTGTCCTGGGCGGCAAGGAGCGCTGATTCGGCGCTCCTTACCCTCTCTTCCGCCGCAGCCAGCTCGGCATCAGAGGGCCCGTCCAGCACGTCATCCAGGTCATCCGAGGCTATGTCGAATGCCACTTGAGCGCTCACCACCGCCCCTGCGGCCGCCGCCTTCTCAGCGTAAGAAACCCCTTCCTCGATCTGCTGAAGGCGGAGCCGCGCCGACAAAAGATTTGCCTCGGCGGTTGCCAGCTGGTTCTCCAGGGTGTCGGATTCCAGGCTGGCTAGTTGCTGGCCCTCCCTGACCTCATCGCCCAGCTCCACTTCGACGGAACTCACCCTCCCCGCTATGCCGAAGCTAGATACTATCTCCTGCACCGCTTGCGCTTCGCCTGAGGTAGTGATACTGAAGCGAATAGTGGCCGTGGTCACCGTGTGCGTGCTGAAGGCTCCGTCGTCGGAGCCGTCTTCAGCGAACCAGAACTGGTAGGCGAAAAACCCGCCCACCGCAGCGGCAACGAGCAGAGCCAGGAGCACAAGCCAGCGAGGCTTTCTTCTCCTGCCGATCGCCACCATAAGTACTCGGCTCCTTGCCTGTGAAGATAATGCAACTGTGCCGACCTGCCGCACAGCATAGATTCACGTAGCTATATGATGGCTTGGGGGCGTTCTTCTGTCAAACAGACATCATCGTCGCACTCAATTGAGTGGTCGATAATGCTGCCGAGCACACGATTGTGGCGGCAACCTGAGCCTGCCGCAGATCAGCAGCAGAACGCCGAGGGCTGCCGGTCGTCTGCTTTCCTGATCCGGCAGCCCTCGCAACTCATGGGCCCGCTTACCTCCCGCCGCGACAGTGGTGGGCGAGAGCGCCCGGCTGGGCATTCACGATGCGCTCGATGTTCTCCTCCACGCGCTCGAAGATAGCATCGGCCTGCTCCTCGGTGAGCTTGCCGTCGGTCACCAGTGCATCCAGCTCCTGCTGCACCTGAGCCAACAGGGCAACCGTAAACTCGTCCACCGACATGCTCTCCTCAGCGACCTGGGCCAACGTCTTGCCCTCTTGCAGCTCGCTCAGGAGCGCCTCTGGCTCCATGCCCAGCACCGTCGCTGCTGCCTCCATCGGGAGCCGCTTATCCTGGTCGCGCACGTGGTCGTGTGCGCGCTCGCGGATGCAGTCGAAGACGCCATCGCAGAAGCGGCCGCGAATGCGATCGCCCTCGGCCGGCCCGCCGAGCGGGCCACCGCGCGGGCCCAGCAGGCCCTTCTCCTCGATGCGCTCTCTCAGGCGCTCGCCTTGCTCGGCGGTGAGCGTGCCCTCGGCCACCCGCTCATCGATGATATCCTGCTCGGCCTCGGTCATAGCTGAGCGCAGTTCGTCCTCACCGATGCCCAGCTTCTCAGCAACTCGGCCCAAGAAGCTCTCGATCGGGGTGTCGTCGCCTTGGCCCACCGCCAGGCCGATGCCGCCGCCGATGACCGCCGCGCCAACAAGCACGATGGCCAGCGCCGCTATCAGAATCCTTCTCATGCTGTACCCTCCTTTGTCCACCTGAAGGAGACCCTGGGGCTCCTCCATCCCTACAGACCACTTCCACTACCCAGGTTAGCGCACCGACCTTAACGCCACATTGAAAGAGCATTAGAGTCTCTTAATACTGGGCCACAATGTCTTTAAGGTTTCTTTAATGTTTTTCGTCTACAATAGACATAGCAGGGACAGGTGAACATGTACGTACTGGTGGTAGAGGACGAACAACGGCTGGCTCGAGTGATAAGACGTGTCCTGGAGGAGGAAGGGCACACGGTGGACCTGGCCTACGACGGCGAGGAGGGGCTGGCCATAGCAATGGAGGGCTCGCACGACGTCATTGCCCTCGACATCCTGTTGCCGGGGCTCAACGGCATCGAGGTCTGTCAATCGCTGCGCAGGAACCGCGTGGACACGCCCATCCTTCTGCTCACCGCCCTCGACGACGTGCAGGACCGCGTGCGGGGGCTGGACGCCGGCGCCGATGATTACCTCACCAAGCCCTTCGCCTTCCAGGAGCTCCTGGCCCGCTTGCGCGCCCTGGGCCGCCGCCGTGTCCAGGCCCGGGAGCCTGAACGGGTCCA
Organism: Dehalococcoidia bacterium; assembly: GCA_030615765.1. Classification (GTDB taxonomy): domain Bacteria; phylum Chloroflexota; class Dehalococcoidia; order SM23-28-2; family SM23-28-2; genus SM23-28-2. The sequence continues at coordinate 47,481 of JAUWYP010000005.1, read as the reverse complement.
GACCGGTGACCTGGTGCTGGACATGAACCGACGACGGGCGGAACGGGCTGGCCGGGTCATCGAGCTTAGCCCCAAGGAGTTCGCCCTGCTCGAGTTCCTCATGCGCAACGAGGGGCGCGTGGTCACCCGCACGCAGATCCTGGATCATCTCTGGGGCTACGAGCACGCGCCGGATTCCAATCTGGTGGATGTCTACGTTTCCTACCTCCGGCGTAAGGTCGACAAGGGGCACCCCAACAAGCTCATCGGCACCATCCGGGGCGTGGGCTACGTCCTTGGTCGATAGTCATGTTTACCTCCACACGCTGGCGCCTGACCATCTCGTTCGTGGCTGTGCTGGCCCTGATCCTGAGCGTGATCGGCGTCGCTGTTTTCTTCACCGCTCGCGCCGTCCTCTTCGACGCCGTCGACGATAGCCTGCGCTCCCGCGCCACCACCGAGATACGCCTGCTGGTCCCGAGGCTCCACCAGCAGGGTCGACCCCAGCAGCCTCCGGCGACCGTCATCGTGGGGCCCGCTTTCACCGCCAGCGGCTACTTCTACGCCCTGGTCGACCGCGACGGCGAGCTGGTGGCGGGCACGCCCAACGTCGACCCCAGCGGACTGGCAAGTCAGGAAGCAATCGAGAAGGCCCTGACCGGCGACCCCACTTTCGAGAACACGGACTCGTCCACCGGCGAGGACCTGCGGGTGTACGTGGTGCCCATAGATGGTCCCCAGGCGCCCAGGGTGGTTCTGGAGGTGGGCAGGAGCATAGAGCCGGAGACGGAGGCCCTGCGCCGGCTGATATTCATTCTCGGCGGCGGCGGTGGTGCCGGGCTCGCCCTCGCCCTCGTCGGCGGCTTCTTCCTCGCCGGCCGGGCCCTCCGCCCCATAGGCGACGCCATGGAGCGCCAGCGGGCCTTCGTGGCCGATGCCTCCCACGAGCTGCGCACGCCTCTATCGCTGATCCGGGCCAACGCTGAGCTCCTGCAGCGCCACCGGGGGAAACCCGTTCGCGCCAACATGCCTGCCCTGGACGACATCATTCGGGAGACCGACGCGCTGGGCACCTTGGTCAGCCAGATGCTGACCCTGGCAAGGGCCGACGCTGGGAAAACGCCCTTCACCTTCACGGAAGTTGCCCTCGACGACTTGGTGGAAGACGTGGGCAAGCAGGTGAGAGTGCTGGCGGACAACAAGGGGCTTCAGCTGGACGTCCAGGTCGACGGGCCGGTCCGGATCAGAGGGGATGAGGTGCGCCTGAGGGAGCTTCTGCTCATTCTGCTGGACAACGCGCCATCAAGTTCACCGACGCACCGGGAACAGTAGGGCTGACGCTGGAGGCAGAAGGCAGCAAGGCCGTGGTGCGGGTCAGGGACTCGGGCAGCGGCATCCCGCCGGAGACCCTCCCCCACATCTTCGACCGCTTCTACCGAGCGGACAAGGCGCGCTCCCGGGCGGAGGCAGGAGCTGGTCTGGGGCTGGCGATCGCCAAGTGGATCGTGGAGGGCCATCGCGGCTCGATACGGGTCGACAGCTGCCCCGGCACTGGTACCACCGTCACGGTGGAGCTCCCTATCCACTGACGGTCACACCTGACACCCCACGCGCCCGTTTCCCTCACGCCTTCCCTGAAGATTCCCAGTCTGAGGCCTTAACAATTAGGCCCGAGTCTGCTACTTTTGATCCAAATGCTCGCTTTCCAGGCAGAGGACCCCGGGCTCGAGTTCCACCGCTCACCGCATCTTCCTATGTCCTCAGCGCGCGTCACCCTTCCCCGGCACGCACTACCCTTCGCCAGATCAGGAGGAAGTCTATGAAGTTCGGCGTCACGATATTCCTCACCGACTACTCCATCGGTCCCGCAGAGATCGCCAGAGCCGCGGAGGAGCGCGGCTTCGAGTCGCTCTTCGTCCCGGAGCACACCCACATTCCCACCAGCCGTCGCACCCCCTGGCCAAGCGGCGCTGAGCTGCCGCAGGAGTACTCCCACACCCTGGACCCCTTCGTAGCCCTTAGCGCCGCGGCCACGGCCACAGAGCACCTCCTCATCGGCACGGGCGTCTGTCTGCTGATCGAGCGCGACCCCATCACGCTGGCGAAGGAGGTAGCCAGCCTGGACCTCATCTCCGGCGGGCGGTTCCTGTTCGGCATCGGCGCCGGCTGGAACCTCGAAGAGATGGAGAACCATGGCACCAACCCGCCCCAGCGCTGGAAGCTGATGCGGGAACAGGTCCTCGCCATGAAGGCGATCTGGACCCAGGACGAGGCCGAGTTCCACGGCCGGTTCGTCAACTTCGACCCCATCTGGTCGTGGCCGAAGCCCGTCCAGAAGCCTCACCCGCCGATCCTCCTGGCAGGCGACGGACCCCACGCCTTTCAGCGGGTGGTGGAGTACGGCGACGGCTGGATACCCATTCCCGTAGTTCTCCAGAGGCCCCTGTCCGAGCTGATCCCAGAGCTCAACCGCCTGGCGACCGAGGCCGGTCGCGGGCCCATCCCGGTCTCCATCTACGGCGCGCCGTCCCGGCCCGAGGTCATCCAGCACTACGCCGACCTAGGGGTGGAGCGTTGCGTCTTCTGGCTCCCGCCCGCCCCGGCAGACAAGGTTCTCCCCCTCCTGGATAGCTATGCAGAGATGGCGAACAGCTTCGCTTGAGACCACCGGCCAGACGAAGAAAAAGGAGGTTTGCGATGACAGCAGACGATGTGAAACAGCAGCTCCAGTTGCCCGGCGTGGGCCAAATCGGAGTGGTGGTGGAAGACGTTGACCGCACCATAGCCTTTTACGAGTCGGCCTTCGGGCTGGGCCCGTGGGATGTCAGGGAGGTGGGAGCGCCCAATGTCTGGGACCGCGGCGAGGAGAAATTCATAAAGGCCCGCCTGGCCTTTGCCACCCTCGGCCAGGTCGAGCTCGAACTGATCCAGATCCTCGAGGGCGACAGCTTGCACCTCGAGTTCCTGCGTAAGCACGGGGAGGGTCTCCACCACCTGGGCTTTTTCGTTAAGGACTTCGCAGCCAAGCTGGAGCAGGCCGAAGCCATGGGGTTCAAGGTGCTCCAGATCGATCCGTTCCGCCAAGCCTACGCCTACCTGGATACCCGCCGGCATGGCGGAATTATCTTCGAGCTGATTACTCCCCTGGGCGACCAGAACGTCTCCATGCTTAGAGGACAGATGCCGGGCTAGCAACGAGCCCGCGGACTATCTTGGACAGCAGGCCGTAGGCGTGTCTATTCGCGCGCCCTGAATCGGCACAGAATTCCTGTCTGTGTTAGCCTGTGGCTACCATGACCGGTGACGACCCCCTCCTCCGCTGGCGCGACGAGTTCCCCATCCTCCAGCGCTGCACCTACCTCGTCTCCAACTCCCTGGGCGCTATGCCCCGCGCCGCCTACGATGCCCTCCGTCAGTACACCGACGAATGGGCCACCGAGGGTGTCGCCGCCTGGCACCACTGGCTCCCAGAGGTGGGGCGCTTCGGTGATGAGATCGGCCGACTCTTCGGCGCGCCCCCCGGCAGCGTCATCCTCCACCAGAACGTCTCCATCCTCCAGGCCATCCTCGCCTCCGCCCTTGACTTCCCACCCCAGCGCCCCGAGGTCCTCCTCTGCCAGTACGACTTCCCCACCATCCACCACTTCTGGCTCGAGCAGGCCCGCCGCGGCGCCCGGCCCATCGTCGTCCGCGGCGACGATCCCGTCCACCCGCCCGTCGAACAGCTCATCGACCGCATCTCTCCTCGTACCCGCGTCGTAGCCCTGTCCCACGTCTTCTACGGCAGCTCCTACCGCATCCCCCTGGAGCCCCTCGTCCGCCGCGCCCACGAATGCGGCGCCCTGGTTTTCCTCGACGCCTTCCACTCCGTCGGTGTCCTCCCCTTCGACGTCCGCGAAGCCGATGTGGATGTCCTCTTCGGCGCCTGCCTCAAGTGGCTCTGCGGCGGTCCCGGCGCCGCCTTCGTCTACGTCAAACCCTCCCTCATCCCTCAGCTCCGGCCCACCGACACCGGTTGGCTCTCCCACCGCGACCCCTTCGCCTTCGCCGAGGGCCCCATCGACTTGGCCGACAATGCCTACCGCTTCCTGGGCGGCACCCCCTCCATCCCCGCCCTCTACGCCGCCCGCGAGGGCGTCCGCATTGTCACCCAGGTGGGCGTCGATGCCATCCGGCAGAAGTCCCTCCGCCAGACCTCTCTCCTCATCGCCCTCGCCCTGGAGGACGGCCTCACCATCAACACCCCCCGCGACCCCGAGCAGCGCGGCGGCACCGTGGCCGTGGACTGCCCCCACGCCTCGGCCATTTCAGAGGCCCTTATCCAGCGCGGCTTCCTCATCGACTACCGCCCCGGCATCGGCATCCGCATCGCCCCCCACTTCTACAACAGCGACGCCGAATGCGAGGCCGTCATCCGCGAGATCGCCTCCCTCCTTGCCAACCCTCGCGCTTGCGCGTAGGATGGGGCTGCCCCGATCGTCCAGCATGACGACAACCACCCGACCATGGGCAACAGGCACGAAATATTCAAAGAAGGAGGCTGATGCAGCCGTGCGGAAGCTAGGCAGGTTCTGGCTGATCTTCCTCGCCCTAGCAGCGCTGCTGCTGGTGCTGACAGTGGCCTGCGAGGAGGAGGAAGAAGAGGAAACCCCCACTGGCACTCCTACCGCCGCCGTCACTGACACCCCCACGCAGGTGACGGAGGTCCCCGGCATTACCGACACAGAGATAATCCTCGGCAGCCACTGCGCCCTTAGCGGCACCTATGGGGCGGCGTACGCCCCCATCATCGCTGGCCTCAAAGCCTACTTCGACTACGTCAATGCGGAGGAAGGGGGCGTCTGCGGCCGCCAGATCGTTTTCAAGACGGAGGACGATCACTTCCTCCCGGCCGGAGCAGTCGAGGCAACCAAGAAGCTGCTGGAGCGCGACAAGGTCTTCGCCATCATCGCCGGCATGGGGACGGCCGCCCACTCGGCCGTCTGGGAGGACCTCAACGAAAAAGGGGTGCCTGACCTGTGGATCATGTCGGGGGCCCACAAGTGGGCTGCTGAGCCCGAAAAGCACCCCTGGTCGGTCGCCGTCGTGCCGGACTACTATGTCGAGGCGACGATCGTCGGCAAGTACATCTCCGAGAATATGCCCGGCAAGAAGGTCGGCATCATCTACCAGAACGACGACTACGGCAGGGACGAACTGAACGGTCTAAAGAACGGCCTCGACCCCAACAAGAACGAGCTGGTGTCCGAGCAAGGCTATGAGCTCACCGCCGTGAGCATCCGGTCCCAGGTCAGCAATATGAAGGACGCTGGCGCCGAGGTGGTCGTTGGCGCTTGTATCCCACCGACGTGTGCTCAGCTCGTCCGGGAGGCCGACCGCCTGGGCTGGGATGCCCAGTTCTTCATGGGCTACGTCAATTCTGACCCCATGATGTTCCAGTATGCCTCGCCGGAGCTCATGGAGGGGGTCATCACTCTTCAGGCCAACAAGCTGTCGCACTGGACTGACGACCCGGCGATAGCCGAGCACCACCGGATCATGAAGAAGTATAGTGACTCTCTCCCCGGTAACTTCACCATAGCCGGCCAAGAGGCGGCGGAATTGACCGTCGAGGCCCTGCGCAGGACCTGTGACAACCTGACACGAGAGGGCCTGATGGACGCCGTCCACTCCTTTAAGGACTACCAACTCGACCTCAGCTTGCCGGGTATCACCATGACTCTCAGCCCGACAGACCACTTGGGCATCGAGGCCATGAGGATGCTGAGGGCTCACGATGGCAAGTGGGAGTACTTCGGCGAGGTGATCTCCTTCAGTGACTAGAGGGCAACCCTTGGGAGGAGAAGAGCGTCCGTGGGTGCTCTTCTCCTTTCCGGGCAACTGAGCGCGGGCACGACGCGCTGGCGCCTTCCATCCACCCGCCTTGGGGATGTAAGAAGAGCAAGGCCGCCCGCCAGCCCGGAGGATATCGCTTCCTGAGACGCAGTCGACAGTATATAATCTCCTTGGTAGCTCACGCAGGCCGGGGTCCCATCGTCGGGCCTTGCCGGTATTCCAAGCAACGATGGAAGGGAGCAAGAAATGGGCCTAGAGGTAAAGGGTTGCCGCGAGCTCCAAAGCGAGGTGCTGGCCCGAGACCTTTGCACTCTCTGCGGCGCCTGCGTCGGCATGTGCCCCTACCTGGTCGCCTACCGGGGCAGGATCGTTGCCCTGGACGAGTGCGATCTGCGCCAGGGACGCTGCTACGTCTTTTGCCCTCGCACCTCGCTGGACCTTGACCTGCTTAGCCAGACCGTGTTCGGCGTCCCCTACCCGGCTGACGAACTGGGTACAGTGCAAGAGATTGTGCTGGCCCGGGCCGGGGACGAAGTCGTCAGGTCCAAGGCCCAGTTTGGGGGAACCGTCACGGCCCTCGCCTCCTTCGCCCTCGACCAAGGGCTGATCGACTCGGCGGTCCTCACTGCCAGCGATGAGAACATACTGCCCAGCGGCACCCTGGCCTGCAACACGGCCCAGGTCCGCGACTGCGCCCGGTCGAACTTCGTGGCCGCCCCCACCCTAGCGGCGTTTAACCGGGAGTCAGAATCGGACGTCCAGAGCATCGGCGTGGTGGCAATCCCCTGTCAGGCGCTAGCCCTGGCCAAGATGAGGGCCTCACCGCTGGAGAACCATAACAACATCGACAAGCTGAAGCTGGTCATCGGCCTCTTCTGCACCTGGGCCCTTCGCTACGAGGAGCTTGCCCGCTTCCTTGAGGACAAAGTGCCCCTCAGGCAGATAGTCAAGTTCGATATCCCTCCTCCTCCGGCCAACCTCTTCCAGGTCTTCACCGACTCCAGCCGTATTGACATCTCTCTGGACGAGGTACGCCCCTTCGTCAGGCCGACCTGCGATGTCTGTATCGACATGACGGCGGAATTCGCCGACATCTCAGTGGGCGCTGCCGAAGGGGTCGAGGGCTGGAACACGCTCATCACCAGGAGCGATACCGGCAGAGAGCTGGTGGAAGCGGCCCAAGCCAAGGGGGTCATCGAGACGTCCCCACTGCCAGAGCAGAATCTCGCCCATCTCAAAGAGGCCTCCCTTCTGAAAAAGAAAAGAGGGCTGAAGAAGGTTGTCGAGACCACAGGCAGCGACGAGGACCTGCTCTACCTCAAGCTGGCCAGCGAGGCAGCGAAGGGGCTTCTAGCATAGCAATGGCACTCACGGTGACACACGCAGCCGACGGTCGAAAGGGGTTGCCGAGATGACGAGCATCACAGCATACGAGGCGGGTGCCAGCCAGCTTCTGATGGGTAACGAGGCTATCGCCCGAGGGGCGCTGGAGGCGGGCCTGGGATTCGCCAGCGCCTATCCCGGCACCCCCTCCTCGGAGATCATCGGCAGCCTGGCCGAGGTCACCAGGGAGACGGACATCTACGTCGAGTGGTCAGTAAACGAGAAGGTGGCCCTGGAAGCCGCCGCGGCAGCCTCCTTTGCCGGGGTACGGGCTATCGTGGCCATGAAGCAAAACGGCCTCAACGTCGCCTCCGATTTCCTGATGAACCTCAACCTGACAGGAACCGTCGCCGGCCTGGTACTGGTGCTTTGCGACGACCCCTCCGGCCTGTCCAGCACCAACGAGCAGGACTCCCGGCCCGCCGCCAAGTGGGCCGAGCTCCCCCTCCTTGAGCCTGTCAACTCGCAGGAAGCCAAGGACATGACCAAGTGGGCTTTCGAACTATCGGAAGAGATCAAGAACGTGTGCCTGGTCAGGAGCGTGACGCGGGTCTCCCACGCCCGCGGAGACGTGCGCCTCGGCGAGCTAGTGTCCCCCAGCAGGCAGGCAAGGTTTGCGCCCACAATGCTCGGCCAGTTCACCCCCCTGCTCGTTCCCATCAAGCACAGCTTCCTGCATCAGAAGGTGAGCAAGGCGAGGGAGATATTCGAGTCGTCCCCCTTCAACTGGTACACCGGGCCCGAGGCGCCGGAGTTGCTGATAGTTACCAGCGGCAGCGGCTGGTACTACTCCTTGGAGGCGGTGAAGGCCCTCGGCCTGGAGAGCTCCGTGGGCATTCTGAAGCTCGGCACCACCTGGCCCCTGCCCGAAAAGCTCGTGCAGCAGCACCTGGCCCGAACCGATAAGGTAATGGTGGTAGAGGAGGTCGACCCCTTCCTGGAGGGCAACCTCAAAGAGCTGGTCGGCGATACCTTCGCCATTCTCGGCCCCCTGACCTTCTACGGCAAGCGGAGCGGCCACCTGCCCTCCTTTGGCGAACTGGACCCGGACCGGGTGATGGCGGCCCTAAGCTCCATCCTGGGCCGGGAAAGGGTCGCCGTCGAGCCCGACTACGCCAAGAAGGCACAGGATCTGACCGGAGGCCTGATGCAGACCAGGATGATCGGCTTCTGTGCCGGCTGCCCCCACAGAGCCACCCTCTGGTCGGTGAAGAATGCCCTGAAGCTGGATGGACGCGGCGGCTTCGTCACCGGAGACATCGGCTGCTATACGCTGGGCCTGGGGCCCACCGGATTCTTTCAGCTCAAGACGGTGCAGGCCATGGGATCGGGCGTCGGCCTCGCCTGCGGCTTTGGCAAGCTGGACAAGCTGGGCTTTGACCAGCCCGTATTGACAGTGTGCGGCGACTCCACTTTCTTCCATGCTGTCATCCCGGCCCTGATCAACGCGGTCTACAACCAATCCAACTTCACCTTGATCATCCTCGATAACAGTGCCACTGCTATGACCGGTTTCCAGCCCCACCCTGGAACGGGAGCCAGTGCCCTGGGAGAGCCAGCGCCCAGCGTGGACATAGAAGGGCTGTGTCGCTCGCTGGGCATACGGGTGGGTGTGGCCGACCCCTTTGACCTCCAAGACACCACCAGCAAGCTCCTGAACCTGATGCAAGACGATGGCGGCGTGCGGGTGCTGATTTCCAGGAGAAAGTGCGCCTTGGTCAGGGCCAAGGAGGAGGAGAAGGCCGCCTACAAGGTTCGGGTGGACAGCGAGAAGTGTCGGGGCGAGAGCTGCGGCTGCAACCGCCTGTGCACGCGGATATTCCAGTGCCCCGGCCTTGTCTGGGACGCTGACAGTCAGACGGCTAAGATCGATGAGGTCATCTGCAGCGGCTGCGGGGTGTGCGCCGACATCTGCCCCGCCTCGGCCATCATCAGGGAGGTAGCCTGATCATGGAAGGAACAGACCCTCTCAACGTCATCGTCACCGGCGTCGGCGGCCAGGGCAACGTGCTCATCTCGCAGCTCATGGGCAGCGCTCTGGTGCGGGCCGGCTATCACGTGACCATCGGCGAAACCTACGGCGCATCCCAAAGGGGCGGAGCGGTGATGAGCCACCTGAGAATCTCGGACCAAGCCCAGTATGGCCCGCTTATCCCTCATGGCCAAGCCGACGTCATCCTGGGCCTGGAGCCGCTGGAGACCCTGCGAGTGCTGGGGCAATACGGCAATCCAAACGTCACAGTTGTTACCAATTCCCGGCCCGTATACCCGCTAGCCGTGGCCATCGGCACTGCTCACTATCCCAGCGTCGAGGACATAGTGAGAGCGCTGGAAGAGCTATCCAGAAGGGCCTGGATGATCAATGCCACGGACATTGCTCTGGACCTCGGCGCGTCCATCCTAGCCAATATCGTCATGGTCGGAGCGCTCGTGGGGGCCGGCCTGCTGCCCCTGGCAGCGAAAGAGTTCGAGCTCGAACTCCAGGAAAGCCTGCCGGCTGATAAGCTCGACCTCAATCTGAAGGCCTTCCGGAGAGGCCTCGCTGAGCTGAAGGCCCGCTGACCGGCGACCCTCCGGCCGGCGTGCGACCTTCTGTGGCCCGGCATCCTACCGCTTGCCCGTGATGAAGTCTCGTATGTAAGAGTTAACCAGTCCCGGCTTCTCGTGGATGACCCAGTGTGAGCCGTCCGGGATGCGCTTCACTGTCAAATCAGGCACGAACCGATCAAGCCCTTCGAGGTTGCCGGTGAGCAGAGCCTCGTCCTTCTCGCCCCAGATCACCAGCGTCGGCACCTTCACCGTCAGCGAGGACAGACCCGAGGTCGTGCTGTCTCCCGCTCGCCAATGAGTGCCTTCACTCGTGGGCGGGCCGACGCGCGCGGCCCGGTAGTAGTTTAGCCCTCCAGTGAGGGCACCCGGCTGTGACCACGCTTCGATGTACGCCTTGCGATCCTCTTCGCCGAAGTACCCCTCCTTGAGTCCCTCGCCCAAAACGGCATCCACGAGCGCAGCGTAGTTGTCCGCCGAGAGAATCTGCTCGGCCTTCGGGCTGCGGAACACCAGCATGTACTGGCTGGCCCGCTGTTGAGCCGGGTTCTCTCGCAGCTCGCGCTCGAACACGCCCGGATGGGGCCCATTGATGATGATAAGCTTCTCAAGACAATCGGGATGGTAGATCGCGAATGCCCACGCGACGGCGCCACCCCAGTCGTGACCGACGAGGATGAACCTCTTGTGACCAAGATGCTCTGCAAGCGCCCGTAGATCTTCGACCAAGTAGTTCACTTGATACTGGTCAACGTCTGTGGGCTTTGATGACAGATTGTAGCCGCGCATGTCGGGAGCCACGGCTTGGTAGTCCCGTTCGAACTCAGCGAGCTGGTTCTTCCACTCGTACCAGAACTCGGGAAAGCCGTGGGCGAACATGATCAGCTTGCCCTCTCCCGCGGTCACATAGTGCAGTCGGATGCCGTTCACATCAGCGTACTCGTGTCTGAGCACCGGTGTCCCTCCTTCCTCAGATCGTGGCCACCCTCAGGATAGCCCACGGTCGGCTTATTGTCCTAGCGGCTCCGCCCCCTCTTCCGGCCACTCATGATGGGATGCTTCTGGTGCGAGCGCTCAGATGCCCGATCACTCCAGCGGGCTCTTCGCCTCCGTCTTCCTGGAGGAAGTGGTCTGCAGCACGAGCCCGAGTGGGTGGCTCCTTGAGCTGCGACGAGACGCCCGATGGAATATCGTCACTCCACAGCTTATACGCGTTCCGAAAGTCGCTCACAACCTACGGTTGGCGCCAAGCAATCGCCTGTCCGACATTTTGTCCTAACGATTACGCGCATAATCACTTGACGCCGCGCCGGACTACCGCTACATTGACAAAAACAAGCGAAGATAAGGCACCAAACCATTGACATAGGCGAACGCCTGTTCTATCATTGGAACTAGCCATGTGGCACGAAGTTCGGGACCCCGTTCACAACTTCATCCTGTTCGATGACTTTGAGAAGCGGCTCATAGACTCCCAGCCGGTGCAGCGGTTGAAGCACATCAAGCAGTTGGCCCTGACCTGCGAGGTATACCCGGGCGCCACACACACCCGTTTCGAGCACAGCCTAGGCACTATGGAACTAGCTACTCAAGCCTTCGATACGATCGTACGGAAGAACCCTGATGCCCTGAACGAGTTGGGCTGGTCAGACTTGGATAGATCTGCGTGTCGCCAGGTGCTCCGAATCGGAGCTCTCCTGCACGACATTGGTCACGCGCCCTTTTCGCACGCTCCTGAGCAGCTACTGCCACCAGGGTACAAGAGTCATGAGGGCTTCTCCGAAGACTTCATCCGCTCCGACCACATCAGCCCCCTCCTCAGAAGGATGACCATCAATTGTGATCCCGACCAAGTTGTCGCCGTGGCTTTGGGACCCGAATTAAGACCGCAGGAAGATGCGTCTCTCCAGTTGTTGCAGGAGATTGTGGCCGGTGAGCTGGGCGTCGATCGTATGGATTACCTGGTACGAGATGCACTTCACTCAGGGGCTGCAGCGGGACGGTTCGATTACCACCGGCTTCTGAACACACTGACCCTCATCAAGCACCCGGACGCCGGCACTCCAGTGTTGGCGATCGAGGCGGGCGGACTACATGCGGCGGAGGGCCTTCTTCTCGCACGGTACTTCATGTTCCTACAGGTCTATTTCCACGATGTGAGAAGGATCTACGACCGCCACCTGCTTGACTTCCTCTCGGCGTACCTGCAAGACGGTCACTTTCCGGCGCAACTAGACGAGTACATGCAGCTTACAGATGACACTGTCGGTGCCGCCATCGCCAAAGCGGCTGCCGGAGAGGGCCGCCTAGCGGATCTTGCGCTCCGCCTTCGGCACAGAAACCACTATCGGCTCGTCAAAGAAATCACTCCTCAAGCCAAGCTGAAAGATCCCGAAATCCTGGAGAACCTCTCCCGCCATCTGCATGATCGCTTCCAGGATCGGGTGCGAACGGATGAGGTGGGTAAGGACGCACACACCTTGGAAGAGGGCAAGCTTTACGTTGTTCGCGATGACGGCACACGGGAAGACATTTGGCTCGTGTCTAAACTGATCAGGTCGTTGGAGCCTGTCTGGTTCGGGCGGATTTACGCACATCACGATGTCCGGGAAAAAGTGAGGAAAGCCTGCGACGAGTTCCTCAAAGGGAAAGGAGCGCCGTCATGAAAGAAGGTCGGAGGCTAAGGCTGTTGGCGTCAGTCGTTCAGATGCTGAACGAGGCCGGCAGCTGGACTGGACGGATGCACATTCACAAATTCCTCTACTTTGCTCAAGAGCTCCTGGGCTTGGAGTCCGGCTCCGAATTCGTTCTCTACCAGCGAGGGCCGTATTCCTTCGATGTCGACGCCGATATTCGGTCTCTTCGTTCAATCGGTGCCGTCGCTATTACTCCGAAGCCCCCCTACGGACCGAGCTACGGTGTGACTGATTTGGGCAAGCTTCTGGGCAAGCCAAGTCCGGTTGGAAAGAAAATGGTCGCCAAGCTGCGGGAACTCGCGAACGAGTTGGGGCCAAGGCATGCCACGGAACTGGAACTGCTTGCGACCACGCTTTACGTACTAAATAACGAGAGGCCTGAGTCTGACAACGCTACTGTGGCCCGCGTCATTTCGCTCAAGCCCCAGTTCTCCGAAGATGACGCCCAGAACGCAATACAACAGGTGAGGCAGATTCAAGCGGCCTTCAGCTAGGCGTCACGTGCCGAAAACGACGGTCGATGTCTTCTTCCGCGGCGTTCCTCAGGTGGCGTGCTCAGTCCGCGCGATCAGCTCGTCCTGGACGACGCGGTTGAGGTCGGTGAACAGGGCACTATAGCCTGCCACCCGCACGACCAGCCCCCGATATGCCTCCGGGTCTTGCTGGGCGGCGAGCAGCGTCGCCCGATCCACCAGATTCCATTGCAGCTCCTGCCCGCCGAGGGCGAAATACGCCTCCAACAGCCCGCCCAGCACCTCGCTGGCGTGTTTACGCGCCGATGCGCCCAGGCTGAGCATCTGGATCAGCGCCAGCCCGTTGGACACTAGCGTGTGATCGAGCTTAACAGCGGACTTGAGGCCGGCGGTGGGTCCGCTCCTGTCGCGCCCGTGCGCCGGGCTGATGCCCTGCGACAGCGTCTCGCCCGCATGGCGCCCATCAGGGGTAGCGCCGACCATCAGCCCGAAGGCCACGTGTGTCGTCACGCTGTACAGCCCGGGCGAATACCAGCCGCCGCGGGGGTTGCGGTGCTTCTCGACGGCGCGGCAGCATATCTCCGCCGCCAGGCGAGTGAATCGGTCGGCCCGATCGTCGTCATTGCCGTACTTGGGCGCCTTGTTCAGGAGCATCTGTCGCAGCGACTCCTGACCTTCGAAGTCCGTGTCCAGCGCGGCCAGCAGTTCCTCCATGGCGATGCGCTTCTGGTCGAACACCAGCCACTCTATCGCCGCCAGGCTATCGCCGACGGTTGCCACGCCCACGCCCTGGACACCGGTGAAGTTGTAGCGGGCGCCGCCTGCTGTCAGATCGAGGCCGCGTGTCAGGCAGTCGTCGGTAAGCGATGAGGCCAGTGGCACCGGCCGCTGCTCCGCGTGAGCCTGCGCCAGCCCCCCCAGCCCTTCCACCACCTGACCGACGATGTGCTCGACCTGCGACCGGAAGGCTTCGATTACGTCCTCGATGCGCGTGAAGCTTCGCGGGTCTCCGGTGGGCGGGCCAAGCTGATCGGAGAATAGTCGCCCGCGACCGTTGTTCAGCGCTAGCTCCAGGCACAACGGCAGGTTGAGCAGCGCTGCGTCGGAGGACGTAAAGCTCTTGCCGGGCACGGCCTGCTCCACGCAACCAATGATTCCGTAGTCGCGCGCCTCTTGCAGGGGGACGCCTCGATTGGTCAGCGAGGCGATGACCACCTCATCGTTGAACAGCTGGAGATTGCCGATGCCGTCGGCCACCGCTTGGACGATAGCGTCTCGGAACTCTCGCGGGGCCTGCTTGTGCAGACGAACGCCAAAGTTCGGCTGCGGCGTTCGCACGCGCTTCATGGCTTCCAGCATCAGGTACGAGAGATCGTTAGCGGCGTCGTTGCCTTCCTCGTCCACGCCGCCGATGACCGTGTTGGCAAAGTTAGTCAGACCGGAGAAGGCGAGCGTCACGTCGGCGTCGAACAGCGGAATGGAGTGACTGAGCTTGATGTAGAAGCAGGCCAGCAGCTCCAGCGCGCGGTCGCGCGAAAGCCGCCCGGCCTCCATTTCGGCCCTGTAGACCGGATAGAGAAACTGATCGATCCGGCCCAAGGAGATGGCCGACTCCCACGATTCGATCTGCACGGTGTAGTGCATGAACAGGACGGACTGGAGCGCCTCCTGGAACGTCCGCGCTGGCTGAGCGGGTACGCGGCGACACGCCTCGGCGATGGCCAGGAGCTCATCGCGGCGGGAACCCGTTGCCCCACTGGCTAGCCGCTTAGCCTCGTCTGCGTAGCGGTTCGCCCAGGAGATCACTGCCCGCCCGGCGATCTCCGCAGCCTCGTAGAAATCGCGCTGGGCCTTGTCCCCCGCCTCCTGCCTCTTCCTTCCAGCCTCTTCGATGATCGCCAGCAGCCCCCGTTCCAGCACTCGCTGGTGGTTGACCAGCATGTGTCCGATACCGCCGATCTCGGTGAAGATGAACGGCGCCACCTTCTCGAAGCTGGCGGTCACCGCCGGCGACCAGAGCTCCCGCGCCCGCTCCTCGGTTGTCTTGCCGCGCCAGTAGGGCAGGATGCTCTCGACCAGCTCACGTTCGTCCTCTGGGTCGATGGCAAACGCGTTGCAGTCGCGCTGGGCGAGGTTCGGCAGTTCGCCCAGGATGCGCCCGCCGATGCCTTCCGGATAGATTCCCGCGCCCAGCGGCTTGCCGGTGACGTTGCCCACCAACAATTCATCCGGCTCGACGCGCACGCTGATCTGGCCCAGGATGTGCTCCAAAGCGCGAGCCTGGCGCAGAACGGCGGGCTGCCCCTCCGTCTGGCGGCACGACTCGGTGAGGTAGCGAGCGCGCTCTACACAGACCTCCCGCTGCCCGCGCAGGAATCGCTCACGCAGACGGTCTACCCTGTCCCCAACGAGGGCCGCCGCCACCGCTTCAGCTGCCTCTGGCCTGGGGGCTTTCGTTTCCTGTTCCGGCAGTCCGGCCGAAGCGCAGTGCTCGCGGTAGATCTGGATCGCCTGCGGCAGCGTCCAGGCCGTTTTCATGATCAGAGCGGCATTGCCCTCGGCCTTGATCCTGTGGGTGGCAAACGCAGTGAAGACGTTAAGCTGGCCGCTGTAGATGTCGTGGAAGCTGTCGGCGGTGAGGGTCAGCGTAAGGTCGGGCTCCCCATCGTCAACGCTCGGCCTGATGCGCATCTCGCGGCCGCCGCGCGTGTCGACGAAAACGGCGATGTCCGGCTCTTGGATGCGCACCTGAACGAGCGCATCCAGTCCCAGCCACGTCCTGCGAATATCATCACTGCCACGCAGGCGTTCGAAGTAGCCCAGAGCGAACGCCTCCGCCTGCTTGGGATCGCGGTAGGGGAATGGCATCATCTATCTCCTGATATGGCGACAAACTGCCCCAATTATAGCGCCCGCGGGGGATTGGAGCTATGGCCGCTTTCCCAGCCTACCCTACCCCCGCTGTCGTCTGGCGAGCGGCAGGCGCTCCCAAACGGAAGCATCCACTCACGTGAGCAGATGATGTCCCGCGTTGCGAAGGGCCCCTACGGCCTGAGGATGACCTTGCCGAAGTTCGCCCGCTCGGCCAGGATGCCGTGGGCCGCGGCTGCCTCCGCCAGCGGCAGCACTCGGTCGACGATCACCTTCAGCTCGCCGCGGCCGCACAGGTCCACCACCTTCTGAAACTCCTCTATCGCGCCGGACCTGAGCAGCTCACTGCCCATATAGAGACCTAATAGGGACACGTCCCGCTCGACCAGCAGCGCCGCGTCGATCGACACAGGCTCCTGCGAGCTGTTGCCCACGGAGACCAGGCGCCCGCCGCTCGCCAGGAGCTCGATGCTCTTGACCAGGGTCCGCCCTCCCACTGATTCCAGCACGACATCGACCCCGCGGCCGCCGGTCATGGCCCTGACCGCTTCACCGAAGTCGCCCGTTCGATAGTTGATGGTTTCGTCCGCGCCCAGCTCGCGGGCCCGCGCCAGCTTCTCCTCGGAGCCCGCGGTGGTTATCACCCGCGCTCCGACGTGCTTGGCGATCTGGACGCCCGCCATGCCCACGCCCGAGCCCGCCGCCTGGACGAGCGCCGTCTCGCCGGCGCGGAGAGCCGCCTTCCTTACCAGGGCGAACCATGCCGTCATGAACACGACCGGAATGCCCGCCGCTTCCTCGAAGCTTAGCGACTGGGGAATGGGCACGACCGCCTGGGCAATCGGTGCCGCCAGCTCCGCGTACCCGCCCGACGGCATCATCGCCACCACGCGGTCGCCCTCCCGCACGTGCTGAACTAGGTCGCCGACGGCCTTCGCTACGCCGGCTACCTCCCAGCCGACGATCAGAGGCAACGGCTGCTCCTCGACTGCGAACTCGCCAGCACGCACTTGCAGGTCACCCCGGTTGACCCCCGCCGCCCGCACCTCAACGAGGACCGACGCCGGGGACAGCGAGGGATCAGGCACGTCCCGGTACTGCAAGACCTCGGGACCGCCAAACTCATCGATGACGACAGCCTTCATGGGACGTCCTCCGTCTCAACTAGCGCCCACGTGAGGGCGATGCGCCTGCGGCCATCCTACTCGCAGCCCCGGAGGTTAGCAAGAGAAGAAGCTAGGGCCACCGCAGCACGACCACCAACTACACGATGGCTTGGCCAGCAGAGAGAGGGCAGGGGCGCGACGGAAAGGCAGCCTCGCACGAACGTTGGCTGGGCTCGATTACCCTACGGGTTCGTGCACTGGGTCATGATGATCGGCTTGTACAGGAGCACGTCGGCAATGTTGATGCAGCCGTTGGCGTTCAAGTCGAAGCGGTTGTCGTACCCCGGGTCCCCGTCGCAGGGAAACCCCAAGAGGAAGAGCGGCCTGAACTTCAGGACGTCGGCGATGTCAACCTCTGTGTCGATGTCCAGGTCTGGCGGCCACGCATCGTCGGTCGGATCGTCAGGGCAATCGTCCAAAGGATCGGTGCCGACGTAGGACTCTACGCCGTCGTCGAACCCGTCATCGTCAGAGTCGCCATCGACGTCCGGGCCCAGTTCTCCGCACAACTCGAGGTTCCATGACTGGAGAGTGCCAGTGTCCCACCCCGCGGTATCGGTAACCTCAAGGGTCCATACCCCCGACGAGTTCTCCCCATCGAAGTCCGACAGCGTTCCTTCCGGCTGGTAGCAGCCCGTGAAGGGCGCGCTGCCGGAACTGATTGGCGTGGCGCACTCATCGTCCAGGGTTGTGTTGGTGAAGTTGTCACCCGAACCGCCAACGTTCGTGAACAGCTCCACCCGCGTGCCCTGAGGCGAGATCAGGTAAACGGACAGGTCTGCATCCCACGTGTGGGTGATATCCAGGGTGAGGTTGACGTCGTCGATGGTGAAACCGTCGGGCACGTTGATGCTGGAGTTGATGGTGTCTAGGTCCGGGATGGCTATGGGGGTATCGCTGCTGGCGTAGCACAGGCACCCCTCGTGGCAGAAGTTGGCGGTGCAGGTCTTGTTCGAGTCCATGTAGACGGAGGTGGCGGGGCTGGTGCCCGAGCAGTCCCCGCTCCAGCGGTCGAAGTCAAAGCCGGAGTTGGCGCTGGCGGAGACGTCCACGC
Organism: Dehalococcoidia bacterium; assembly: GCA_030615765.1. Lineage (GTDB taxonomy): Bacteria > Chloroflexota > Dehalococcoidia > SM23-28-2 > SM23-28-2 > SM23-28-2. The sequence goes on along the minus strand of JAUWYP010000005.1, from coordinate 29,477 downwards.
TGGTGTCGCTGTCGTACCAGTGGTCCCCCACGGAGGGGCTGGTCGTGCCGCTGCCTGGCGGCGAGACCTGCATGGTCAGCTCGTACTGGCCAGGTGGTGCGCCTGGGACCGCATAGGACACGTAGTTCTCAATGGCGCACTCCCCATAGCCGACCTTAAAGTACCCGCCAGCACCAAAAGAGGTACCCCAGCTGTTCTTGACGATCCAGTAGCCACCGGCGTCGCTGTATCCAGCAATGATCACACCGTGATTGATGCCAGAATCATACGTACATCTGTAGATGTCTCCATCCCAATAGCCACCATAGCCAGAGCCCCAACCCATGGCAACTGAAAGAGGTCCCTTGTCAACAACACTCTGCTTTATTTCACTCTGACTGGATGGGACGCCACCGGTATCATCTATTGTTAGCAACTTGCTTTGCCAGTCGGAACACCTGTGAGAGCAGGTTTCATCGCTGCAAACACCCGAACTGTTATATGTACAATTCGAATCGCAGGTATGATCGCCGCATGTGCAGCTATACTGATCAACGTACGGAAGACAACCCTCGTCTGGGATCCCGCTATCCTTGATGAAGCCAAAAGCCGTATCCATCCAGCCACCGCAGCAACTGTTGTAGGGTAGGCAATCGGCCACCAGATACTCTTCCGACAGGTTCAGGTCAAGGTCAGGATTACCTGTACCGATGTTGAATACCGCTTCCACTACACCAACAGCAGCAAATGCCCAGCAAGAGCCGCACGACCCCTGGTTCTTCACAGAAGTCATCCAGTTCTGTCCGTTGTAATTCCTCCAGTCGAAGGAAGGTGGGCTCCCTACCGAACCCCCTTCTTCCGGAGGAGTTGGGCTTTGTGCTACGGGAAGGCTTCCTTTGGTGGTCTTCTCGCTCAAGCCCATCAACTCTGTAGCAGCACCGATCTCTTCTTGGTCGTGAACGCAAACACTGTACGCTCTGGAGAAAGGATTGCTGCCGTCCGTCCTTGTTATCGAACCGTAGCCTTGTCTCGCGCAATACGAGTAGCTTCCTCCGCACCTACCCTCTAAGAAACTCCAGCCGGCGCATCTACTGTTGTCTGGGAGAACACAGACTCCGTACTGCCCGCTAGCCGTATCAACTATTTCGTATTCATACCCTAGCTCGCGACAGTAGACAGCAGCGGGGTTTGCCATTCCGAGAGCGCCCTCACCACAGCTCGAAGCAACATCAACGGCTTCCTGCGCCGGCGGGGCACCCTCGAGGGCACCATGCGTTGCCCCCAGAGGGACATCGTCAGCCTGCGCCGAGAAGCTGCAGACGACCAGCAATACCAGGAAAAGCGGAAGCAGCTTCGCCACTTTCCTCAGCGTTACCCTCCTCGGATCTTACTTGACCATAAGTTGAGACGCCCCTATTAACCGCGCGTTACAGTCGCACCAGCGTTGCCCTCTTTGGGAACTCGTTGAGCGGCGGCCTATCCGACTGTCCGGCGATCATTCTAGCACCGCTGGCGATACGCAGGGATGCCGCCATGCCAGAGACTACGGCACAGCTCGCTCACCGTTGACAGACAGGCCGCCCTCTACCAGATCGACGTCGAGAGCATCCTGGCCTTCGCCCCCAACGGCCTCACCTCCCCCGATAACGCCATCGAGGGGATGGTTCTGATCCTGCCGGGGGCCGTGCTCCCAGCTCCATCCACCGACCACATCTGGCCCTGATGCCAGTGGACGGGAGAGCCGCAGGGGCGCCCTCCGGGGAGGTTACTCCGCCATCTTGACCCTGGGGATCCACTCCAGCCAAGAGGGCAGGTACCAGTTCCAATCGCCGAGGAGCTTCATACTGGCCGGCAGCAGGATCGAGCGGATCACGGTGGCGTCGATAAGGACGGCAACACCCAGCCCCAGGCCGAACTGCTTCATGCCCATGAGTCGCATGAAGGCGAAGATGGAGAACACCGCCACCATGATGGCCGCCGCGCTGGTGATCACGCCGGCGGTGGCCTTGATGCCAACCGACACCGACTCCTCGTTGCTCATGCCCCCCTCATAGGCTTCCTTGATCCGGCTGAGGACAAACATGTGGTAGTCCATGGACAGACCGAACAGGATGGCGAACAGGAATAGTGGCAGCCACGACTCGATGATGCCGGTAGCCTCGAAGTCCAGTATCCCTTCCAGCAGCCACCCCTCCTGGAATACGAGCACCAGGATTCCGTAGGCTGCGCCCACCGACAGCAGGTTGAGGATGATCGCCTTGATGGGGATGACGATTGACCGGAACATCACCAGCAGGATGATGAAGGCGAGCCCGAGCACCATAGCGAAGACGAAGGGAGTCCTGAAGATGATGTCGTCCTTGAAGTCGATGTTGAAGGCCGTGTTGCCGGTCACCAGGGCCTCCGCCGGGCTATCCTCGAAGGCAGCCGGGACCAACTCGTCGCGGAGGCGGTTCACAGCGTCGATCGCCTCGGGGTCGCCGGAGTCGGCGTTGATGGGAATGGCGATCACCTCCGTGTCGCCGGCGTCGTTGAAATCTGGCTCCTGGGCCACAGCTCCATAGGGTTCGTCGGGACTCTCCGGCGTGCGGCTTTCCCGCTCAACCAACTCCACCAGCTCGGCCACCGAGGCCTGAATGTCCGCTGCGAACACGTTCTCCTTCTCCCCGGCGTCGACAACGACCACAGCTGGCTGCATCAGGCCGATGGTGAAGTTCTCCTCCAGGGCGATGAGGGCCTTCTTGCCTTCCGCGTCGTCGGAGAAGCTTCTGGGGCCATTGAAGCCGAGATTCAGGGTCAGGTACGGCGCCGCCACCGCCAGCAGGACTACGACGGTGACGGTAGCGAAGATGGCTGGCCGTGCCAGCACCTGGTCGGCGATGAAGCCCCACACTCCACCTCCCTCGCCGGTGCCACGACCCAGGAAGGGTAGGCTGAGTCGGTCTATGTTGTCGCCAAGCATGGCGATGAGCGCCGGCAGGAGGGTCACGGACATGACGATCGCAAGTGCCACAACAACGATGGCGGCCAGGGCCAGGCTGGTGAAGACTGCGTTGTCCACCACGAACATCCCGCTGATGGCCAAGAGCACGGTCATGCCGGCGAAGACGACCGCCTTGCCCGAGGTGCCGCTGGCCACCTGTAACGCCTCCTCCTTGGAGCGCCCGGCCCTACGCTCCCTACGGTAGCGGGTGACGACGAACAGGGCGTAGTCGATGCCGGTGGCCAGGCCCATCAGGAGCACCATCTCTTGGTATGCCATTTCCAAGGGATAAAACTGGCTGACGATGGCCAGGATGCCGTTCGCGGTTATTACCGCCGCGAAGGCCAGGGCCAGCGGCACGGAGGCCGCCACCACCGCGCCAAAGGCCAGGAAGAGGATGAGGAAGGCAATCGGCAGGTTCAGGACCAGGGCGCGGCCGAAGTCCTCTTCGACGATCTCCATTATCTGCTTGTTGAGCGAGGCGTCGCCCCCGATGAAGATCTCAAACCCGTCGGACGCCGCTTCTGCCTCGGCGACGGCGTCGAGGACCGGATCGATGTTGTCAACCGCGTCCTCAAGCTCGCCCTCGAGGTCGACCATGGCGAAGGTAACGTCACCGCCAGTCTCGTTGCTTGCGACGAACAGGTCCCGCTCCAGCGCCTCCTCTCGCGACAAGCCGGTGCCGTAAAAGGTCCGCGTCCCGGAGACGATTCGCTTGTCGGAGACGACAGTGGTGCCGCCAACGACAGTCGTCTCCTCCGCCACGAGAGCTCTGAGGTCCGCCATGAGCCCCGTGACCGTCTCTTCATACGCCGGGTCGTCGACGGTGAGGGAGGGGTGTGAGAAGACGACGAACTCCTGGGCCTCGCCGGTCTCCTCCAGGCCAAACCGCTCCTGGTACAGATCGAGGGCTTCCCCGGCCTCGCCGGGCACGTCCATCTCGATGTCCGTGTCGGCGGGGACCACGGAGCAGGTCCCCAGCGCGACGACGACGATCAGCACCCAGCCGAGGGCTATGGCCTTGCGATGGCGGGCGCTCCACATGGCGATGCGTGAGGTAAAGGACTGGCCTCCCTGAGAAGCGGGTGATGTCATCTCTCTACGTCCTTTCTCGCTGGAATGTCAATGCCATCGGTGGATATCCCTGGCCTGCTATCCTTGGGCTGCAAGCGCTAGAAGCGGAGGTTGACGAACTCGCCGCCCTCGACCTCGCACATCACGAGGCCTGAGCTCTCAGCCAGGCGGTCGCCGTTCTCGTCGAAGGCGATGGCGCCGGACACCCCGGCCAGCAGCTTCGGCATGCTGACGGCGTCGCGCAGCTCCAGCGGCTCGATCACCAGTGACCCGTCCGCCTGCTCCACCGCCACCTCCGCCACAGCGTCCAGAAGGATCGTCGCAGCGTCTGCGTACTGCGCCGGGAAGGCGGTCACGGGCTCGCTGCCGACGATATCGACGTAGTCAGCCAGGAACTCCTCCGGCAACGCCAGCGAGCAGCCAGCGAAAACCACACCCTCAGCTAGTTCGCCCACCGGCTCGATGAAGTCCGGCACTGACAGCGTGCCGTCACTGCCGATAAACGGGCCGCTGTAGCCGGCGTCCCGAAGCTGACGGTAGAGGAGCGCACCCTCAGGATTGAACCCCTCGAAGATCACCACGTCCGGGTTGTCGGCGGCGATCCGGCCGGCCAGATCGCTGAAGTCGACAGCCCCCGGTACGATACTCTCGCGGGTCACCGCATGCCCGCTCTCCTCCAGCGCGTCCTGCGCTGCATTCGCCAGGTCTTCGCCGTAGATCTCGCTGTCGTCGATCACGTAGGCCGTAGCGGCCTCAAGTCGTGCGGTGACGTAGCGAGCTTGGAGGGCGCCCTCTCCCGCGTTCGTGTAGGCGGTGCGGAAGAAGAACTTGGGCTCCGGCTGAATGAGCGTCAGGTCCGTCCGGGTGACAGAGCCCGAGATCATCACGATCCCCGCATTTGCGTAGGTCCGAATGACAGCCGCCGTACCGTCGCTGCACATGGGCCCGATAACCCCCACCAGGCCCTCGACGCGCAGCAGTCGTTCCGCAGCCAGGGCAGTGATATCGGCCTCAAAGCATCCGTCATCCGCGGCGTGGACCTCAATATCGTGTCCCTTGATCTGATCGCCGTTCGCCTCTTTCCACCGCGCCACGCCCACCACCGTAGCGTCACGAGATTCGGTGCCTTGCGTCTCAGTGGGCCCGGTCAGCGCCGCCGACACGCCGACGACAATCGGCTCGCCGGCGGGAATGACGATGGGCGTCTCCGGGCTTCGCTCGATGTCCTTGACCTCGCCCTCTTCCTCCTCGTCGCCGCAGGCCACGGCGAGCAGAGCCAGAGCGAGGAGCAGCGTCAGGCCAAGCAACATCGCCCGACCCTTGAAGCGGAACGGCATGGTCATCAACCTACCTCCATCTGTTTCACCAGGTTTGGCTTAGGTTACAGCCCCTGCCACCGGACTGGCAGCCCAACCCGACCCGCCGGCGGCTCCAGGATCGACCGGCAGATCCTGGAACGCGCCGGCGGCAGCTCGAACCACCGAATCCCCACCGCAGTCAGACCTCGGGGCCGGGCCAGTTGTCTAGCCACAAGAGCGACATCCAGCATCGCTCTTGTGCCGTGGTGTCCTCTGGTGGAACGCCTTACCTCCCCATCCTCGTAGGATATGGAATTAAGTCGAGGGACTTGGTAGACATTCTACCCCAACAACTGCTAGTTGTCAAGATCACGAGAAAGGGAGGGGCAGCGTCTCGCCGATTCATGCCTCTTGTGGGGAGACGGTCTGAACTGCAAAAGGTCGGGGAGGTTCTCCCTCCCCGACCGAGCGAGCCAACATCTTCTCAGAGACCCTTGTGACCTCTGCCCCTGGAAGACACCGGCAGCGGCCACACGGCCCTTTCGTGGAAAGTTCGCAGCTTACGCGAGATCCCGGCGGATCTGGTCGAACTCTTCCCGCGAGATCTCCCCCTTGGCATACCGCTCCCTGGCGATTTCGATGGCGTTGCCCCCGCCGCCGCGACCTTCAGTGGACTGGCGAATCGCCCAGATGATCAACGCGATGACGCCGCCCCAGAAGATAATCATCCCTATCGGCATGAGCAGCCACCACCAGCCCCCGCCCCAGCCCCACATGTGGCCATCATCACAGCAGTCCTCGTCGGCATCGGCGGCCGCGCTGGCAGGCCAACCCGACCCGCCGGCGGCTCCAGGATCGACCGGCAGATCCTGGAGCACGTCAGCGGCAGCTCGAACCGCCGAATCGCCACCGCCAGTGCTCGCGGCCAAACCAGCGGACGGCACCAGAGCGGCAGCTATAACCAAGACAACCGTCGCCGCAAGCAGCAGATAGCGGTACAGTTTCCCCAAACTTTCACCGTCCATAGCGCGCCTCTCCTTCATCTCTACGGGAGCCCTCGCCAGTCTATCCCAAGAAGTACTCGGCGCCCAGAATCCGGCGCACGAAAGGCAGCTTCTCTATGAGCGCGTCCAGGCCGAGAATGCGGCCCGCCCCCAGCGCACCCAGAAGGAGAAACACCCCGATGTACACAATGTGCTCATCCAGGAACGGGTTGTGCGCCGGCGGGAACTGGGCGATGTAGAACATGAATATCATCGCTCCGGCCCAAAACAGGCTGAAGCGGGTGACGACGCCCAGGATCAGGGCGATGCCGATGAGGATCTGGCCCCAGATGACCAGCCCATCGATGACATCCACCGCCGCGCTGTTGGTCCCCAGGTCCACGAACCAGCCCTCAAGAGGCCCGCTGGTGGCGTTGACCAGGAACCCCGCCGATGTCCAGTCGCCTAGCAACTTGTCGAACCCTGCCCAGACGAAGATCCAGCCCATCGCCATCCGCAGAAGAAAGGTGAAGGGCAAGATAACGTCCACGTAGCGAAAGGTCAGGTTCCAACCGCCAAGGCGCGCACTCGACACGTTTCCCGTCATTATTTCCTCCTAGGCCACCCTTCCTCCCGTGTTTGTACATATTCTACTGCATAAACTTACCCTTGTCAAGCCGGCTTCCTCAGTCTGGCCTCCATTTCAGACGATAACGAAAGCCAGCACTCAGCAGCGAATTTCACCGGTTTGCGGCTTGACAAATTATCCCCGAGGATGTAATCTAGAGCGGTCGTTGGAAGCGACCCCCAAAACACTGCGTCTTGGGGTCACCGGGGGTATTGTGCCCTGCCGGGTGGACCACCCGCCCTGGCGGAACGCATGCCCAGAAAGGAAGGAAGCCAAGGAGCGCTAGCTCGTAAGTCGGCGAGCGTGGCTCCGTCAAAAAGAATAGCCAGTCATTAGGGCTGAATCCCCGTAAGGGGAACGGGGGAACCAATCTTTTGGGGTGAATCTTGCCGATAGGCAGGTAGGGTAGCAGCTCTTTCAACCCGAACCCGTCAGCTAACCCCGTAGGCCACTGAAAGAGGCATAGTGCTAATGCCGAACAGGCCCGAGGCTATGCCTCGGGCCTTCTTTTTGCCCTTTTGGCACCCTGCCGAATCCGACAGGCAGGATGCGACGTGCGCGGAAGGGAGAGAAAGCATGGTAACAGTCACTGACCAAGCCGCTGTGGTGTTACGCGCCACTCTTGCCCAGGCACGCACCCAGCCTGGTCAGACACTACGCCTGGTGCTGAGTCCAGATGGTGGCTTCGGCCTCGGCGTCGACCAGAAGCGAGACGGCGACCAAGTGGTCATCGCGCATGGCGAGAATATACTGCTGATCGCCCCCGATGTGGCGGAGGCCCTAGACGGGGCGACGATCGAAACCCAAAACACAGACGGGAGACAAAAGATCGTCATCTCCCCCTAGTGGTCCATCTACTGTTGGCAGCATTCTGGGTCGGGCACTTCTCCGGCAGGGGAGCACGGGCGATGACCGTCCGTTTGAAGGCATGCGCGCGCTGCGGCGACGATATGAGTTGCGAGAGCGCCATATACGGCCTGTTCCGCCAATGCCTGCAGTGCTTCCTGCCTGGAGAACCTTCCCTCAGAGGCGGCAGCAGAGGCCGCCAAGAAGCGTGAGCAGGCTCCGGAGCTAGCGGCTCATGCCGTCGAGAAGGTCAGCGTATCAGAGGAGGCAAGCTATGTCGGCCAGAGTGAGGCTGGAGACCCGCCGTCGTAGTGATCCCGCGGCTTTTCGAGGGAAACTAGAGGAAACGGTGATCCTTAGGGACGGAGAGGTTGTCGCGGTTCTCCCCGAAGGTGATCCCCTGCGATACGGATTGGAGCTGTCGGCCGAGGAGCTGCGCCTTCTCAAAGCAAGTCTTGGCGCCGTGGTGCAGACACGACCCCACGTGAAGGAAGTCCTGGAAGCCCTCATCGAATACAAGGAGGGGCAGACACGGGGGCGCGAACACCCCTCCTGAGGCCCAAAGGCCGCCTTTGTCCTTCGGGAGGGACGCGTCTCACAACGACGCGTACCACTCGGCGATGGCCTGGCCGATCTCGGCCGGCGAGTCCTCCTGGACGAAGTGGATCCCCTTGACCGTCACCTCCCGCTGGTTCGGCCAGCTGCGGCAGAACTCCCGCTGCCTGCCGGTCAGGATCGCGCCCGGCTCGGCGTTGATGAACAGCTTCGGTACATCGCTGGCGCTCAGCCATTCCCCGTAGCGCCTCACGATCTCGACGACATCGGCGGGCTCTCCGTCCACGGGAAGCTCTCGTGGCCACGTCAGGGTTGGTCGGCGAGACTCACCGGCCTCCAGGTAGGGGCGGCGATACACGGCCATCTCCTCATCGGTGAGGCCCCGCAACACGCTCGCCGGCAGGATCCGTTCCACAAACACACTCTTCTCCAGGATCATCTCCTCGCCGGCCGGTGAGCGCATGCCCTGGAAGATGGCGCGCGCGGCCTCGGGCCATTCCTCCCAGGTCACTGGTCGGACGATCGCCTCCATGTAGGCGATGCCCTTCACCCGATCAGGGTGGCGATGTGCCCAGTAGAACGCAAGCGCCGAGCCCCAGTCGTGGCCCACCAGGGTCACGTTCGTCGTGAGGTCGAGCGCGTCGAACCAGGCGTCGAGGTAGCGAGCGTGGTCGACGAAGCGGTAAGAACCGCTCGGCGATTTGCCCGACTCGCCCATCCCCAGCAGATCGGGGGCCAGGCAGCGCGCCAGGCCCTCCACGTGGGGGATCACGTTGCGCCAGAGATACGACGACGTCGGGTTCCCGTGCAGGAACACCATCGGGTCGCCCGCACCGGTGTCGACATAGGCCATCTCGCTGTCGATCACGGCGACCCGGCGTCGCTGGTAGGGATCGGTGGCTGGAATGGAGCCTTGGTTCATCACTCAGCCTCCTTGTTCAATGGCGGAAGGGCGAAGCCGATGCCCTCAATGCGGACGGAGTGATCGCTGACCTGGACATCCGCCCCCAGGATCGTTTCGGCCAGCCAGACGTTGGTCTCCAAGTGCTCGGTCAGAGTAGGGACCGAGTAATGGCTGACTCCGTCGGCCAGAACGGCGTAGATCACCAGTTGGTCGGCCAAATAGCGGTCAACGGAGGCTTCGCTGTCGAGGTCTTCCAGCAAAGAGCGGGCAACGTGTTCGCCAATGGCCTCTGAGGTACGTCGGGGAGCTCCTGCCCGGTCAGAACCGAGAAGGCAGCCGTCTGCGGTCTCGGCAAAGACAGCCAGGGCCGCGCCGGCCTGCACGGCTGTAGTGTCGTACAGATGCTCAAAGTCCACACGATGGCCGTGTCGTTCCAAGACCTGCGCGCAACGAGCGGCCATGCGTTCGCTGACGCGTCGCTCCTGAAGGTGGGAGCACAGCGCCACTCCCGAGATGCGTCGGACCGGCCCGCGACGTGGGGGTAGGGAAAGGGCGCCAATCTTGCCCTGCAGTGGCTTCACGCTCACCTCGATGATGCCGGCATCCCTGGGGACATAGCCCGGGCGAACTATCCGCAGCTCGGCCCGGACGCCCATACGCGCCAGGGTAGGCAGGAGGACACGCTGCATGTAGTGGGCGGAGGGGGCAAAGTCCTGGAAGAGCCCGCCTTTCAGCCGAAAGGTGCAGGGACGCTCGGCGAAGCAGGCGAGGGGGATGAGGGTCATGGCCATCATGGTGGTGGAGCCAGCGCTGCCAATGTCCCAGGAATAGCTGCCGCCCCTGGCGACCTTTGCCGGACGAAACCAGATCTCGCCTGAACCCAGCGTCGCCCCTTCCAGAGCCGCCTCAGTCAGCTCGGCGATGGCCCGGGCGGCTGTGAGGTGTTGAGCTCTGAGGCCGGGCTTCGGTCGCTTAGCGCGAATGTTGTATACGTGGAGCGGCTGGCCCAGAAGCGCCGCCAGAGTCAGGGCGGTCCGCACAATGGTGCCGCTGCCGGACTTTTGGCCGCCGTCGATTTCGATCACGAATGCAGGATAGCGCGATCAGCAAAGAATGGAAAGGCGGGGTTCCGGCGACGGTGAGCCTCCGCGTTCAGGGGCCTCCGACAGCGGATGGCGCTTCGCCCGTTGCCAGAAGCAGCAGAGCATCGGCCAGCTCCCGCAGTCGTGCCGCACCCACCACCTGCTCGCGCCACACCGCCGGAATGGCATTTGACAATGGGCCGAGCTTATAGGAAGACCGTCGTTTTGTCAGCAGAGAGGTGAAGGTTGACACGATGGAGCCGCCAGTAGCATGCTGTTGGTGGGAAGCGGTGGCCATTGGGCGGCACCAGGTTGGAAACGGGAAATCCCCACTAAAGCGTCAAAACGCCCCACTCCTCCTTCAATAAGAGCGCTCCCTGGGAGGCGAGGATTTGAATTGGCACCTGGATGTGAAGTCTACCGAGGAGAGGGAAGAGATACTGAACGTCGTGAAGCAGCTGGGACCCTGGTACCAGTCCTTTGACCTCGCCGATTGGCTCAAAATCGAGGGGATCCATGACGGTGACTCCGTACTAGCCTGCCTCGACGGCCTTGGGTTCCCGCACGATTTCTCTGACAAGATTGTCCTGGATGTCGGTTGCAACGCCGGATACTACAGTTTCGTGGCCAGGAGCAGGGGTGCCAGACGCGTCGTAGGGGTGGAACTAGGTCCGCATTACGTTCAGCAAGCGCGGTATCTGTCGAACCTCCTTGGGTTGGACGTAGAGTTCATAAACGGGGATGCCCACCGCATCGATGCCAGCCTCGGCCTGTTCGATATCGTCATCTGCACAGGACTGATGTATCACATACAGGACCCGACGAACGTTCTTTCGAGACTATCCGCCGTCTGCACTGACACGCTCCTTGTCGAAAGCGAATTCCTCCTGGATCCCGCCCTCAGCTCCATGGCCAGGTTCATCGAGGGCACCTATATGGATGACCCGACCAACTGGTGGATATACGGTCCCCAGTGCCTCGAGGGTATGGTGAGGGCGGCCGGCTTTCAGAGCGCAGAGTTTAAAGGGTTCTACCGCGAACCGCATGGCGAGCACAGTCCGGAGGGGATACCAAAAGGGGGAAGAGGCTTCTTGATCGGCAAGAAGCGTGGATGACGGTACACCGTCCAGCCGCGCTTCCCTCTAGATCGCCTGAGCCCCGGGTGTCCCAGCTTTCGCCAAGGAGGTCGCATGAGACTCTATCTGGCCAACGTCGAATCCTGGGTCTTCCCCAATCGGGGAAGCGAGATGCTACGTGAAAGAGGCTTCGAGGTTGGCGGCAACTGGCTGGATCCCCCCTTTCACCGGGAGCTAGAGGAGTTCTCCCCCGACGTTGTGGTTCATGCCCCTCACCGGCGCGTGGACGCACTCGTGCTCCATAAGGAAGACCTCCTCCGCACTCCAACTTTCCTGTGGACCCTCTATCCGGACTACCTTACGGGCTGGGATCGGGAGAAGAACGAGCATATGGATGGTTTCCTGGAGTCCGTAGCCGTCCTCATGCCCTATTTCCGAAGACACCTTGCGCAGAGCCTCTTTACCAAACGTCTCCTGGAGGAACGCATCGATGACTATGAGTTCGAGGTCTGCTTCCTCGGCATCGACCTGGAAGGTATAGGCCGCTGCCGGCGCGAGAACCGACCCCAACGCTCCGAGCTGACGGTCTTGTGGCAACACCGCTGGCGCACCGACAAGAACGTCCAGGGAGCATTGGACATCATCGAGAGCCTGGCGGCCAAGCATAGGGATGTGAAATTCATCGTTGGCCGAAAAGAGGACTGGGATGAGCCATTCTGGGCCCCTCAGAGCCTCAAAGACTACTGTGCACAGGCCCTGACGAGGCTCAGCCAGCTAAGCAACGTGCAATTCGTATCCCGCTTTGAGGCCCAGGTCGATTACTGGCGCTTCCTGTCTGAGATAGATATCGCCTTCTCCTGTTCGTACCACGAGACCTTCGGCATCGCCATGCTGGAGAAAGCCTGCGCTGGCGCCGCCTGTGTGGTCCCCAATACTGTAGCGTATCCCGAGATTCACAGCGGAGCAGTCCTGGTCGAGCATTCCCAAATCGCTTCGGCGGTGGACAGGTTGATTCGGGAGCCCGAGTTTCGAGCGCAGGTGGCCCAGCGTTGCCGGCAGAACGCCAGCGAATACGATGTGAGCAGAACAGTCGCGAAGCTCGCCGAAGTGTGTATGCCGTCAGCATTTTCCGCGCTTTTTGAGCGCGGCAGCCGAGACAGCGAGGCATGAGGAACGAGCGCGTTTCTACCCCTCGTCCTCCTCGACCTTCACGCCGAGCGGCTCCAGCTTGGCCAGGAAGGGCCCCGGATCGATAACCGCCTCCGGAGCGAAGGCGCCCCGCTCAGCGATCTCCCCCTGGGCCAGCACTACCGCTCCCAGCGCGGCCGGGATGCTGGTGATGTTCTTCATCCGGCCCACGCAGGTGTACCAGCGATGCGCCTGGCGACCGTCCTGCTCTCCGTACACGTCCACCCGAAAGCCGGATACCGTGCACTTGCCCCGCGGAAGTCGCGGCAGCAAGCGATGGAAGGTGGCGGCCCAGAATCTCTGGCTCCGCTCACCCCGCACCAGACCCACGCGCTCCAGGAGGATGCCCGCCCGGGCCAGCCAGGCCGGCCAGATGCCCCCCTTGAGAGTCACCGTCTCTAGCCCGGCGATGTTCCCGGGGATGGTCACCGGCTCGGCGTGACCGGTGTGGTAGACCGGCAGACGACCACATGGCGGCGGGAACTGCACTGTCTCCTTGCCACTGCCAGAGCGAACCAGCACCTCTCGCCCGCCCCTGAAGGAGGGCACCTTCCCGCAGAAGATGTGCACTGCGTGGCGGTAGTTAGCATAGCCGCCGGCATCGTCAGCCCCGCCGAACCAGGCGATGTGGATGCGGCGAGGCTGGCTCATGGCCAACGCCCCCTTCTTCGCCACCAGGTTAGTTAGACCAGGACAGTTGCCCAGGCCGGTCAGCACTGCCACCCCCGCTTTCTTGGCCGCGTCGTCCAGCGCCAGGGCCTCCCGGGCCGCCTCGTAGTCGTCGGCGATGCTGACGTAGTGCACGCCAGCCTCGATGGCCGCGCGGGCCTGCGGCCCCTCGAAGTAGACAAAGGGGCCAACAAAACCGAGGGCCACGTCATAGCCGCGAATGGTCTCCACCAGCGCCTGGTGGTCAGTAGCGTCCACTCGACAGGCCCGCACCGGGTCGCCTAGCTCCCCGGCCAGTTCCTGCGCCGCCGTCAGGTTGAGCTCGGCCACCATCACCTCGCTCACACCCGGCTGACTGGCTAGGGTGCGCACTGCCTGGTTCCCCATGTCGCCTGCTCCGCCCAGCACGACGAATCGCATGGCTCGCCCCCTTCCTGCCTACGATAATGCCTACCGCTCGATGATTGCCGGCTCGAAGGGCACCTTGTTCAGCGGCTCGTTTCCGTCCTTCGTTATGAGCACCGTCATTTCCATCCTCATGCCGCTTACGCCCGGCTTGTTCAGCACTAGGGCTGCAACCTCAACCATGTTCGGTTGAAGCACCAGATCTCCCTTCGATTCGTAGGGCACGCTCGAATTCATCACCACGGGGTAGTATTCGTTGCCCAGTATGCCTATCCCGTGACCATAGCCCGGCAGGGCATACTGCCTGTACCCTGTTCTATCCATGAAGGCGTCCATCTTGTCCGCCACCTCGCCATACGTTGCCCCCGGCTTCAGGCTCTCCAGCAACAGCTTGCAGGCAGCGACAAAAACGTCCGATAGCTCCCGCTGCCCGGGCGTAGGCTCGCCCATTATGGCGTTGCGGGCCAGGTCGCCCAGATAGAGGTCGTACATCGCGTGCAGGTCTAGGATCACGTTGTCGCCGCGCTCGATCCGTTTCCTGGTAGGCGGGGTACACCCTCCCCAGTAATAGGTGGCTCTATGGCCCGAGCCTATCTCCTGGCCGCCGGTGAACGTCCAGTTGAGCTCGCTACCCGCCTTCCTCATCGCGTACTCGGCGATGCCCGCCACCTCCGTCTCCGTCATGCCAACCCGCAGCTCCTTGAGCACCACCCCCAGCCCCAGGTCACAGATTTCGGCGGCCCGCCTGAAGGACTCGATCTCGGCCTCGTCCTTGATGATGAATATCTCATTCAGGAAGTGGGTGGCGTTCTCGAACGTGGCCTGGGGGAAGGCATCCCTCAGGATCTCGTACTCGCTGGCCAGCAGGAAGGTCTCTATCCTGATGGGTGAGTGGCCCAGCTCGACCCCTATTCGCCCTTTCTCCAGCCCCCTGACTCTAAGATATGAGAGAATCTGGTCCCACATAGCCATCCCAGGCAGGGGGGCCACACCGGTCACATTCTTGAAGAAGCTGTCGTCCTTTACGCGTTCACTGTCGAGCCCCAGCACGTATAGCTGCGGCTCGCCCTCGCGCGGAATGACCGCCACGCCCCGCCAGGGTACGAAGGCGCCAAAGACGTACCCCACGGTGCTCAGCCTTGTGGCGATCAGCACGTCAATGTCCTGCTCATCCATCTTGGCCTGGATCTTCTTCAGCCTGGCCTCGTAGTCCACCTGCGTACTCAACTTCCCACCTCCTGCTGCCTGCTCAAGACGGAAGAGACGTTGCTTATCGCCCTTCCCAGCGTGCTAATCTAGCAGAGAAACGGTCAAGTGTCGCGGCCCGCGGGGGTCAGGGAGCGGGAGCGCCGCCGTCCGCCGCGAAGTTCATCGTGAAGCCGAGCAGGCACCGATGGTGCTCCAGCAACCGGAAGCCGCTGGCCCGGCAGAGATCGCGGACGACATCGGGGAACTGGTAGTCGGGGTCCGGCAGGGTCTCGGCGATGGAAAGGATGCCGCCGGGCTTGAGGACACGGCGCAGCTCGGCCAGCGCCTTCGGCCGGTCAGGAAGTTCACCCAAGACAGTGACCAGGAAGGCACAATCAACCGAGCAGTCAGCCAGGGGCAAGGCCAGAGCGTCCCCCACGGTGGGGAGGGCGTTGGAAACCCCCTCTCGCAGCAGACGGCGGCGAAGCGCGCCTATCATCTCGGGCTGGATGTCCACACAGACCAGCCGTCCCTCAGGGCCAACCCTGCGAGCGACCTCGACGCTGAAGTAGCCAGGGCCGGGGCCCAGCTCCAGGACAATCTTGCCTCTATCTATGTGAAAGCTGTCAACCGTCGAGCGGAGCGGCTGCACCACCCGCCGCGGCAGGTTATCGAGCATCCAGCGCCAACTGTATGGGCAGGCCCGGCTGCTCTTATACCGCTGGGTGAGCGAGTACAACCACAGGGCGGATACCACCGCCCAGGCGACAACCACAAGGCGGAGAAGAAGGAACAAGGCGCGCATCGCGGTCTCCCTGTCTCGATTCGGCTTGGCAGCCGTGGGGAGCAGTATATCATTACTGCCGCTTGCGCGCGGCGCCGGGCATGAGAGCCCACCGCTAGGCCATAGCCGCCCCAGGCTTGCCGGAGGCTAGGCCCCGCCCTCCCACCGGCCCTCGCCCCAGCAGCAGCGCGGGCACCACGCCCATCCACACGAAGATGGCTCCCACCCAGAACGCTCGGCCAAAGGCGCGAGCGGTGTTCCCTGCAAAGACGGCTTGCAGCTCCCCCGACAGCTCGTCCAGCTTTGGTCGCAAGGGCTCAGCCAGTTCCGCCCCCACAGCCTCCTTCACCTGTTCGTAAAGGTCGATGGCCGGCTTCTCCCCCGACCGCGCCGCCTCCTCCATCTCCTCCGGCGGGGCGCTGCGCATCCCTTCGATGATGCCCTGCTTGACGGCCGCTGGCAGGTCGGACCGCTCGACCAGGGTCGCCGCCTGCTCCTGGGCCTCGGCCATCCGCGGGGGTAGAGCCCCGACGAAGACGGCTACCAGAATCGCCAGCCCCAGGGTGAACCCTACCTGTCTGGCCGTATTGAACACTCCCGCGCCCACGCCTGCCCTTCCGCCTGCCACGGAACCCATCACAGCGCTGGTCACGGGGGCGAAGGTCAGGCCCGCTCCAATGCCACCCATTACGAGCCGCCACGCTATCTGCGGATATGGCACTCCGCCTGTCAGACGCGAAGCGAAGAACAGAGCGCCCCCGAAGCAGAGCACCCCCGCTATCACCATAGGCCGCGGCCCGAAGCGGTCCGTTAGACGTCCCGCCACCGGCCCCGTAAGCATGATCGATGCCGAGAACGGCGTAATCGCGAACGCCGCCTTCAGCGTCGAGTAGCCCTCCACAACTTGGAGGTACTGGATGACGAAGAACAGCGCACCGAAGAAGCCGAGCCCAAACAAGAGCATCATGACGCTGGCGGCGGAGAACGTCCTGTCACGTAGCATACGCAGGTCAATTATTGGATGGCTGACGATACGCTCCACCAGGACGAAGAGCGCCCCGGATACAGCCGATGTGGCAAGCAGACCGGTGATGAAAGGCGACGACCATCCGACGTCCTGGCCGCGGATGAGAGCGAGGGTCAGCGAGAACAGCGAGACAGAGAGCATAGCCGTCCCCGGCAGGTCAATGCCGCGTCCCGCCTCGGGGTCCTTCGACTCTCGGATGATGACCAGGCCCACCAGCACAGCCACCACCCCAATCGGAACGTTAACAAGGAAGATCCACTGCCAGCCCACGTATTCGGTGAGCACCCCGCCGAGCGTGGGGCCCACCGCTCCCGCCACTCCCGCCATGGCGCCCCATATGCCCAGTGCCAGGCCGCGCTGGTGAGCAGGAAAGACTAGAGTGACGATGGCCAGACTCACCGGCACCATGATCGCTGCGCCGATGGCCTGAGCGGCTCGCCACGCGATCAGCATCTCGATCCGGTCCGACAGGCCCGCACCCAGCGAGCA
This sequence comes from Dehalococcoidia bacterium, assembly GCA_030615765.1. Classification (GTDB taxonomy): domain Bacteria; phylum Chloroflexota; class Dehalococcoidia; order SM23-28-2; family SM23-28-2; genus SM23-28-2. Next base: position 12,319 of record JAUWYP010000005.1, on the reverse strand, counting down.
AAGTGAAAAGATGCCGATGCCGAGCAAGAAGAGCCTCTTGCGGCCGAACCTGTCTGCCAGGCGGCCAGCCGGGATCAGCAGCACCGCGAACGCCAGGTTGTAGGCGTTCAGCACCCAGGTGACGGTCTCGATGTCGGTGTCAAGATCGCGCTGGATAGTGGGGATGGCGATGTTGACGATAGAGGCGTCGAGGATGGCCATGAACAGGCCGAAGACCGCCGCCCCCAGGACGAGCCACTTATGCTGAACGAGCATCCTTGCTCAGCGGCGCCGAGGAGCCAAGGCCGAAGTAGGTCACCAAGATACTCTGTTCCACATAGCCCCTATATCACACGGCCTGCTACTCCCGCAACCACCGCAGGAGGACGGGAACATCCTGATAGCGCCGTTGCCTGCTATGGGTTCCCCGCGGTCACCGAATAGAGGCCCGCACCCGGCGGTTGACAGGAGGGGGGGGCGGTCATTACACTAGATTCGCAAAACTAGGATGACTCGTAACTAATCAACCAAAGGAGGAGAGTGACTAGCATGGCAGAGGAAAAGAAGAGCATATTCGCCTCGGTGAAGGACGGGGTCGTGGAAGCGATTCGAGGCGTCGGAGACGTGGCGCAGGCGGTGGTGGATACCGTCAGCGGCACCCTGGTGAGCGCCCTGAAAGGCGTGCGCGCCATCACTAACGAAACCCTGGGGCTCATCTTCGACACGGTGAGCGCCGCCATCAAGGGCGTGGCAGAGGTCGGCGGCGACCTGGGCACCGCCTCCAAGAACGCCGTTCTCGGCGTGATCAGAGGGACCAAGGAGGTCGCCACCGGTTCGATGGAGGCGATCAGCACCAGTGCGGAGGCGGCGGTAAAAGCCGCCGGCGACGTGGGCGGCGACGTGGCAGCCGCGGCTAAGGGCGCAGTCGAAGGAGCCATTGAAGGCGCCAAAGAGGTCGGCATAAAGGCCGAGGACGCTGCCGCGGCCGCGGCCAGCGGCGCCCTCAAGGGCGCCGGCAAGGTCAGCACCACGGCCGTGGACCAGGTCCGCAACGTCGTCACCGGCACCATCTCTGGTGTAAAGGTCGTCCTGCGCGAGCCCTTCAAGGGCGAGGAAGAGAAGAAGTAGTAGCCTGCCCGTCCTCTTCAGTCAGGTGGCCGTCTCGCCAACCGGGGCGGCTACCTCTTTTCTTCTCCGCCAGCTCGCTTTCGTACCCCGAGGGCCTGGCGACGAAACACCCGGGCTGCGGCGTGCGTCTTACTGACAGAATCGCGCCTCGCGGGAAGCCAGTGTATAATCGGCCCAAGTGAACGGAGGCCACACCCTACGCCGATCTCTGACTGAAGCAGAGCTATGACCAGCCGCGAGACCGAGCAAGAGATCTACCGTCTGGGACACGACCTGATCGAGGTGATGGACCGCCATCGCCCCCACCTCTGGGAGGGCGAGTGGTGGTACGAGCAGCTCCTCCGGCGGGCGGTGTCCGACGAAGCGCTCAAGACGCAGGTCCTGCGCTTTGTCGACGTATTTCCCATGCTCCAGGACGAGGAGGCGATAGTCAGCCACTTCCGCGACTACTTCGGCGGCGAGGAGCTCAGCCTGCTGCCCCGGCGCCTCGCCACCGCCCTCACCTCCAGCGCGCTGGCCCGCCCGGCCCTCGTTCGTCTCGTGCAGCGCAGCGTCCTCGAGGTGGGCCAGCGCTTCATAGCCGGTCGCACGGCGCGGGAAGCCGTGCCCATCCTGGAGAAGCTGCACCGCGACGGCCTCGGCTTCTCGCTGGACCTGCTGGGAGAGGCCCCGGTGAGCGGGGCCGAGGCGGACGAATACCAGGCCCGCTATCTCGAACTCCTCGATACCCTCGACCGGGTTGTGCGGGGCTGGCCTGCCGACCCCGCGCTCGACGAGGCGCCGTGGGGTGCTGTCCCCCGCCTCAACGTCTCCATCAAGCTCACGTCCCTCTACTCGCAGTTCAGCTCGACCGCACCGGACGACACCAGTGCGCGGGTTCGTGAACGCATGCACCCGATCATGCACCGCGCCGTCCAGGCGGGCGCCTTCGTCAATGTGGACATGGAGCAGTACGAGCACAAGGAGCTGACCCTGCGCATCCTCCGCGAGCTGCTGGCCGAGCCGGAGTTCGCCAGCTATCCCCATGTCGGGGTGGCCTTGCAGACCTACCTCTTTGACACCCTCGACGACCTCCGCGGCCTGGCGGAGTTCGCGAGAGACCGCGGCGCTCCTCTGACGATCCGGCTGGTCAAGGGGGCTTATTGGGATGAGGAGCGGATCGTCAACGCCCAGCACGGCTGGCCCATCGTGGTGTTCGAGAGCAAGGCGGAGACGGACGCCAACTTCGAGCGCTGCACGGAGGTCCTCCTCGACGCCTACCCTCACCTGCTCCCGGCGTTCGGCACCCATAATGCGCGCTCCGTCGCCCACGCCATCGTGTCCGCGCGCCAGCGGGGGTTGCCGCCGCGCGCCCTCGAGTTCCAGCTCTTGTACGGGATGGCAGAGGCGCTACAGGCGGCCATCGCCGCCCACGAGCGACTCCGCATCTACACGCCGGTGGGTGAGCTCATCCCGGGCATGGGCTACCTAGTGCGACGGCTGCTCGAGAATGCCTCCAGCCAGTCCTGGCTCTTCGAGATGTTGGAGGAGAGAGCACCGGTCTCCGAGTTGCTGGCCGCGCCCGGCGTGACGCCGCCCGCCGGACCACCCTCGATGACCATCCCTCGCGTCCGGCCGACCGATGTCCCCGGCACGTTCCGCAACGTGCCCGATACGCCCTTCCACACGGCGCGCGGCCGACAGGACCTTGCCGCCGCCATCGAGCAGCTCAGGGAGCGCCTTCCCGAGACCTGCGGCCCGCTCGTGGCCGGCGAGCATGCCGAGACGAAACATCGGCAGCCGAGCGTGAACCCCGCCCGCCCGGACCAAGTCATCTGCGATGTGGGACTGGCGGACGTCGATCTCACGCGGCAAGCGATTGAAGCCGCCAGACAAGCGTTCCCAGCCTGGCGAGACCGCTCGGCACGGGAGCGGGCACAGGTGCTGTTCGACGCCGCAGCCATCATGCGGCGCGAGCGCCATGACCTGACCGCCATCGAGATCCTGGAAGAGGCCAAGCCCTGGCGCGAGGCCGACGCCGACCTTGACGAGGCCATCGACCACCTGGAGTACTACGCGCGCGAGGCGCTCGCCCTGGCCAGCCCCAAGGAGTTGCTCTCCCTACCCGGGGAGTACAACGACTATCGCTATCAGCCCCGCGGCGTGGCCGCGATCATCTCCCCCTGGAACTTCCCCCTGGCCATCCCCTGCGGAATGACCACTGCGGCGCTCGTGGCCGGGAACACCGTCATCCTCAAGCCGGCGGGGCCAGCGCCACTGATTGCCGCTCGCCTCGTCGACATCCTCCGCCGCGCGGGAGCCCCGCCTGGGGTAGCCCAGTTCCTGCCGGGGCCCGGCGACGCGGTGGGGGCGACACTGGTGGAGCATCCTGACGTAGACCTGATCGCCTTCACCGGCAGCCGCGAGGTCGGGCTGTGGATCGTGGAGACCGCCGGACAGACCAAGGAGGGCCAGAGAGGGATCAAGAAGGTCATCGCCGAAATGGGCGGCAAGAACGCCATCATCGTCGACGACGACGCCGACCTCGACCAGGCCGTCCTCAGCATCGTGAAGAGCGCCTTCAGCTACGCGGGCCAGAAGTGCAGTGCCTGCAGCCGCGTCATCGCCCTCGATGCCATATATGATCGCCTCGTCTCAAGGGTTGTCGAGGCCACGCGCAGCCTGCGTGTCGGCCCGGCCGAAGACCCCGCCACCTTTGTGCCACCGGTCATCACCGCCGAGGCCAAGGCCGGAATCGAACGCTATATCGAGATCGGCCGCAGCGAGGCGTCCCTCCTGTTCCAGGGCGAGGCCCCGCGCGACGGAGGCTTCTACGTCGCTCCGGTCATCTTCGGCGAGGTGGACCCGCACGCCGTCATCGCCCAGGAGGAGATCTTCGGCCCCGTGCTGGCGGTGCTGCGCGCCTCGACAGTGGAGGAAGCCATCGACATCGCCGTCGACACGCCATATGCCCTGACCGGGTCCTTCTACGGCCGCAGCGGCTCCCACATCGAACTGGCGCGCGAGCGGTTTCGTGTCGGCAACCTGTACATCAACCGCGGCTGCACCGGCGCCATGATCGGCCGCCAGCCCTTCGGAGGTTTCGCCATGTCGGGCATCGGCTCGAAGGCCGGCGGCCCCGACTACCTCAGGCAGTTCATGGAGCCTCGCACCATAACCGAAAACCTCATGCGGCACGGCTTCGCCCCCACCCAGAAGCCGCCACCGCGGAACCCCTAGTCTAAGCGTTCCGTCGCCCTTGCCAAGTCTGCAAATTCGCCCGGCCAGCACGCTCCCGAACCCGCACCGGCTGGCTGTAAGAGGAGGTGCGAATTGACCAAAGAGGAGCATTACCGAAAGCTAGAGCGGATGTATGCTTCCGCACCGACGAACAAGTATCATGCCCCGACGATGCGAGTGAGCGAGGGGCGTGCGGAGGTGACCATCCCGGTGCGCCCGGATTTCTTTCACGCCGCCAGCGCCGTCCATGGTTACCTGTATTTCAAGGCCCTCGATGATGCTGCCTTCTTCGCGGTCAACTCACTGCTTGAGGACGCTTTTGCCCTAACCGTCTCGTTCAACCTATACCTGACTCGCCCCATTTCGGAGGGGGAAATGAAGGCGATCGGTCGCGTAGTCCACCATTCTCGCCGTTTCTTTATCGCGGAGGCTGAGGTAGTCGATTCGGAGGGCCGGGAAATCGCCCGCGGCAGTGGGACTTTCATGGCAAGCACCATCCCGCTCACGCCGGAGGTTGGCTACGAACAAGACTAGGGTATAATGGCGCCGCAGCAGAACAGGGAAAGGATGTGAAACGCTATGGCCGAAGTGCAGGTGCCGCGGTTGCCTCCGGAGATGGCGCACCAGCAGGCAGTGGTTCTCTTGGGTCGGGCCACCGCGGTGCTGATGCAAGCCATGGTCGACAGGTTTGGCTCGGAGGAGACTCTGAAGATCATCTACCCCTCCTTGAAGCAGCTCGGAAAAGAGATCGCTTCCCTGGCACCCGAACTCGGTATCACTGGCAACGATGCCCTCGCCCTCTCCGCCATTACCCACCTGATGGAGGAGCAGGTGCTGAGGGTTGTGGGCAAGCCCACCGACGCCAGTCCGGACAGAGTGGTGAAACAGGTTACCGCCTGCCCGTTCCAGAACCTCCCCATCGATGTCTGCTACGCCTTCCACCCCATCTGCGACGGCATCGCCGAGGCCATCAACCCCCAGTACAGGTGGGTCCTCACCAAGGCCATCCCCAAGGGCGACCCCATCTGCGAGTTCATCTGGGAAAAGAAGTAGCTACGTTCGAATCCCCTCCAACCTAGCTCCCATCCTCATCCTTCCCCATCCCGGAGCAACACGCGGATCGAGCATTCACCCTCGATCCATCAATTCTCCCAACCTCACCCTGATCCCCCTGTAACACTTCGCCCCTGGCGATGTCTAACATATAGAAGCCTAGTTATGTTAACTAGGTGACGCCAACCGGAGTGCCCACACTCTCGACAAAGGCGAACCGTCCGAAAGGGCGGGGCGCAAAGCTACGGGCCTAAGGCCGACAGGCTATGGTTGCCGGGCTGCCGAAGGAGGTTGGGACATAGTGCTCGACATCGCATCTGCGAGCGCCGCAAGCTGGCCGAGACGCCTCGCCCGGAGAGGCATAGTCGGAGGCCCATTGCGGCGTTCGGCTTTGCGGCAGCGGTCTCCATCCTCCCTGCTGGCTCCTTTATGGGGCACTTCCGACAAGGGACTGCTGTGCCAGGCAACCTGTTCAGTGTCCCCGCGCTCACTGGCGGGAGCCTGCACAGTAGAGCAGGGAGGAGGTGATAGTCTTCTACTGCCGCAATAAGTGACAGAAAAGGGACATCGGCCTCAGAAGCGATAGCCCCCCTTTTCCTCCACACCACCCTTGGCTACCGTGCTCATTCCTCCCTTCTGAAGGAATGAGCAGGGGGCACGACCCAGGCTTATCGCAGGCCCGGCTGCCAGCAGTCGCCGCTACTAGAGAGCGATAGTGGACGGACTGTCGAAGCAACGGTCCTATCAACCGGACAAGGAATGGGGTAGATGAAACGAATACATAGCCCTTATGTGCCCAGGAACGTGCTGGCCCTAACGGAGCGCTCACCGCCCGCATGAGACATCGCCCCCATCGCGCAGATCGAGGTTCTTCCCTTCCCCAGGGGTGCTCACGAGGCTTGCCGGTCACTCGGAGCACCCCTGCCTCTTCCCCCAGCGACCGGAGGCGTACGAACCCCACCCGACCCTTCAGGCCATTGCCCTGCTCCTAGCCTTCTGCTCAGATTGACTTGCCAACGTGGTCGGGCTACGATAAGGCATTGAGTTCAGGCGTGGGGCGAGGAAGACGTAGCCGACTATGAGGAGACCACTCTGGGTAGCGATAGGCTTCGGTGCCTCCCTGTCGCTGTTGGCGATTCTGGTCAGCCTCTATCTCCCCCGCGGCCTCAAGGCCGAGCCCACGGATCCCTCCATTGCCGCCGCCGTCGTTGGCCAGCCCTACACCCTGGGGGTGGAGAACACCTCCTTCTGGGTGCAGAACGCCGGCCTGTTCACCGCTTCGGTCATCGTCGACTACTACGACCCCGACGGCGTGCGCATCGCTGAGGACAGGGTCGACGAGCTCGCTCCCGGCGCCTCGACTGTCTTCGATCAGGCCCAGCAGCCCGATCTGCCCCACGGCTTCACTGGCTCTGCCGTCATCACCGCTGATCAGCCCATAAAGAGCGTCATCCTCACGTACATCGAAGAGGGAGACCTGCTCTCCCTGGGCGGCGACGACGGCCTTTCAGCCGGCTTCAACCGTATCTACCTGCCGCTCATCTACAGCCGCTTCGGCCCCGACGCCGCCTGGAACACCCGCTTCGCCATTCAGAACGTGAGCGCAGCCACCGCCGTCTGCGTTCAGATGACCTATCGCAGCCACGACGGCACGCTGGTCTTCAGCGAGCCGCTGGCCGATGCTCTGGTGGACCCCCAGTGCCCCAACGGCGGCCTGCCCCTGCCGGCCGGGGGCACCATCCTACGCAACCAGGCCAACATGACTGAGGAACTGCCCGAGCAGTTCGAGGGCTCCCTCATCGTGGAGACGGTGCCTAACGGCGAAGAGGAGACCGCTACCGCATTGCTGGCCGCAGGCGCTGACATTTTCAACAGCCAGCGGCCCAGCTTCGCTTCCTACAAGGGCTTGGGGTGGAACCCTTCCGGGACCGGTGACTTATCCACCGCTGTCCTGGTGCCCCTGGTGTTCAAGAACTTCGGCGAGGGCACCGCCTGGAACACCAAGTTTGCCATTGGCGCCGCTGACCCCACCCAGACGACCGAGGTGACCGTTATCTATTGCTGCGATGAGCGCCTTCCCGAGCCCGACGGCTCCCTGCGCAAGACCTTTGTCGTCCTGGCCTCCACCGTCATCGACCAAGCCCTGGAAGCCGAGCTACCCGATGGCTTTGTGGGCTCGGCCGTCATCACTGGTGAGCAGCCGCTGGCGGTCATCCAGACGACGACCTCGGCTTTCCCGGACAAGGCCTCCTTCAAGGCCTTCACGGGCATCCCCCAATCGGCGGCCTCCACCAGCGTTTGGCTACCGGTGGTCTACAAGAATTCCGGCTGGAAGGGACCATTCGGCGATGCCGCCGGCTGGAACTCCTGGTTCCGCGTTCAGGTGGCCGACGGCGGTACCGCCAACATCGAAATCACCTACCACGGCGACGCGCTGGGCGCAGGTTCTGCGAGCTTCAGCGACGCCGTGACGGGCTCCAAGACCTTCGACCAACATACTGACCCACTGTTGCCAGACGACTTCGAGGGAGCCGCGGTCATCATCTCCGATGAGTCCATCGCCGTGGTCGCAGGCATCACCTCCGACGCCTATCAAGGCGATGCCGATGCCCTCTTCGCTGGCTTCGGGCCGGAGCTGTTCCCAGGTCCACCTCCACCCGACACCACATTCCCCGTTTCCCTGGTGCACGGCTGGAACACTGTCTGCTACCGGGGGCCAAAGCAGCCCCTTGAGAGCGCTCTGGCCAACGCCCTGAACAGCGTCGTGGCCATCTACCGTTTGAGGCCCGATCAGCAGTTCGACAAGTGGTTCGCCGGCCGGCCAGACGTCAGCACCATCGCCACTCTCAGCCCCTACGATTCGCTGTTCATTCTCATGGGCAGCGACGCTACCTGGCAGCAGGAGATCTCCGGCACAGCCCTCACGATCGTGAACCTGGCGCCCGGATGGAACAGCGTCTGCTATGCAGGCCCCACGCAGGACATCGAGACGGCCACCGCCGACATCAGCGGCCAGGTGGCAGTGATCTATGTCCTCGGCGCCGGTCACGTCTGGAGCCGCTTCATCCCCGACAGGCCAAACATAAGCGACCTCGCCCAGCTGGAGCAGTTCAGCTGCCCCCTTGTCCTCGTCACCGACCCCAACGGCGCCACCTGGACGTTCGGCCCCTGACGCCGCGTAGGGCCGCCGTGTACAATTGGATTACCGCGAGTTGCACCTGTCGGTCCAGCGGCGGGACAGGGATTGGATTTCTGATTTGTCGTTGATTCGTACGGTCAGCTTGACCAAACGCTTCGCCAGGGTCACGGCGCTGGATGGGCTGGACCTCGAGCTGGAGCCCGGCATCATCGGGCTCGTCGGTGCCAACGGCGCCGGGAAGAGTACGCTCATCAAGATCCTGCTAGGGCTGCTGCAACCGACCAGTGGGTCAGGCGAGGTCATGGGGTTCGACGTCTTCCGGCAAGGGCCTGAACTTCGCCAGTTCGTCGGGTACATGCCGGAGCACGACTGCCTTCCCACTGAAGTGTCAGCCACCGAGTTCGTAGCACACATGGCGCAAATCAGCGGCTTGCCGCGCGCCTCCGCGCGCGAGCGCACGGCTGAGACGCTGCGGCATGTAGGCCTATTCGAGGAACGGTATCGCGAAATGCGCGGCTACTCCACCGGCATGAAGCAGCGCGTCAAGCTCGCCCAGGCGCTAGTGCACGACCCCAAGCTGATGCTCCTAGACGAGCCGACCAACGGCCTCGACCCGGAGGGCCGGGACGAGATGCTGCACCTCATCCGCCGCATCGGTACCGAGTTCGGGATCACCATTGTCCTCTCGTCCCACCTGCTCAGCGAGATCGAGCGGGTTTGCGACCATCTCGTCGAGATCGAAGACGGCCGCCTCGTCCGGTCGGCCTCCATGACCGCGCTCACTGCGCCCACCAGCGTCCTCGCCATCGAGGTCGATGGCGATGTCGGTCAGCTCGCGGACCGGCTGCGGGAGCAGGGCGTCGCTGTGAACAGGAGCGGCCGCTTCCTCCTCGTGCAGAAAGAGGACGACGCCTTGCTGGACATCATCCGGGATAGCGTCGTCGACTTGGGACTAGGTTTGGTGCGGCTGGAGCAGAGCCGGCGGCGGCTCGAAGAGCTGTTCCAGTCCCTTCCGGCCGGAGAAGAGCAGGAAGGCTCCCGTGTCTGAATCAACAGTCGGCAGCATCTACGATCTCGGCTACAAGCGCTACGAGGGCGTCCGTCTCGGTCGGCGGCATGCGATCTGGGCGCTATACATCTACAGCGTCCGCAGCGTCTTCGGCATCGGCCGCTCGCTTTCGAGCAAAGTGGGCCCTATGGGTCTCGCTGTGATCGCGTTTCTTCCCGCCGTTATCCAACTCGGGGTCGCCGCGATCGCCCCGGAAGATGTCGAGGTCAGCCGACCGGAGGACTACTACTTCATAATCCAGATCGTGCTCGTCATCTTCTGCGCCGTCGTTGCGCCGGAACTCGTCGGCCGCGACCAGCGCACACATACGCTGTCGTTGTACTTCTCGCGGGCGCTGAGGCGTCAGGACTATGCTCTCGCGAAGTTCGCCGCACTCGTCACTGGCCTGCTCGCGATAACCGTGATTCCCCAGGTGACCATGTTCGTCGGGAACGGACTTGCGGCGGACCACTTCGGCGACTATCTGCAGGACAAATGGACGGACCTACCATCCGTTCTCGGCAGCGCCGTTCTGCTCTCCTGTCTCATCGCCGGCATCGGCCTCGTCATCGCAGCGCAGACGCCGCGGCGCGCGTACTCCACCGTCGGTATCCTCGCCGCATTCCTCCTCACCTCCGTCGTCGCGGCGAGCGTCTTCGAAGCCGCCGATCAGGATGTGGGGCAGTTCGTCCTGCTACTCAGTCCGGGTCACGTCGTCCAGGGTTTTACCTTCTGGTTCTTCGGCGCCACGTTCGATCCCGAAACGCAGCACGCCAAGGCCGATCTCCCCGGCGTCGCGTACGCGATCGACGCGGCCCTAGTCGCGCTCCTCATGCTCGCCCTGCTGCTCCGCCGCTATGGGAGGATTTCGGCATGACGGCGACATCGCAGAGCGAGCTGTCCGGTTCCTCAGCCTCTCCTTCGCCGACTGTAGAGCTCGTCAACGTCTCCCGCTGGTACGGCAACGTCGTCGCCGTCAACGACGTGTCGTTCTCACTGAGGCCCGGCATCACCGGCCTGCTCGGTCCCAACGGCGCCGGCAAGAGCACGATACTGCACATGACTGCCGGCTTGCTCCGCCCGTCGAAAGGCACGGTGCGGATCGCGGGTAGACCCGCGTGGCGCAACCACGAGATGTACCGGGATGTCGGCTTCGTACCGGAGAAGGAAACCCTCTACGCATTCCTCACCGGCTACCAGTTTGTGCTGACGAGCGCAAAGCTCTTCGGCCTGAGCGATCCTGCCGAGGCCGCACGCCGGGCGATCCGCGCGGCCGACATGGAGGCGGCCCAGGACCGCCGCCTCGGCGGCTACTCGAAGGGGATGAAGCAGCGTATCAAGCTCGCCGCCGCGATCGTTCACGACCCGCAGATCCTTCTGCTGGATGAGCCATTGAGCGGCACCGATCCCTCCCAGCGGCTGCAGACGATGGACCTCCTGCGCCGCATGGCCGCCGAGGGCCACACGATCGTGTTCTCCTCCCACATTCTGGACGAGGTCGAGCGCCTCGCCGATAACGTCCTTGTGATCGTCGCTGGCAGGCTCGCTGCCTCTGGTGACTTCCGTGCGATCCGTCGCCTGATGACCGACCGTCCGCATACGTTCACCGTTCGGTCCAGTGACAACCGGCGGCTCGCGGTCGCGCTTGTAGCGGACGAGTCCGTCTCCGGAGTCGAACTGAACGACGAGCATCTGACAGTGCGCACGTCGCAATTCGCCGACTTCATCCGTGCGGCGCCGAGAATCGCGAAGACGGAGGGGATCAGGCTCCAGGAACTGGTGCCGACCGACGAGTCTCTGGAGAGCGTCTTCTCCTACCTGGTGAAGCGATGAACGCCACGGTCTTTACGCTCACGCTGCAGCAGTTCGCCGGGCGGCGCCGCTCCCTTCTCATGTTCGGCCTCGCGCTCATCCCTGTGATAGTTGCTCTCGTCTACCGCCTCGGCGACCACCTCGACCAGCACGACTGGACCGCGAACATCCTCCTAGACGGCATCCTGGTCACCAGTATCCTCCCGCTCGTCTGCCTCATCCTCGGGACGTCCGCCCTCGGCTCGGAGGTCGAGGACGGAACCGCCGTGTACATCCTCGCCAAGCCCGTCCGCCGGCGCGAGATTGTCGGCGCGAAGTTCGCGGCTGCGGCGCTGGTCGCGGCCGTGTTCGTGCTGCCAGCCACCGTTGTCTCCGGCCTCATCGCGCTCCAGGGAGTGCCGGAGGAAGGGATCGTGATGGGGTTCGCGATCGCGACACTCCTCGGGGTGTTCGCCTATACCGCTGTCTTCATAGTGCTTAGCGTCGCCACGAGCCGCGCCCTGCTCGTCGGGCTCGGCTACGTTTTCATCTGGGAGGGCCTCGTCACGGAGCTATTCACGGGCAGCCGCTACCTCAGCATCCGCCAGTACTGCCTCGGCATTGCCGACCTCATCTCGACGGTCAGCGAAGGGGACTTCGAGGCCGACCTTGGCGGGCCCGAGGGCCTGATACTCGTCGTCATGGCCGCCGCCGTCGCTCTCCTCCTCGCAGTACGTCGCCTTGAGGCCTTCGAGTTCACCGACACGGACTAGACGAATCGCTGCTCACCGAACCGCCGCCCGACTCCCGCGAGGTGCTCCGGCGGCTCATCGACGGCTTCGCCGAGTACGGCACGCAGATAGCAGGACCTAAAGGTAGTTGGAGGGCCGGGTGGGATTCGAACCCACGACTCCCGGATTAAAAGTCCGGAGCTCTTCCACTGAGCTACCGGCCCGCTTGCC
>JAUWYP010000035.1 GCA_030615765.1 Dehalococcoidia bacterium | reverse complement strand
TCAGCGCCGGCCTGATAGCCGCCATCCTGTTGCTCACCGGGACCGTGCGGCGGGGCCAGTACATCCCTTATGGCCCCTTTATCGCCCTCGGGGCCATCATCTCCCTCCTCTGGGGCGACGCCATCATCGACTGGTACACGGACTAGCGCGCGCTGCTTGACAGCACCACCAAACGGCGCAATATTCCAGAGGCGGGATAGAAGGAAGAAGGATCGGCTACCCGACGACGGGTTCGTCTTCGCCGAGCGGCCTTAGCGGCACCGGCAGGTCCCTGCCCCAAAGCTGGCGGGCGCCAGCGCAGATGACCTGCAGAAAACGACTAGAGGTCGGCCCTTGGGCCCGTCCCCTAATCGACCATCATCGATGAGACGTGCTCCGGCGTGATCTTGAGGATTATCCGCTGCTCGCCGGGCTGTCGGAACGGATAGGTGTCCCGTCCCAGGTACTTCTTGGCCAGCCTGTCGATGTGCTCCTCCGCCCCCTCGCTCGTGATCTCCACCACCCGTCCGCGCACCGAAGCGTGAGCGTACTCGCTCCCCTGCCTGATCACGTCGATGGCAACGCGGGGGTCGCGCCGGATGTTCCTGGGCTTTTGCCTGCCCTCTGCCGTGTTCACCAGGACGTGCCTGCCGTCAAAGTCCACCCACACCGGGGTCACCTGCGGCGACCCGTCTGGCATCAGCGTCGCCAGGTGGGCGAAATTGGCCTCCTCGAAGAGCTTCCTGACCCCTTCCGACATTTCACCTGTCATCGCTCGCCCTCCCTTCGCAGCCCAGTACGGCTATGCCTTGACATCCAGTCCCTTCCCCCGCTCAGCGGAAGAGGTCCCTCTCCTGCGGCCGAATGAGCTCGCGGCCGGAGCCTTCCGCCCGCTGGTAGTCGAACCCGCGCACGATGGCCACCGGCACCCGCGACAGCTTCTCCATCACCAGCTCAGCCGCCGCCGCCAGCTCGTCCGCCACGGCCATGGTGCTCACCCGCAGGACGTAGCCGTGGGGGTCCGTTTGGCCCACGTAGTCCTTCATGGCGCTCATGCCCGCCAGGCCTATCGCCACGTTGGTGTGCCCCTCCCGCCAGGGCCGACCGAAGGTATCGGAGATGATCACCGCGATCGAGATGCCGCCCTTCTTTTCCTGTATAGCGGCCCGAATCCGCTCCGCCGACTGGTCAGGGTTCTGAGGCAGCAGCGAAACCACGCCGCCGCCGACGTTGGAGGTGTCCACGCCGGCATTGGCGCAGACCAACCCGTGCTTGGTCTCGCAGATGATAACGTCCCGCTCCTGCCGGACGATGCGCCGGCTCTCCCGCAGGATCACCTCCAGCAGCCGCGGGTCCTTGCCCGTCCGGGCGGCCAGCTCCCGGGCCTGAGGCGACGGCTCCACCTGACGCAGGTCCACCAGCCGCCCCTCGGCCTTCGACACGATCTTCTGAGTGACCACCAGCACGTCGCCGTCCTCGATGTCCACGCCCTGCCCGCGAATGGCTTCCAGGATCAGGGTCGCCAGGTCGTCGCCGGGACGAACGTCGGGCATGCCACCGACACCGATGATCTGCACCTGGAGAGCCATAGCGTCCGCCTGGGCCTAGCCCTTGGGGCTGCTGGGGATTCCGGCGATCTTGAGGGAGGTACGGGCCTTGTAGGTCTTGTTCAGGCTCAGGAGGACAACGGTGAACTGCTCCAGGTAGCGGCTGTTGGCCAGAGGGCCCCCGTCCAGGCCCCGCACGCCCTCTATCTCCTCGGCCAGCGCCATCACCCTCTTCTTGGCCTCCTGATGGTCGGCGCACACCACCACATCGGCCCCCATCGGCCTCTCCACCCGCATAAGCTCGCTGGCGTCGAGGTGGTGGAAGGCGGCCACCACCTGCGCCTCGGGCAGAAGCGCCTGCGCCTGCTCCGCCGCCGAGCCCTCGGGCACGGCGATGGCGGCGATCTTCCCGTCCCCGAAGGAGAGCGGCGACACCACGTCCACCACCACCTTCGCCCCGATAGCCGGCGCCAGCGCCTCCAGCGTGTCCCTGTGGCCGGCGAAGGGAATGGTAACGAACACGATGTCCCCTCTGCCCACCGCCTCCTGATTGACCATTCCCGTTGCCCGCGCCCCAGGCACACGGGCCTCTATCTTCTCCACCGCCTGCCGGGCACGCTCCGGCGAGCGCGAACCGATGACGATCTCGTGACCGGCGGCGGCGAAGCGGACGGCCAGGCCCAGGCCCTCGGGACCCGTTCCGCCGATGAAGGAGAGCACCTCGACAGGCATGGCGAGCCATTATACTATTAGTCCGAAGTCTGTTACTAGACCTATAGTAGCCACTATGATTCCGGCTGGTGGCGGATGGCATCTTTGGGCAGGGCATGACGACGTCGAAGCACACTATCCACAGCAGCCTCTCTGACGATTTCCAGGAAACGCTAGCCAGGGCGCTTGCCGGCCATGACCTCCTCCCCGAGCACGCGTACCGCCTCATCGACGCCACGGGGAACGACCTGTCGGCTCTGATGCTGACCGCCAGCCTCGTGCGCGACCGCTACAAGGGGCGAACGGCAACCTACTCTCGCAAGGTCTTCATCCCTCTCACCAACCTCTGCCGCCAGCGCTGCGGCTACTGTACCTTCTCCAAGGCCCCGGGCGATCCCCAGGCCCACACCATGACCCCCGACGAGGTCCTGGCCGTGGCCGAAGCCGGCAGACAGCAGGGCTGCAAGGAGGCCATGTTCAGCCTGGGCGAAAAGCCCGAGGAGATATACCCCCAGGTAAGAGAACAACTGGCCCATCTGGGGCATCGCACCATGGTCTCCTATCTCCGGGCCATGTGCGAGTTGGTCCTGGAACAGACGAGCCTCCTGCCCCACGCCAACCCCGGCGTCCTCACCCGCCAGGAACTGGCCGAGCTTAGGGAGGTCAACGCCAGCATGGGCCTCATGCTGGAAAACGTTAGCACCCGCCTCATGGCACCCGGCGGCCCCCACTGGAAGTGTGCTGGCAAGGTGCCCGAGGCAAGGCTGGGCACCATCGCCTGCGCCGGCGAGATGAGAGTGCCGTTCACCACCGGCCTCCTCATCGGCATCGGCGAGACCCCCCAGGAGCGGGTCGACTCCCTCCTCGCCATCAAGGAGCTTCACGCCCGCCACGGCCACATCCAGGAGGTCATCATCCAGAACCTGCGGGTCAAGGAAGACACAGCCATGCGCGGCTGGCGCGAGCCGTCGCTGCTGGATATGGCGAGGACCGTAGCCGTGGCCCGCCTCCTCCTTCCGGCCATGAACATCCAGGCTCCCCCCAACCTGGCGCCGCAGGCATACCAGTCCTATCTGCTAGCCGGCATAAACGACTGGGGCGGTGTCTCGCCCGTCACCAGCGACTTCATCAACCCGGAGGCCCCCTGGCCCAGCATCGCCGAGCTGAAGGCCGTCACCGAGGAGGCCGGCTTCGAGCTGCGGGAGAGACTGGCCATCTACCCCGAATACCTCACCCGCCAAGACGGCTTCCTGCGCGACTCATTGCGGCAGCGAGCCCTTGCCTGGACCGACCGCGACGGCTACGTCCGAAGGGAGGAGCAACGATGGTAGCCAGCGCCCCCGATCCCCTAAGCCTCCCCCAGCTGCGCTCCTCCTGGGAGCGCATGCTGGGCGCCATCGACCCGACCGTGGCCCGCGTCCTCGACAAGAGCCTGCAAGGCGAGGACATCTCCCAGCAGGAAGCCGTCGTCCTGTTCGACGCCGAAGGCCCCGCGCTCAACCCCCTGATCCTGGCCGCCGACGAGGTGAGGCGCAGAACCGTCGGCGACGTAGTGACCTACGTCATCAACCGCAACATCAACTTCACCAATGTCTGCATCAAGCGATGCGGCTTCTGTGCCTTCAGCCGCGGCCATCGCCAGGAGGAGGCCTACTTCTTGCCCGTCGAGGAACTGGTGCGCAGGGCCAAGGAGGCCTGGGAGCTGGGAGCGACGGAGGTGTGCATTCAGGCCGGCCTACCACCGAAGATGGACGGCCACCTGTACATCGATATCTGCCGCGCCATCAAGAAGGAAGTCCCTGATATCCACATCCACGCCTTCTCCCCCGAGGAAGTGCTCTACGGCGCCGTTCGGTCGAGGACGCCGCTCGAGGAGTACCTCAAGATGCTTAAGGAGGCCGGCCTGGGCAGCCTGCCCGGCACTGCCGCCGAGATCCTGGACGATGGCATCCGCAAGGTCATCTCGCCCGGCAGGATCAGCACCGCCGACTGGGTCCGCGTGGTCACCACTGCCCATCGCCTCGGCATCCCCTCCAGCTCCACCATCATGTACGGTCACGTCGAGAGCTCCTGGCACAAGGCGAGACACCTTTCCCTTCTGCGGGACATCCAGAAGGAGACCGGCGGCTTCACCGAGTTCGTCCCCCTCGGCTTCGTATATTGGGAGGCCCCTATGTACAGGGAAGGCCTGGTCAAGGATGTTCGGGCCGGGGCCACGGGTAGCGAGGTGGTGAAAATGTACGCCGTATCCAGACTCATGTTGAACAACTGGATCCCCAACGTCCAGGTCTCCTGGGTCAAGGAGGGCCCCAAGCTCGCTCAGTTCTGCCTCAATGCCGGCGCCAACGACTTCGGCGGCACCCTGATCAACGAGAGCATATCCACCGCTGCCGGCGCCATCCACGGCCAGTTGATGCGCCCCAGGGAACTGAGGACCCTGATCCGCGATGTGGGCCGGCGCCCCGCTCAGAGGTCGACCACCTACGAAATCCTGAGAGCTCTCGACGGCCAGGAGGAACCCCTGGACATCCTCGACAGCGTGGAAGTGAATGGAGAGCACCTAGCCTCTCCTTCGTCCGCTCAATGTCCTGGCGAATAGCAGCAGCCGTTGGAAGCCTCCTCCTCTTGGGCACCGCCGTGGCCGGCGCTTTCGTCCTGGTGCGCGGCGGCGGACCCTCCGACCCCATATCGAAAGCCGCCGCCCCCTTCACCTACGACCTCACCGGCTGGGAGGTCCGCCACCTCCTCAACCGCTGGCTGTACGAGATCGGCCACCTCTTCGATGACGGCCCCAGCGTTGAAGAGGAAAACGAAACGATCCAGCGATACTTCGCCCTCGCGGCGGAGGTGACATCCCTGGAGCGAGAGATAGCCGAGGACGGAGATGAATCCCTGCGGTCGCCCCTCGATGAGAAGCGCAACGAGCACCGGCGGCTGGAGAACAAGGTGGAGAACATCCTGGAGAAGCGGCTGTCCACCGTGGCCCAGGACGAAGGGCTCACCACCTCCCTACCCCTCTTCTCCAGGGTGCGCTTCGTCTTCCCGCCCCTGGACTTCGAGTTCGACCAGCCGCCGCGCCTGCTGGTCATCTCCCCCCGCGACCGCATCTCCCTCGACCGGTCCATCCTCCTCCGCCGCGGCCTGACCGGCGAGCAGGTGACCGCGCTGGAAGGGGAGACGGCCGCCACCGGCGCTTCCAGCCTGGTGGTGAACCTCGGCGGAATCGCCACCTACCCCAGTACCATACCCGAGTACGACAGCTATGAGAGCGCTCTGGAGACGGCCGCCCACGAGTGGCTGCACCACTACCTCTTCTTCCACCCCCTGGGCAGCCACTACTTCGACAACGAGACCCTGCGCACCCTCAACGAGACCGTCGCCAACATCGGCGGCCGGGAGATAGCGCACCTAGTGCAGCAGCGCTTCCCCCTGCCCCACTCGAACTCCGTCGCCGCCGCCGACGCCGCACGCGAGGAGCCGCGCATCGACTTCAGGGCGGAGATGCACGAGCTGCGCCTGGAGGTGGACAGGCTTCTAAGTGAGGGAAAGATCGCGGAGGCCGAGGCGCTGATGGAGCAAAAGAGGAAATTCCTGGCCGAAAACGGCTTCTACATCCGCAAGATCAACCAGGCCTACTTCGCCTTCCACGGGCTATACGCCGACACGCCCGCTTCCAGCAGCCCTATCGGACCCAAGATGCAGGAGCTGCGGCGGCTGAGCCCTTCCCTGGGCGACTTCATCCGGTCGGTTGCCGAGATCACCAGCGAAGAGGACCTGGACCGCCTGCTGGCCGAAAGGGCAGTCGGGAGCCTCACTCCACCTTGATCTCGCTGCGCCGCCGCGCCCTCGCCTGCTCTCGCTCCTCCAGCCGGCTGATGGCCGCGTCCACAAAGCTGCGCATGGCCAGAAGAAGCTCTTTCCTGCCCGCCACCAGATGCTCGTGAACCTCCGTCGGAATCAGGTCGATCAGCGGACTACGGAAGCGCAGCACCAGCTCCTCGCCCGGCCGATATTCGTACTCGAAGGGTCTCTCAACACCACCCTTGACCATGATCACCCTCCCTTCGTCACCAGCCGCCACACGGCCTTACGTCAATAATATCACGACCGACGGAGGTGACAACGAGCCGCTGCCACTCTACTCCTCCTCCAGCTTCACCGTCTTCATCGGCGACTCGTGGATGGCCCACCGATAGAGCAGGTAGATGACCAGCCCTGCCACCAGCCAGGGGAATCCTATCGCCCAGGCAGCCTCCTGGGTCACCACTACCACCACCCAGGTGAAGAGCGTGCCCACGGCACCGATGACCGCCGTCACGGGAATCTGTCTGCCAGCCACCCGCAGGTTGAACGGAATCCTGAAGGGGCGCGTCATCCCCGGCTCCCTCACCCGCATGGCGATGATCGACAAGTGGGCCAGGCCAAACGATAGCATCGCCCCGAAGGCATACACGTTGGCCAGCACCTCCAGCTTGCCCGGAATGATCAGCACAGCCGCCACGATCGCGAAGATGACGATGGCGTTGGCAGGCGTCCGTCGCTTGACATCGATCTGGCTGAACACAGGCGGAAGCTGCCTGTGGCGCCCCATAGAGTACACCAGGCGCGACAGCCCCAGCATTCCCGCGTTCGCAGCGATGATCAGGATGGTCGCAGCCAGGATGCCCACCCACACCGACAGCACCGCCTGCAAGGCCTCGCCAGGGAACTGCTCGACGATCCCCAGCACCGGGTCGCGGATGAACTCGTCCGCCAGCTCCGTCTCAAACTGGCCCGGCGCCACCTCCTCCACCGGCATGGCGCTCAAGGCCACCAGGGGGAACAGGGTATACATAAAAAGAACGGTCCCGAAGACGCCGAACATGGAACGCGGCACGTTCTTGGCTGGATTGCGCGTCTCCTCGGCCAGGTTGGACACCGTCTCGATGCCGGTGTAGGCGATCATGGAGATGGCGATGCCTATCACAAGCTTGTCCCAGCTGGGGGCTACCCCCCAGTGCACGTTATCGATAAGGGTGTCGATGTTGAGCAGGAGGAACAGCCCAAGAACCACCAGGAACACCTGGGTAAGCAGGCCCAGCACAGCCAGACCAACGTTCACCCCTGAGGACTCCTTCACCCCGATGACATTGACGGTCGCCAGAAACCCCACCACGCCGATACCAAACATAGCGTTCGCAGGCCAGGTCTTGAGAATGGGCACAAAGACCGCCAGATAGTTGGGCACCGCGAAAGCAGATATGGCGATGGTCACCACAAAGTTGAGCACCTGCGCCCAACCGGCGATAAAGCTGAACAGCTCGTTGAAGCCGCGGCGGGCGAACATGGCCGACCCGCCCGCCTCGGGCATGGCAGTGGTCCCCTCGGCGTAGGTCAGAGCGGTGCAGCCGAAGATAAGGCCAGCGACGATGAAGGCTATGGGCGTCAGGCCCAGGGCGAAGAGAGCGACCACACCCAGGGCGTAGTAGATGGAGGAGCCAACATTGCCGTAAGCGGCGCTGAACAGCCCCGGCACGCCCAGCACTCGGTGCAGGCCGCGGCGGGGCACCCGCGGCCGTCGAATGAAAACGTCGCCCGGAAGGCGTCCACGATGAACCCCTTGCTCAGGGCTATCTTCCTGCAATCCCCTCTCCCGAGGAAGCACTCATCGCCAGCCGATCCTAAATACTATAGCCTGGCAGCCATAGCGCAAGCTTTGCCCAGGACGTCGAGTACAAGTTGCGGGCCGGGGCCGGACTAGTCACCCGACCTCGGGGTGCGGGGGGGTCGAGTCCGCTCGGGAGAGGGCGTGCTGGCGGGCGTGACTGCAGGGGTGGGTGTCGGGGTGGCTATGGCGGTGGCCGTCGGCGTCGCCGGAGTCCCGGTGCGAGTTGGTTGGGGAGTGCGACTGGGGGTAGGAGTGGGGCTCGGCTTGGGCGGCACGTACGTGCACTTGGTACCCTCCACGAAGACCTCCTGTCTGCCAGCGCAAGGAGCGAAATACACGCCTCCCGGGACCACGAAGTCGTGCACTTCCACCCCCTCGTGAGCGGCCTCCATTATCGCCTTCCAAATCGGGCCGGAGCCAACAAAGCTGAAGGTGCCCTCGGCCATGGGGGTGTTATCCGCGTTGCCCATCCACACACCCACCGCCCGATCTGGGGTATACCCCATCACCACAGCATCGCGGAACCTTTCGCTGGTACCCGTCTTCGAGGCCGCCGGACGGGAGATGGTGAGACCACTCCACCGGATGGCGCTCTTGGAGAGGATGTCGGTGATCAGGTAGGCGTAGGGCGCCGGTACCACCTGCAGCGAATCGGCCCCCGTGTACTGGTACAGCACTGTCCCCAGGGTGTTCTCCACCGTCAGGATGGCCACCGGATCGAGCTGTCGGTAGCCCGAGGGCAGATCCTCCACCGTGGGCATGCCCGCCATCAGCCCGTTGTTGGCGAAGACGCCGTAGGCATAGGTGTGGTCGAGAAGGCTCACCTCGCCGCCGCCCAGGGTGAGGGCAGGCCCGTAGCGGTCGGGATCGCTGAGGGAGGTGATACCCATCTTGTGAGCGGTGTCGACGACGTTCTTGACACCCATCGCCAGGATTGTCCTGACAGCCGGAATGTTGATCGACTCGGCCAGAGCCGTGCGCACGGTGACTGGCCCCTTGAACTTGAAGTTCCAGTTCTGGATCGGCTGACCGCTCTCCGCCTTGATGTCGATGGGCTCATCCCTGACAACCGTTGCCGGCGTCCAACCGTGGAGGAAGGCGGTCAGATAGGTGTAGACCTTTATGGACGAGCCCGGCGAGCGCTCAGACGTAGTGATGTTTACCTGGCCATCGATGTCCTCCCGGAAGTAGTTGCGGCTCCCCACCATCGCCAGGATCTCTCCCGTGGCCGGCTCGATGACCACCGCCGCCGCGTTGTGACCACCGTACCGGTCCTCAACGGCGCTGATCTCCTCCTCGATGATGCCCTCCGCCCTCTGCTGCAGCGGCAGGTCGAGGCTGGTAGTGACCCGCAGGCCGCCGCGGTACACCAGTTGAGAGCAGTCGGTGTCCTCCGGCAGCTCTAGCTGCCCCTTCTCGCACATCTTGGTGAGGACATCCTTCACATAGAATACGAAGTGGGGCGCCTGAATGGGGAAGGTCCCCTCCGCGAAGGCCAGCTCCTCCTGCTTGGCCTCCGCGGCCTGCTTCTCGGTGATATAGCCGTGCTTCACCATCCGGTCGAGAACGCGGTGCTGCTCCCGCACGGCCCCCGGCCGGTTCTCGGGGATGGCCGGGGAATACATCCCGGGTGCCTGGGGAATCCCGGCCAGCATCGCCGCCTCCGCCAGGTTGAGGTCCCTGGCCGGCTTGCCGAAGTAGCGCCAGGCGGCAGCCTCAGCCCCGTAGGCGAAGTTGCCGTAGTAGACCTGGTTCAGATACCACTCCAGGATCTGGTCGTCGTCGTAGCGCCGCTTCAGCTCGATGGCCAGGATGACCTCCTTGAGCTTGCGGCCCAGCGACCGCTCGGCCCGCTCCTCGGGCGGAATGTAGACGTTCTTCACCAGTTGCTGAGTGATGGAGCTGCCGCCGCTGCCCTTCAAGAAGCCGGGCCCGAAGGGAGTCAGGTTCTCCAGGGCAGCCCGCACGAGCCCCCTTATGTTCACCCCCGGGTTGTCGTAGAAGCTGGCGTCCTCAGTGGAGATGGTGGCGTAGATCAGCCAGGGAGAGACCTCCGATAGGGGGACAGGATTCTTCAGCCCGGACAGGGGGTCCACGAACTCGTACAGCAGCTTGCCGTTCCGGTCGAAGATGCGAGTGCCGGCCGACCCGGTGCGAGCCAGTTCGATGTCGGGTCGCTCCAGGCCCTCCGCGTAGTGGTAATAGACCGCGAACGAGACCCCCCCGCCGATGGCCACGATCGCCAGCAGCAACACCATAACGCCGACCAGCCACAGCAACGGACGACCTGACCGCCGACGACCGCCGTTGAGCCGCCGCAGCCTCCGCCGCCGAGAACTGTACGCTCTGGCCATAACCCCTCTATCCCCTCTTCTCTAGTACAACGAAATGAGACAGGCCAAAGTTTCTCAGAGACGTATTTTCCAGCGGGTAGAGGACACGGCGCAGGATTGAGGACGCCAGGGCACTTCGAACCGCCAGGTTATCGAACCCCGGAAAAACGCACGTATGGACGATGGGCCTCGCCCCCAGACCGGCGAACAGCCGTCTCAGGTCTCGTCTCGTATAGGCCCGCACGTGGGGCACCAGCCGGTTGCGCAGCCCGTCAGGCAGGTAGTTCACCAGGGGGATGTTGCCAAACAGGTACCGCTTGCCCAGGAAGATGCCGTGCGTCTCGAAAGGATAGAGCCGATTGGGGCAATAGATAACGATTCTTCCCCCCGGTCTGGTCACCCGTCCGGCCTCTCCCAGCGTGAGCCGATCGTCCCGGACGTGCTCGAGCACCTCGTGCAGGAGGACGACCTCGAAGGTAGCGTCGCCGAAGGGTAAATGCTCGCTCACCGCCACCGCCAGGTAGGGGAGAGCCATCGCCCCCTGGCGAACCCGCTCCTGGTCGATGTCCACCCCGTACACGTGGGGCGAGAACTGCCGCAGGCGCTGGACGAACGTTCCTATGCCGCAACCGATATCTAGGATGCGGCGACCTTCCAGGGGAACGTGCTTGCGGATGAGTTCGAACCGGCGCTCCAGGCCGAAGCGCCAAACGTAGCTGGGCTGGCCCAGACCGACCGCCGCGGGAGCGGGTATTGTCTTCACGTCCTCAACCACAACCTAAAATATGGTAACAGGCCGACCCAGCGCCAGCAACCGCCCGGCATCTGCCGGACCGGCGACCCGCCCCGCCTTTCGGATAGGCCAACCACCTTGCTATAATAGGGCCACTTGAATTAGGCAAGGAGGGAGATCGATGGCCATCACCCGCGAGGAGGTCCAGCACGCCGCCATGCTCTTCCGCATGAGCCTGAGCGAGGAGGACATCACCAGGTTCCAGCAGCAGCTCTCCCAGATTCTCGATTACTTCCAGGTCCTCCAGCAGATAGACACCGAGGGCGTCCCTCCCACCTCTCAGCCCATCTCCCTGGAGAACGTCATGCGCGCCGACGAACCGCGACCCTCCTACCCGACCGAGGACATCCTGGCCAACGCCCCCTTTTCCGAGCGCGGCTTCTTCCGCGTGCGGGCGGTCCTGGAGTAGACGCACGGGAGGCCACCAGTGGAGCTTTACGACCTCACCATCCACGAAGCGGCGAACCGCCTCGCCCGCCGCGAGCTATCCTCCCGCGAGCTCACCCAGGCCGTCCTCGACCGCGTCCGCCAGGTAGAGGAGGGCGTCAGGGCCTACGTCACCGTCACCGAAGATCTGGCCCTCAAGCAGGCGGAGGAGGCCGACAAGCGCATCGCCGCCGGCGACGTCTCCCCCCTCACCGGCATCCCCGCCGCCATCAAGGACCTCATCTGCACCAAGGGTGTCCCCACCACCTGCGGCTCACGCATGCTGGAGAACTTCTTGCCCCCGTATCAAGCCCACGTTACCGAACGCCTGCTTGACGCCGGCCTGGTGATGATCGGCAAGGCCAACATGGACGAGTTCGCCATGGGCTCCTCCACCGAGAACTCGGCCTTCTACCCCACCCGCAACCCTTGGGACCTGGAGCGAGTCCCCGGCGGCTCCTCCGGGGGCTCGGCCGCCACCGTCGCCGCCAGCGAGTCCATCTACGCCCTCGGCTCCGACACCGGCGGCAGCATCCGCCAGCCCGCCGCCCTCTGCGGCGTCGTCGGATTCAAGCCCACCTACGGCCGCATCAGCCGCTTCGGCCTGGTGGCCTTCGCCAGCTCCCTCGACCAGATCGGCCCCCTCACCAAGGACGTCACCGACTGCGCCCTGGTGATGAACGTCATCGCCGGCCACGACAAGCGCGACGCCACCTCCGCGCCGCTGGACGTCCCCGACTACACCCAGTCGCTCATCCCCGACCTCAAGGGCGTCCGCATCGGCGTGCCTCAGGAGTACTTCGTGGAGGGGATGGACGACGACGTGCGCGCCTCTATTGAGGCGGCGGTGAACAAGATGCAGGAGCTCGGCGCCGAGGTCGACTGGGAGGTCTCCCTGCCCAGCACCGGCTATGCCCTCGCCTGCTACTACATCATCGCCCCCAGCGAGGCCATGGCCAACCTGGCCCGCTACGATGGCGTCAAGTACGGCTACTCCGACATGCGCGGCGATAGCATGTGGCAGAACATGGAGCTGACCCGCCAGCACGGCTTCGGCGATGAGGTAAAGCGGCGGATCATGCTCGGCACCTACGCCCTCTCCGCCGGCTACTACGACGCCTACTACCTGAAGGCCCAGAAGGTGCGCACCCTCATCCGCCGCGAGTTCGACGCCGCCTTCCAGCGCTGCGATGTGCTGGTGACCGCCGTCTCCCCCACGCCTGCCTTCAAGCTCGGCGAGAAGACGGCCGACCCCTTGCAGATGTACCTGAGCGACGTCTGCACCATACCGGTGAACATCGCCGGCATTCCCGCCATCTCGGTCCCCTGTGGCTTCGCCCCCGCCGGAGGCGGGTCCGCCTCTGGCGGAGACGCCCTGCCGGTGGGCCTCCAGATCATGGCCAAGCCCTTCGACGAGCCCGCCATCCTCCGCGTGGCCTACGCCTACGAGCAGGCGACCGAGTGGCACAAGGCCAGGCCCAAGCTGTGAGGTGATGGCGATGGCAACGCAACCAAACGAGGCCCAGCTGCTCGCTGCCCGCGGATACGACTGATCAGAGTCCCTCTTGCTGGCCGTGTGCCAGGAGCTGGGAATAGAGAGCGAACTCATCCCCAGGATCGCCACCGCCTTTGGCGGCGGCATCGGCGGCGGAGGCGTCATCTGCGGCGCCGTGGTCGGCTCCGTCATGGCCATCGGCCTCAAGTACGGCCGCGAGGAGCCCCGGCAGCCGCGCGACACGGCCTATGCCCTCGCCCTGGAGTTCTGCCAGCGCTTCCGAGAGGAGATGGGCAGCCTCTCCTGCCGCGAGCTGACCGGCATCGACCTCACCACGCCGGAGGGCCGCAGCGCCTTCTACGCCTCGGATGTCCCCCTGCGCGTCTGCCTGCCGGCGATAGGCGCCGCCTTCCGCCTGGTGATGGAGCTCCTCGAGCGGCCCGCCCAGGCAGCCGACACAGCCTCTGAAGACCGTGAGCGCGACTGATGCAAGGGTTTGGCAACGGCTCAGCGGACCACTGCAGAGCCCTCTTGGGCCTCCTCATCAAGCTTGGTGAAAGCCTCAGAGGCTATAGACCGCCGGATCGCAGGCTAGTTGTCAGTGAACTGCTGGCGCACAAGATCGTGTTCCACGCTTCTTCTATTCTGTACCTGTCCCGAGGGACGCGATTGGATGACATCCCTGAGATCTCGATTAGCTTTGTTGACCATGCCTCTATCCAGGTCGTGGCCAGGGCGCTCTTAGAGTCAGTATGGGCGTTTCATCACATCTTTGTGGAGCCCAAAACCGAAGACGAGCGTGCCTTTCGTTATTGCTGCTGGATGTTGGCTGGATTCGTTCAGCGGGAGCAATTTCCTGTCATGACCGCCTCCGGTAGAGAGCAGCTCGCGAGAGACAAGCAAGCAACGAGCCATTATCGTGAAGAGCTAAAGCGCACAGAAGCCTTTGAGGCCCTGATTCCCAGGGACAAGACGACAGCCCTTAATGGTAAACTGTGGCGCCCTCAGCCTTTGCGCGCCACGGCTGAGGCATTCCTGGGCACGAGATTTGGCCCAGCTATTTATGCATGGCTGTGTAGCTACCAGCATGCCGATGCCTTGAGTGCAATTCAGATTCGTGCACTAGACAGCCACGAAAGACAGCAGCACATGGCCGAAAGCTCATTGCTTCTGGTTGCGATATCTCTTAGTCAAATGATCAAGGCCTACTTACGCTTGTGGCCCCAGCTTGAATTGGTGACAAATCGCTATCCGAAAATTCAAAGTCTGGTTGAGATGTACTGCCAATTTCCTGAGTTTGACCCAGCCGCTGATGATTGAGGAGATGGTCGATGTCGCCTGCTACGCCGGCAGCCGCTACCCCCAGCGACCGCAGCGCGTGACCTGGCGCGGCGCCGAGCACGAGATCCTGGCCGTGGAGAGCGAGTGGCAGGAGCCCCGCCGCCGCTGCTACCTCGTGCGACTCGAGGGCGACCTGCTCCTGCGGCTCTCCTACCACGAGCGCAACGATCGCTGGACAGCCACCGAGGCAGCGGGGGCGTAGCCGCTCGCAGACAGGCCCTACGGCAGGCCGCTGATGATCTTCGCGATCTCAGGTCTGCCGTAAGCTCGCAAGGTCTCGGTGCGAACGTTGCCCAGCGAGCCCAGCGCCAAGGCCGCCTTGGTCGCCGTCTCGTCGTCGGGCGCCTCCATGACGGCCACATAGTCATAGCGACCCATAGTCAGGTAGAGCTGACTCATCCTGGCACCGACCTGGTCGAGCAACTTTTCAACGGCGGCGATGCGCTCGGCCGCCTCCTTGATGTTGCGGATGCCCTGGTCAGTGAAGCGAACCAGCGACACGTACGTAGGCATCAGGCACCTCCTTCTCCAATCTCATACACGGCCATGACGGCCTCATTGTACCCGCACGCGCAAGGGTTGCCAAGGGAAGAAGCCATCGCCACCACGAACCCACGACGGCGTTCGCCCTTCCTAGTTGGCGACGTTTCCTCGCCCGCTGCCGATTCTGCTCGTCAGACGTCCTTACTGCATCGAGGACCCAGGCAAGGGTACGAGAGCCTGGACAACGTTCCCGTCGACGTGGTTGCCCCCCTCCCGCTGCGCCGCCTGAAAGTCCGCATCGGCTAGCAGCTTCTGGTTGGCGTCTCCCCAGGCCGCAAAGTCTGCGAGCGACACCAGGTAAACGGCGACGTTCCCCTCGCCGCCCACAGCCTGGAACGCTCCGTGGAACTTCACGCCGTACTTCTGGTAGATGGGGATCACCTTCTGCGCCCATGCCAGGTATTCCTGGACATGCCCTGTCTTGATCCTAACCGTGTTGGTCAAGTAGAGTGCCATGCTTGTCCTCCTTTGATCGTCTCTCAACATTCGCGGTTGCTGACATAAGACAGCCGCAAGCACGGTGTACACCTCTTGCAGGAAATTGTCAAGAGGGGGCAGCGCGTGCCGTATTAATCTGACCTGATCGGATTCCGCGGAGGAGTGAGCGCAGCCGCGAGGCTTGGCAACGCAAGCGTCCACATCGGTTACAATTAGGGCGACGGTTTCAGCTAGGGAGGCTAGCCATGTCGTGCGAGGAAGCCAGCAAGAGGCTCGCCGAGGCGCTCAACGCCTATGTCCAGGTGGAGAAGGAGCTGGCCCCGCTGGTCTTGTCTCACATCGATACGCCTGAACGCCGCGCAGAGCCGGCTGTGCCGGATAGCGAGAACTTCGAGCGCATCGAGCACCTCATGAGGGAGCAGGAGGCCGCGTTCGAGCGCTACCAGGCTGCCCTGGCCGCCTTCGTGCAGGCCCGGAAGGCCCACCACGACTAGCCCCCTATCGCCAGGGCCTGCCCGCCGCCAGCCGTAGGAAGTCGGCGTGGGCCTCAGGTGCCCCGGCGACGATTCCCTCACTGCGAATGGTCACGGGGCCGCCGTCGCGGTCGCTGATCGCGCCGCCGGCCTCTCGCACCAGCAGGATGCCCGCCGCGATGTCCCAGGGGTACAGCATATGATGGACGAACAGGTCGAAGCGACCGCAGGCAGCGTAGGCCAGCCCCAAGGCGGCGCTCCCCACGATGCGCGCGCTCTGCATCCCCGGCCACATCTCCTGCAGCAGGGCCAGCAGGTGAGCCGCTCTCTTGTCGTTGTAGCCCAGGTCCACCGCCAGCAGCGACGCCCGCACGCTCTCCCTCTGAGAGGCCTGCATGCGCTCGCCGTTGACGAACGCCCCCTCGCCCTTCTGGGCCCAGAACTCCTCCCCGCGCACAGGCTCGTACGTCAGCGCCACCAGCGGCTCCTCTCCATAGCACAGGGCGATGTTGATGCAGAAGAAGGGGATGCCGCGCGCGTAGTTGTGGGTGCCGTCCAGGGGGTCCACCACCCACATCCAGCCCTCGTCCCTGGCGGTGGCGGCTGTCTCCTCCGAGAGGACGGAGTGGTCGGGGTACTCGGCGGCCAGGATCTCGTGGATGGCCCGCTCCGAGGCCAGGTCGGCCGCAGTGACGAGGTTGCCCCGCCCTTTGACGCGCACGTCCTGGGCACCCCCGAAGGCCGCCATGACGATGCGCTCGCCTTCACGGGCACAGAGGCGAGCCACCTCCAGGGGGCTCTTGCCGCTCTTGGACAGAGGGGCCTGCCCTGAGCTTGTCGAAGGGAGATCAGTGGCCATAGGGCGCAGGCAGCCCCATCCTGTTCCGCACCTCGGCCAGGGTTTCGCAGGCGATCATGCGGGCGCGGGCAGCCCCGTCGGCCAGCACCCCCTCGACGTACTCCGGACGGCTGACCAGTTCCTGGCGCCGCTCTCGGAAGGGCGCGAGCACGCGATTGATGCCGTCGGCCAGTTGCTGCTTACACTCGACGCAGCCCCGCTTGGCCGTGGTGCACTCTTCATACACTACCTCCACCTTGTCCGGGTTGAACTGCTGATGGAGGCTGTAGACGTTGCACACCTCGGGCCGACCGGGGATATGGCGATGCGTTCGCTGGGGGTCGGTAACGGCGGTCATCACCCGCCGCTCTGTCTCCTCCGGCGTGGCGGCCAGCTCGATGTGGTTGTCCAGGCTCTTGCTCATCTTGTTAACGCCGTCCAGGCCCAGCACCACCGGCGCCACTGTGAGTTCGGCGTAGGGCTCGGGGAAGGTCTGGCCGAACAGGCGATTGAACCGCCGGGCGATCTCCCGCGCCAGCTCCAGGTGAGGCTGCTGGTCCTCGCCCACGGGCACCCTGTCCGCCTTGTAGAGAATGATGTCGGCGGTCATCAGGACCGGATAGCCCACCAGCCCGTAGTTCACGTTTTCGGGGTGCAGCCGAACCTTGTCCTTGAAGGTAGTGACGCGGGTCAGCCAGCCCAACGGGGTGATCATGCCCAGGAACATGGCCAGCTCCAGCACCTCCGGCACGTGCGACTGCACATAGAGGATGGTG
>JAUWYP010000018.1 GCA_030615765.1 Dehalococcoidia bacterium | reverse complement strand
TCGCCCACGCTGTGAAGATCGCCGCTGATTTCCTGGCCGGCCATCCCTTCGTTCTCTACCTGGGCGACAACCTTGTGCTGGGCGGTGTCGCCCCGCTTGTGCAGCGCTTTCGCAGCGATTCCAGCAACTGCCAGCTTCTTCTCAGCCGGGTGGGCACCCCCCAGAGCTTCGGCGTGGCCGAGCTGGTCGACGGCCGGGTGGTGCGGGTCGTGGAGAAGCCACGTCAGCCGCCCAGCGACCTGGCGGTGATCGGCGTCTACATGTTCGACCAGCATGTGTTCGAGGCGGTGGAGCAGCTACGGCCCTCCGCCCGCGGCGAGCTGGAGATCGCCGACGCCATCCAGTATCTCATCGATAAGGGGCTGGCCGTGCGTGCGCAGGAGCTGGACCGATACTGGATGGACACCGGCAAGATGGGCGATATCCTGGAGGCTAATGCGGTCGTTCTCGATGCCTTGCCGGCCAGGAAGGACGGCAGCATCGACAGCGCCTCGCGGGTGCGGGGCAAGGTGATCGTCGAGCGTGGCGCCCAGGTGGTCAACAGCGTCCTGGAGGGCCCTCTGATCATTGGCGAGGAGAGCCGCATCGTGGATTCGGAAATAGGGCCCCACACCTCCATCTATCACCACTGTCAGGTGAAAGGCAGCCGCATCGCCAGCAGCGTGGTCATGGAGCACACGTTGATCGAGGACGTGGGCTACCGCATTCAGGACAGCCTCATCGGCCGGTACGTGGAACTGAGAGGGGACGGTGGGGTGGAGGACGGACGCTGCGCCCTCACCCTGGGCGACCACAGCCGGATCCGAGCGGTTTAGGGGGCTTCTTCATGCGCAGGATTCTGGTTACGGGTGGGGCAGGATTCATCGGCAGTCACTTCGTGCGCCGCCTGCTGCGAGAGCACCCTGAGTATGAGGTTATCAACGTCGACAAGCTGACCTACGCTGGCAACCGCGACAACCTGCGCGACGTAGACGGCGACCGCCGCTATCGCTTCGTCCAGGGCGACATCTGCGACCGTCAGCTCGTGGACGAGCTGGTGGGGCAGGCGGACGCCATCGTGAGCCTGGCTGCCGAGACCCATGTTGACCGCTCACTCCTGGCAGCGGACGCTTTCATCAAGACCGATGTTCATGGCACCTACGTGCTCCTCGGCGCTGCCAGGGAGCATGGCATCGAGCGCTTCGTCTACGTCTCCACCGACGAGGTCTACGGCGAGGTGCCCGAAGGCTATTCGTCTCGGGAGGCAGACCCCCTTTGGCCCCGCAATCCCTACGCCGCCAGCAAGGCGGCCGCCGATATGCTCTGCCTGGCCTTCTTCGCCTCCTACGGTCTGCCGGTTGTTGTCAGCCGCGGCGTCAACACCATGGGGCCCTGCCAGTACCCGGAGAAGATGGTCCCTCTCTTTATCACTAATGCCCTGCGCGACGAGCCTCTGCCCCTGTATGGCGACGGCCGCCAGGTGCGCGATTGGCTTTTCGTCGAGGACCACTGTGAGGCCCTCGACCTGCTCCTCCATGAAGGGATGCCGGGGGAGGTGTACAACATCGCTGCGGATAACTACCGCTACAACATCCAGGTGGCGGAGGCCATCCTGGAGCTGCTGGGCAAGCCGCGCAGCCTGCTTCGCCACGTGGAGGACCGCCCGGGGCACGATAAGCGCTACAGTCTGGACTGGTCGAAGATAAAGGCCCTGGGCTGGTCGCCACGGCACGGATTCGACGAGGCTCTGGCCAAGACGGTCGCCTGGTACGGCGACAACGAGAAGTGGTGGCAGAAGGCGCGATCGGGCGCCTATCAGGACTACTACCAGCGCCAGTACGGCTGGCGGCTGGAGGCGGCCGCTCGCCAGGAGGGGGAAGAGTGATCGAGGGCGTCGAGATCAAGCAGCTTACTAAGCACGCGGACGAGCGGGGCTATCTGATGGAGCTTCTGCGCTGCGACGATGCCATCTTCCAGAAGTTCGGTCAGACCTACGTGTCGCTGAACTATCCGGGCGTGGTGCGGGCCTGGCACTACCACAAGAAGCAGGACGACTACCTCGCGGTGGTGAAGGGCATGGCGAAGGTGGCCCTCTACGACGCCCGCGAGGGTTCGCTCACGCAGGGCCAGGTGGGCGAGTTCTTCCTGGGGGAGGAGAACAACATCCTGCTGAAGATTCCGGTGGGGGTCATGCACGGCTACAAGACGGTGGGCAGCGAGCCCTCTCTCCTTATTAACTTCCCCAGCGAGCCCTATGACCCACAGCAGCCGGACGAATATCGGCTACCCTGGGATACTGACCAGATCCCCTACGACTGGGACATCAAGATGGGCTGAGGGGGTGGTGGTGTGCGCATCCTCATCACCGGCGGCCGTGGCCAGCTAGGCCGCGAGCTCCAGCGAGCCCTATCGGGCCAGACGGTCCTGGCTGTGGACCTGGATGAGTTGGATGTCACCGATGGGGCGGCGGTCGGTCGAGCCGTCGGCCAGTTTCGGCCCCAGGTGGTCATCCACGCCGCTGCCTACACCGATACCGCAGGCTGCGAGGCGGATCCCGAGCTGGCGATGAGGGTGAACGGCGAGGGCACCCGTCAGATAGCTCTGGCCTGCCGCGAGAGCGACGCCGCCATGCTGTACGTGAGCACCAACGAGGTCTTCGACGGCCAGAAGGGCAAGCCTTACCTGGAATCGGATGAGCCCGAGCCCATCAACGCCTATGGCCGCTCCAAGCTGGCGGGTGAGCGATACGTCCAGTCCATCCTCGATCGCTTCTACATCGTGCGCACCGCCTGGCTATACGCTGCCGGGGGCAACAATTTCCCCTCCAAGGTCCTGCGCGCCACGGCCAACGGAGGCGAGCTGCGCTTCGTGACCGACGAGGTCGCTTCCCCCACCTGGGCCCGCGACCTGGCTCAAGCCATCGTCGCGCTCATCGGCCGGCCGACCTACGGTATCTATCACCTGACGAATAGCGGCTTCTGCTCCCGCTACGAGTGGGCCCAGCGGGTGCTGGAGCTGGCGGGCCGCGGGGATGTCGCACTGCGTCCGGTCGTCCAGGCCGAGTATGGCGCGCCCTACCGCAAGCCGCCCTATTCTGAGCTGGCCAATCGGGCGGCGGCCGCCCTGGGCATTGTCTTGCGGCCCTGGCAGGAGGCGCTCCAGGAATACTTTCTCACCGCTCCGGCCAGGGCCGGTCGCTAGGGGGCCGTCCATGGCTGCCCAGGACAGGAATCTTCCCTCCGTAGCCATCCTCACCATCAACTACAACAGCAGGCCCTACATCGAGGACTTCCTGGCCTCGTTGCAGACAGTCGCCTATCCCAACTACCGGCTGGTGGTGGTGGACAACGCCTCTGACGACGGCTCGCCCGAGGAGGTATCGCGGCTGTTCCCGCAGACGGTGCTGATGCGCAACGGGGAGAACCTGGGGGTCACCGGCGGCCATAACGTGGGCATCCGCTACTGCCTGGAGCAGGGCTTCGACCACATTCTCTTTCTCAACAACGATACGGTGGTGAGCCAGGAGTTCCTGGATCGTCTGGTAGAGAGTGCCGACGCTCGGACGATGGTCGCCCCCAAGACCTATCTCTACGGCCAGCCGGGGCTGCTGGACGATACGGTGGGCGACTTCGACTGGTGGCGAGGTGTCTGGCGGGGCTGGCTCTACGGCAAGCCGGAGCCTCCAGGGTTCGAGCGGCCGCGGAAAGTGAACATGGCCAGCCTGTGCTGCCTGCTGGTGCCCGCCGCCGTCTTCCGCGACGTCGGCCTGATGGACGAGCGCTTCTTCATGTACTACGACGATTTCGACTTCGTGGCGCGGGCCAGGGCGGCGGGCTATCGGCTGCGCCTCAATCCGGCGGCGGTCATCCACCACCGCAAGGCGGCCTCCAGCGGGGGGGTGGAATCGCCGTTCAAGGTCTACTACGCCAGCCGCAATCGCCTCTATCTCATGAGGAAACACTCTTCCCGCCTGCGCTTTGCGCTATTCCTGGCCTACTTCCTGACGACTCGTTTTGGATACCTCGTTTCGTATCTTGCCAGGGGCCAGGGGCGGCAACTGAGGGCCATGCTCATGGGCATCGCCGATTTCTTCCGCGGCCGCCTTGGGCGCACCTATGAACTGGCCCATTTTCGCTAGGGGGCATTGGAGCGTGCGTATCGCCATCGACGCCACCTCGGTCCCCCGTCAGAGAGCGGGTGCCGGCACCTACATCTACAACCTGGTGCAGGCCCTGGCCCAGGTGGACAGGGATAACACCTACTTTGTCTTCGCCAAACCCGAGACCTTCGATCGCCGCAGCCTGCAAAGGGATGGCTTCCGACTGGTGCCTGTACGCCTCCCCTCGCGGTTGGCCCGAATGCTCTGGGAGCAGGCGATGCTGCCCTTGCATCTTCGTCGTCTGGGCGTGGACGTCCTCCATTCGCCCCACTACACGACGCCGCTGGCGTCTGCTGGCTGGCGGCGGGTGGTCACCTTTCACGATGTCACGTTTTTTCTCCTGCCCCGCCGCTATCCCGTCCTGCGTCGGCTCTACTTTCAGGGGGTGAGTCGTGCTGGCGCCCGCCTGGCCGATCTCGCCATCGCTGTGTCCGAGACGGTGAAGGGTGATGTCGTACGTCATCTGGGCATGCCAGCGGAAAGAGTACGGGTGGTGCCCGAGGCGCCGGGCCCTGGCTTTCGCCCGCTGGACGATTCAGCTAGGATGGAGGCGGTTCGCGACAGGTATGGGCTGCCACCCACGTTCATCCTCAACGTAGGCACGCTGGAGCCGGGCAAGAATCAGGCGACGCTGGTGCGCGCTTTCCACAGGCTCAAGGCTCAGGGCCTGGAGCAAGGGCTGGTCATCGCGGGGCAGAAAGGCTGGATGTACGAGAAGCTGTTTCGGCTGGTGGATGGCCTGGGCCTGAGGGAGGACGTGCGCTTCGTTGGCTACCTGCCCGACGACGACCTGGCGGCGGTCTACAATATGGCCGACCTGTTCGTCTTTCCATCGCTGTACGAAGGCTTCGGTCTGCCGCCCCTGGAGGCGATGGCCTGCGGCCTGCCGGTGGTGGCCTCCAACGCCCCGGCCCTGGCCGAGGTGCTGGACGGCGCTGCTCTGCTGGTGGACGCCTCGGATGTGGATGCCTTGGCCGAGGCCTCGGCCAGGGCATTGCGTGACAGGCGTCTGCGCTCCCGCCTGCGCAGGCAGGGCCTGGAGCGGGCCGGCCACTTCTCCTGGCAGCGGACAGCGCGGGGGACGGTGGCCGCCTATGAGGCGGCCCTGAGCTCAACGAGAGGCTAGCCGGTGGACCTATCCGTCGTCATCGTCAGCTTCAACGCCAGAGAGTATCTGCGGCGCTGCCTGGGCTCGCTGTACGAACACACGGACGGCACTGCCTACGAGGTGATCGTTGTGGACAATGCCTCCTGGGACGGCAGCGCCCAGATGGTGGAGAGCGAGTTCCCTCAGGCCAGCCTCGTCCGCTGCTCCGCCAACCAGGGGTTCGCTGCCGCCTGCAATCGAGGCATCGCCGAGGCCAAGGGCGAGTTTGTTCTCCTTTTGAACCCCGACACGGAGATCGCCGGCAACGCTTTCGCCTCTATGGTGGCCTACTGCCGGGAGCAGCCGGGCGTGGGCATCCTCGGCCCCAAGCTGCTCAACAGCGACGGCTCGTTGCAGCTCTCCTGCCGCCGCTTCCCCAGCCATCTGACCGGCCTGTTCAATCGCCAGTCCGTGTTTACTCGCCTCTTCCCCCGCAATCGCTTCTCCAGCCGCTACCTGATGTCCGACTGGAACCACAACAGCATCGCCGAGGTCGACTGGCTGTCGGGGGCCTGCATGCTCCTTCGCCGCCAGATGCTGGCGGACATCGGTCCCCTGGACGAGGGCTTCTTCATGTACATCGAGGACGTAGACATCTGCTATCGGGCCCATCAGGGCGGCTATCGAGTGGCCTATTTCCCCCAGGCAGTGGTGACCCACCACATCGGTAGGAGCAGCGGCACCCTCCCTAACAGGAGCATCCTCCAGTGGCATCGCAGCATGTGGCGCTACTACCGCAAGCACATGCGCAGCAATCCTCTGGTGGACGGGCTGACCCTGGCGGGCATCGGCGCCCGCTGTGGCTATCAACTGGTGTTTCAGAACGGCCGACGCTTGCTGGCCGGTAGGGGGCGATCCTCGTAGGGCATCGCTGGGTCGTCCGACTCGGGCGGCGGAGGGTGGCGCTGGAGACCGACGGCGGAGGCGAGGGCACCTCGCAGGGACGCCACTGAGGAGCTGTTCCACAGGGAGCTGGCGTAGCCCAATCGAAAGAGGACGGCGGTGATAGCAGCGCCGAAGGCAAAGAAGGCCAGGAACTCAGCTCCGGTTGCTTCGACATAGTGGATGGTGAGTGCTGCCCCTGAGAAAAGGATGCAGAGGGCATAGAGGGAGAGGACGACCGCCCTGTCGCTCAATCCCCTTTGCTCCAGCCGGTGCTGGATATGATCGAGGTCAGCAACGAAGGGGTGTCTCAGCTCCGCGGCCCGCCTGACAAAAGCGAGCAGTGTGTCCAGGATAGGGAAGCCCAGGGCGACAATGGGCACGCTGATGAATATGCTGCCGGTGACACCGATGGAGCCCTCGATGGCCAGGGCCGCCAGCAGGAAGCCCAACAGCAACGCCCCTGAGTCTCCCAGCAGGCGCGAGGCCACCGGCAGGTTGAGGGGGAGGAAGCCAGCACAGGCTCCCGCTACGGCCACCAGCTGAGCGGCAATCAGGGGGTTGTCCACATCGGCGGCGATGAAGGCCAGGGGAACGGCCACGATGATCGCTACCCCCGCCGCTATCCCGTCCTTGCCATCGATGAGGTTCATGGCGTTGGTGAGGAACACCAGCCAGAGGATGGTCAGCAGGGGGGCCGTCCATCCCAGGGAAAAGGTGGCGCTCCAAGGGAGGGACACATCCTCGATGCGGTAGCCGATCACGAACACCAAGGAAGCGGCCGCTATCTGCACCAGGAACTTGATCTTGAAGTTCACCTCCAGGAAGTCGTCCACGAGGCCCAGGAGGAGGATCATCAGGGCGGCGCCCAAGAGGCCGGCTGTTTCCCTCTTGTGGGAGGCCAGCAGGTCGGAGAGATCGGACGAAACCAGTGAGGCGAGAAGAAGGGCGAGGACGAAGGCGGTGAAGATGGCCAGGCCCCCCACCCGACGTCTGCCCAGGCGGGCCTCGGCCGGCCGGGCCAACCTGTGAAGGGGAAGGAAGACTGTCAGGCCCCAGGCCCCTGCCGCTGCCAGCACGAAGACAAGGAGGTAAACGTCAAGGCCAAGGTCGGACATAGTAACAGCTTACTCTAGCAGGTTGGTAACCACTACGCTATATCTCGCCGATACGATGATCAGAAAACGATGACCAGGCCGGAGGCCAGGAAGTAGGCGCCCAGCCCCAGGAGGAAGAGACCACAGAAGGCAATGATGGCCCGATAGACAAGGCCGCTCATCATCCGCCTGCCGCTGGCGAGGACGGAGGCCAGCAGAGTGAGCCAGAGTATGTCCGACAGGATGTGACCGATGTAGAAGGAGGCCACCCCGGCAGCACCTTGCTCCAGGGATTGGCTGATGAAAGCAGAGCCCACACTAGCCCACCAGGCCACCCAGGCTGGGTTGAAAACGCTCACCAGGATGGCGGTAGACATCAGCACCGCCGCCGTTTTCGGTAGGGATTTGGTGGCTGCCTCTCCGCCCGCTAGGGAGTGCAGCCAACGCCGTTGCCAGGAGTTGTCGTAGGCAGCGACGTTGGGGTTATTCGGCAACGGCGGCCGGCTGACGACGACTGGCTGTTCGGGCGGCCTGCTCAGGATGTGTACCCCCATCCAGAGCAGGAACAGTCCTCCGGCAATGCCGACGCCGGCCTTCACCGGATCCTCGACTAGGAAGCGGCTGAGGCCTAGGGCCAGGCCGATGACCAGGGCCAGCTCGATCAGGCTGTGACCGGCGGCCAGCAGCGGTCCGGCCCAGAAGCCGCGCTGCACGCTCTCGCGGACGGCCACGGTGGTCAGGGGTCCGGGCATCAACGCGCCGGTGAAACCCACGCCGAAGGAGGTCACGAAAATGGCTGCTAGGGCTGCTACGGGCATCTTTCTAAGTGTTGCACTGTTTCAAAAGGTTCGTCAACGTGGGGGCAAAACGCTTGACGGTTAGCATATAAGGATGTAGAATCCGCGCGATAAGTGACCATTTTGCCCGTGCCCGTGGTGCATGGGCGAGGGGACTAGTGGCGGGTCAGCGAGGGCCCGCGATCAAAGGAGGCATATATGCGGATGTTTCGAGTAGCGCGATACTGGCTGCTCGGGCTAGCGATACTGCTTGCGGCTGCGTCCCTGGCTCTTCTTCCCGCCTGCGACGACGACGAGGAGGAGGCGACGCCGACGCCGGAGGCGAGCCCGGTGGTGACAGGACCCCTCAAGATAGGGATCCTGGTACCGTTCACGGGAACCCTGTCAGACTTCGGGGAACCGTTCGCCAACGCGGCCAAGCTGGCGGTCAAGGAGATCAACGAGGCTGGCGGCGTGTTGGGGCAGGATGTGACGCTGATCGAAGGGGACAGCGGCACCGAACCCATAAAAGCGCAGGAGGAGGCCCGCCGACTCATAGACATTGAGGGGGTGTCGGCCATAGTGGGCGCGGCATCCAGCGGGGTGACCCTGCCGGTGGCGGAATCGGTGGCAGTGCCCAGCGAGATCGTCCAGATCTCGCCGGCGTCCACGTCGCCGGCTCTCAGCGCTGTCGACGACAACGGCTTCTTGTACCGGACCACTATCTCGGATGCGGCCCAGGGAGTGATCCTTGCCAAGTTGACCTACGAGATCCTGGGCTTCACCAGCGCCTGCACCATGTACGTCAACAACGCCTATGGTCAGGGGCTGTCCGAGCAGTTTAGCGAGACCTTCGAGGAGCTGGGCGGCACGGTGACGGCGGAGGTGTCCCACGCGGCGGAGGAGCAGCTCACCTACGTGTCGGAGATAACCCAGTGCGTCGAGGGTGATCCGGACGCCCTGCTGGCCATCAGCTACCCGGAGCACGCCGGTGTCTACCTGAAGGAGGCCCTGGAACAGGCGCTGATCGACACCTTCGTCTTCTGTGACGGCACCAAGTCGGACGACCAGTTCGAGGCGCTTGGCTGGGCCAACTTCGAGGGCATGTCCGGCACGGCGCCCGGTGCGCTGGAGTCGGCGGCGCGCACGGCCTTTACGGCGGCCTACGAGGCGGAATATGGTGACAAGCCGCCGATGCCCTTCATGCGGGAGTCCTACGACGCGGTGTACGTCATCGCTCTGGCGGCGGAGAAGGCTGGCTCCACGGACGCCAAGGCCATCCGCGATGCCATAGCCGATATCGCTAACCCGCCGGGAGAGGCAGCCAGTCCCGGGGTTGACGGATTCGCGAGCGCGCTGGAGTTGATCGCCGCCGGTACGGCGATCAACTACCAGGGCGCGGCCGGGCCCATCGATTTCGACGCGAACGGGGATGTGCTCCAGGGCGCCATCGAGGTCTGGGACATCACCGCCGGCGCAATCGTCGAGGCGGCCCGCACCTTTGCGGTCGACCTCAGTGTCACACCGCCGACCGTTACGGAAGTGACCGACTAGGGCGCGGGAGCATCGACAAGACGAGAGGCTCAGGAGGCCAGGCCTTCTGAGCCTCTCGTTCTATCGGGAGGGTCATCTGCTCGCAAGCCAGGTGGCCTCGACGCGGGCGCGCCGGGGGGGCTAGGCTGTTTGCCCTCCCGCTGCATGAACAGCGATACCCTCCGCTCCTCGGGCAGGAGGCCAGCCGGCCGGAAGAGGAGAACGGTGACGATCAGAGCGCCCACTACCAGGTCCCGAATGTAGTACATACGGAGCTCCAGGAATTCCAGACCCCAGTCGGCAAAGTAGGCCCTCATCAGGCCGGTTACCGAATAGAAGCCCCAGACAATGTAGGCGCCTAGGATGGCCCCCTTGTTGTTGCCGCTGCCGCCGACGATGAGCATGGCCCAGATAAGGAAGGTGCCGAAGAAGTGGGTGAAGGCGTCGGGGGAGACAGTGCGGCTATAGTATGCGTAGGCGGCACCGCCGACGCCCATGATCATGGCCCCCACCACAAAGCTCTGCATCTTGAAG
Source organism: Dehalococcoidia bacterium (assembly GCA_030615765.1). Classification (GTDB taxonomy): domain Bacteria; phylum Chloroflexota; class Dehalococcoidia; order SM23-28-2; family SM23-28-2; genus SM23-28-2. The sequence continues at coordinate 33,499 of JAUWYP010000018.1, read as the reverse complement.
CCGAAGATGTCCTTGCCGGCGGCAGCCGCTGTGGTTTCGTCCTCCCTGATGGCCCTAAGAACCCGTCCCCAGGGAGAGCGGCTACCCATCTCTAGGGCGATGAGGATGAAGATGACAAGGCCAACGACTACGCCGAAGAAGATGAACTTGTACTCAGGAGGGTTCACCAGATCTTCCAGAGGCGCTGGGATGCCGATCATCGCGCGGTCGCTGTTAACCAGGCCGCGCTCCTCGATGGCGATCCGGCGCAGGAGCTCGGCGATGCCGATGGTGGCGATGGCCAGGTAGTCCGCCCGTAATCGCAGGGTCGGTATGGAAAGGACGAAGGCCAGGGCGCCAGCCACGATCGCCGCTCCAGCGGTGCCGAATAGGAAGGGCAGCCATTGTTCGCTATCCAGGAAGGGGATGAAGTCCAGGTACTCGCCAAAGCCGCCCACGTAGCGCTCATACGGGGGGGTGGCCGGCCCCTTAGTGATGATGGCGGCGGTGTAAGCGCCCACCATGAAGAAGGCCACTACGCCGAAGTTGAGAATGCCGGTGTAACCCCAATGAACGTTCAGGCCCATGGCCAATATGGCAAAGATAGCGACCAGGATGGCAAAGCCGGTCAAGAAGCTGATGACGCCGCCCAGGTCCTGGGAGCGGGCGGCGGGCAGGGTGACAATTGCCACCGTCATGAGGACCCAGGCCGCCGGGGTGATAAACCTGTCCGCCTTCATCAGGCTTTCGCTCCAAACAAGCCCTGTGGCCGCACCAAAAGGATGAGGATGAGGATCACAAAGGCAACAGCGAATTTATAGCCCGGGGCCAGGAACTCCACCGACACCTCCTGGCTGACCCCCACAATCATCGCTCCCACCAGAGCCCCCTGGGGGCTGCCGATACCGCCCAGGATGGCGGCGGCGAACAAGGGCAGCAAAATGGTAAAGCCCAGTTCGGGCTTGAGCTGGGCCTGGATAGCCAGCAGCACCCCCGCCACAGCCACCAGGGCACCGCCAATAGCCCATGTCCACGTGATCACTTGATCGGTGTCGATGCCTGACACGCGTGCCAGGTCCGGATTGTCGGAGGTGGCCCGCATCGCTTTGCCTATCCTGGTTCGGAAGAGCAGGAGGTATGTCAGGGTGGCCGCAATGGCGACGGTGGCAAAAATGAATATCTGGTCGGCTTTGAGGAGGATGCCGAAGGGGAACTCGTGGGCAGGGTGAATGCCCGGCACGTAAAACCTGGGTTCGGCTCCCCACAACATGAGAATGACGCTACGTGCCGTGATGGCTATCCCCAGAGAGGCCATGGCAAAAATGACTATGCCGCTGCCTCGCCGGCGCAGGCGGCGATAAATGAGATGATCCAGGACAATGAAAAGGGCAACTGTAGCGATGAGCGCCACCAACATGGCCAGCAGGAGGCCGTAGCCAAAGGATAAGGGACCAAGGCCGGTAGTGGCAGCCGGCAGGCGATCAAGGCTCCAGCCGAGATCGATCTCGGTCCGTTCGCCAACGATGCGGCCGGTCAGGGCGAAGAAGGCCAGGTAGGCAGCGAGCATCATCATGTCGCCGTGGGCGAAGTGGGCGAATTTCATGATGCCGTAGATGAGGGTGAGGCCGATGGCGCCCAGGGCGATGATGCTGCCGAAGATCACGCCTACTATGAAGAGCTGGGTATAAAGGATTAGGGCTGCTATGAGCAGCCCAGCAAACAGAACCCACAAGGCGGCTGTGCCCAGGTTCTCGAATACCGCAGGATATCTTTCGCGGGCTTTATTCAGCAGCTCAGCGGGACCTGCGATAGCTCGGATCACAAGAGGTCTCCCTACCCGCCGAGGTAGGTCTTGCCCACCTCCTCGCTCTCCAGCAGGCTTTCGCCACTACCCTCCAGACGGTTCTGGCCCATAGCCAGAACGTATCCCCTGTGGGATAGCTTCAACGACTCTCTGGCGTTTTGCTCCACCATAATGATTGCCACGCCGGAGCGGTTTATATCCAGGATCTTGGCGAAGACCAGCTCCACCATGTTGGGAGCGAGGCTGGCTGAGGGCTCATCGAGCAGGAGAATGCGGGGCTCGAGCATCAGGGCGCGGGCGAGGGCCAGCATTTGCCGCTGCCCTCCCGATAGCTTCCCTGCGCGGGTATGGCGCCGTTCCAGCACGTCGGGGAAGAGAGCCAGGACTTCTTCCATCTTTGGGCGGTAGTTGTCGCGGCGGATGAAGGCTCCCATCTCCAGGTTTTCCTGGACGGTGAGCGTGGGGAAGACGTTGTCGGACTGAGGCACGTAGGACATCCCTTTGCGCACCATGACCTGGGGAGACTGGCCGGTTACGTCCTCGCCGTCGAAGACAACCCTGCCGCGCTTGCAGGGAAGCAGGCCGAACACGGTCTTCAGAAGGGTGGACTTACCTGCCCCGTTAGGCCCGATGATGGTGACAATCTCTTCTTCCTCCACCCTAATGGAGACCTCATGCAGGATCTCCACCTCTCCGTAGCCTGACACCACCTCGCGGGCTTCCAGCACGGTCACTGGTATTGCCCTCCTAGATACGCCTCCAGGACGCGTTCGTCGGCCTTGATCTCTTCAGGCAGGCCTTCGGCGATCTTCTCACCCTCGCTCAAGACGATGACCGGGTTGCACAGCCGGGTCACCAGGTCCATGTCGTGCTCGATGATGAAGAAGGTGATCCCCTTCTCGTAGCACAGCTCCTCGATGGAGGCCACCAGGCGCTTCATGAGGGTAGGGTTGACCCCTGCCCCCGGCTCGTCCAGGAGGACGAGCTGGGGGTCGCACATGAGGGTGCGGGCCAGCTCCAGGAGCTTCTTCTGCCCCGAGGAGAGGTTCCCGGCGTACTCGTTGCGCAGGTGCCACAGGTCGACGAACTCCAGCACCGCCAGCGCCTTCTCCTGGATTGCCCGCTCCTGCCTCCGTACCAGGAAGGGCAAGAACCAGGGGCCCCAGAGCTTCTCGCCCAGCTGATCCCCCGGCACCAGCATCAGGTTCTCTACGACGGTCATCCACTTGAGTTCCCGCGGCACCTGAAATGTGCGGATGATTCCCCTCTTAAACACCCTGTGAGGGGGAAGGCTATCGATCCGCTCTCCCTTGAAGAAGATCCTGCCGGCGGTAGGCTTGAGGAAGCCGGTGACTACGTTGAAGAGGGTGGTCTTGCCGGCGCCGTTGGGCCCGATAAGGCCGGTGATTGTGCCCTCGGATACCTGAACAGAGCAGCCGTTGAGGGCTCTCACCCCGTCGAAGCTCTTGACTAGTTCCCGTACCTCCAGCAGTAGTGCCACGATAGTGCTCCCGGCTATGCGAGCATTGAGAAGAGTGCGTTCCTTTGACACGCACAGTATAGCGAACTTGGCTGTATAGCGCCAACAGGTTCGCCAGCCCTGGGGCGATGAAGGGCGCCCAGGGGCGTCTTTCGCCGCCAATCAGCGCTATGCTATGATGATCTTGTGGTTGGGGGAGCTAGGCGTTGATTTTTGCCTATCTAGACCTTCTACAGGGCAGCCAAACGGCCTTTCTCGTTTTCTTTGGGGCAGTGGTGACTGCTCTGTTGGTGGGTATCACCTTTCACGAGTTCAGCCACGCCTTTGCTGCTGACAGCCTGGGCGATCCGACGCCCCGCTACCGGGGTCGCTTGACCCTCAATCCATTCGCCCATCTGGACCCCCTGGGCACCCTTCTCCTGTTCATGGCCGGATTCGGTTGGGGCAGGCCGGTGCCGGTGAATCCCAATCTCATGAGGAGCAGCAATCCCAAGACTGGCATGGCCATGGTGGCGGCTGCGGGCCCGATTTCGAATCTGGTCGTTGCTGGCCTGGCCGGCCTGCCCATAAAGCTGGGCCTGGTCGACTGGCACACGCCCTTCTTTGCCTGGGGGAAGTCGTCGGAGTACGTCGAGTGGGTGGTGTCTACCTGGGGCGTGTCCGACTACCTGGGGCTCTATCTGGGCTCGATCATCATCTTCGGCATTATCCTGGCGCTATTCAACCTCACGCCTCTGTGGCCCCTGGACGGCTTCTCCGTGGCCGTTGGCATCCTGCCCCGCGACCTGTCACTGGAGATGGAGCGGCTGCGGACTTGGGGCCCTGGTCTCCTTCTACTGTTCCTCTTCGGCATACCCATCCTTACGGGGTGGAGTCCCGTCTTCCAGATACTGCGGCCGGCTGTGAATGGGCTGGCCAGCCTGTTGACGGGTGTTGGTGATCCCAGTGTCTTTGGCTACTAGGGCGGCCTATCGGATGCGCCAGTTCTTTGCCTCTCTGGGGGCTGGCCTGAGCCCGCAGGAGCGGCAGATTGTCGGCGCTCATCTCAGCCAGGAGCAGCAGCGGCTGTTCTACGCCATGGCGGCGCGAGATGAGCGCCACTGCCTGGATGTCTTCTATGCCCTGAAGAGGGGAGGTTGCCAAGACGAGGAGGTGCTGCTGGCCGCCCTCTTGCACGACGTGGGCAAGGGGCCCATCCGCTTGTGGCATCGGGTGGCCTACGTCCTTCTGAGGGCGATATGGCCGGGCCTGCTGGCTCGTCTGGCTCAGCCCGAGGGTCGGGGCTGGCGGCGGGCCATGGCTTCCTTGGAGGATCATGCCGCCCGCGGTGCCGCCCTGGCGGAGGCGGCCGGTACGCCAGTGGCGGTGGTGCAGCTTATTCGCTACCATCAGAGGGCCGACGCCAGCGACGGGCGCCTGGCCCTCCTGAGAGCGGCCGACGAGTCCTGCTAGCCAGCCTTAGGGAGAGAGCTCTATGGAGCGTATAACCATTATCGGCTTGGGCCTCATCGGTGGCTCCCTGGGCCTGGCGCTGAAGGCAGCCAAGCTCACGGGCATCGAGATCGTGGGCTACGACAAGGATACGGCGACCGCTGGCGACGCCCGGCGGCTGCGGGTGGTCGACAAGTCGGAGCCCAGCCTGCAAAGGGCGGTGCGCGATGCCAGGCTGGTGATTATCGCTACGCCCATCATGGCTATCCGCGGCGTGATGGAGGAGATAGCGGGCGAGCTGCGAGAGGACTGCGTCGTCACTGACACCGCCAGCACCAAAGCGATCGTCATGGAATGGGCCAGCCAGCTTCTGCCCGCCACGGTCAGCTTTGTGGGGGGACACCCCATGGCAGGCAAGGAGACAGGCGGTGTCCAGAATGGGGAGGCCAAGCTGTTCGCTGGCAAGCCCTACTGCATCATCCCCGCCGCCGACGCCAGCGAGGGAGCGGTACGAGTGGTCACCAGCATCATCCAGCTTATTGGCGCTCGGCCCTTCTTCATCGGAGCCGATGAGCACGACCGCTATGTGGCGGCGGTGAGCCATCTCCCTCTCATCTTGTCCACCGCCCTGTTCACCCTGGTGCGCGGCAGCCCCGCCTGGCCGGAGCTATCGTCCCTGGCCAGCAGTGGCTTCCGCGATGTTACCCGCCTGGCCTCCACCGATGCCGAGCTCAGCCACGACATCTGCCTGACGAACCGGGAGGGCGTCCTTCACTGGCTGGACCGCGCAGTGGAGGAGCTGGGACGCTACCGAGAGTTGCTGCAAGAGGGACGGGAAGAGGAGCTGTTCAAGAACTTCGCCAGGGCCGAGCTGGAGCGCGACACCTATGTCGCCGCTGGGCCGCCCGTCCGCGAGCCGGTGGCGGCGGAGGAGCTGCCGACCAGCGGCGAGCAGCTAGCCGCGCTGCTGGTAGGCCAGCGCTTGGTGCGGCGGGTGAAGGACATTGGCAAGCTGCTGGAGGAGAGGCAAGACCGCGGTGGCCGCCAGGGCGTGGAGGGCCGCGACCGGCCATGAGGAAGACGATCCGCTCACCGCGCAGGCTTCGGGGAAGCATCGAGGCGCCAGGCGACAAGTCCATCTCGCACCGGGCGGCGATCCTCAACGCTATCGCTCAGGGCGAGGCGGCGGTGGAGAACTTCCAGGGCGGCGCCGACTGCCTGGCCACCCTGCGCTGCCTGATGGCCCTGGGCGTGAAGATCGACTGGGATGGCCAGGGAACTCTGCGCGTCCACGGTGGCGGCCGCTTTGGCCTGAAGGAGAGCGCCGACGTGCTCAACGCCGGCAACTCGGGCACGACCATGCGTCTGCTGGCCGGTCTTCTTGCTGGCCAACCATTCTTCTCGGTCCTGACCGGCGATGCCTCCCTGCGCTCGCGGCCGATGGAGCGGGTGGTGGAGCCCCTGCGGACCATGGGGGCGCGCATCCAGGGGCGAGCGGGGGGTACTCGTCCTCCCCTGGTCATCGAGGGCGGTTCTCTCAGGGGCATCCGCTATCGCCTGCCGGTGGCCAGCGCCCAGGTGAAGTCGGCCCTGAGCCTGGCCGCCCTCTACGGCGAGGGCGAGACGGTCCTGGACGAGCCGGCGCCCTCGCGCGACCACACGGAGCGGATGCTGCGGGCCATGGGGGCCGAAGTGCGGGTCGACCAGGGTGATGGCCTGCGAATATCGCCCTCGCAGCGGGAGCTGACGCCCCTCAGCCTGCGCGTGCCGGGCGACATCAGCGCTGCCGCCTTCTGGATGGTGGCGGCTGCGGCCCACCCCGATGCCGAGATCAGGCTCACCGGCGTGGGCGTAAACCCCAGTCGCAGTGGCATCATCGACGCCCTGGCCGGCATGGGGGCCAGCATCGCCCTGGAGGAGGAGCGCACGTGGGGTTGCGAGCCGGTGGCCGACATCGTGGTCCGCTCCTCGTCATTGCGGGGAACGGTTATCGAGGGCTCTCTCATCCCCCGCCTGATCGACGAGATCCCGGTGCTGGCGGTGGCTGCCTGCCTGGCCGGGGGGGAAACGGTGATCCGCCAGGCCGGCGAGCTGCGGCTGAAGGAATCGGACCGCATTCGCACCACCGTCCTCGAGCTGCAGCGGCTGGGGGCAGGCATCCAAGAGCTGCCGGACGGCATGGTTATCCAGGGCGTGGGCCGTCTGAAGGGTGGCGTGTGCGGTAGCCACGGTGACCATCGCCTGGCCATGACCCTGGCCGTAGCCGGTCTCCTGGCCCAGGGAGAGACAGTGGTGCGGGGTGCGGAGGCGTCATCTATCTCTTATCCTGCTTTCTGGCATCATTTGGAGGAGCTTTCCTCGGACTAGCAAATGGAGAGCAGTGCCAATTATCGGGGAGGAGGAAGGGAGCAAACCATGACGACGGAGCTATTGGCCGTTGGCTTCAGGAACTTCATAGCCCTCAATCGGGTGATCGCCATTGTATCCACGGGGTCGGCACCTATCCAGCGCCTGGTCCGCGAGGGCAAGAAGAAGGGGACGGTCATCGACATAACCAGTGGACGCCGCACCAAAGCGGCCATCTTTATGGACAACGGTCAGATCGTTCTGGCGGCCATCACTCCCGAGACGATCAGCGGGCGGGTGGTGGCCGTCGCTCAGGAAGGTGTGTATGCCAGGGCCGGCCAAGAAGGGGAAAGCTAGGAGACCTCGCCTGCCGCGCGGCAGGCCTGCTGCTGAAGTGCCCTCTGACCATCCTCTGCTGGTGGTGCTGTCGGGCCCGTCCGGAGTGGGGAAGGATTCCGTCCTGGCTGGTCTGAAGGCCAGCGGACGGGACTATCACTTCGCGGTCACCGCCACTACTCGCCCCCGGCGACCCGGCGAGATGGACGGCCGCGACTATCACTTCCTGACGCGCCAGCGATTCGAGGAGATGCTGGCGGCGGGCGAGCTGCTGGAGAATGCCGTCGTCTACGATGAGCACTACGGCGTGCCCAAAGCGGAGGTGCGGGAGGCCCTGGCCCGCGGCCAGGACGTCGTGATGCGCACGGACATCCAGGGGGTAGCTACCATCAAGGGGGCTGTGCCCCAGGCGGTCACCATCTTCCTGGCGCCCGCCTCCATCGCCGAGCTGGAGGAGCGGCTGCGCCTGCGGGGGGCCGATTCGGAGGAACAACTGCGCCTGCGCCTGGCCACGGCCCGGCGGGAGATGGACGCTGCCTCTCACTTCGACCACGTGGTGGTGAACGCCGAGGGCAAGCTGGAGGAGGCAGTGGCCGAGGTGGAACGCATCATCGCTGCCGAGAAGGAGCGGCCCGAGAGGGGGCCCGTACAGATCGCATGAACGCGGTGGCCCTTGCTGCTCTGGCTCTTCCTGAACAAAAGTTGACAACTTATGTATACCAATGGCCCCTTGGCGCGTCTTTACCTAATGGAGACATGACATAACGTTCCACAGGCTACAGGTTCTCCGCCTTATGGGCGCTGGCGCGGATTGGACGCTTGCTTGGCAGGCGTTCAATTCGTTTTAGGCGGCAAGACAAGTTAGGCGACAGCCTAGGTCGAGCGCCTTACCTTGACAGACCTTGTGAAAGGTGCTATCGTTCTGCCAAAGTTCATATCGCATCGGCTGCGAGCAGGGCTAGTAGGCCGCAAAGCGGGGCTCAGAGAGCTAGGGCAAGGTGAAAGCCTGGCGTCAGCGCAGCGGCTGAATGGGTCTGGGAGCCGTCAACCGAACGTCCCGAGTGGTCGGGGTTAGTAGGCTTGGCCGCAGGGGCAGCGTTATCAGAGCCCGGGGTATCGCCTGTTGTGCATGGAATGATGGGCCGTACCTGGAACGAGATCCCGCCTTTGGCGGGAAGAAGGGTGGCACCGCGAGAGGAAGGCCCCTCGTCCCTTTGGGCGAGGGGTTTCTTGATCGCTAGCTAGAACCTATGGCAAAGGAGGTACGATGCAGACCAAGTTTCTCCTGGCTGAGAGTGATATCCCCCGCCGATGGTACAACATCTTGCCCGACCTGCCCTGGCCGCCGCCGCCGCCCATGCACCCGGCTACTCACGAGCCCATCGGGCCGGAGGCGCTGGCTCCCATCTTCCCCATGGCCCTCATCCAGCAGGAGGTGAGCACGGAGGGCTACATCGACATCCCTGAGGAGGTGCTGGAGGTCTACAGGCTGTGGAGGCCCTCGCCCCTGCACCGGGCCCACCGGCTGGAGCGGGCCCTCGATACCCCCGCTCACATCTACTACAAGTGGGAGGGTGTGAGCCCTGCCGGCTCCCACAAGCCGAACACGGCGGTGGCTCAGGCCTACTTCAACAAGCAGGAGGGGGTGCGCTGTCTCATCACCGAGACGGGAGCCGGCCAGTGGGGTAGCGCCCTGGCTATGGGCTGTGCCTTCTTCGGCCTGGAGCTGAAGGTGTACATGGTGAGCGTTAGCTACGAGCAGAAGCCCTACCGCCGCATTCTCATGGAGACCTGGGGCGCCAAGGTGGTGCCCAGCCCTAGCTCCGACACCCAGGCCGGCCGGGACGTGCTGGCGCAGGACCCGGATTCGCCGGGGAGCCTGGGCGTCGCCATCAGCGAGGCGGTGGAGGATGCCGTCGGCCGCGACGACACCAAGTACTCCTTGGGCAGCGTTCTCAACCACGTCCTCCTCCACCAGACGGTGGTGGGCCAGGAAGCGGTGAAGCAGATGGAGATGGCCGGCGAGTACCCGGATGTGATCATCGGCTGCGTGGGCGGTGGCTCGAACTACGCCGGCCTGGCTTTGCCTTTCATGAGGGACAAGCTGGCCGGCCGCACCAAGACCCGGTTCATCGCTGTGGAGCCCGAGGCCTGTCCCAGCATCACGCGCGGCGAGTACAGGTATGACTTCGGCGACATCGCCGAGCAGACGCCATTGCTGAAGATGCACACCCTGGGCCACACTTTCATCCCGCCCCGCATCCATTCCGGCGGCCTGCGCTATCACGGCATGGCGCCGATCATCAGCCAGCTCTGCCACGAGGGGGTGATGGAGGCCAGGACATATCACCAGACCAAGGCTTTCGTTGCCACCGTCCAGTTCGCTCAGACCGAGGGCATCGTTTCGGCGCCGGAGGCCGCCCACGCGATCCGCTGTGCCATCGACGAGGCGCTGGCTGCCCGTGAGGCCGGCGAGAAACGGGTGATCCTGTTCAACCACAGCGGCCACGGCCTTCTGGACCTGACGGCCTACGAGGCTTTCCTGGCGGGCAAGCTGGAGGACTACGCCTACCCGGCTGAGAAAGTGCGAGAGGCCATGACTCACGTGCCAAAGCTGTAGAAGAGGGAGACAAGTCTAGTGGTGTGGCCAAGGAGGCATACGAGAAAGGGATGTATTACCCAAGCCTAGCCGAGGTCAAGAAGCTGGCTGGCCAGGGCAACCTTGCCCCCGTTTATCGCGAGGTGGCGGGCGACCTGGAGACGCCTGTGTCGGCCTACCTCAAGGTGGCGCAGGGCGATCACTCCTTCCTCCTGGAGAGCGTGGAGGGAGGCGAGCGCCTAGCCCGCTACAGCTTCATCGGGACCGAGCCCTATCGCGTGCTTCGCCTGGGGCCGTATCCCGACCTCCGCCAGGGCTCCGATCCCCTGCGGGCCATCGAGGAGGAGCTGGGCCGCTTCCGCCTGGCGCCGGTGGAGGGGCTGCCCCGCTTCACCGGCGGCGCCGTCGGCTATCTGTCCTACGAGGCCATTCGTCACTTCGAGCCACGGGTGCCCATAGGGGAGAACGAGGTGCTGAACCTGCCCGAGGCGATATTCATGTTCGTCGACACCATGCTGGTGTTCGACCACCTGAAGCACACCATCAAGGTGGTCAGCCACGCTCGCCTGGACGGCGACATCGATGCTGCCTACCGCCAGGCAGTGTGGCGCATCGACGAGCTGGTGGAGCGCCTCGCCCGGCCCTTGCCGAGCCTGGCCTACCCGGTGGAGGCTTTGCCCGGCCCCGGGGACCAGGCCGTGCGCTCTAACATGGGCCTGGAGGAGTACCTGGCCAAGGTGGAGCGCTGCCGCCAGTACATCATCGCCGGCGACATTATCCAGGTGGTGCTCTCCCAGCGCTTCTCCCGCCCCACCAGCGCCCATCCCCTCAGCATCTATCGCGCTCTGCGGGCAATAAACCCCTCGCCCTACATGTACTACCTCCAGACAGCCGACTGCCACGTAGTTGGCGCCTCGCCGGAGATGCTGGTGCGGGTAGAGGACGGCGTTGTCTCCACCCACCCCATCGCTGGCACGCGGCCGCGCGGTCGCGATGCGGAAGAGGATACGGCTCTGGAGGAGGACCTGCGGAGCGACGAGAAGGAGACGGCAGAGCACATCATGCTCCTCGACCTGGGGCGCAACGACATCGGGCGGGTGAGCCAGCCGGGGACGGTGGAGGTCAGCCAGCTTATGGAGGTGGAGCGCTACTCCCACGTCATGCATTTGATCTCCCACGTGAGCGGCCGCCTGCGCCAGGGGATGACCCACTACGATGCCCTGCGAGCCTGCTTCCCCGCCGGCACCGTGTCGGGGGCGCCCAAGATCCGCGCTATGGAGATCATCGCCGGACTGGAGGCCGACCGGCGAGGGCCCTACGCCGGGGCTGTGGGCTACTTCAGCTTCTCGGGCAACCTGGACACCGCCATCACCATCCGTACGCTGGTGGTGAAGGAGGGGGTGGCCCACGTTCAGGCCGGCGGCGGCATCGTCTACGATAGCGTCCCCGAGCGGGAGCATCAGGAGTGTGTGAATAAGGCTAAGGCGGTGCTGGCGGCCATCAGCCAGGCGGAGGCGGCGGAGGCGGCGGTGCCCCGCGGCAGCCTGGGGTACTAATGCTGTGGCAAATGTTGGTGCGAAGTCAGATTCTTCGCTTTGCTCAGAATGACGGGGCGGCACGCTGTCACCCTGAGCGAAGCGAAGGGTCTCCCAGGTGCTTGGAGCCTGGGGTACTGAACCATGCTCTTGCTCATCGATAACTACGATAGCTTTACATATAACCTCTACCAGTACCTGTGTGAGCTGGGGGCCGAGGTGCGAGTGGTGCGCAACGATAAGGCGACGATCGCCGACATCGAGGCCATGCGCCCTGAGCGCATCGTCATATCGCCGGGGCCCGGCACGCCCAAGGAGGCGGGCATCAGCGTGGAGGTGGTTCGCCACTTCGCTGGCAAGCTGCCCATCCTGGGCGTCTGCCTGGGCCACCAGTGTGTGGGCGAGGCCTTCGGGGGAGTGGTGGCCGCTGCCGGCGAGATCGTCCACGGCAAGATGTCCGTCATCCACCACGACGGCAGGGGTGTGCTTTCGGGCCTGTCCAACCCCTTCGAGGGCATCCGCTATCACTCGCTGGCCGTCCAGAGGGATGGCCTGCCCGACTGCCTGGAGGTCGCGGCCTGGACCGATCGAGAGGTTATAATGGGCGTACGCCACAAGGAGCTGGCGGTGGAGGGGGTGCAGTTCCACCCGGAGTCGATCATGACGGCGGTGGGCAAGGACGTGCTGCGGAACTTCCTGGACATGTGAGGCGCTAAAGCAATGATCCGCGAAGCCATCGGTGCCATCGTCAATGAGGGGCGCTCCCTCAGTGAGCAGGAGGCGGCGGCCGTCATGGAGGAGATCATGTCGGGGGAGGCCACCCCCGCCCAGCTGGCCGCCTTCCTGGTGGCCCTGCGCCTCAAGGGCGAGACGGTGGAGGAGATCGCCGGCATGGCGCGGGTGATGCGGGCCAAGGCCCTGCGGGTGCCCTTCGAGGGGCCACCCCTGCTCGATACCTGCGGCACCGGCGGCGACCGCATGGGCACGTTCAACGTATCGACCGCGGCCGCCTTCGTGGCCGCCGGGGCGGGAGCTATCGTGGCCAAGCACGGCAATCGGGCGGTGACCAGCCACTGCGGCTCCGCCGACGTCCTGGAGGCCCTGGGGGCGAAGATCGACCTGCCGCCGGAGGGGGTGGCCCACTGCCTGCGCGAGGTGGGCATCGGCTTCATGTTCGCTCCCACCTTCCATCCGGCGATGCGCTTCGCCGCCGGCCCGCGGCGGGAGATCGGCGTGCGCAGCGTGTTCAACATCCTGGGGCCGCTGACCAACCCGGCGGGGGCCAGCGCCCAGGTGCTGGGGGTGGCCGACGCCGCCATCGGCGAGAAGATGATCCAGGTGCTTGGTCGCCTGGGCTGTCGCCACGCCCTGGTGGTGCACGGCGAGGACGGCCTGGACGAGATGACCCTGAGCGGCCCCACCCTGGTCTACGAGCTCAAGGAGGGTGACATCCGCTCCTACCGGGTGACGCCGGAGGAGGTGGGCCTGCGCCCGGCTATTGGCCAGGCGGTGAAGGGCGGCTCGCCCGAGGAGAACGCGACCGCCATGCGAGCCGTCTTTGGCGGCGAGCAGGGGCCCCTGCGGGACATCGTCCTGCTGAACTCGGCGGCGGCCCTGGTAGCCGCCGACAAGGCCGCGACCCTGGCCGAGGGCGTTACCCTGGCGGCTCAGGCTATCGATAGCGGCGCCGCCGGGGAGAAGCTCGATCGCTTTATCGAGGTGACGGTCAGCTTTGGCTAGCGAGCTTCCCGCCATCCTCGACCGCATCGTGGCCGCCAAGCGCCAGGAGCTGGAGCGCCGCCGTAAGGAGGAGCCATTGGCCGTCCTGCGTGAGCAGGTGGCCCACGCGCCGCCGACCAGGTCGCTGGCCCAGGCGCTGCGGGGCCCTTCACTGGGCCTCATCGCCGAGGTCAAGCGGGCCTCGCCCTCGCGGGGCGTCCTGCGCGCCGATCTGGACCCGCAGGCCCTGGCTCGCACCTACGCTGGTAGCGGCGCGGCGGCGATATCGGTGCTGACGGAGGAGCAACACTTCCAGGGCAGCCTCGATGACCTGACGGCCGTTCGGGCAGCCGTCGACGGCTGCGGCGACCCTCGGCCGCCCCTCCTGCGCAAGGACTTCCTGTTCGACGCCTACCATCTGTTCGAGGCGCGGGTCTACGGTGCCGACGCTGTGCTGCTCATCGCCGCCGTCCTCAACCCGGGGCTGCTGGCCGAGCTGCTAGCACTGGCGCGCACGCTGGGTCTGGAGTGCCTGGTGGAGGTGCACGACGAGCAAGAGCTGGAACAGGCCCTGGCCGCCGACGCCCAGATCATCGGTATCAACAACCGCGACCTGCGGACGTTCGAGGTGGACCTGGCGCTGAGCGAGCGCCTGCGACCTCTCGTCCCCGCGGACAGGGTGGTGGTGGCCGAGAGTGGCGTCCACACCCGGGCGGACGTACAGCGACTGCAGGCGCTGGGGGTAAACGCCGTGCTCATCGGCGAGGCGCTGGTGACAGCGGACGATCCGGCGGCCAAGATCGGGGAGCTATTGACGGCATGACCCTCGTCAAGATCTGTGGCATGCGCGAGCCCCGCCACGCCGTGGCGGCGGCGGACGCCGGCGCCGATTTCGTCGGGGTCATCTTTGCTCCCAGTCGGCGTCGGGTGACCGTCGAGCAGGCGCAGGCCATTGCTCGCGCCCTGGGCTCTACGCAAGCGACTGCTAAGGTACCGGCGGCGGACGCGCTGAAGGATGCGCGCTGGTTCCGCCAGTGGGCGCGGAGCATCGAGGCCCTGCTGGGGCGTAAGCGTCCGCTGCTTGTGGGCGTCTTCGCCGACGCCGAGCCCAAGACCATAAACTCGATCGCTGAGAGCTGCGGGCTCGACCTGGTGCAGCTCAGCGGATACGAGGCCTGGGGGATGTGCCTGGAGATACGTCGGCCGGTGATCAAGGTCATACGGGTGAGCGCTTCGGCGTCGGCTCGCAGCATCCTGGGGACGATGCGCCTGGGCACGGCTGCTCTCTGCCTACTGGACAGCGAGGTGAAGGGCATCCTGGGTGGCAGCGGTCAGACCTTCGACTGGCAAGTGGCCCGGGGCGTGGCGGCCAAGCGGCCGATCATCCTGGCTGGTGGCCTGACGCCGGAGAACGTGGGCGAGGCGGTGCGTGTGGTGCGACCCTGGGCGGTGGACGTGTCCAGCGGCGTGGAGACGGAAGGGGTAAAGGATGCGGCCAAGATTCGGGCGTTTATTGCGGCGGCAACGGAGGGCGGCTCGCGATGAAGGGTGAGCAGGCCCTCCCTGACGCCAGCGGCCACTTCGGGCCCTTCGGCGGGCAGTTCGTGCCCGAGACGCTGATGACCGCCCTGGCCGAGCTGGCGGAGGCCTACCATCAGGCCCAACAGGACGAGCTGTTCCAGCGGGAGATGGCGTCCCTCCTGCGTGACTACGCCGGTCGGCCAACGCCCCTGTACTTCGCCGAGAGCCTCAGCCGGCGTGTGGGCGGCGCCCGCATCTACCTCAAGCGGGAGGACCTGGCCCACACCGGCTCCCACAAGATCAACAACGCCCTCGGCCAGGGGCTGCTGGCCAAGCGCATGGGCAAGCCGCGCGTGGTCGCCGAGACGGGGGCTGGCCAGCACGGCGTGGCCGCCGCCACCGTCTGCGCCATGCTCGGCCTGGAGTGCGTGGTCTACATGGGCGAGGAGGACATCACCCGGCAGGCCCTCAACGTCTTCCGCATGAAGCTCCTGGGGGCCGAGGTCATTCCGGTGGGCAGCGGTAGCCGCACCCTCAAGGACGCCATCAACGAGGCCATCCGCGATTGGGTGACCAACGTCCGCAACACCCACTACCTCCTGGGCAGCACAGTGGGTCCTCACCCCTACCCGCTGATGGTGCGCGACTGGCAATCGGTCATCGGGCGGGAGGCGCGCGAGCAGATCCTGGAGGACGTCGGTCGCCTGCCCGACTACGCCGTGGCCTGCGTGGGCGGCGGCTCTAACGCCATGGGGTTGTTCCATCCCTTCCGCGCCGACGCGGACGTGCGCTTCATCGGGGTGGAGGCCGCCGGCGACGGCCTGGAGAGCGGTCGCCACGCCGCCAGCCTGGTGCGAGGGAGCCCGGGCGTTCTCCACGGCTCCCACTCCTACCTTCTGCAGGACCGGTGGGGCCAGGTGTTGGAGACCCACAGCATCTCGGCGGGGCTCGACTACCCCGGCGTGGGGCCCGAGCACAGCTACTACAAGGAGACGGGCCGCGCCACCTACGTGGCGGTGACGGATAAGGAGGCCCTGGAGGGCTTCTGCCTTCTGTGCGAGACGGAGGGCATCGCGCCCGCTCTGGAGCCGGCCCACGCCATCGCCTATGTGGCCCAGCTCGCCCCCACGCTGCCGCCCGACGCCATCATCGTGGTCTGCCTGTCCGGCCGCGGCGATAAGGACATGGAGGTGGTGGCGAAGGCGCTGGGGATGTCGGCATAGGTTGTTGCTACGCCTGGCCGCTCGCCCTTCGCCCTATAAGCCTGGCCACTGCCTTGGGGCCGCGATCCCCCTGGATTACGCCCTCATGGTAGAGCAGCGTCTCCAGGCCAGCGAACATCTCACGCAGCTCGCCCGGGCGCAGCAGGTTGCCGGGGCTCTTGGGGCCCCAGCCGAACTGGAGCTGGTCGATGGTGAAGGTCTCGAACACCAGCACCCCGCCCGGCTTGAGGGCGGCGACGATCTGGGGCGTCAGGCTGCGCTGGAGGTAGTAGAAGTTGACGATGAGGTCGCACTCTCCGGTGGGCAGGGGATAGTGCTCCAGGTCGGCCGCCAGGGCCTCGATGGATAGGCCCAAGCGCTCGGCCTTCTGGCGGCACTTCTCCACCGCCACCGCCGATAGGTCGACGCCTGTCACCTGAAAGCCGAGGGAAGCCAGGTAGAGAGCATTGCGGCCTGTGCCCATGGCGATGTCCAGAGCCTTGCCGCCCTTGGGCAGAAGGGGCAGGTTCTTCACCAGGAGGGCGGCTGGCTCGTCGGGCATGGTTCGCCCCTGGCGATAGCGCTCGTCCCACTCCTTGGCTGCGTCTTGCATGGCTTCCGCCTCGGCGAGAGCAGTGTACGGCAGGAGGGGGTTCGCGTCCAATCCCCCAATTTGCCAGCGATGGGAGGGCATGCTATTAATAGAATCAACCTATCGGTTTCGACAGGAATGGGGGATATGCTGGTTCAGCCGCAACAGGCCATCGAGGGGGCGCGACCGGAGGTGCCGTGGCGGCTACGTGACCTGGGGCTGACCGTGGCCTGGGTCATCGCCGCCACCATCCTTGCCTTCATCGTAATGGGCATCGTCTTCGCTGTCGTGGAGGATCCCAGCGATGACGTCGAGAATGCCGGTGTCCTGGGGGTCGGCCTGGCCCTATACGTGACCGCAGTGGCCGCGGTTGCCTGGTTCAGCGTGCGGCGATACTCCTGCGGCTGGCAGGCGCTGGGCTTTCGCTCTGCTGTCCGCGGCGGCTGGTGGCTGCCGGTGGCAATGGCGGTGGCGTTCTTGGTGGCTGCCTATGTCGTCTTCGCCTTGTACCTTCTTATCGTGGAACTGCTGGGGATTGGGGGGCTAGTGCCCGAGGGCAACCTGCCGGAGGGCATGTTCGAGAGCCCGGTTATTCTACCTTTGGTGGCAGTGCTGGTGCTGGTGGCGGCTCCTATAGCTGAGGAGGTCTTCTTTCGCGGCTTTCTTTTCTCGACTCTGCGCGTGCGCTGGGGCGTCTTTTGGGCAGCCCTGGCAAGCGGACTCCTGTTCGGCGCGATTCACGGCAGCCTGGGGCTCCTCATCCCCTTCACCATCATCGGCATGCTGCTGGCCTACGTCTATGTCTTCTCCGGCTCCCTTTGGACGAGCATTCTCGCCCACTTCGCGTTCAATGCCATCGGCTTTGTGGCGGGTGTGGTCTCGGGAGGTGGCTTGTGAGCCGCATCGGCCAGACGATGGCCCGTCTGCGGAAGAAGGGGCGGCTGGGCCTCATCGCCTACCTGACGGTGGGCTACCCGGACACGGAGACGACGCTGCGCCTGGTGCCCGCCCTGGCGGCCGGCGGCGCCGACATGGTGGAGCTGGGCGTACCCTTCAGCGACCCCCTGGCCGACGGCACTACTATTCAGCGGGCCAGCCATTGTGCTCTCCAGCAGGGGGTGACGCCGGCCCTCTGTCTGGACGTGGTGAAGCAGCTCAGGGCGCGGGGGCTTGCCATACCGCTTCTGCTTATGGGATACTACAACTCCGTACTGGCGTACGGGATCGATGAGTTCGCCCGCGATGCTGGTGCCGCCGGTGCTGACGGCCTGATCGAGGTGGATCTGCCGCCCGAGGAGGCCGCCGGAGTGCAAACGGCCTGCGCTGGTCGCGGGCTCGATTTAATCTATCTACTGGCGCCTACCAGCAGCGATGAGCGCATCGCTCTGGTGGCGGCCCAGGCGAGCGGTTTCATATATTGTGTAAGCTTGACAGGGGTCACCGGCGCTCGCGGGCAGCTACCCGCGGGGCTGTCGCAGTTCCTGGCACGGGTGCGAGGCCACACCTCGTTGCCCTTGGCTGTGGGCTTCGGCATCTCCAAGCGGGAGCACCTGGAGACGGTAGCAGGCCTGGGGGCGGAGGCCGCTGTCATTGGTAGTGCCATCATCAATGTTATCGACCGCGCACCCGCCGAAGAGCGGGAGGAAAGGGTGAGGGAATATGTGGAGGTGGTTACTGGCCGACGGAACGCCACGGTCTAGGACGGCCGGCGGCTTCCAGGCCGGGGCGTTTGCCCCACACTAGCCCGCCTGTTGGTAGGCGGGCCGGCCTGGCAGGCTCGTTTGCTGGGGAGGGGGAAAGACCCTTCGGCATGCTGTGTCGAGGCATCCGCGGCGCTACCACGGTGGAGGCCAATAGCGGCGAAGCCATCTTGGAGGCCACTGCCGAGCTGCTGGCAGCGATGGTGAAGGCCAACGGCATCAAGCCTGAGGATGTGGCCAGCGCCTTCTTCACTACCACACCCGACCTGAATGCCGAGTTCCCCGCCCTGGCCGCTCGTCGACTGGGGTGGGACGATGTGCCCCTCCTGTGTGGACACGAGATGGCCGTGCCGGGGAGCCTGCCAATGTGCCTGCGCATTCTCTTGCACGTGAACACGGACAAGCGGGCCGACCAGATCGTGCACGTCTACCTGCGGGGAGCCAGGGCTCTAAGGCCGGACTTTCAGTTCGGGCCTGAAGGCAAGCCCTAGGGAGGCAATCCTATGATAGTGGTGATGAGAGTAGGCTCAACGGAAAAGGAGATCGATGGGGTTCTCGAACGTCTGAAAGAGCTGGGTTTCAAGGGCAGCCTCTCCCGCGGCGTGGAGAGAACGGTCGTGGGGGTGGTGGGTCAAACCTATCCCGAGCTGGCCGACGAGCTGGCTGTGCTGGAGGGCGTGGCGGACGTGGTGCCGGTCAGCCGGCCCTACAAGCTGGCCAGCCGCGAGTTCAAGCCCGAGGACACGGTCATCAGGGTGGGCAACGTGGCCATCGGCGGTGGCAACACGGTGGTCATGGCCGGCCAGTGCTCGGTGGACACCGAGGAGCAAATGATGGCCACTGCGCGGGTGGTGAAGGAGGCCGGTGGCCACATCCTGCGCGGCGGCGCCTTCAAGCCGCGCACCAATCCCTACGCCTTCCGCGGCCTGGGGGAGAAGGGGCTCCAGATCCTGGCGGCGGCCAAGGCGGAAACCGGCCTGCCGATCATCAGCGAGGTGATGGACCCGCGCGATGTGGAACTGGTAGCTCGCTACGTTGACATCCTTCAGGTCGGCAGCCGCAGCATGCAGAATTTCACTCTTCTGGACGAGGTGGGCCGTGCGGGCAAGCCGGTGATGCTCAAGCGGGGCATGTGGGCTCCCTTGCAGGAGTGGCTCTTGGCCGCTGAGTACGTCTTGGCCGAGGGGAACAGTCAGGTGATGCTCTGCGAGAGGGGCATTCGCACCTTCGAGACCATCACACGCTTCACCATGGACCTGAGCATCATTCCGGCAGCCAAGCGTCTTAGCCATCTGCCCATCATCGGCGATCCTAGTCACGCCACCGGTTACCGTTACCTGGTGGAGCCCATGGCCATGGCGTCAGTGGCTGCCGGCGCCGACGGCCTCATCGTGGAGTTGCACCCCAATCCCGATCGCGCCCTCTCCGATAGCGCACAGTCCCTCACCTTCGACGCCTTCCGGCAGATGATGGAGCGCGTGCGGGATGTGGCCGGGGTGGTGGGGAGGCCGCTGGCGGCAAGCTAGGCGAAGGCAGCAATCCGGGGGCCCTAGGGATCGAAGAAGGCAAGCAGAGATGTTCGAGCTGAAGCTTTCGGTCTTCCAGGGCCCCCTCGACCTTCTCCTCGATCTCATCGAGAGGGAAGAGCTGGACATCACCGCCGTATCGTTGGCTCAGGTCACCGATCAGTACTGGGCTCACCTGCGTTCCGCTGAGGGGCTGGAGGCTGAGGCCTTGGCGGAATTCATAGCTGTGGGGGCCAGGCTCCTCTACATAAAGTCCCGCGCGCTGCTGCCTGAGCTGCGGCCTCGTCGGAGAGAGGGCGAGAAGAAGGACGCGGGCGAGGCCTTGGCCCAGATGTTGGTGGAGTACAAGCGATTCCGGGAGGCGGCGGGGGCCTTTCGGGACCTGGAGGAGCAAGGGCGCCGTGCCTACCCTCGTCTGGCCCCGCCATCGAAAGATTTCGTCTTGCCGCCGGGGCTGAAGGGTGTGACTCTGGAGGGTCTGCTGAACATCTTTCAGGAGGCCCTGAGCCGTCAGCCCGCCGAGCCCGAGGAGGGCGCTATCGAGCGGGAGACGGTGACGGTGGAGGAGAAGATGGCGGCGGTGATGGCGGCGGTGGCCAGCGGCTCCGGGCGGGTCCCCTTCCGCTCGCTGGTCGAGGTCTGCTCCTCCCGCCTGGAGGTGATAGTCGTCTTTCTGGCCGTGCTGGAGCTGATAAAGGCTAGCCAGCTGGTGGCCAGGCAGAGGGGCCGTTTCCGTGACATAATACTGGTAGCGACGGAGGCGGCGGCAAGCGTCTCGCCCTGATCTCGTCCAGGAAGTGGCATCTGCGGGGAGGTCACGCAGGCCATATCCCCGTATCGGCTGCCATTGCTCCGCCTCTAGGCCTATGCTATACTTTCAGCCGAACATCCGGCCGGATAAGAGAACCCGAGGAGGGGGAAGAGACCTTTGACCAGCCCCGTCTCCATGAAGGCGCTGCTGGAAGCCGGAGTCCACTTCGGCCACCAGACCCGCCGCTGGAACCCCAAGATGCGGCCCTTCATCTTCAGCGAGCGCAACGGCATCCACATCATCGACCTTCAGCAGACGGTGGGGCGCTTGGAGGGGGCCTGCGAGTTCGTGCGGGAGCTGGCGGCCCAGGGGGAGGCGATCCTCTTCGTGGGCACCAAGAAGCAGGCCCAGGAGACCATTGAGACGGAGGCCAAGCGCTGCTTTATGCCTTACGTCAGCAGCCGCTGGCTGGGAGGCACCTTCACCAACTTCGCCACCATTCAGGCCCGCATCGACCACCTGGTGCGGCTGGAGGATGCCCGCGAGCGGGGCGAGTTCGAACGCATGCTCAAGAAAGAGGCCCTCAAGGTGGAGAAGGAGATAGCCCGCCTGAATCGCCACCTGGTGGGCATCAAAGAGATGACCAAACTGCCGGGTGCCTTGTACGTGGTTGACCCCTCCAAGGAGAGCATCGCCGTGGCCGAGGCCATCCGCATGGAGATACCGATCCTGGCGATGGTGGATACTAACTGCAACCCTGAGGAGATCGACTACCCCATTCCGTCCAACGACGATGCCATTCGGGCCATCAAGCTTGTGACCGGCCGGATAGCCGATGCCATCCTAGAGGGCCTGGCCGCCCGCGAGTACGCTGCCAAGGAGGCCCTGGAGGCGGTGGATGTCGGAGCCTTCCAGGAGACGGGCTACGTGGCTTCTCCCGACGAGCCCGCACCCGAATACATCGGCGGGAGGGAGGGGGAGCCGCCGCCGGCATACGTGGCCGAGCCCGAGGAGCAGCAGCCCGAAGCGGTGGCCGAATCGCAGGAGCCACAGCCGGAAGAGGCAGCTGAAGCGGAAGCTGAACCGCAGGAGCCACAGCCGGAAGAGACAGCTGAAGCGGAAGCTGAACCGCAGCCCGAATCAGACCAGCAGCAGGAACGAGAAGTAGCCAACGAATAGTACAACAGGCCTGAGGCAAGATATGATGGCTGTTCCCGCAGAGACCGTTAAGAAATTGCGCGATCTCACTGGCGCCGGCATGCTGGATTGCAAGAAGGCCCTGGAGGAGACCGGAGGAGAGCTGGAGAGGGCCAAAGAGATCCTGCATCAGCGGGGGATTGCTATAGCCGGAAAGAAGGCCACCGAAGAGACGCGGCAGGGCTTGGTGGAGGCCTACATCCACCCCGACGGCCGTCTGGGCGCGCTGGTGGAACTGAATTGCCAGACCGACTTTGTGGCCCGCACCGACGAGTTCCGAGCCTTGGCCCACGACCTAGCGATGCAGGTGGCAGCCACCGACCCCCAACACATCGCGCCGGAGGAACTACCAGCAGGCAGCAACGGCAACCCTGAGGAGCTCTGCCTGTTGGCCCAGCCCTTCATCAAAGACTCCAACCGCGCTATTCAAGACCTGATCAACGAAACCATAGCCAAGACCGGCGAGAATATCAGAGTGCGCCGCTTTGCCCGCTTCCACCTAGGGCGCTAAAGGCAGGTGGCCCGTGGCCACGTCACCTTACAACCGCATCCTCCTGAAGCTCAGCGGTGAAGCCCTCATGGGTAACCAGAGCTACGGCATAGACGCCGACACTCTGGCGCTCATCGCTGATGAGATCAAGAATGTGCTGGACATGGGCATCGAGGCGGCGGTCGTAGTGGGCGGCGGCAACGTCTTTCGCGGCTCCGATGCCAGCGCTGCCGGCATGGATCGGGCCACCGCCGACTACGCCGGCATGCTGGCTACTGTCATTAATGCCCTGGCCCTTCAGGACGCCCTGGAGAGGCTTGGCGTCACTGTGCGCACCCAGTCAGCCATCATTGTTCAGGCGGTGGCCGAATCCTACATTCGGCGCCGGGCCATTCGCCACTTGGAGAAAGGGCGGGTGGTCATCTTCGCTGCCGGCACCGGCAATCCCTACATGACTACCGATACGGCGGCTGCCCTGCGAGCAGTCGAGATCGATGCAGACGTTCTACTTATGGCCAAGAACAAGGTGGACGGCGTCTACGATGCCGACCCTAGCAAGGTTGCCAGCGCCCGCCGCTTCCAAACGCTCAGCTATATGGAAGCCCTCAGCCGTCGTCTGGAGGTCATGGATAGCACCGCCCTTTCCCTGTGCATGGACAACAACCTCCCCATCGTCGTTTTCGACCTGCGAGCGCCCAATAGCATCTCGCGGGTGGCCAGCGGCGAGAAGATAGGCACCCTAGTGGGCCAGCATGAATCCGCCCTGGCACCGGGAGGTGAGCGATGATAGACGATGTCCTGGCCGATGCCAAGAACCGGATGGGCAAAGCGGTAGAGGCCCTGCGCAAGGAACTGGCCACCATTCGCACCGGCCGCGCTCACCCGGGCCTGATAGAGCACCTGCGGGTGGACTACTACGGTGCTCCCACTCCTCTGAATCAGCTGGCCACCATCAGCGTGCCGGAGCCTCGCCTCCTCGTCATCCAGCCCTGGGATCGCCAGAGCCTGGGGGCCATCGAAAAGGCTATCCACAAGGCAGACCTGGGGCTCAACCCGATCAATGATGGCAATATCATCCGCCTGGCGATCCCTCAGCTCACCGAGGAGAGGCGCAAGGAGCTAGTCAAGGTGGTGCGCAAGAAGGTGGAGGAGGGACGGGTGGCCGTCCGCAACGTGCGGCGCGACTGCCACGACGAGCTGCGCCGCCTCCAGAGGGAAAAGGAGGTCTCCGAGGATGCCCAGTATCGAGGTCAGGACGAGCTCCAGAAGGTGACCGACGGCTTCATCCAGGAGATCGAGCGGGTGGGCGAGGAGAAGGAAGCGGAGCTGCTGGCGGTCTAGGGGGCTCAGGCGGCGCCCGCGGAGGAAGTAGAACCAAGACTATGGCTGTGCAACCCGTTCAAGAGGCGGCCCCTCTTTCCTTGAGCTGTGTGCCGAACCACGTGGCCATCATCATGGACGGCAACGGCCGCTGGGCTCGGCAGCGAGGCTTGTCCCGCATGGCCGGCCATCGCGCTGGCACCGACAACATCCGCCAGGTTATCGAGCGTTTTGCCGACTACGGCGTCAAGTACCTCACCCTCTACGCCTTCTCCACCGAGAACTGGAATCGGCCGCGCCCGGAGGTCCAGGGCCTCATGCGCATTCTCAGCCGGGTCATCAAGCGGGAGACCAGGCATTTCCACGAGAACGGCATCCGCCTCCTCCACCTGGGTCGCCTGGACGGCCTCTCATCCAAGCTCCAGCAGCAGGTTCTCGATGCTATCGAGCTGACCAAGGACAACGACCGCATGACGGTGTGCATCGCTTTCAACTACGGCGGCCGGGCGGAGATCCTGGACGCCGCTCGCCGCCTGATGACCAATGGCCTGTCCCCGGATGGAGTCGACGAAGGCGTGTTCTCCTCCTATCTGTACACCGCCGACATTCCCGACCCTGATCTGATCATTCGCACGGCGGGCGAGATGCGCCTATCCAATTTTCTCCTTTGGCAGGGGGCTTACGCCGAGTTCTATTGCACCGACGTCTACTGGCCCGCCTTCGACAGCGAGAACATCGACCACGCCCTTCTAACCTACAGCCAGCGCAAGCGCCGCTTTGGCGGCCTCCTTCCCGAGGACGAAGACCAACTCAGGTATAGGCGGAGCTCCTCCAAGAACTCGCGAAAGCGCTAATGCTTCTTCAACGGGTCGCCACCGCCGTCATCGGCGTGCCCGCCATTCTTGTCGTCATCTGGGCCGGCGGCGCCTGGTTCTCCGTCGTCCTGGGCATTCTGCTGTTCATCGCCGCCCTGGAGTTCTACGCTGCCGTTGCACCACCGCCGGCGAATGCGACGCTGGTGGAGAACCCCCTTGCTGCCATCAGCCCTGTGCGGCTGCCGCGGCTGCTGAACCAGCGTCCCCTGGGCCTGATGGGAGCGGCTTTCACTGCCCTGCTGGTGGCGGCGGCCCATCATGGCGGCGATTGGTGGGCGGGCGCCCTGGCTCTTGCTGCCGTTCTCCCCTTCCTCTGGCTCGTGCTCAGAGGCGATGGCGAGCGGGCCCTGCCCGACTGGCTTCACAGCGTGGGCGGTGTGATCTACATCGGCTGGCTGGGGAGCCATCTGGTGCTCTTGCGCCACCTCGACAACGGCCAGGACTGGGTGTACCTGGCCCTGTTCGCTACCTTCGCCAGTGACACCAGCGCCTACTTTGTGGGGAGAGCCATCGGCCGCACCAAGCTTGTCCCGCGCATCAGCCCCGGCAAGACGGTGGAGGGCTCCCTGGGGGGCATCCTCTTCGGTGCCCTGGGCCTGGTGGTCCTCAACTACGCCCTCGACCTGGGGGTAGACCTCTGGCCCCTCATCCCTCTGGCCGTCCTGGTGCCTGTGGCCGCCCAGCTGGGCGACCTGGCAGAGTCGCTGATCAAGCGTGGGGCCGGCGTCAAGGATGCGGGCGTCCTGGTGCCCGGCCACGGCGGCGTCCTCGACCGCCTGGACAGCGTCCTGTTCGTAGTGCCGGTGGTATACTATTACGCGCTATGGGTCATTCTGTGAGAGGCCTGGCCATCCTCGGCTCCACCGGCTCCATCGGCCGCCAGACCCTGGAGGTCGTCCGCGATCTCCGCCCTCGCTTCCGGGTAGTGGCCCTGGCCGCCGGTCACAACGTCACCCTCCTGGAGGAGCAGGCCAAGGAGTTCTCCCCCCAGCTCCTCTGGGCCAACCGCGAGGCCGACTACCTCCACCAGAAGACCGCCAGCGGCATCATCCCCGCCCGCTGGACGCCCATGGAGGAGATGGTCGCCCACCCCGATGTGGACATCGTGGTGGTGGCGACGGTCGGCAAGGCGGGCCTCCTGCCCACCCTGGCGGCAGTGGGAGCGGGCAAGGCGGTGGCCCTGGCCAACAAGGAGGTGCTGGTGATGGCCGGCCATCTGGTGGTGGCCGAGGCCCGCCGCCACGAAGCTGATCTGCGGCCGGTGGATAGCGAGCACAGCGCCATCTGGCAGTGTCTGTGGGGAGAGGACCGGAAGAACATCGCCCGCATCATCCTGACCGGCTCCGGCGGGGCCTTTCGCGACAGGACCCTGGACGAGCTGGAGCGTGTAACGCCCGAACAGGCCCTGCGTCATCCTACTTGGCAGATGGGCCACAAGATAACGGTGGACAGCGCTACCCTCCTTAACAAGGGCTTGGAGGCCATCGAGGCTCATTGGCTGTTCGGAGTGCCCTTTGATAAGATCGAAGTGGTGCTTCATCGCGAGAGCATTATTCACTCCCTGGTGGAGTTCTGCGACGGGTCGATCAAGGCCCAGCTGGGGATGCCTGACATGCGGTTGCCGATTCAGTGCGCTCTGACCTACCCCCAGCGCCTGCCGACAGGCAGGCCGAAGCGACTGGATCTCGGCCGCCTTGGCTCCCTGGGCTTCTCTCAGCCCGACATGCGGCGTTTTCCCTGCCTGGGCCTGGCCCTGGAGGCCGGTCGCCGCGGCGGTGCATTCCCGGCCGTGATGGCCGCCGCCGACGAGGTGGCGGTGGACCACTTCCTGGCCGGCCACATCACCTTCTTGGACATCGCCAAGGTGATAGAGGCTACTCTCTCCGCCCACCCGGGGGTATCCGACCCCAGCCTAGAGGAGGTGCTGGCCGCTGACACCTGGGCCCGCCAGTGGGCCGAGGACTGGCTCAGGGCCAAGGCCTGAACATGTTCCCCCAGGCGATCCTGATCTTCGCTGGCATCCTTATAGGCCTCATCGTCGTCCATGAGGTGGGGCACTTTGTCGCCGCCAAGCTCACCGGCGTGCGGGTGATGGAGGCCGGCCTGGGCTACCCGCCCCGCATATGGGGCAAGGAATTCCGGGGTACCATCTACTCCATAAACCTCATTCCCCTGGGGGGCTTCGTGCGCATGCTGGGGGAGGAGGACCCCAGCGATTCCGCCAGCCTGGCAGCCAAGCCCGCCTGGGCCCGCTTGATCGTCCTCGGCGCCGGTTCTGCCATGAACTTTGCCCTGCCCTTCATCCTGTTCACGATCAGCTTCATGATCGCCCGCGACGTGTCGGTGGGCCTGACCCAGATCGCCCAGGTCATGGACGGCTCCCCCGCCCAGGAGGCCGGCCTGCGGGAGGGCGACGTCATATTCGCCATCAACGGCCACGAGGTGCGCAACATCCAGGAGGTGGGAACCCAGATCCGCCTCAACCTGGGTGAGACCGTAACCATGCGGGTCAGGAGCGGGACTGAGTTCAAGGAGGTTCCTGTCTACGCTCGCTGGTCTCCGCCTACCTATATCGACGCGGAGGGTGAGGAGAACCGTCAGGGCCCGACCGGTATCATGATAGCTCCTCTCCATCCTGGAATGACCGAATCGGAGTCCTTCCCCTTGTGGGAGGCCTTCCCCAAGAGCATCGAGACGACCTTCCAGGTTCTGACCCTGGCACGCAACGAGGTCATCTCCTGGTTCAAGGGAGGCGGTGCGCCAAAGGTGGCCGGGCCGGTGGGCATAGCACAGGTCACCGGCGAGGTGGTGGAGGCGGGGGGATATCGGCCCCTGCTGGACTTCGCCGCTCTTCTAAGCATCAACCTGGCGATCATCAACATCCTGCCCCTGCCCATGCTGGACGGCGGTCGCATCATGTTCGTGCTGATGGAAGTTGTCAGGCGGGGCAAGCGCGTCGCCCCCGAGAAAGAGGCCCTGGTGCACTTCATTGGCCTGGTGCTGATCTTGACCCTGGCCGTCGTCATCGCCTATTTCGACGTGGTGAGGGTGCTGCGAGGAGAGAGCCTGTTCCGATAATGGAGATAGCGCGCCGCCAGTCGAGGCCCGTGTGGGTGGGCAGCGTTCAGGTTGGGGGCGATGCCCCGATCGTCGTCCAGTCGATGACCAACACCAATACTGCCGACGCTCAAGCCACCCTCCGCCAGACCTACGAGCTGGCCGAGCTGGGCTGCGAGATCATCCGGGTGGCCGTGCCCGACCGTCATGCGGCTGTCGCCCTGCCGGAGATCGTCCGCCACTCGCCGATTCCCGTCATCGCCGACATCCACTACGACTACCGCCTGGCGATGGCCTCCTTGAAAGTGGGCGTCCATGGCCTGCGCCTCAACCCCGGTAACATCCGCGATCCGCAGAAGGTGCGAACGGTGGTGCGAGCAGCCAAGGAGCGCGAGGTGCCCATCCGCGTGGGGGTCAACGAGGGCAGCCTGCCGCCGCTGCCGACGCTGGCCGAAGGGGAGCTACCGCCGCCGAAGTGGCAGCGCATGGTGGACGCTGCCCTGTGGGAGATTCGTCTCCTGGAGGAGATGGACTTCGACCTGATCAAGGTGTCTCTCAAGGCCTTCGACGTGCCCACCACCGTGGCCGCCTATCGGGAGATCGCCCGCCTTACCCCTTACCCCTTGCACATCGGCATCACGGAGGCCGGAACCGCTCGCAGCGCGTCGATTCGGAACGCTGTCGGGATCGCCCTCCTCCTGGCCGAGGGCATCGGCGATACCATTCGCGTCTCCATGGCCGCCGACCCCAAAGAGGAGATACCGGTGGCCTACGATATCCTCAGCGCCCTGAACCTGCGCCAGCGCGGCCCGATCCTCATCGCCTGCCCCACCTGCGGCCGCATGGAGGTGGACATCATCTCCCTGGCCAACCAGGTGGAGGATCACTTCCAGAAGCTGGGCAAGCCCATCACCGTAGCCGTCATGGGCTGCGTGGTCAACGGCCCCGGCGAGGCCAAGGACGCCGACGTGGGCGTCGCCGCCGGTAAGGGTAAGGGGGCCATCTTCCGCAGCGGTGAGGTGGTGCGAGTGGTGGATGAGAAGGACTACCTGTCCGCCCTGGTGGAGGAGGGGCAGAAGGTCATCGCCGAGAAGTGGGCCTCCTCCTGACCAATGCCCATTGACCTGGATATCGTCTTCCTGGCCCTGCTGTTCATTATGTGGGCCATCCTCGGTTTCATACCCTGGCTGGCACTGGCGGTGCTCCGCCGCGGCCGGGGGGTGCTGATAGCGCTGCCACTGGCCGTCGCTGGCGGCGCTGGCGGCGGCGTCCTGGTGCCGGCGGCGGGAGCCAAGGATGAGACGGGCCTCTTCCTTAGCCTGGGCACTGCCCTCGTGGGCGGGCTGGTTCTGGCCCTGCTGGGCCTGCGGCTGTCCCGCATCGTGGCCCGCGACCCCTGATCCGAAGCCGCTGCCCCTTGACCCCTGTAGGCCGCGTGCCCTATTCTCCTTTGCAGCGAAGGGAATTGCCATGCGTCTCTCTCACCATTTCGGCAGGACATTGCGGCAGGTGCCCGCTGAGGCGGAGACGCCCAGCCATCAGCTTCTCCTGCGGGCGGGCCTCGTCCAGCAGCTAGCGGCCGGCATCTACAGCTACCTGCCTCTGGGCTGGAGGGTCCTGCGCAAGATCGAGCAGATCATCCGCGAGGAGATGGACGCCGCCGGCGGCCAGGAGCTGATGCTGCCCGCCCTCCACCCCATCGAGATCTGGGAGGCTTCCGGCCGCCTCCCTCTCTTCGGCGAGACCGTGTTCACCCTCAGCGACCGTCGCAAGCGAGGGCTGGTGCTGGGCCCGACGCACGAGGAGGTCATCGCCGACCTGTTCAAGCGTCACGTCCAGAGCTACCGCGACCTGCCCCTCCTGCTCTACCAGATCCAGGTCAAGTTCCGCGACGAGGCGCGCCCTCGCGGCGGCCTCATCCGGGTGCGCGAGTTCACCATGAAGGACCTCTACAGCTTCGACATCGACGAAGAGGGGCTGGACGAGAGCTGTCAGAAGATGCTGCGCGCCTACAAGACCATCTTCGACCGCTGTGGCCTGCCCACCATTGTGGTGGAGGCCGATTCGGGGGCCATCGGCGGCAAGGACTCCTGGGAGTTCGTGTTCCCCTGCGATAGCGGCGAGGATCAGGCGGTCATCTGCTCCGCCTGCGACTACGCGGCCAACGGCGAGAAGGCAGAGTTCCGCAAGCCGGCCGTCCCTCAGGAGCCAGCCAAGCCGCTGGAGGAGGTGTCCACCCCCGGCATCAAGGCCATCGACGACCTGTGCGCCTTTCTGGACATCGCCCCCTGGCAGACGCTCAAAGCTGTCTTCTACGCCGCCGACGGCCAGCCCGCCTTTGTGGCCATTCGCGGCGACATGGAGGTGAACGAGACCAAGGTGCGCAATGTCCTGGGCGCCATCGACCTGCACCTCATGGACAACATCGAGCTGGAGCAGGCTGGGCTGGTGGCCGGCTATGCCTCCCCCGCCGGACTGAAGGGCGTGAAGATAGTGGCCGACGACGCCGTGCCCTCCTCGCCCAACCTGGTGGGCGGCGCCAACAAGCCCGACGCTCACCAGCGCAACCTCAACTACGGCCGCGACTGGACCGCCGACATCGTGACCGACATCGCCCTGGCCCGCGACGGGGACGCCTGCCCCCGCTGCGGCTCGCCCCTCACCCTCCGGCGGGTCATCGAGATGGGGCACGTGTTCAAGCTGGGCACCCTCTACAGCGAGAAGCTGGGCGCCACCTTCCTCGACCGCGACGGCGTGGCCAGGCCGGTGGTCATGGGCAGCTACGGCATCGGCACTGGCAGACTCCTGGCAGCCATCGTGGAGGCCGGCCACGACGAGCAGGGCATCATCTGGCCGCCCCAGCTTGCGCCCTATGACACCCATCTGGTGGCCCTGAGCACGGACCGCCCGGGCGTAGTCCAGGCCTGCGAGCGCCTGTACGAAGAGCTCCAGCAGGCGGGCATCTCCGTCCTCTACGACGACCGCGACGAATCGGCCGGCGTCAAGTTCAACGATGCCGACCTCCTGGGCATGCCCCTGCGCCTCACCGCGAGCCCCCGCACCCTGGAGAAGGAAAGCGTGGAGGTGAAGCGGCGCACCGAGAAGGAGAGCACGCTGGTGCCCCTGGGGGAGGCGGCAATGCGGCTTCAGGAGCTGCTCAAACAGACATAACCGCTTTTCTTGCTAACCCTCGCATACGGTCGGCCTTGCACCCCCCTGGCAAAAGTGCTATAGTTCCCCTTGAGGAGAGTGGGTTGCGTCCCACTTTTTATTGGTTCTGGGCATGCCTTGCGGGTGCCGGGGGTGGTGAGAGCGATGAAGAGCGACTTCTTGGTTGCTATAACCCAAATAGCGGCTGAGAAGAACCTGCCCAAGGAGGTGGTCCTCCAGGCGGTGGAGACCGCTCTGGCTTCAGCCTATAAGAAGGACAGCGAGGCCACCGGAAATATCGTGGTGAGGATCGACCGCGACAGCGGAAACGTGCACGTCTACGCTCAGAAGGTGGTGGTGGAGGAGGTAGAGGACCCTCGAGTGGACATCGCCCTGGAGGAGGCCCGCCGTCTCAAGCCCGACGTCGAGCTGGGCGAGATCATGGAGTTCGAGGTGACGCCAGCCAACGCCGGCCGTATTGCCGCTCAGACGGCCAAGCAGGTCGTCTTGCAGCGCCTGCGCGAGGCCGAGCGGGAGATGGTCTACGAAGAGTTCTCTAACCGCGAGGGCGACATCGTATCCGGCCTCATCCAGCGGGTGGACGCCAGGCACGTCATCGTCGACCTGGGCAAGACGGAGGGCATCCTGCCACCCACCGAGCAGGTGCGGGCCGAGCACTATCGGCCGGGACAGCGCATGAAGTTCTATCTGGTGGAGGTGCACAGGTCCAGCAGGGGCCCCCAGCTCATCCTCTCTCGCACCCATAAGAACCTCCTGAAGCGCCTGTTCGAGTTGGAGGTGCCAGAGATCTATAAGGGCGTAGTGGAGATCAGGTCCATCGCCCGCGAGCCGGGCTATCGCAGCAAGGTGGCTGTGGCCTCCCAGCAGGAGGGCGTCGATCCGGTGGGATCCTGCGTTGGCTTACGAGGCATCCGCATTCAGAACATCGTCAATGAACTCAACGGTGAGCGCATCGATGTAGTGCAGTGGGACCCCGACTCGGCCCGCTTCGTGGCCAACGCCCTCAGTCCCGCCCAGGTGTCCAGCGTCAGCACCAGCGAGGAAGGCAACACCGCCTCGGTGATAGTGCCTGACCGTCAGCTATCGCTGGCTATCGGCAAGGAGGGACAGAACGCCCGTTTGGCGGCCAAGCTCACCGGCTGGCGCATCGATATCAGGAGCGAATCGGCGATGCAGGAGGCCGGCCTGCCGGAGGCCGTAGTGGAAGAGGCGCCCGCCGAGGCTGTCGCCGAGGAGGTGGCGCCTGCGGAGGAGGGGGTCGCGCCTAGCGAAGAGCCAGCGGCCGAGGAGGCGGTGGTCTCCAGCGAAGAGCCAGCGGCCGCTGTCGCCGAGGAGGCACCAGCGGCGGCCCCGGAGAAGCCTCAGATTCGCTTCGCTGAAGAAGTCTCGAGCGTGGTCGGCGGCCCCAGCCAGGCCAAGGGCAAACGGGGCAAGGGTCGCAAGGCCGCGGCACGAAAGGAACTGAAACCGGAAGGCAAGGTTAAGAAGGTCAGGAAAGCTCGGCGGCCCATTCTGGAGGAGGAACTGGAGGAGGAGGAGATCGAGCAGGTCGAGCAGGTCGAGCAGGTACCAGATTAGAGGCGCCTTCGTTCCGAAAGCCATGAGTACAACGGCCAAAGTTGTCAACAAGCCCAGGCCTCGCCACATCCCTCAGCGCACCTGCGTGGCCTGTCGCCGCACTACGGCCAAGCGAGAGCTGGTGCGCATCGTGCGCACGTCCCAGGGGACGGTAGAGATAGACCCCACTGGCAAGACGTCCGGTCGGGGAGCATATCTTTGCAAGGCCCGGCAGTGCTGGCAGTTGGCTTTGAAGAAAGAGCGACTGGACCACGCCCTCAGGGGCAAGCTCACTCCCCAGGAGAAGGAGACCCTCCTGGGATACGCTCACTCCCTCCCCGCGGCCGGCGAAGGGGGTTAGGTCACGGTGAGAAGACATGGCTAGCGACGCTAAGACCAGCAAAGACGCCAAGGCGGCAGCGGAGCAGACGGCGCCAGGAGCAGAGCCCGCAGCAGAGCCCGCAGCAGAGCCCGCAGGCGACCGTGTGCTGATGATCCCGCCGACCCTCACCGTGCGCCAGTTGGCCGAACTGGTGGGCGCCTCCCCCATAGAAGTGATCAAAGAGCTCATGAAGAATGGGGTTATGGCCGCCATCAATCAGGTTATCGATTACGAGACGGCCACCATCGTCGCCCGCAATATGGGATTCGAGCCTCAAGAGGAGGCTGCTGTCGAGGAGGAAGTGGAGCGAGCAGTCATCGAGGAGGAGGACGCCAGCCTTCTCAAGCCCCGCGCGGCGGTGGTCACCATCATGGGCCACGTCGATCACGGCAAGACCAAGCTCTTGGACGCCATTCGCAAGACCGATGTCGCCGGCCAGGAGGTGGGTGGCATCACCCAGCACATCGGCGCCTACCAGGTGGAAGTGCGTGGTCAGCGCATCACCTTCATCGATACCCCCGGACACGAGGCGTTCACTGCCATGCGGGCACGGGGTGCCCAGGTCACAGACATCGCTGTGCTGGTGATCGCCGCCGACGACGGCGTGATGCCCCAAACGCGTGAACATCTCGACATACTCACGCTGCTCGGCGTCAAAGACGGCATAGTTGCTTTAACAAAAGTAGATTGTGTTGACTCTCAGCGTGTCCAAATTGTCACCGCCGAGATCAAGGATTTTCTCATCGGCACATTTCTACAAGATGCCCCGATTCTCCCCGTATCCGGCATTACAGGCCAGGGGTTCGATGCCTTTTACGAAGCACTCAAAGAGCTTGTCGCTAAAATCGAACCTAAAAGAACCGACGGTGTATTTCGACTGCCAGTCGAGCGGACGTTTTCCGTCAAGGGCTACGGCACCGTCGTTACCG
>JAUWYP010000014.1 GCA_030615765.1 Dehalococcoidia bacterium | reverse complement strand
AGGCCTCGACCGTCTGGCCCAGGAGGGTGACCTCGCGCACGCCTCTGGAGCAGTGGGAGGCGACCTCACGGGCGACGTCGGCGATGGTGCGAGAGCGCTCGCGGCCGCGGCGGTAGGGGACGATGCAGAAGGAGCAGAACTTGTTGCAGCCGTGGATGACGGGCACGTAGGCCGTGGGGCCAGGAGTCTGCGGGAAGGTCTCCGGACAGAACTCCCCGCCTGTGTCCTCCTGAGGCATGACAGCCGCCAAGACATCGCTGAAGGCCTGAGGGCGGGCGAAGACATCGACGAAGGGGAAGCGCTCACGCAGGCCGTCTGTGCGCAGGCCGACCATGCAGCCCATCACGGCGATCTTTGGGTGGCGGCCGTTGGGACGATCTTTGAGGCGTCGCAACGCTCCCAGCTTGCTGATGCCTCGCTGCTCGGCCTTCTGGCGGACGACGCAGGTGTTAAGCACAACGAGGTCAGCCTCCTCGGGCCGGGGCGTGTCCTCCCAGCCCAGGCGCTGGAGGCCGGCGGCCAGCTTGGCCGAGTCGGCCTCGTTCATCTGGCAGCCCACGGTCCAGATATGATATCGCGGCATGGCCAATCGGTAAGAACAAGCCCCGTTTGGGGCTAACGGCCTCTCCTGGGAACCACCACTCGGCGATTGCCTACAACAGGCGCTCGAGGTTTGTAAACTCCTCGTTGGCGTGGTTGTGGATTGCCTGTATATGGTGCTCTTTCAGGAAGAGCGGTATCAGTATCAGATTGAAGAGCCTTCCCAGCAAGGGGAGATCGCTTCCTGCGACGATCTGGTGGGTTACCAGGGTGCCCTCCGGGATCGACTCCAACCCAGTGATGATGTCAAAAGACTTCCACCAGGGTGAGATCGATCTTTGGACAAGGCGCTCGCCTGGAATAGCCTCTACAACCTTTATCTTTGCCCCAAGCACCTGACCGTCCTCAAATCGTTCCCTGAAGTAGTAGATGGAGCCAACCGTCTCGTCCTTGGGCCGGTGCACGACCCTCCACTCAAGATGGTGCTCCGGATGCCACTGACGATAACGCTCGTCGTCGAGACTTGTCATGAACTGATAGACCTGGTCTGGCGATACCCCCTTGACCTTTATCCGGCTTGTAAGCTCTATCTTGCCCTTATCTAGTTGTCTCACCGCGGGCTGCTCGGGTGGAGATGGCATGATCGCTCCTTGTTGCGATTGGCGGAGGGAATGGGATTCGAACCCATGAGGGGGCTATTCACCCCCTACCCGCTTAGCAGGCGGGCGCACTCAGCCTCTATGCGATCCCTCCACCTACCAATCGGCATCTGTATTGTAGCATCGGAGGCGAAGGCCCATCAAGCTTCGGAGCGGCTGGAGAGGCAACGAGCGCTGTCTAGGAGGGCGTTTCTTCTAGGAGCTCCTTCAGACGCCGCAGGGAGTGGTTCAGGAAGCGGCTGTAGGAGAAGCGCAGGACGAGGGCTGCCGCGAGCGCCGTGAGGCCCGAGGCCTCGATGCGAAAGACCACTCGCGAGCCAGCGTTCACCGGCTGCACCACGTGGGCGAACGACAGGCGCGAGCCGAACAGGCTGGCGTCCCAGGTGAAGGAGCGGCCGGGGCTGAACTCGGTCACCTCCCAGGTTGAGGACAGGCCTCTCTTCAAGACGATGCGGGCGCGGCTGTCCATGGAGAGCGGGACATCTGTGAGAAGGCGGATCTCCCGCATGTGGTGGTTCCAGACCGGCCAGTCACCCAGGTTGACGAAAGCCTCCCAGACGTGCTCTGGGGGGACGTTTATGATGATGCTCCGCTCTACGGCAGGCATAGCTTCCCCCTTAGAGCAGCCCGCGCTCCTTGAGCACCCGCTCGGTGGTAGCACCGATATCGGCAGGGCTGTCGACGATGACGGCGCCGGCAGTGGCCAGTGCTTCCTTCTTGGCCTGGGCGGTGCCGCTGGCGCCGGCGATGATCGCTCCGGCGTGGCCCATGCGCCGCCCCGGCGGGGCTGTGCTCCCGGCCACGAAGGCGATCACCGGCTTGGTCATGGTGGTGGCGATGTAGTCGGCGGCCTCCTGCTCGCCGACGCCGCCGATCTCCCCCACGAACACCACTGCCACCGTGTCGGGGTCCGCGTCGAACAGGCGTAGAGCCTCCAGGGGCGTGGTGCCCACGATGGAGTCGCCGCCGACGCCAATGCAGGTGCTCTGGCCGATGCCGCGCTCGCTGAGTTGGGCCACCACTTCGTAGACCAGGGTGCCGCTGCGGGAGATGACCCCGACGCGGCCGGGCGAGAACACGTCGCCGGGCATGATGCCCACTCGCGCCTGGCCGGGGGTGATGACGCCGGGGCAGTTGGGCCCGACCACACGGATTCCTTGGGGCTGAAGATGATTGCGCACCATCACCATGTCCTGGGCGGGGATGCCCTCGGTGATGCAGACGATGACGGGAATGCCGGCGGTGGCTGCCTCCAGGACGGCGTCGGCGCAGAAGGCGGCGGGCACGAAGATCAGCGAGCAGTTGGCGCCGGTCTTGTCGACCGCCTCCTGGACGGTGTTGAACACGGGCACCTTATCATCGAAGGTCTCGCCGCCGCGGCCGGGGGTAACGCCGGCCACCACATTGGTGCCGTACTGAATGCAGCGGCGGGTCTGAAAGCCGCCCTCGCGGCCGGTGATGCCCTGAACGAGGAGTCGGGTGTTCTTATCGACTAGGATGCTCATGATTCTCTACTCCTTCTGGGGGCTCCCCGCGTCAGGTTCGTATGAACAACTCCTTTGGATATGCGGTGATGCCTTGCCAGCCTGCCGCGGCGACCAACCCTGTGTCCTCCAGGCGGACGCCGCCGATGCCGGGCACCGCCAGGATGGGGTGCCCGACGGCAATAGTCATTCCCTCTTGTAGCTCCACCGAGGCATGCTTCGGCTGGATTGTGGGGGCGGGCGTCTCCTCGAAGCGGAGACCAATGCCATGGCCCATCCCTTTGACGTAGTGCTCGCCGAAGCCCGCGTCTTTCACCACCGCCTCGGCTGCCTTATCGAGCTCGGAAACCGGCACGCCCGGCCTGACGGCCTCGATGGCGGCCTGCTGGGCGGCGAGATAGGTGTCGAATAGGCGTCGCTGGGCGTCTGTGGGCTCGCCCACGACCGCCACCCTGGTCAGGTCGACGCAGTAGCCCCTGAAGACGGGAACAAGGCCTATCACGACCAGATCGCCGCGCTCGATAGCCTTGGCGGTGGCCGTGCCGTGGATCCAGAGCGAGCGAACACCGGAGTTGACAAAGACGGGTACAGCGGTGCCTGACGCGCCTGCCTTGCGCATGGCGTAGATGGCCTCGGCGGCCACTTCGTTCTCAGTGACGCCGGGTCTGATGGCCTGGACCGCCGCCTGCATCCCCCGCTCGGCGATGCGGGCTGCTTCCTGCATAAGTGCCAGCTCCTGCGGCGACTTGACGATTCGCAGCGTGTCCATAACTGGCGCGGAGTCTACCACCTTCACCTGGGGATTGGCCTGCTGGAACAGCTGCAATAGGACGGCAGGCGTCTCAAACCAGAACTGCACGCCTATGGTCGGCGGCCTGCCGAGGCCGGACTGGAGCCCCTGCATAATGCCCACGACCTCGTGCATTTGCTGGCCCACGGTGGCGAAGACGCGCACCTCCTGCGCGCCGAGGCCGTCTCTTATTTCCTTTTCCTCGCCCCGGGAGCAGATTATGACGGGCTGTCCTTTCTGGGGAATGATGGCCCGCGGCTGGAAGCGGTCCTCGTCGAAGAAGTAGATGTAGTCGTCGTGCGTCAGGATCAGCAGCGCGTCGATGCCGTTGGCCTGCATCAGTTCCTGTGCTGCCGCGATCCGTTTCTGCTGCATTCGTCGGTCTCTTTCCGGTCGGAGTATGGCGCTTGCCTACGCTGCCGCCTCTACCGCCTTCTGGGCGGCCTCGCCCAGGCCAATCGCCCGGATCAGGGGGAGGTTGGCTTCGCTCAGGATGCGCTCGCCATCCTCCACGTTTGTCCCTGCCAGGCGAACCACCACCGGCACCTTGATCTCCATCTCCTTGTGGGCGTCCACCACCCCCTGGGCGATGACGTCCACGCGGGCCATGCCGCCGAAGATGTTGATCAGGATGGCCTTCACGTCGGGGTCGGCGGTGAGAATCTTGAAGGAGTTGACCACTCGGCCCACATCGTTGACCGTGCCGATGTCCAGGAAGTTGGCGGGGTCGCCGCCGGCCAGCTTGATGGCATCCATGGTGGACATGGCCAGCCCTGCCCCGTTCACCACGCAGCCGATGTTACCGGTGAGCTTGACGTAGTTATTTATGCCCAACTCTTCGGCCTGCACCTCCAGGGGGTCCTCCTCGTCGACGTCGCGCAGATCGGCGATCTCCGGGTGGCGAAAGAGGGCGTTGTCGTCGAAGTTCATCTTGGCGTCGAGGGCGAGCAGGCGGCCGTCGCCGGTCACCACCAGGGGGTTGATCTCGGCCAGGGAGGAGTCCTTGGCGGCGAAGGCCTTGTACAGGCCGCTCATGAGCCCGACGGCCGGTCGCAGGAGATCGCCGCCGAGGTTGGTGGCGAAGGCTAGCTGGCGGCCCTCATAGGGCTGGAAGCCCACGGCGGGGTCGACGAAGGCCTTGTGGATCTTCTCCGGCGACTTGGCGGCTACCTGCTCGATGTCCACGCCGCCGGCCTCGCTGGCCATTACCACCGGCCGGGCGCTGCCGCTATCGACGACGATGCCCAGATACAGCTCGCGCTCGGCCTGTATCTGCTCCTCCACCAGCACCTTCTGGACGATGCGCCCTTCAGGGCCGGTCTGGTGGGTGACGAGGCGCATGCCGATGATTTCCTTGGCCGCCTCCTCGGCCTGGGCAGGCGTGCCGGCCAGCTTAATGCCGCCGCCCTTGCCGCGGCCGCCGGCGTGGATCTGGGCCTTGACCACCACCGGCACGCCCAGCTCTTGGGCGACCTGGCGGGCCTCCTGAGGCGTAGAAACGACGCGCCCCTTGGGGATGGGCACGCCGTAGTCGGACATGATCTGCTTGGCCTGATATTCGTGGATCTTCATGAAAGCTCTCCAAGAATGTGATCTATGAACGTTGACGCTGGCGGAGGGGGAGGGATTCGAACCCCCGAACCCGACGAATCGGGTTAGCGGTTTTCAAGACCGCCGCCTTCAGCCGCTCGGCCACCCCTCCTGTCTGCACCCGGGCAGACAGCGATGCCAGTATAGCGAAACCTACTGCAAGGGGCAATCGGACTGCCTCTAGCCTGCCGCCTCCTGCGGTTCGCGGCGGATGAGAAAAGTGGCTCGCCCCACAGCGATCAGTGTGCCCTTGCTGTCGCGGATCTCCGAGGTGCCGAAGGCGGCCATGCGCGCCTTGCGGATGATGCGCCCCTCGGCGAACAACTCGTCGCCCTGCATGGAGTCCAGGAAGCTGATGTTGAGGTCGGCGGTGGCGTGAGCGACGACGTCTTCGTCTTCGGGGCCGTAGGTGGTATACAGGGCGAGGCCGACGGAGCTGTCCACCATGCTGCTCAGCAAGCCGCCGTGAGGCCAGCGGCCGTGCTTGGCAGGCTGCAAACGTAGCCGCAGCTTGCTGTAGCCGGGGCCGAGCTGAACCGGCTCCATGCCCAGGAGCTTCCAGAAGGGGCGAGGTGTCCAGGTGGCCTTCATCAGGGTCAGGCGCTCCTCCCAGGTAGCTGCCTGGGGTAGCCTGGGCATCTCTTCTGCTCGCCAGCGACCCGCTTTCGGCATGATTCGCTCCCCTGTCTGCGGCTGGGCAGACAGCGGTGCCAGTATAGCGAGATGCACTCTAGGGGGCAATCGAAGTCTGGGCGCCGGCCGCCCGAGCGCCTATCTCCTCAAATGGCCTGGGGCTAAGGGGAGGTGGCTGAGGGAAGGAGGCGAGCCAGGATCTCCTGCCGGTGCTGGGGGTGCTTCTCGGCGAAGGCCCAGACGAGGCCGAAGCAGCCGCTGAGCATCATGTCGCCGTGGGGGACAGCGAAGTACGGTTTCAGATCGCTGGCCCTCAGCTTCGCTCGTTGGGGACCGGTGACAGCAACGAAGGGATGTCGGTTCGAGAGCCTCTCCCCGGCGGCGACGTAAAAAACGCCGTGGCCGTGGCTGCCGAACACGTCCTCGTGGCGGAGCGTTCCGGCCATCAGCCCTTCGCTGAGGGACTCGATCTCCTCGGCGCTGAGAAGGCCGGTGTGGTGCTCGAACAGCGAATAGATGCGCGTGCCGCGCAGGTGGAAGGCCAGGGCGTGCATGTTGCCCAGGTTGATGACGAGCTGCTCGTCCTGCTGGGCGACGATGGGGTCCTGGAGGGCGCCCAGGGCGGCGGCCGGCCCCGTATCCAGGAAGACGATGGGCACGTCCGTATCCACACAGCCCAGCATGGCGCGAGCGCGGGTCAGGTAGTCGGGCACCTCGTCCGGCAGGTAGGCGAAGGCGCGCAGGTCGTTGCGCTCTTTCACCACGCGTCGCAGGTGGTCGAAGCGGAAGAGGCGGTCGGAGTAGCCTGGGGGTGCCGCCCCGTGGTCGAGGCAGGCCAGGGCCAGGCCGTCGAAGTCGCTGTCCACCTCGAAGGCGGCCAGGGCGCGGCGGATAGCCGCCAGGTCGAGGTCGGCCATCTCGATGTGGCGGGCATCGTGGAAGTCCTTGGTCTCGTCCTCGGAGACGATGATGATGCCCATGCGCTCGACCGCCGCCAGATCGTCGTCGAAGGTACGGGCCGCATCAGGGGTGGCGTAGGCCTTGAGGCCGGCCTTCAGGTGCTCGTCGAGGGCCCAGTGGCAGGGCCCGCCGCCCATGGTGACGCCGGTGAGGACGACGGCGCGGCCCTCGCCGGTGGCCCGGCGGATGCGTCGGGCGGTGATCTGGGTGGCCGCGGGCACGATGAGCTTGAGGCTGCTCTCAGGCGGCGCGGAGGAGTCGAAGAGGAGGATGTCCTGGGTGCCGGTGCCGGCATCAACGGCTAGGATGCGCACTAGCGAACTACCTCTATCCCTCCCATGTACTCCCGCAGCACCTCCGGCACGACCACGGAGCCGTTCGCCTGCTGGTAGTTCTCCAGCACGGCGATGAGCGTTCGGGGCAGGGCCAGGCCGGAGCCGTTCAGGGTGTGCGGGAACTCCGGCCGCGCGCCTTTCTCCCGCCGGAAGCGGATGTTGGCCCGCCGCGCCTGGAAGTCGCCGCAGCTGGAGCAGGAGCTGACCTCCAGCCACTCGCCGCAGCCCGGGGCCCACATCTCGATGTCGTAGGACATCAGGGAGGCGAAGCCCAGGTCGCCGCTGCAGAGCTGGAGCACGCGATGGGCGATGCCCAGGGCGCGGCAGATGTCCTCGGCGTCACTCACCAGGGCCTGCAGCTCCTCCTCCGAGCTCTCGGGCTGGCAGAACTTGTACAGCTCCACCTTGTCGAACTGATGGCCCCGCTTGATGCCCCGCACGTCGCGGCCGGCGCTCATCTTCTCGCGGCGGAAGCAGGGGGTGAAAGCGACGTAGCGCAGGGGCAGGGCGTCCGGCTCCAGGATCTCGTCGCGGTGCATGTTGGTCAGGGGCACCTCCGCCGTGGGAATGAACC
The DNA here is from genome assembly GCA_030615765.1 of Dehalococcoidia bacterium. Taxonomy (GTDB): domain Bacteria; phylum Chloroflexota; class Dehalococcoidia; order SM23-28-2; family SM23-28-2; genus SM23-28-2. The sequence continues at coordinate 45,976 of JAUWYP010000014.1, read as the reverse complement.
AGAAGTCCTCCTCGGCGTCGCGGTACATGTTGTCCCGCAGCTTGGGGAGCTGGCCGGCGCCCCACATGCAGGCCTCGCGCACCATGAACGGCGGGTAGACCTCGCTGTAGCCGTGCTTCTGGACGTGGAGGTCGAGCATCCAGGCGATGAGGGCTCGCTGGAGGTGGGCGCCCGCGCCCTTGAGCAGGTAGAAGCGGGAGCCGGAAAGCTTGGATCCGCGCTCGAAGTCGATGATGCCCAGCCGTTCGCCGAGCTCCCAGTGGGGCCTGGCCTGGAAGTCGAAGGTGGCAGGCTCGCCCTCCGTGCGCACGAGGACGTTGTCCTCCTCACCTTCGCCGAGCGGCACCTTGGGGTCGGGGATGTTGGGTAGCTGGAGAAGGAGGTCGTTCAGGTGCTCCTCCACCTGGCGCAGCTCTTCTTCCAGTTCGTCGATGCGCTGGCTGACCTGCCGCATGCGCTCCAGGAGCTCGTCGCGGCGAGCCACCGCCTGCTGGTACTCGGCGGCGGCCTGGCTGGCCTTGTCCCGCTCTGCCCCCTGGATGGTGCGATTGAGCTGGCCTATCTCCTTGCCGGCGGCGTTGCGCTCGGCTCGCAGGCTCTCCACCTCCTGGAGAAGACGGCGCCAGTGGCTGTCGAGGCCTAGGATCTCGTCCAGGGGGGCTTCCGTGTGGCGGTCGGCGAGGGCCTTGCGCACGGCGTCGGGGTTCTCACGAATGAAGGCGAGGCTTAGCATGGCTGGCATCACCCACGCAGGTCGCGGGCCAGACGAATGGCCGCTAGGGCTAGCATACGCACGTCGTCGTTCACCGGCGCTGAGAGGCCGCAGGCGGGCAGGACGATGGGCTGATTGGAGTGGAGAGCGTCTTCGTCCACCCAGGTGACCACAGCCCCCTCAGGCGGGCGGAGGGAGGCGTTGTTGGCCGGGCGGCAGAAGTAGATGAGGTCCATGTGCTTGTGAGGCTCGCCGGGCTCGGGGCTGTCCTCCAGGAGGATAGTGTAGGGTGGGGCGATCTGCCCCGGATAGCCGAAGGGGTAGGTCTGGCTCAGGGGCAGGACCTCCGCCTCCAGGCCGGTCTCCTCGCGGATCTCCCGCAGGACGGCGCTCACCGGGTCCTCGTCGGCCTCCAGGTGGCCGCCGGGGGGCACCCACATCTGCAAGCGCTGGTGCCAGAGGAGGAGGGTCTTGTCTCCCTCGACGACGAAGCCGGTGCAGGTGAAATGTCGCCTCACCCTCTACTCCTTCGCTCGTAGCTGGGGGAAGAGGATGACCTCGCGTATCGACTGCTGGCCGCTGAGGGCCATCACCAGCCGGTCGATGCCTACGCCCAGGCCGCCGGTGGGAGGCATGCCGTGCTCCAGGGCAACCAGGAAGTCCTCGTCCACTGCCTCCGCCTCTTCGTCGCCGGCTGCCCGCAGGCGGGCCTGCTCCAGGAAGCGCTCTCGCTGCTCCTGGGGGTCGTTGAGCTCGCTGAAGGCGTTGGCGATCTCGCGGCCGGCCAGGAAGCCCTCGAAGCGCTCCACCAGGCGGGGGTTGTCGGGCTTGCGCTTGGCGAGGGGCGATATCTCCAGCGGGTAGTCCAGAAGAAAGGTGGGCTGGATGAGCTGCGGCTCGACAAAGGTCGATAGCAGCTCATCGATAAGCTTGCCGCGGCTGGCCGTCTCGCTGACTTCTATGCTCAAAGGGGCCATCGCCTGTCGCAGGGAATCGGCGTCGGGGTGGGCCTCGAAGTCGATGCCGGTGCGCTCCTGGATGGCCTGTCGCAGGGTGAGGCGCTGCCAGGGGGGCGTGAGGTCAAGCTCTGTGTCGCCGTAGGGCACCTTGAGGCCACCCAGGGCCTGCTGAGCTACGTAGGCCACCATCTCCTCCACCATCTCCATGATGTCCTGATAGTCGGCATAGGCCTGATAGCACTCCAGGAGGGTGTACTCCGGGTTGTGCTTGGTGGAGACGCCCTCGTTGCGGAAGACGGGCCCCATCTCGTATACCCTGTCGAAGCCGCCTATGATGAGGCGCTTGAGGTGTAGCTCGGTGGCGATGCGCAGGTAAAGGTCGCGGTCGAGGGCGTGGTGATGGGTGACGAAGGGCTTGGCGGCGGCGCCCCCGGCCGAGGGCTGGAGGACGGGCGTTTCGACCTCCAGGAAGCCCCGCTCGTCCAGGAAGCGGCGGATGGCGGCGACGGCACGGCTGCGCAGGCGGAAGATGTCGCGCACCGGGGCGTTGGCCATGAGGTCAAGGTAGCGCTGACGATAGCGCACCTCCACGTCCCGAAGGCCATGCCACTTCTCGGGAAGGGGGCGCAGGGTCTTGGCCAGGAAGACGTACTGGCGGGCCTGTATAGTGATCTCGCCAGTGCGGGTGCGGAAGAGGGTGCCGCTCACGCCTATGAAGTCGCCGATGTCTACCAGGTCGACGAGCGCCTCGTAGCTTTCGTTGCCCAGGGTATCCTGGCGGAGGTCAGCCTGGATCTTGCCTGTGCCATCGCGCAGGTCGATGAAGGTGCGCTTGCCCATGAGGCGCATGGCGGCGACTCGCCCAGCCACGCTGACCTCGCCTGCGTCCTGAGGGCTGGCACCCTTCTCTTCCAGCGCCTGGAGGGCCTGCGCTGCCTCCTGGGTCGTGTGGGTACGCTGGTGGCGGGCGGGGTAGGGGTCGCAGCCGCTGGCGCGCAGGCGTTCCAGCTTGGCCTGTCGCTGCTCGATAAGCTCCTGGCCTCGATCGCTCACGTTTCTTTGCCGGCCGAGTCGGAAAATATCAGCCAGAGGCTGATGCGCCCCTGGTAGAAACTTGGCGGGCGGACCATCTGTTGACTGGTCCCCCGCCTGGCGTTGCTATCACGATGGTCTCTAGCTGATGGCGGTGATGGTGAACTGAAAGGTGCCGGCCGGCACCTTTGCCTTGACTTCGTCGCCCGCCCGCTTGCCCAGTAGGGCTCTGCCCACTGGAGACTCGTTGCTGATGCGACCCTCTGTGGGGTTGGCCTCGGCACTGCCGACGATAGTATACTGCTCCTCCTGCCCATCTTGGTTGGCCACGGTCACGGTCGAGCCTAGCCGCACCCGGCTGGAGTGATGGGCCTCTTCTTCGTCGATGAGGGTGGCGTTCTGGATGATTCGCTCCAGGGTGAGGATGCGCCCTTCCACGAAAGCCTGCTCGTTCTTGGCATCGTCGAACTCGGCGTTGTTCTGGGCGCTGGTGAGCTCCTTGGCTTCTTGGATGCGGTGAGCTATCTGAGGCCGCCGAACGGTGACCAAGAAGTCTAGCTCTTTCTGAAGCTTGGACATGCCTTCTTTGGTTAGAGGAACAGGCTTTTCCGCCATAGCCTTTCACCTCGGGTCGCTATGAAAAAAAGGACTGAGAGCTTCTAACACCCTCAGCCACTTTGGCCAGCAGTGCTATTATACGGCCTGGGCGATATTTTGTAAAGACGGATGTACTCGTCCAAGAGCACAGTTGGGGCATGTGGTATCCACCGCCTCATTCCGTTTGGATGGATCAAAGCATCTGCGGTGGCCTTTCCTCTTGCTTGTTTGAGGCGCTGTGATAGAATTCGCTTGACGTGTCGCTCTCTGCCGAATCAGGGTCAGGCGTGGAGGTGAGGCGGTCACCGTGGCGTTGGGTGATTTCGCTTCTGGTCTTGTCGCTGATAGTGGGTGGTGTAGCTGGTGGGGCGGCTGGAGCTCTGACTGCCCGTTTGCTTTCTGGGGACGAAGAGGAGGTGGCTGCTCCCATTGTGACGCCCGTTGGAGGTACCAGCAGCGTCACCCTCAGCGAGGAGTCAGCCGTTACTGAGGCGGTGGAGAAGGCGTTGCCCAGCGTAGTGGCCATCGTTAGTGAAGAGGGGAGGCTGATAGCGGGGGAGGATGGGCAGCCGAGCTCTTTGGGTTCGGGCGTCATTATCGATGAGCGAGGCTACATCGTAACCAACGAGCACGTGGTTCGCAACGCCGTCAGGCTCACGGTCACTCTCCACAATGGTGAAGAGCGTGAGGCTACCCTGGTGGGCCATGATTGGCCCTTCACCGATCTGGCGGTGCTTAAGATTGCCCAAGGAGGGCTCATGCCGCTGCCTCTGGGAGATTCCGATGCCCTGGTGCCCGGCCAAAGGGTTATCGCTGTGGGTAACCCCCTGCACGACTTCCGCAGCAGCGTGACTGTGGGTGTGGCGAGCGGGGTGCAGCGCCGCTGGCGGCGGGATGGTATCTTTATGGAGGACCTGATCCAGACCGACGCTGCTGTCAACCCTGGCAACAGCGGCGGAGCTCTGATCAACGTTCTGGGTCAGATGGTGGGAATGCCCACTTCGGTGGTGCGCTTCGATAATGGGCGGGAGGTGGAAGGCATCGCTTTCGCCATCTCCAGCAAGACCATAGAGCAGGTGGCGGGAGAGATCATCGAGAAGGGGAAGGTGACCCGTGCCTACCTGGGGGTCTCCCACATAGACCTGACCCCTGAAATCGCTGCCGCTCGGGGGTTGACGGTGCAGCGAGGGGCCTGGATCTCCAGTGTGGGAGATGATACCCCGGCCGATAGGGCAGGCATTGAGGTGGACGATATAATTCTGGCCATGGGAGAATATGAAATCACGGCCGATGTTCTTTTCTTGAACGTGCTGATGCGCCTACAGCCCGATGAAACCGTTCCCGTTGTCCTTAGTCGAGATGGGAAGGAGTTCACTTTGGACGTGACCCCCATCCAGCGGCCCCAGCGGTCCTAGGCTAGGCTGACGGTTGCCGCGATGGAGGGGGAAGGAAGGCAGTAGTTAGTCATGAATCGTCGTCCGCCGCCTGGCAGAAGAGAGTTTCCCAGAGAGGAAGGGCCCTTCGATCGCCTCTTCCGTTCTCGTTTCGAGCGGGATCCGGCGCCCCTGATCATTGGCGGTACCATTATCTTTCTGGCCATCCTTATTCTCATCCTCTTCCTGCCGCCTTTGTCCCTTCTGGGGGGTAATGGCGACGAGGGCCCTGGTGTGCTCACGGATGTCGGCTGCGGCATTACCGCCGAGCGTGCCGACCAGGTCCCGGACCTGCCCGAGGGGCTGGTAGCCCTTAGCCCCTTCTACGAGTTGACCGTTCCTCCAGAGGCCGAGGAGCAAGGTTGCCTCCTGCACACCATCAGCCTTGATACCCCCACCCAGGATGCCTCCAACCTTGCTTTCTATACTCACCGCGATGGCACCTGGGTGCGGCTGGCAGGGGCCACCCTTGCCGATGACGGGGCGGGCGCTGAGGCCGAGCTCCAGGAGATTCCCGACAATCTGGTGGTGCTGCGGCTGGCGGCGGCTGCCTATCTGGCCCTAGGTTCCCTGCCCAGCGGCAGTAGCGTCGACCCGGCAGCGGAGGGACTGCTGAGCGTCGTCAGCCCCGTGGACTACGTTCCTACCTCCGACGGGTCCATCGTCGGCACAGCCACCAGCCTAGCGACCGACGAAGGGTTCGACATCTACCCCACCATCGCCGCCCTAGAGGGCGACGCTGTGAGTGCGGTCAATGCCATCCTGGGCGACTCTAGCCTCACTACCAGCCACATCGAGGGCATCGTCTCCCTGGCCGAGAGCGGTGACTTCCAGGGGATCGATGTCGACTATCGGCAGGTGGACGCCTTGGTGGGCAGCGAGTTCAGCCAGTTCATCGCTGACCTGGCCCAGGAGTTGCACAAGACGGGCCGCAAGCTGAGCATCACTCTCCCTGTGCCAAGGGTGCGCGACGGCAACATCGACACCGGCGCCTACGACTGGCAGCGGTTGGGCAACGCGGCTGACTACGTGAAGATCGTCCCCGAGAACGACCAGTCGCTGTACCGGAATCGCATGTTCCAGATTCTGCGCTACGCTACGGACATCATCGAGCCGGCTAAGGTCTTTCTGGTGGTCAGTCCTTTCAGCCACGAGAAGAGCACGGAAGGGGTTCAGGCGCTGACCTTCCTCCAGGCGATGGGCATCGCCAATGTGATGACGGTGGTGCCGGGTCCGGAGGATTCCCTGGATATTATGGGGGGCCGCCAGGTGATCATTACCGGCGACAACATCCACCGTGGGACAGGCGGCTCGGGCATCAAGTGGAACGATGAGACGGCCACCGTCACCTTCTCCTACCGCACAGACGATGAGACACGCACTGTGTGGGTGGAGAACGTCTTCAGTGTGGGATTCAAGCTGGAGTTGGTTCAGGCCTTCCGGCTGGGCGGCATCGCCATCGAGGATGTGTCGGAGGGGTCTGGTGGGGCTGACATCTGGGCGGCGGCGGACTCTCTGGTGAGGGGTGGCCTGGCACATTTGGAGAGGCCCAATTCGGACAATCTGCGGCCCGAGTGGACGGCCAGCGGCGGCACGATAGAGGCTCCCGGCACTGGTGGCGCTGCCACCTGGATACCGCCCGAGGAGGGAGGAACGTACGAGATCTCGCTCATCGTCAGCGATGGCGTCACCCGCGTAGGCCGTCGCCTTACCTTGGAGGTGCAGGCGACTGTCACGCCGACGCCGGAGCCCACGCCTACTCCGGAAGCCACGCCTGAGGTCACGCCTGAAGGCACGCCTGAGGCTACGCCCGAAGGCACGCCTGAGGTCACGCCTGAGGTCACGCCTGAAGTGACGCCTGAAGTGACGCCTGAGGCCACGCCTGAGGGCACGCCGACGCCGGAGGAGACCGAGACCCCCACGCCTGAGGAGACGGAGACGCCCACACCGGAAGAGGCCGAGACTCCCACGCCTGAGGGGGAGACGCCCACCGCTACCCCTCGATGATGGCGCGGGAGCGATAGTCAGTACCATGCGGGTCATCGCCGGCGAGGCCAAAGGGTTACGGCTCAAGAGGCCAGCCGTGCGTCATCTCCGCCCCACCTCGGACTTGGTGCGGGGGGCCATCTTCAACATACTGGTCTCGCTAGAGGTTGATTCTAGCCGCGTCCTCGATCTCTACGCGGGCAGCGGCGCTCTAGGCATCGAGGCCCTCAGTCGCGGCGCTCACTGGTGCGATTTCGTCGAGCAAGACCGCGCCGCCTGTGCCATAATACGGGAGAACCTGGCTCTGGCTGGCTTCCAGGAACGAGGGCGAGTGCATTGCCTGCCCGTGGAGAAGGCGCTGGATCGTCTGGAGGGGCCCTACGGCTTGGTGCTTATGGACCCGCCCTACGAGGACGAGGGCGCTGTGGCGGTGGTGGCCCGCCTGGCGGAGTCGTCTCTGGTCGGCCCGGCGAGCACGCTAGTCCTAGAGCACCCCTGGTGCTGCCTGCCCACCGATCAGTGGGGGCCCTTCGCCCTGGTAAGCCGAAAGCGCCACGGGGATACTGGCATATCTATCTATCAATAGGAGGAGTAGTTGGCTGTCGCTGTCTATCCGGGTCGCTTCGATCCTGTCACTAACGGCCACCTTGACATCACCCAGCGCGCCGCCGCTATGTTCGCGCAGGTGGTGGTGGCCGTGTATGACGGTCCCGACGATCTTTTCCCCATCGAAGAGCGGGTAATGATGTTCGAGGAGGCGGTGAAGGATCTGCCCAACGTAAGCATCAAGCCGTTCAGCGGCCTGGTGGTGGCCTTCGCTCGCCAGGAGAAGGCCAACGTGCTGGTGCGCGGCATCCGCGCTTTTACCGACTTCGAGGCGGAGTTCGACATGGCCCTGATGAACAAGAAGATGGCGCCGGAGCTGGAGTCGGTCTACCTGATGGCCAGCCTGGAGCACCTGTTCGTCAGCGGTCGCAGGATTCGGGAGGTGGCCAGCTTGGGCTACGATGCCGGCGATTTGGTGCCGCCCCACGTGGCCACAGCCCTTCGCCGCAAGTTTGCCCGCTAGGGGGAAGATCTTTGGCTAATGAATCCATAGATATCCTCTACCTCATCGACCGTCTGGAGGAGTTGGTAGCTCGAAGCTTCCAGGTCCCTCTAAGCAGCCACGTGGCAGTGCATCGCCAGCGCCTGCTCGACCTCATCGACCGCATGCGAGTGGCGATGCCCGCCGACATCCGCGGGGCACGCGAGGTCCTGCAAAAGCAGGAGGAGGTGCTGGCACAGGCTCAGGAGGAGGCGGCCCGTATTATCGCCAGGGCGCAGACAGAGCTGGAGGAGCGCCTGAAGGACGAGGCGGTGGTGAGGGCGGCGGCGGAGCGGGCCCAGCAGATCGTCCGCGAGGGGGAGGAGAGGGCCCAGGCCCTGGTGCGAGACGCTGAGACGCAGGCCAGGGAGCGTCTGGATGAGGCCCAGAGGAGCGCCCAGCAGCAGATGGAGGAGGCCGACCTCTACGCTCTGCAAACCATGCGACGGCTGGAGACGCAGATCAACAATTTCCTTAGCACCATCCGTAAGGGCATCGAGACGATGGAGGAGCGGGGCCACTGAAGGAAGTAGCTGCCGATACGGAGTCCGCGCGGGCCGACAGGTTGCGGCTGGCCGCCGTGGGCGGTCTGGGCGCGGTCGGCGTGGGCGCCATGGGCGTGGTGATGCTGGTGTGGGGGGAAGCCCTTCTCGTTGCTTCCATTGTGTTCGTCGTCGATACACTCGGCCTGTGGCCAGGCTATGTGGTCTTCTGCCTGGGCTGGGCCGCGGTGGGCCTGGCCAGTCTAGCGATCTACGACCTGGCATTGCCCATCGTTCACCCGTTTGTCATCCGGTGGTGGAGGCAGCTCTGGCCGAGGCGCAGGGCTGAAGGGAGCGAGGCCGCAACCTCGAGTCGTGCGGAACCTTCGCTGCTCACGCGGCTTGTCATGAGAGCGGCCAGGGTGTCTCGGCCTCTGGGGGTGCTGGCGGCAGCAGCCCTCATCGGCGGTGCTGGCGCCCCGGTGTGGCGGCTGCTGGGCTTTCGCGGGGTCAGCGGCTACGTTTGTGTAGTGCTGTCGGCCGCCCTCTTCGGCATCATCTGGGTGCCGTTCTACGGGCTGGGCGGCGGCGCCCTCTGGGACTTTGCGGTGAGGTAGACCTTTCGGGCGCTTCCATCGCGCCCTAGCGCACCACCACGTTCACCAGCTTGCCCGGCACGTAGATGATGCGCTCCACTTGCTTGTCGTCGATGTGGGACTGCACTCGCTGGCTGGCCAGGGCCAGCTCTTTGGCCCGCTCCTCGTCGATGTCCGCCGGCACCTGAAGGCGGTCGCGCACCTTGCCGTTCACCTGAACCACCAGGGTTATCTCTTCCTCCCTGGCCAGCTCGTCGTCCCACTTCGGCCAGGGCTGCTGGTGGATGCTGTAGGGCTTGCTCATGCGGGCCCAGAGCTCCTCGGCGAAGTGGGGCGCTGAGGGTGCGATCAAGAGCAGGAGCGTCTCCATAGCCTCCTGCCAGGCGCTGGCGTCTACCCGGCCCGACTGCCTGGCCTTGGATAGGAAGTTGGAGTACTCCATGAGGGCGGCCAGCATGGTGTTGAAGCGAAATCGCTCTATGTCCTCGGTCACCCGCCGGATGGTCTTATGGGTGAGGTGGCGGAGCTGGTGGGTGGCTTCAGGGTCGGCGCCGTCGCTGGGGACACCGCCCAGGATCAGGCCCCAGACGCGATTCAGCCAGCGGTGGATGCCGAAGGTGCCCGAATCATCCCACTCGCCGCCGTGCTCCCAGGGGCCCATGAACATCAGGTAGCAGCGCACCGTATCGGCTCCCAGGCGAGCCACATACTCGTCGGGGGTGATGACGTTGCCCCGCGATTTGCTCATCTTGGCCCGCTCGACGATGATGTGCCCCTGGTTGAACAGCCGCAGGAAGGGCTCGTCCCCCGGCACGATCCCCAGGTCGCGGGCGACCTTCCAGAAGAAGCGGGCATACAGCAGATGCATGACGGCGTGCTCGGCGCCGCCGGTGTACTGGTCGACGGGCAGCCACTTCTTGGCCAGGGCAGGGTTCACCGGCCCCTCATTGTAGTGGGGATCGAGGTAGCGGATGAAGTACCAGTTAGAGTCCATGAAGGTGTCCATGGTGTCCGTCTCGCGCTGGGCTGGCCCCTGGCAGCGAGGGCATGTGGTGTTGACGAACCGCTGATGGCTGGTCAGGGGCGACTCGCCGGTGGGCTTGAACTCGGCGTCCTCGGGCAGGAGGACGGGCAGGTCCTCTTCGGGCACGGGGACGGTGCCACAGCGATCGCAGTAGACGATGGGGATGGGGCAGCCCCAGTAGCGCTGGCGGGAGATAAGCCAGTCGCGCAGGCGGTAGCCTACCTTTCGGCTGCCCCAGGCCTTCGACTCGACATAATCAGCAACGGCGTCATAGCCCTTGTCGCTTGGGGTGCCGTCGAAGGGGCCGGAGTTGACCATCGGGCCCTGGCCGAGGTAGGCCTCCGTGAGCTGTTCGCCCTGCCAGCCGGGCGGGGCAATGACGACGATGATGGGGAGGTCGTACTTCTTGGCGAAGTCGAAGTCGCGCTGATCGTGAGCGGGTACGCCCATGACGATGCCGGTGCCATAGGTTAGCAGGGCGTAGTCGGCGATCCAGAGGGGGACTTCCTGGCCGGACAGCAGATTCTTGCAGTAGGAGCCGATGAAGACGCCTGTCTTCTCCTTCTCCGTAGAGAGGCGCTGGATATCGCTGAGGCGGCGGGTCTGGGCCACGTAGGCCTCTACCTCCGCTCGCCGGTCGGGGGTGGTCAGTTTCTTCACCAGGGGGTGTTCGGGCGCTAGGACCATGGAGGTAACGCCGTAGACGGTGTCGGGGCGGGTGGTGAAGACGCGGACCTCCTTCTCCTCCACGCCGGGCACGTCCAGCCCGAAGGCGAGCTCCACCCCCTCGCTGCGGCCGATCCAGTTCTTCTGCATGGTAACCACTCGCTCCGGCCACTGGATCTGGCTGTGGTCGAGGAGCTCATCGGCGTAGTCTGTGATGCGGAAGAACCACTGCTCGAGGTCGCGGCGGCTGACGGGCGTGCCGCAGCGCTCGCAGTCGCCGGTGGGCAGCACCTGCTCGTTGGCCAGCACCGTCTGGCAGGAGGGGCACCAGTTAGCGGGGGCCTTGGCCCGGTAGGCGAGCTCCTTCTCGTAGAACTTGAGGAACCACCACTGGGTCCAGCGGTAGTACTCGGGGTCGCAGGAGCTGGCCTCGCGGCGCCAGTCGAACATCGCCCCCATCGACTTCAGCTGCTGGCGCATGCGCTGGATGTTGTCCATAGTCCACTTGTAGGGGTGGATTTTTTGTTTGATGGCGGCGTTCTCGGCGGGCAGGCCGAAGGCGTCGAAGCCCATGGGGAACAGCACATTGTAGCCCTGCATCCGTTTGTAGCGAGCGGCGACGTCGGAGGGGGCCATGGGGTACCAGTGGCCGATGTGCAGGTCGCCGGAGGTGTAGGGGAGCATGGTGAGGAAGTACCACTTGGGCCGAGGGTCGTCGTCCGGCGACTCGTAGAGGCCGTCATCTTCCCACTTCCTCTGCCACTTCTTCTCGATCTCCGACGGGTTGTACCTATCGGTCATTGTCTGTCCCCTCCTGGTTGGGGTCCTCGTGCTCTATTGGTTCGCGCAGGCGTCCCCCGGTCAGGCCGTCCAGCCTGCGCACCACCGGTCGGGCCTCCAGCAGGATGAACACCAGCACCGCGCCCAGACCGGCCACCAGGTAGAGCTCGCGGCCGATGGCCATGCCGATGGCGGCGGCGCTCCATATGGTGGCGGCGGTGGTGATTCCCCGCACGGTGTAGCCCTCGCGGAAGATGACGCCGGCGCCCAAGAAGCCGATGCCGGTAACGATGCCGGCGGCCACGCGGTCGTCTCCGCCCAGGAGCTGGCCCACGTCGGTGAACAGGGCGGCGCCCAGGGTCACCAGGGCCACGGTGCGCACGCCGGCGGGATAGCCCCGCAGCTCTCGCTCCAGGCCGATGAAGGCCCCGAGAGCGGCGGCGAGGGCCAATCGGCCGACGATGGCTAGCTGGTCATCGATGGGCATTGTCTGTGCATAGCCAGAGCCCTCCGTCCACAGGGACGGAGGGCCTCTCCGCGGTACCACCCTGCTTCCCCGACAAGTCGGGGCGCTCGGGGGCGCTGTAACGGGCGCTGCCCGTCGCCGGCTACTGACCCTTCGCCGGCGCTGCTCCCAGGCGAGTTCGGCGCATTCCTCGTTGCTGACTCGCAGCCACCGTCAGCTCTCTGGCGAGGAAGAGGCGTCTACTGCTCCTGCTCTTCGCTTTTGCCTTGCAAAACAAGAACTGGTGGAACTTGGGGGGACTCGAACCCCCGACCTTTTGTCTGCCAGTTGCACCACCCCTATACGATAGCGTGTTTTTGCGTCATCCACAAGCCACACGAGAGCGTTGGCCAGCGCTAGGCGGGTGCGGTAGATGTTGACAGAAGGCCTGAGCGGCTGTAGACTCTTCGGTACTTTCGTGTGGGGGAGATAGCCGTGCCGATGTTTCGTTGTCGTCGCTCGGAGAAGGTCGATCTACTAGGGAAGATACCGCTATTTGGCCACCTTAGCCAACGCCAGCTCAATGCCATTGCCAAGCACGCCGACGAGGTCCACCTCAGAAAAGGGGCGGTGCTGGCAAAGCAGGGTGCGCAGGGGCTGGAGGCGATTATCATAGTCGACGGCAGGGCCCGAGTGGAGGGAGATGGCAAGGCGATCGCTGAGCTTGGCCCCGGCGACGTTGTGGGGGAGATGTCGGTCATCGATGGGAAGCCTCGCAGCGCGACGGTCATCGCCGAGACGCCCATGAACCTGCTGATCCTGCACCGGCGAGACTTCATGTCCGTGCTGGAGACGGTGCCCGGCCTCCAGCGGAAGCTGCTGGTGACACTCTGCGAGCGGGTGCGGCAGGCAGATCAAGCCCTGACCCACTAGCGCTGGATTTCCTTCTTGAGCACGCCATAAGGAACCGCTTCAGGAGTTGGTTGGCAAACGGCTAGCAAATGCCAGGGCCTCTAAACGGAATCGGCCCCAACCGGGGCCGATTTTGCATTCGAGCTTTGGTGGAGCTGGGGGGACTCGAACCCCCGACCTTTTGTCTGCCAGACAAACGTTCTCCCTCTGAACTACAGCCCCACTTCGTGTCCATATCGTAGCAAGAACTGCTGCCCAGGGCAAGCCGACTGACCCGCCGCCAAGCTTGACACAGTTTCGGGGCTGGGCCATCATGCGGCTGAATCTTCGCCCTCTTTCTCATGTGACAGGGAGGTGCTGCTCATGTTGGCCCTGGAAGGAATCCGTGTTCTCGATCTGTCGCGCCTGGCTCCCGGCCCCTACTGCTCGATGCTCCTGGCTGACCTGGGAGCCGATGTCCTGCTGGTCGAGGAGCCGCTGGGCAGCGGCGGCCGCCTGGCGGGCCAGGCCGCTCGCCGCCTACTGGAGCGCGACGTGAGCGAGCGCGCTATGGCCTTCAATGCCCTCAGCCGCAACAAGCGCAGCGTCGCCCTCAACCTGAAGAATGAGGCCGCTCGCCAGGTCTTCCACAAGCTGGCCGAGAGGGCCGATGTGGTACTGGAAGGCTTCCGCCCCGGCGTGGTGAAGCGCCTGGAAGCCGACTACGACACGTTGAGCCGGATCAACCCCCGCATTGTCTATTGCTCGCTTTCAGGCTATGGGCAGAGCGGCCCCTACGCTGGTCTGGTGGGCCACGACATCAACTACATCTCCATCGGCGGTGCTCTGGGGATGATCGGCTGGCCGGGCACGCCACCGGCCATCCCCATGAACGTAATCGCTGACTTTGCTGCTGGCGGCCTGTACTCGGCCTTCGCGATCTTGGCGGCGGTCATCGCCCGCGAGCGGACGGGTCGGGGCCAGTACGTCGACATGGCCATGACCGATGGTGTCATCTCGCTCCTTGCGGGCGCCGCCAGCCAGTACTTTGCCTCCGGCATCGCCCCCCGGCCCGGCCAAAGCTTCCTCAACGGCGCTGTCCCCTTCTACTGCGTCTACGAGACCAGGGACGGCCAGTGGCTAAGCATCGGCTGCCTGGAGCCCGGGTTCTGGGAGGCGCTCTGTCGCGCCCTGGGTCGCGAGGACTTCATTCCCTACCAGATGAACGCCGACAAGCACCCTGAGATGTTCGACTACTTCCGCCAGGAGTTCAAGACTAGGACGCGCGACGAATGGTTCGAATACCTGCGCCAGTTCGACATCTGCGTGGGGCCGGTCTACAGCCTGGAGGAGGTGTTCAACGACCCTCAGGTGCGGGCGCGGGAGATGCTGGTTGAGCTGGAGCATCCGACGGTGGGCAAGGTGCAGCAGGTGGGGGTGGGGGCCAAGCTGTCGGAGACGCCGGGATCGGTGCGCAGTCTGGCCCCTCGCCGTGGCCAGCACACGGAAGAGACCCTTCTCGACCTGGGCTACAGCCGGCAGCAGATAGAGGAGCTACGAGCAGACGAGGCGGTAGGCTAGACCAAGGTGGCTGGCTTGGCCAGCCGCTCCCTTGGAGCAAGGGACGCAATAGCAACGACGGGGGACCCGCCCGCGGGCGGGTCCCCCACGGTGTTAGCGACTGGCTGGGCTACGTGCAGGCGGGCGAAGCAACGCAGCTACACGTTGAGTTCGAAGAAGAAGATGCCCGGTGCCAGACCGCCTATATCATAGATCTGGGCGACATTAGCCAGGATCCCCAGGACGATTGCAAACACGAGGAAACCAGCCAGGTTAGACACGATCACCTGCCGTGGCTCAGCGTCTGTGGTGGCCTGAATGGCCACGTTGGTGAGCAGAAGGGTTGTGGCAACAGCGAACGCTCCAAGGGGCACGGCCAGCATCCCAATGACCACCAGGAAAGAGATGGCCATGGGCGCGAAGGCCAGGCCCATCGTTCGTATCAGTTGATTCATGTCGGCGCCGGCGCGAAAGACGCGGGAGAGGACCATAGCGCTGATGTACACCCACAGCACCCACAGCGCCATCATGAAGATGCCGCCGAGGATGAATGTCTTCAAGAATGCCTCGGTATTCTTCTCGTCTATGCCCGCCGGGAAATCAATCTCGAAGATCCACCAGAGCCACGATCCGAGCCCCGCAAGAAGACTGGCCGCTACCACCACCGCTAGGGCTGGCGCCGTGGCCGCCGCTTCGTCTTTCACGTCGTCGAAGACCGTGAGGTCGAGGCGGATCAACCGCCCTAACCAACTGCCTAGATTCTGGAAGCCGGCGCTTTGAAACTCCATCCTGTGCCCTCCTTACAGGAAAGCTGTCCTTGACGAGCCTTCAGACAGATAATCTTCGCTCTGCCGTCCCCGTTCAGCTACGGGTCTCTGAATTTATAAAGCATTATCGGTCGTCTGTCTAGCCATTTTCGAGGGCCAATCGCGCCATTTCCGTCAAAAATTCGCCGCTGACGGAAACGGGTGGACATCTGTAGGAGTTTGGCAGAAGTGATTTGCTAGCGCAAGGGGCGCTTGGCAGGGATGCCGGGGCGGCGGGGGTAGGTGGCAGGGGTGGGAGCTATCTTCTGCACTAGCACCAGCCTCAGGGGCAGGGCGGGGGAGGGGAGAGGCTCGGCGGAGACGATGCGGCCGCCGCAGGTCCCAAGGGCGCGGCTGGCCTCGGCTATCTCTTGGGGGGCGCGAGTTCCCTTGGGGGTTGCCAGGAAGCCACCCACTTTCAGAAAGGGCAACGTCAGCTCAACCAGGACGGCCAGGGGGGCCACCGCTCGCGCTAACACCAGGTCGTAGCCTTCGCGGTGGGTCGGCTCGTAGGCCACGGTCTCGGCGCGCCCGGTGATCACCGTCACGTCCTCCAAGCCCAGTCGGGCCAGCAGGCGTTCCAGGAAGGCGGTCTTCTTGCGGGTGGCTTCCAGGATGGTCAGTCGCAGGGCAGGGCACACGATCCTCATGGGCAGGCCGGGGAAGCCAGCACCGGCGCCCAGATCGAGGACCCTGGCTCCTTTGTCAGGCTTGAGCACTCCTGCTTGATACAGGGCGGCACCCACAGCGAGGGATTCGCCGAAGTGTCGTCTCTGTACCTCCTGGTAGTCGGTGATGCTGGTGAGGCTGACGCGCCGATTGGCGGCAATGAGCTGGTGGTAGTACTCCTCGAACTGTTGCAGTTGCCGTGCGTTTAGAGGAAGGCCGAGGCCTTCGGCAGTGCGGGCTAGAACATCCATGGGCATGGATAGAGTCACTGCCTTTGTGCTACTTGGAGGCAGCTATGGTGTAACGGCGGAGGTGACATAAACGTCTAACTTATGGAAAGCACAGGACGGGGAGTGCCGGCCTGGACAAACCAACTCCCCGCCCCGCGCACGTCGGGTCCGGTTTTCGGCCCCTAACGCTAATTTATTATACCACGCATGTCAACGTGTTATGACAAATTCTTCTGGTAAGGGAATTCCGTCATGGTGGCTGGTGGCCGTGGGGCTGCTCTTCGTAGTAGCCCTATTTGTGTCATTGGCTACCTCTCCTTTAGGAATAGCGAGTGCACAGGTAGGGCAGGATGAGCGAGCCCTACTGGATTTGATTAACGCTCATCGAGTGGAGAACGGTCTAGCGCCCCTGAATATTTCCTCAACTTTAACCGATGTCGCTGGGTGGATGAGCCGCGACATGGCCGAGAAGGATTACTTCAGCCATACTGATTCTCTGGGGCGAGACCCCTTCCAGCGGATGGCAGACTTTGGCTACAACTACAACACCTGGAAGGGCGAGAATCTGGCAGCAGGCAGTGACACCCTCCAGATGACTTTCCAGCTCTGGCGCGACTCGCCTGGTCACAACGCCAATATGCTCAATTCTGATTTCGTGGTGGTTGGCCTGGCCAAGGCCTACGGTTCTAACTCTACCTATGGCTGGTACTGGGCTGCCGAGTTCGGCGGATATGATGACAGGGGCAGTCCGCCGCCGACGCCCACACCGACGCCTGAGCCGACGCCTGAGCCGACGCCTGAGCCGACGCCTGAGCCGACGCCTGAGCCGACGCCTGAGCCGACGCCTGAGCCGACGCCTGAGCCCACACCTGAGCCGACGCCTGAGCCCACACCGACGCCGACACCGACGCCCACACCGACGCCGGAGCCATCGCCGAGCCCTCCGCCGACAATGGCGCCGCCGACCCTGGAGGTCAAGTTCCCATCGCCGCCGGGCGCCGACCTCGGTCTCGCTCCTCCCACGCGGGATAGCGAGGCAGTAGACGACACGTTTGAGTCCGCTCCGATGGTTCGCGAGTTGGCACCCGGCTGGAATCAGTTCCAGTGTCCGCCTGGGTCCATGCGGCTAACGGAGGTCTTGCCTGTGGATAACGGCAAGTTGATGGCGATCTACGCGTGGGACGGCGATAATGGGACCTGGCAAAGGTATCTGCCTGGCATCGACATACCCAGGCTCAATACCCTGACGGAGCTGACGGACAAGCAAGCTGTCTGGATTCTGGCAAGCGAGAGGTTCTCGCTAACGCTGCCGACCTAGGGCGACCTGCGGTTCGGAGGCTACGCCCGGCTCCTCTAGGGCGCCAGGCCGAAGGGAGGCAGCGGTTCCTCCTCGATCAAGTCCGCCCGTACTACCTGGCGGTGCGTGTAGTGGCCGCCGAGGGGATTGGTCCAGTCGCGTATCCAGATGCCGCCGCAGGTGATGATGGTGATTACGTCGTCGGGTGTAGGGCCCATCACCGCTAGCGCCTTGGGATCCTCGTCTTCTATCGCCTGATTGGCCGTGACTTTGTAGCGATATTCCGTTCCGTCCTCCAGCACGATCTTGATCTCGTCGTCCAGGCCCAGGTCGCGCAGGTAGTAGAACACACCGATCACGGGCTGGCCGTACAGCGTCCAGTCGACGTGGCCGGAGAAGACGGCGTTGCTGCCCCAGCCGGGCTTGGTGCTAAAGTCGTACCAGGCGATGTCGCCGGGGCCGTCAGGCACCTGGGGCACGGACTGTTCGTCCAAGCCGAGGGTGATGATGGGGGCATCGACGCCGATCTTTTCGATGATCATTCTGGTCAGGGGTGAGTCGTTGGGGGGCGGTGTGGGCAGCGGCGTGGCGGTAGCAGTGCTGAGGCCGTTGTCGTAGATGGGAATGTCGCCGACGTTGGTGACGACAGATCCGTTCCCGCCGGTCATGAGCAGCCCGGCAAGACCGGCCCCCAGGAGCACTATCGAGGCCAGGAGGAGAACGGCTGCCAGCGTCAGTCTGCTATGGCGCCAACGAAACACGTTGGTCAGGCGTCGGGCAATGCTTCTGATAGCCGTCATGCTCGCTTCCTTCTAGCCATCCTCCTCGCTTGCCACAGGGCCGCTGCGATCACCGCCGCTGCCGCCAGGCCTGACCCGCCAGCCACGACGGGCCACCAGTTGAAGCCGCTGCCGTCAGATGTCTCCCGCCCACTGGCGGGCGAAGCCGGGGTCTCTCCCCCGCTGGGCGTTGCAACCGGCTCTCCGGTGTGGGGCGGCGTTCCAGCCGTGAGGTTGAGGGGGTTTGAGCCTGCTTTCCACAGGCCTCTCTGGTGGGCTGGCCTCTCGCTGATGAGGAAGGTGACTATGGCTCCATTAGTACCACAGCCCGGCACCTGGCTGTCGCTGACCACGTCTACCACATACAGCGAATCGCCGCTCTCGATGCTGTACTCTGGGTTCGCCTCGGTGGCTGTCCAGGTGCCCTTGCGGTCTGGCTCTTGCTCCTCTTGGCTACACACCTTGCTGTCGATGAGGGCAACGACCTCTGTGCCGTCGCTCACGCTGCGGCCGTCCACTGTGACGGTGCCGAAGAAGGTAGCCGGGGGCATTGGTATCTCCTGAGCGGTAGCTGAACTCAGTTGAAGAGTCATCAGTAGCGCGGTTGCCAGGGCCAGCTCTCGGATCACAATTTCAGGATAGCATCTCCTGGTTGGGCGCGGCAACTACAGCCCTTATCCTTATCCCGATCGGGCTGGCCGCGCAGCTTTATCGCCTGACGCCGTAGGGCAGCCCCCGAAGGAGCTGCCCTACAGCATTGTTTCGCTTGAAGCTAGGCTAGCCTAGCGGCGAGCCCAGCGGGCGGTAAACAGGCCTGCCACGCTAGTGAGGGCTGCCGCAGCCAGGGCCAGCGGCCACCACATGAAGCCACCGTCACCGCTCATGCCGCCCATACCGGTGGGCGGAAGAACCGTGGGGGTGACCTCCGGCGTGGGCTCCACAGTGGGCTCCACGGTGGGCTCCACGGTGGGCTCCGGCGTGGCCAGCGGGCCGCAGGTCAGGGGGAGGTCCTTGAGGCCGCCAGTAGCCGCGCTGGTCTCAGCCGCTGCAACGCCGTCACACGTGAAGCTAATCGTCCCGCCGGGGAAGCAGGGAGGTGACACGGGCATGGTGGCGGGAACATCCATATCGTAGCTTCCGCCAGAGGTGGTAGCGGTAGCCCATACCACTCCGTCGCTGTCCAGGGCCGAGATGGTCGTGCCGTCGGCAGCCGACTGAGCGTCGACTGTTACTGTCCCCGCGAAGGTGGTGGGGAAGACGGGGCCACAGTACTCAGGCTCCTCCTCGTCAGCGGCCAGCCCCTCGCAAGCAATCCCATCGTCGTCGTCGTCCAGCTCGAAGGGATCGGTGGCGTCGGCATCGAGGCAGGTCTGTGCGTCAGCCTGGGTGGCGAAGTCGTCGCAGTCGCAGTCGGTGGCTGCACACTCCCCGCAGGCTTCCTCGAGGTCGTTGGCCTGAACGACGCCACTACCGAAGGTCAGGCCCCAGGCTAGCAGGGCAGCAAAGGCCACTGCCCCGACAATGCTTGTTATAATCGCCAGTCTTCGCATCTATCCCTCTCCTTTGCTCCCTCTGCTTCTCCTACCCGTTCCCGCGACGACTTGTGTGAGCCGCCGCGGGAACGGGCGGTCGCGTTTCTACTCTACTACTCTCCTACGGGTCGAACACCCAGGTGGTGCCACCCTCGGCGGTGACCAGCAGGATGACGGAGTCGAACCGGTGGAGCGTGGTGAGGGTGTCGGGAATCTCCGGCCGGCCGGGCACGTAGCGTCGCCACGCTTGGTCGGAGCCCAGCGTGTACATGACGACGAAGTCGCCTTCGATGTCGCTGGTAGCCTCCGAGGTAGCCTTGTCGGGGCCGGCGTAGCAGACGCTGTTCCAGGCCCCTGCCACCTCGTCCTCAGCGCTGGCTCCTACCAGAACCACGTCGTCGGGCAGCGCTTGGATTGCCTGGGTCCAGTCGGCGCTGGCGGCCATCAGGACGAACAGCTGGTCGTAGGGCAGGAGGACGTCGAGGTCGGAGAGGTCAGCGTTGTCCGGGAAGAATGCCTTCCAGGCGTCCTCTGTGTCGGTGGCGTCGTACAGGTAGACGGCCAGCACGTCGTCGATGAAGTCAGCCATGGCATCCTCGACGTCGGCGTCGTCGTCCACGTAGCAGACGTCGTTCCAGCCCTGCACCAACCCGACAATTAGCTCCGTCACCGGCCAGTGGAGGACGACATCGCCCTCGGGGTCGTGGAAGATGACGCTAACGTCCGGGTCCTCACCCAGCGGGTGCTGGATGACGATCCAGGCCTGGCACTCGCCGTCCTCGCGGACAGGGCGGGCCTCGTCGTAGTAATCAAGCACACGCTCGTCCTCGGCCAGGGCCACCGCCTCGCCGCGGTTGATGATCACCCCGTCAGCCAGGCCGGTGACCCTCCCCTTGCCGAGCGGGTCGTGCGGCGGCGCCGGGCTGTACACGCCGTTGGGCGAGACGGTAATGATGGAGCCAACCTCGGTGTTGAGGATGAACTCGATCTCCTCGCCCTGCACCGGGTTCAGGCTGGGGGAGAACTGCACGGCGTTGGCCTTCGTCGGGTCTGAGCCCACCTTGTACTTGCAGAAGCCGTCGCGGTCCTTGAGGTGGGCGATGATCGCTATGTGAGTGGCGTCGATCCGCTCGTGGCTGACGCGCTTGAAGCCGCCCCACTCCCACGTCTTGACGACATCGTTGGACTGGACAGCGGAGTGCTTGCGGAAGTAGGGGTAGTCGCCGATGACGGTGATGTTGCTCTCGCCCACCACGTCGCCCTGGTCGCAGACAGGCGTGCCACTGACCGGGTCGGTGCGGCAGTCGACGAAGGTCAGGTTGTAGTCACCGTTGGCGAAGAACATCCCCTCGCCGCGGTTGTCGGTGTAGAACTCGATGTAGTAGGGGTCGGGGGCACCGAACTTGTTGATGATCGTCCAGAACTCGTAGGGGCCAAGACCAAGGCCCGTCCACGTGCACAGGGGAATGGGCGCGTTCGCCGGGTCGAGGTCACAGACATCGCCCTCGCCGTCGCTGTCGGTGTCGGTGTTGGTGGGATCGGCGGTAGTCGGGCACTTGTCTGTGGCATCGGCCACGCCGTCCTGGTCGTGGTCCTCGGCAGTCAGAGTGTCCTTGGTGTCGTCGATGTCGCACTCCACCGGGACGCCGTCGCTGTCCGCGTCCGCGGCCCCGTCTCCAACGACGTTAACGGCGGCGTTGTAGTCACAGACGTCGGTCGCGTTGGGGTGGGCGCCGGTGGCGCTGTCGATATCGGCGTCGCAGACGTCGCCAAGGCTGTCGGCGTCGAGGTTGGCCTGGTTGTTGTTCTTGTCAAAGGGGCAGTTGTCGGCTGCGTTGGCAATGCCGTCGCCGTCGACATCCTGGTTGATGGCGTCGTGGCAGACCCAGCTATCCCAGTCGTAGCCGCCGTTGTTGACGATCGGCGGGATCTCCGGGGAGGCCGGGATCATGATGCTGTGGTAGTCATTCTTGCTGCCGTAAACGTCGCTCTTCAGGGCCTGCTTGAGGAAGCCGGCGTCGCCGTCGGCGATGCTGGCCCTGATCTTCAGAGGCGGCATGATAGCATCGGCCGCGGTGATCGCGCCGTCGGGGGCGACCGTCTTGCGGAGGCCCGGCACGTAGTCTCGATCTTCGGCGTCGTGGCTGTCCAGGGTGCTCTTGGGGCCGACTGCGCCGGTGCTGCTGGCGGCGGCTTCGCTCATCACGTCCCAGCTGCGGCGGGTGTTGATGGCGTCGGGGCCGGCCAGGGCCGGCAGGTCGTCGGGGAGCACCCAGTGGCCGTGGTCGAGGATCTCGTCGTCGGGGTCATCGCAGCCGTCCTCGTAGAACAGGATAGGATACGGCTCGCCGGGCTCGCTGGCGTCTTCGCCCTCGAGCTCGTTGCCGTCGCCGTCGATGTCAACGCAGACGGCACCGCGGCCGCTGTTGTTGCCGCCTTCGAACCAGCCCTTCACCGTCACCCGCAGGAGGGCGTCCTGGGAGACGTTGAGGGTGTCCTCCACGGTGTCCTCACCGTCGCCGAACGACCACTTGCCGGCGTTGTGGTCAGCGCGCTCGCCGTCCACGTTGGTGAGCTTGACCTGGTAGACCTTGAGGTACCAGACCAGGAAGGCGTGCTTGTTCTCGATCTGCACCAGGTCTGAGGTGTACAACACGGCCTCGACGTCAACCTGGCCCTGCTCCTCGGAGGAGTAAAGGGCGCGGGAGACGCAGTTCTCGTCTATACGGGCCCATACGACGTCCGGCTCGCTGGGGAAGGCCGGTGGCGCGACCTCCGGCACTCCTGAGACCAACCCGCCTGGGCCGTCGAGCTTGATGTACTTGACATAGCGGTCTACGTAGGGGCAGGCGTCACCGTCTGGATAGGCTTCTGGCGAGATGACGGTGTCAGCATTGGCGTCGGCGACTGGGTACCAGTCGCCGGGCAGGGCCCAGCGCTTCTCCAGGACGATCTCCTCGCCGGCCCAGCGGATCTGGGGCTGCTTGGCCTCCTCGATGGTCGTCCAGTTGATGCCGACCCACTCGTACAGACCCAAGCGTAGGGAGCCAGTCCCGGGCGGGAAATTGGCGTAGAAGTTAATGACTGCCTGCTCTTCGCAGACGGTGTCCACCCACACGAGGAAGCGGCCCCGGCTGTCGGTCGTAAGGTCGCCGAGCTCGCCGAGGGTCGAGCCGTAGTCGGCGGTGCCCGTGGCGTTGGTGAAGTAGGTGCAGCCCCTCTCGGACTCGATCTCGGCCAGGATGATCGCCCCCTCGGTGGGCTGGCGGACGGTTACTAGAGGCAGGCCGTCGGTCAGCACATCGTGCTCGCCGTGCACCACCTCGATGATGTGAATCGGAACGGGCGACTTGATGCGCTTCAAGGCCTCGTCGAAAACAACGCCGTGGTCCTGCCACGTGCTCTGCTTGTCCAGCAGGTCCTCGTCATCGGCGTCGCGCACGCCATCGCCGTTCACATCCTTGACCAGCCACATGCTCTTGTACTCGGTGCTCGCGATGACGGTGTTGCCGTCGGCGTCGTAGTACACCTTGACCAGGTTCTCGTCGCCGCCCTTAAGGATGACGCTGTCGACTATGGTGTCCCACTCCTTGATCACGGGGGCGGTGGTGGTGAGGCCAGTGGGCCCGAAGTAGCTGAAGGTGACGATGGTTTCGCCGGGAATGCTGTTCGCAATGACGGCGCACATCTCCCCGTCGTTGGCGTGATCCCAGTTGGGCCGGCTCTGCACCTCCGCGAGCATGCCGCACCGCTCGGCGACCACGATCGTCCCGACGCCGCTTGTTATCGTAAAGCCGCGGTCGGGGTCCCCCATGTCATAGTTGGGGCAGTCCTCGTCTATCTGGGGACCGGACTCGGCCTCACCTACTGCCACGCAGCCGTCGTTGGCGTAGCCGTCGCCATCGTTGTCACAGTACGCGGGATCGGCTTGGCAGTCCCACGGCCACTCGTCGCAGGTGGTCTCGGCCGGACCTACCGGCGGGCAGCCGTCATTGACGGCGCCGTCGCCGTCATTGTCGAGGATGCCGTCGCACTGGTCGTCGCCGTCATCGTTGACGCCGCCCCAGCAGTCCTCGTCGACGAGGGTGTCGCCGTCGTCGTCGGCGACAGTAACGTAGCTGCTGGTGCGTATGAGGTGGTTCTGGCCGGTGATGTTGTTGCAGTCGTGGGCAGGGTTGACGACCGGCGCGTTCTTCCCGCCGCTCCAGTCGGTATCAGGGCAATAAGGATTGCCGGTGTAGTCGCCCCCGCCGGGCTCGACGTGCACGAGCGCCACGGTGGCATCGTTGGCGCTGGCCCTCTGGCTGAACCCCCACAGGGTTCCCAGGACAGCCAGCGCGATAACAAGCGCGCTCATCGCCCCTAGGCCGATGAAGCGCTTGCGGCTACTAAAGAGCCTATGCATAGCTCACCCCACTTTCGCGAATGTGCTAACAAGAGCACACATAACACAAATAGACCAGCCATCCTCCCACCTAGAACGGAGAGCGACCGGTCTACTTGCTCTTTCCCGCCGATTTGCTTTTGGTTCCTTCCTCATTGGCCGGGAACCAAGCCACGTTGCCGGTTCGGTCATTCGTTGCCTTACTTTAAGGAAATTTCCTTCCGTCAGGCTTTCAGCAACACCTCCGCTGCCACCACCATCCTTAATCCACCAGTGCCTGACTCTATAGAACCACCCTCGCTCTGTCAAGCGTCTGGGGCACAAATTATGTGTCGCCCATCAATTGTTTAAAACGCCTCAGGGTCGGCAAAGGTTAACCAGTCCCTGCCGACAGCGCGGTCGCAGGGGCTGGAGTTGCTCCCGAGTTCGGGCAAATGTTCGGAAGGTTAACCTTATTGTGGCAGCGGGCGTTCTACACAATGACGACAAAATGGGGTATGATGGCGGGGTAGCCAGCCTAGCTGCCAAAGGTGGCGGGCAGAGGAGGTCTCAGCCCTTGTACCCTGAGTTGGAGGCCCAAGGCGAGCGTCTGTTGGTGGATGCCGCCAGGGTCGGCGATGAGGGAGCCATCGCCACGCTATATAACAGGTATTTCCCGCGCGTCTACCGCTACATGCTGGTTCGCACGGGGAACGTGGGTGATGCCGAGGACCTGGCGGAAGAGGTGTTCATCCGCGTCCTGGATGCCCTAGAGCGGTTCGAGTGGCGGCAGGTGCCTTTCTCGGCTTGGATCTTCCGCATCGCTCACAACGCTGTCGTTAGCCATCAACGGCGGGATGGTGCTCGGGGGAGGTTCTCCCCCCTATCGCCCAGCCTGCCGGTGAATACACAGGGTCCGGAGGAGGCGGTGGAGGCCCGCTTGGCCTTGGACGAGGTGATGGAGGCGACTCGCAACCTCCCCGAGGCCCAGCGGAAGGTGATCGCTCTTCGCTTCGGAGCGGGGCTGTCGGTGGCGGAGACGGCGCGGGCCCTGGGCAAGAGCGGGGGCAACGTAAAGGTCATACAGCACAAGGCCATCGTCAAGCTGAGAGAGCTGCTGGTGGAGAAGAAGCCGGAAGGCGATGAAGAGAAAGCTTGAGGAAACGCTGGAGGAGTGCCTGGCGGCGCTGGCCGGGGGCCAGAGCACGGTGGAAGAGTGTCTGGCTCTCTATCCGGAGCTGGCGGCTGAGCTGGAGCCTCTGCTACATACGGCGTGTAGCCTCCAGAATGTCTATGCTGTCGATCCCTCGCCGCTCTACGCGCAGGCGGCCCGCGAGCGCTTCCTGGCTGCCATGGCCCGCCGTCGCCAGACGCGGCTGACCGCGCGACCGGTCAGGCCTTTCTGGCGCTGGGCCCCAGCAGCCGTGGGCAGCGCTGCTCTGGTAGCCTTCGCGGTCTGGGCGAGCGTGCTCGCCTGGGGTGGCGGCAGTGGCTCTCAAGAGCCGTTTATCGGTGTCGCCAAGGTGACGCCGATCAGCACGCCGGTGCCCGTGGTGAGTGATATCCAGAGCCAGGTGGAGAAGCTTCAGGCCAATTTGGAGGCGATTCGAACGGAGGCGGAGAGCGGCACTGTCGAGCCGGTCGCGATTCAGCAACTGAAGGAGGAAACGGCCGCGCTGGTGGCTAGCCTCGACCAGCCTGAGCAGCTTGAGCCGGAGGACGTGTCGCAGATCGGCGAGCTATTTGCTGATCAGGAAGAGGTTCTCAGCGAGGTGAAGGAGAGCGTGTCGCCGCAGGCGGCTGAGGACCTGGACGAGATAATCGAGATAGCCGGGGAAGGGCGAGCCAAGGTCGAGGAGATGCTGACGCCCACCGCTAGTCCAACGCCATCGGCCACGCCCACCGCAACCCCGACGCCATCGGCGACCCCCAGCGCGACGCCAATTGCCACGCCTGAGGAGAGCCCTACTTCTACCGCCACCCCTACGGCCACTCCGTCTGCAACGGAGACGCCGGAGACAACCCCCACCGAGACACCGCAGCCCCCACCTTCGCCGACCCCTGAGGGCGGCGAGGAACCCAGCCCCACAGCGACCGCTGCTCCTTAGGGAGCGGTGGTTGGACTGGCTGCCGGCGAGGTTTGGCTGGCCACCCGTAGAATACGCTCGTCTAGGCGCTCTGCCAGTCTGAGGGCATCATCCACGGAGGCTAGGGCTGTGGCAGCAGTGGCTCCGATCCGCACCAGGACGTTTCCCCGCCGGAAGTCTACCACGTGCAGACTTATCGAGATGTCGCGCGTACCTATACTTCGGCTGTCGATGGTCACGAAGGCCAGCGATTCATCGCCGATGGTAGGTATTTCCACGGCTGCGGCATCCTCCAGTTGTCGCAACTCCTCTTGCAGCCTCTCCTCGCCAACACGGAAGGCCTCGCTTGCCCCCTTCTGATCGCGGTAGATGGAGACGGCGCCGAAGATGCTATAGGTGCCGCTCAAGAGGGCTTCGGGGTCGCTGGCTGCATACTCCACTTGGTAGCCATCGAGGCGGCCCCATTCCTCCAGGCGGCTCAAGCATTCGTCTCGCTCGTCGCCCTGGGCCCCAGCGCAGCTCTCGGCATTGGTGATGTGCATGGCACTACCCTCGACCTCGAGGAAGTCCATGGGCACGTCGCCGATCTGAAGCGCGATAGCCTCGGCGTCTTCGATCAGAACTACTTCCTCCTGACCATCGCCACCGCAGGCCGCGAGAGCGAACAGGAAGGGGAGCAATAGAATCGTCGGCAGAAGGGTCAAACGCATGGTTCTGTGCCTGCCCATAGTGCCCTGGGCGTAATGCCTTTGTCAAGTTCCAGGCGTCTTGGGGTAATTGACACTCGTATTTGGCGTTCCTAGAATGGGCGGTAGGATGGCTGACGAAACGGAAGGCGCTAGTGCCGGCAGTGGTGGGGAAGTTGTGGGCCTGTCCCAAGCGGCTGCCCTTTTTCTGTCTACTCTGCCTCCCGAAGTGCACCAGGAGAGTCAGAGGGAGGTCTATCGCTTCGCCCGCTGGTACGGAGCGGATCGCCCTATAGGGGAACTGCGCGGCCATGACGTAGCGCTCTATGCTGAGTCTCTGGGCACTGCCACAGCCGATGTCGCCCGTCGGGCTGAGGTTCTGCGTTCCTTTTTGGCCTTCGCCAAGAAGGAGGGTCTGACCACCACCAACCTGGCCACCCACCTGCGTCTGCGCAAGAGCCCCGCGGGTACTGAGGGCGGTGCGGCCACGGCGGCCACGCCGTCCCAACTGACGGCTGAGGGACACGCCTCCCTCAGGGCTGAGCTGGAGGCTCTGAAAGCTCAGCGGCCTGGCATCTCCGAGGAGCTGCGGCAGGCGATGGCAGATAAGGATTTCCGTGAGAACGTTCCGCTGGACGCTGCGCGCGAGCGCCAGGCGCACGTGGAGGGGCGCATACGTCAGCTGGAAACCATCCTGAAGCATGCAGAGGTGGTCGGCGGTGAAGCAGCTCCAGGGGCCAAAACTCACCTGGGCAGCGCCGTTATTCTGCGTGACCTCGCATCGGGGTCAGCGGTGCGCTACATGCTGGTGAGCCCCAGCGAGGTTAGCCCAGCCGAAGGTAAAATCTCCATCGCCTCGCCAGTGGGCAAGGCGTTGCTAAATCGCACCGTTGGCGAGGAGGTGGAGATCTCAGTGCCGGCTGGACGCCTCCACTTTCGCATCGAGGAGATATGGGGCTAGCCCCTCGACCTCGCTCTGCTTCTGCGGGTCTGCTACCGGAGGGTATGTCCTCAGGCTTAGGAGTCCCCGGCAGCCAGGTCCTCCAGCATCTTGGTGGTGAGGGACTTGGGTCGCTCGATGGGATAGGCAAGTGCGCGGTCCCAGATGATGTTGGCAAGCACGCCGATGCCCCGGCCGACACCAAACAGCACCGTGTAGAAGTCCCACTCGGTCAGGCCGTAGTACCACTGCAAGACGCCCGAGTGCGCGTCCACGTTCGGCCACGGGTTCTTGACCTTGCCCTGCTCGCTGAGCACATCCGGAGCCACCTTGAAGACCATGCTGACGAGCTTGAAGAGCGGGTAGTCGGGCAGGTTCTTGAGGCAGAACTCGCGTTGCGCGGTATAACGCGGGTCGGTCTTGCGCAGCACCGCGTGCCCGAAGCCTGGGATCACCTGGCCGGCCTTCAAGGTATCCCAAAGTGCCTCGCGTACTAGCTCCTCAGTCGGTTCCTTGCCATCCAGCTTCTCCTGGAAGTTCATCAGCCACCGCAGGACTTCTTGGTTGGCCAGGCCGTGGAGCGGGCCGGCGAGACCGTTCATCCCGCCTGACAAGGAGTAGTAGGCGTCCGACAGGGCCGAGGCGACCAGGTGCGTGGCGTGCGCCGACACGTTGCCCGACTCGTGATCCGAGTGGAGGATGAAGTACATGCGGGCGACGTCGTCGTAGGGCTTGGGAAAGCCCATTTGGTGCGCGAAGTTGCCGCCGAAGTCGAGGGCCTCGTTGACGGGGATGTGGACGTCCGCCCCGTACTTCATGCGGTAGATGTAGGCCGCGATCGACGGGAGCTTGGCGAGGAGGTTGGTGCAATCCTCATACATCGGGTCCCAGTAGTCATCCCTCCTCATGCCTTCGGCGTAGCGCTTGGCGAAGATTGACTCACGCTGCAAAGACAGGATTGCCGCCGAGAACATGGTCATCGGATGGGTGTCGCGCGGCATGGCGCGCAGCAGGTCGATCACATACTGGGGAACCGCACGGCGGGCCTTGAAGTCCTCCACGACCTCCAGGGTCTTCTTCTCGGTCGGTGCGTCACCGGTGAGCAAGAAGTACCAGAACCCTTCCACGTAGGGGTACTCACAGCCCGGGGGCTTGGGCAGCGCCGCGAAGGTCTCGGGGATCAGCTTGCCGCGGAAACGGATGCCCTCGGACGGATCTAGGTACGAGATGTCGGTGAGGAGGGAGCGGACACCGCGTGCGCCACCGATCACTTGTGCGATAGTTACCTCACCCACCTTGACGTCACCATGCTCCTTGAGCAGCTTTTGGGTGCGCGGCCGGTTCTCTTGGATCTTCTTCAAGAGCGCTTCCTTTAGTTTTGACACGAATGCCCTCCTTCCGTCAGATCGATCTCGCTTCCTGTTTCTCCGGGCCTCAGGGCAAAAAATAAAGAGCGCCCCAGGGCTCCTCGTCAGAATTTCCTCTGCCCAGCATAGTTACCAGGTTATGACTCCCGCGATATTATAGCCCTGCCGGTGGGGCTTGTAAACCCTTTCACAACTGTTGGTGATCAATGGCTGTCATAACGAAATCGGCTTGACCCTCCTTTCGGCAAAGGACGATAATCGCCTCAGGGAGGAGCGATGTGCGTACCTTGCGTCTGGGGCTGGCTCAGATAAACACCACCGTCGGCGACTTGGACGGCAACGCCGCCAAGGTCTTGGAGTACGTGGGCCAGGCGCGAGAGTTGGGCGTCGACCTGATTAGCTTTCCCGAGTTGACGATCACTGGCTACCCGCCGGAGGATCTGCTGCTGCGCCCCCAGTTCATTCGCGACAATCTGTCCGTACTGCAACGGGTGGTGAAGGGTTGCCAGGGCATCAGCGCGGTGATGGGTTTCGTCGACCGCGACCACGACATCCACAATGCCGCCGCCATCATCCACGACGGGCGGTTGGTGGACGTGTACCACAAGCAGTTCCTTCCCAATTACGGCGTCTTCGACGAGAACCGCTACTTTCAGGCGGGGACGAGGTGCCCCGTGTACGTGGTGGCTGGCATCGGCGTGGGGGTGAGCATCTGCGAGGACATCTGGTACCCGGACGACCCCACGCGAGCGCAGGCGCACGCTGGCGCCCAGGTGATCATTAACATCAACGGCTCGCCCTACCACATGGGCAAGCGGCGCTTCCGTGAGCAGATGCTGGCCACTCGTGCCAGCGACTATGCCGTCTTCATCTGCTACACGAATCAGGTGGGCGGACAGGATGAGCTCGTTTTCGATGGCGCCAGCATGGTGGTGAGCCCCTGGGGTGAGGTCTTGGCCCAGGCTGCCGCCTTCGAGGAAGAGCTGTTGATCTGTGATCTGGACGTGGAGGAGGCGTTTCAAGCTCGCCTCCACGAGCCGCGACGGCGCAGGCGAAGGGTGGCCTCTGGCGCTGGCAGTTCCGTGGCCAAGGTGCAGGTGTCCGATGAGCCCTTGGCGGAGAAGAAGCCGCCGGTGAAACGTCGCCGCGCTCCCGCTAAGGGCGATGACGCTGAAGTGTACCATGCCCTGGTGCTGGGCACCCGCGATTACCTGCTGAAGAATGGCTTCCAGAAGGCAGTCATTGGCCTGTCGGGGGGCATCGATTCCAGCCTGGTGGCGGCAATCGCGGTGGACGCTCTGGGCAGCGAGAACGTGGTGGGCGTGGCCATGCCCTCCCGCTTCTCCTCCGAGGGGAGCATCAGGGACGCCCGCGAACTGGCCGACAGACTGGGCATTCAACTGATGACTATTCCCATCGAGGAGTCTTTCTCCACTTTCCTTGACCTTCTCAGCGAGCCTTTCGCCGATACCGAGTTCGGAGTGGCTGAGGAGAACATCCAGTCGCGTATCCGCGGTCTCATCATCATGGCCCTGTCCAACAAGTTCGGCTGGCTGGTGCTGGCCACCGGTAACAAGAGCGAGATGGCTACCGGCTATGCTACTCTCTATGGCGACATGGCCGGCGGCTTCGCCGTCATCAAGGATGTGCCGAAGACTCTGGTCTATCGCCTGGCTGGCTATCGCAATAGTCTGGGGTCAAAGGCGGTGATTCCCCAAAGCGTGATGGAAAAGGAGCCATCGGCGGAGCTGCGCCCCGACCAGCGGGACGTGGACACTCTGCCATCCTACGAGACCCTCGACCCCATCCTTGAGGCCTACGTGGAGGAGGACAAGAGCGTCGACGCGATAGCGGCCATGGGCTTCGAGGAGGAGCTGGTGAGGCGGGTGATGGCCATGGTGGACAGGAATGAGTACAAGCGTCGTCAGGCTCCTCCCGGGGTGAAGATCAGCCCCCGCGCCTTCGGGCGCGACCGCCGCCTGCCGATAGCCAATCGCTACAAGGGATCCTAGCTGCCGATGACGATTCAAGCGGTTCTCTTCGACTACGGCGGCGTCGTTGGGCGACTCGACCGCCAGGAGATGGCCCGCCTGGAGGACAAGTATGGTCTGCCTGCGGGCGGGTTTTGGGACGCTCTGTTCGAGATCCCCGAGTGGCACGAAGTGGAGGTCGGGCGCAGTTCGGAGCGGGAGTGGCTGAAGGGCGCCCTCGACAAGCTGTACGAGCTGGCCGGGCGGCCGATACCGGGCATTCGTCAGGACTGGCACCACATCTGGAAGGGCATCGATGAGGACGTGGTCTCGCTGGCCCGAAAGCTCCGGCGGCGCTATAAGGTGGGCATGATCAGCAACGCCACCAAGAATCTGGAGGACATCCTGGAGAACCATCACGGCATCATGGACCTGTTCGATGTGGTCATCAACTCGGCGCGGGTGGGCGTGGCCAAGCCCGACGCGCGCATCTACCACCTGGCCGCCGAAACGCTGGGGGTGCCCGTCTACGGCTGCGTGTTCACCGACGACCTTGCCCAGAACATCGAGGGGGCGCGGGCCGCCGGCATGCACGCCTTCCACTTCCGGGGCGTCGCCGATATGGAGCGCCAGCTGCGGGCACTGGGGGTGGAATGGTAGCCATTGGCTCGCGCTGGACAACGGCGCTGGCTGGCCGCTAAGATCGATTGACGTTCCTTCTCGCTTCCTTTGAGGAGTGTTGGCCCATGGCCGCTAAGGTAACTACCGAAGTCATCCCCCAGATCCGCGAGATGGCCTGCGAGCTGGTTCGCCGCTCCTTGCGGCGGCTGCGCCACCTGCGCTACTGCGACCTGCGCATCGAGGTGGGCGAGGGCAAAGGGGCGGCGGCCGAGAACGGCATGGACAAGTTCAGCAGCGAGGACTATGGTTTCTCCTTCGGCGTGCGGGTCATCGCTGGGGAGAAGATGACGGCGGCAGGCTACTTCGGCCAGCAACTGGGGGCCGCCGACCTGCCCCGCCTCCAGCGCGTCCTCCGCGCCGGGATCGACCACGCCTACCAGCGGGCGCTGGCCAGCGCTCAGTGCAAGGCCCTGGCCCGCGAGCGCCTGGGCCCCCTGGCCGAGGCGCTCCACAGCACCGAGCTGGCCCCCGTCGAGGTGTGCCAGGACAGCGTGCCGCCCCAGTATCAAATCGACCCCCGCTCGGTGCCCCTAGACGAGATCGTTCGCTACGTGCGGGAGGTCTCCAAGGGCGTGCAGGGCATCGACCAGCAGATCATGTACAACCACGTTGGCGCCTCCACTGTCCTGGGCCGCCAGCTCTTCTGCAGCTCTGAGGGGGCAAACATCGACCAGAGCTGGGCCATGACCGGCGGCGTGTGCTTTGTGGTGGCGGTGGGGAAGGAGGGTGGCCAGGAGCAATACGATTTCGTCGGGCACCAGCAGGGGTGGGAGGCGGTGGCCCAGGGGGTGGACGAGGAGCACATCCAGCGGCCCGACCTGAGGACGTTCTCCCTCGCCCTGGCCGGGGACACGGTGGCCCTGGCCAACTCGCGGCCGCTGAAGGCTACGGATAAGGATGTGGTGGTGGTCACCGATCCCCACTACAACGCCCTCCTGGTGCACGAGATCATCGGCCACCCCACCGAGGCCGACCGCGCTCTCAAGATGGAGACGGGCTACGCCGGCCGTAGCTGGTTCCTCAAGGACCTGGCGGAGAACCAGGTCGGCAAGCGGGTGGGCTCGGAGCTGCTGACCGCCTTCACCGACGCCACCCTCTCCGGCTTCGGCCACTACCTGTACGACGACGAGGGCACGCCAGCCAAGCGGGTGGTCCACGTGGACAAGGGTATCTTCGGCGGCTTCATGAACAGCCGTCAGACGGCGGCCCTGCTGGGGGCCGAGCCCAACGGCTCCTACAAGGCCACCGATGCCTCCCTGGTGCCGCTGATCCGCATGTCGAACACGTGCTTCGCCGGCGGCGACCGCGACCCGCAGGACATCATCCGCGAGGTGGAGCAAGGCTACTACGTTGTGGGCCATCGCATCCCCTCTATTTCTGAGCAGCGGGAGAACTTTCGCATCACTGCCATGAAGGTGTACGAGATCCGCAACGGCGAGCTGGGGGAGATGTTCCGCGACGGCGGCCTGACCAGCGACAGCCGCGATTACTTCCTGAGCATTGATGCCGTGGGCAACGACTTTCGCCTGTTCCCCATCCCCAACTGCGGCAAGGGCCAGCCGATGCAGACCAAGCGCATGAGCAACGGCGGCCCGACGATGCGCGGGCGGGCGAAGCTGAGCGGGGCTTAGGTAGGCGAAGGAAGCAGGGTCAGTGAGTCGCGTTAGATACCGTTGCCATTTTAGGCCAGTCCGAGAATGATCAAGCGGGTGCCCATTCCTGAACCGGTCAAGAGGCAGTTGCGACAAGAAGCAGGCTTCGGGTGTTGCAAGTGTGGTAATCCAATCTTCGAATACCACCACATCGTTCCGCGTTCCGAAGACCCCCAGGATCTCATGATATTTTGCCCGCTTTGTCATCACGAAGCCACTGTAGGCGCAATGCCTGAGAGTGAGCAGCGCTCCTATAAGTCGCGGCCTTTTAACATTGCCAACGGTTACGTCGAGGGCAAGCTCAGAATAAACCAAAGTGTCCCCGCCATTGCCGCTGGAAGTAATCAGTTTGTTGGCGAGGGCGCTTTCTTACTAGTGGATCAGGAAGAATTGCTCTCGCTTAGTCTAGATGCCGAAGGTAGACTTGAACTCTCAGTTGGACTCTACGACCGTAAGGATCAGCTGCTTGCTCTAATTGAACGCAACGAATGGATTTCTGGGGACCCTCTTCCTTGGGACCTTGAGTCAGGTTTCCAATGGATTAAACTTCGATGGAAGCTAGGCGGCATCGCGCTTCAAATCGACGCACGAAATTTCCCTATCGAGATCCGTGGTGATTTATGGCGGAAGGGTCAGAACTTCCAAATCTCGCGTGATTGGATTCGATTCAATGGGGTACTACAAGATATTGGGCTCGGTAACTTGTGCCTTGTCGCTCTTCGCCTAGTTGTAGACACAGCATCCAAATGCTTCAAGATCCAGCCGGACCCTCGTTTCGGCAAAGGAGTGATTGTTTCCTGGCCTGATGTTGCAGAAAGGGTTAGGCGCGGGCTGGAAGCCTGGGGACAACTGAGGGCTGCGCAAGGTCAACCAGGCGATCCGCGACGGCGACAATGACCAAGTGCCGGGTCTACTAGGTAACGCTTTGGGGGTGCGAAACATGATCTCTGTTGCCCGTCTCCGTAAGGCCGTCTCCCAGGGCCTCGCCTACCTGCGCACCATCGACGACGTCGAGGAGGCGGAGG
This sequence comes from Dehalococcoidia bacterium, assembly GCA_030615765.1. GTDB lineage: Bacteria > Chloroflexota > Dehalococcoidia > SM23-28-2 > SM23-28-2 > SM23-28-2. Next base: position 11,642 of record JAUWYP010000014.1, on the reverse strand, counting down.
TGTTCGCCGCCAGCAACGGCCAGTTGCTCACCCGCCTCAACTACACCTCCCACATCCCCTGCAACGGCGTCGAGGAGCCCAAGTCCACCGAGTCCTACGGCATCGGCGTGCAGGCCGTCTTCCGCACGGCCGAGGGGCGCAAGATAGGCTTCGGCAGCGAGAGCAGCGACATATCCATCGAGGGAGTGAAGGAGGCGCTGGCCAAGGCCCGCAAGGGGGCCGTCCTCGACCCCGAGTTCGTGTCGCTGGCCCGGCCCAGCGGCGAGAAGCGAGCCCTGCGCCGCTACCACGACCCTCGCCTGATGCGCCTGACCGACGCCGACCTGGTGGGCTGCGGCTGGCAGGTGGTGGGCGGCGCTCTGCGCACCTTCCAGTCCTCGGAGGCCCTCATCGACCTGGCCGGCGGCGAGCTGCGCGCCCTGGGGCTCATCGTGGGGGGAGACGTGACCATCCTGCAGGAGCGCATCGCCGTGGCATCCTACGCCATGCCCGAGGTGCAGACCGACGAATCGAGCGCCATCCTCTCCTTCGTGACCTCCATGGTCGAGCGGGAAGGCTCCAAGGGCAGCGGCTGGGCGGCGGCCACGCGCCTGGCGGCCTTCGGTGATGAGGCCGCGCGCGAGGCGGCCGGCAACGCTGTTGAGGCGATCGGCGGCGTGCGAGTCAAGGACGGCGAGTATCGGGTCGTGTTCGGGCCGCAGGCGGTGATGGACCTGATGGTGAACCTGGTGATGCCCAGCGTCAGCCTGGGCACCTTCTATGCCGCCGCCAGCCCCTTCATGGGGAAGCTGGGCGAGCAGATCGCCTCTCAGAAGCTGAGCATCTACGACGACGGCGCGGCAGCGGGGCTGGTGGGGAGCAAGGGCGTCACCTGCGAGGGGCTGCCCACCGGTCGGACCGAACTGATCCGCGATGGCGTCCTCACCGGCCTGTTGACGAACTACTATGAGAGCCAGCGCATCCTGGGCGATCCCAAGGCTCGCGAGAAGCTGGGGGTGGACCCCAGCGACTATCGAGCGGCCATGGTGCCCCGCAACGGCTTCCGCTTCGCTCGCGGCGGTGGGCGCAACTTCGACGCCCAGCCGGGCATCTTCGCCACCAACGTCATCATCGAAGGGGACGACCGCAGCCAGGAGGAGCTGCTGCGGCAGGTGGGCGATGGTCTATACCTGGGCCGTATCTGGTACACCTACCCTGTGAACGGCCTGCGCGCGGGCGACTTCACCTGTACGGTGGTGGGCGATTCCTACATCATCCGCGACGGCCGCCTGGCGGAACCCATCAAGGTCAATGCCATCCGCATCAACGATAGCATCCACAACGTCCTGCAGGGGATCATCGGCGTGGGGCACGAGCGGCGGCCGACGCTGGCGTGGGCGGCAGACGAGATCGTCTACGCGCCGGAGATGGCGGTGGAGAAGGTGGCGGTGCAGGAGATCGCCGGGTTTATGGAGCAGGTCTAGAGGGCTAGGTCTCCCCCGCCTGCTTTCTGCGGATGTACTCGTCGATGGCCGCCGCTGCCACCTTGGCATCGGCCACGGCGTCCACGACGAAGTCCGGGCCGCGCACGGCATCACCGCCGGAGAACACTCCTGGGAGGCTGGTGGCGCCCGTCTCCGGGTCGATCACCAGCGTACCGTTCCTGTTGGCTTCCAGGCCGTCGGTCGCCTCAAGGATGAGGCGCTCAACGCGGTAGCCGATGGCCAGAACCACCGTGTCGACTGGTATCTCGAACTCGGACCCGGGAATGGGCACTGGCCTGCGACGGCCGCTCTCATCGGGCTCGCCCAGCTCCATGCGCTGGCAGCGGGCCACCCGCAGGCGGCCGTGATCGTCGCCGAGGAACTCGATGGGCGCCGCCAGGTACATGATCTTGGAGCCTTCTTCCACGGCGTTCTCTCTCTCCTTGACGTTCCCAGGCATCTCTACCTCAGTGCGGCGGTAGACGCAGGTCACTTCGCGAGCGCCTAGCCGCAAGGCCGAGCGGAGGCAGTCCATGGCCGTGTTGCCACCGCCGATAACAACCACCTTGTCGCCGGGATCGACGGGTCTGCGCCAGTCGGGAGGTAGATGCTCTGGTGGCACGTTAGACCGCACCAGGAAGTCAGTGGCCATGATAATGCCGTCGAGGTCCTCCCCGGGGACACCCATCTTCACGCCTTGACCGGCGCCGTAGCCGAGGAACACTGCATCGTAGTCAGACCGGAGGAGGCTGTCTACGGTGATGTCCTTGCCGATAAGGGTATTGGTGGCGAAGGTCACTCCGAGCTTCTCCAGCATCTGAATCTTATCGTCGACCACGGCCTTGCTGATTATGAAGCTGGGAATGCCGTAGCGAAGGAGCCCGCCGGGTAGGGGCCAGGCTTCATAGATCACCGCCGTGTGGCCCCTCTTGACGAGCTCCTCGGCCACCACCAGGCCGGCCGGGCCTGAGCCCACCACGGCCACTTTCCTGCCGGTGGGCGGAGCCACCTCGGGTATGGGCCATCCCTCGTGCTTTCGCTGATAGTCGGCGAGGAAGTACTCTAGCCTGCCAACGGCGCCAGGCTTCGCCTTCTTCCCCACCACACAGGCGCCCTCGCACAGTTGCTCGTGGGGACAGAGGCGGCCGCATATCTCGGGCATGGGGCTGGTCTCGCGGAACTTGTTGGCTGCGCCGATGATGTCGCCCTGCTCTAGCAGAGCGAATGCTCCTACGATGTCGTTGTGGAGAGGGCAGGCCTTGGTACAGGCGGCAGCAGGACACTGGATGCAGCGAGAAGCCTCCCGCCGTGCGGTCTCTACGTCTAACTCGAGGTAGACTTCGTCCCAGTTCTTGATTCGCTCCTTAGGGTCCTGTTTGGGGATCTCTTGAGGCGGTATCTTCAGCCGCTCTTTGCGGTCAATGGCAGGAGCTGGCGTCTTTTCGGTCGAAGAACTCTTGTCACTCACAGTAGCTACCCCCTCTCCTATCTTAAGGCTGGCGCTTGCTTATGTGAATAGGCTGCGGCCACGAGCGGCGCGAGGCTACGCGGTAATGGCCGTCCTCGCTCCTCTTGGACCGTGGCCTGCCACCTTCCCATCACGGAATCGTGCGTTTTATCACAAGCCACGCCAACAGCCTACGCCGATCAGGGGGCAGGAGCAAGGGGGTGTCCCCTCACCTCTGCGGGGAGTCACATCACGGGAAGCGTGTCCTCGACCCGTCGCGCTTCTTCTTACCTAGGACTGCCGTAGCCTTCTCCGGCCTCCGTTAGGATCGACGGCCGCCGCAGGCCGAAGATCCCGCGCCGCGGTGAGAAGAGAAAGGCCATCAGGAAAAGCACGGTTGCCGTCAGCACGACGGCGGCGCTGGCGGCGACATCGGCGTGATAGGAAAGGTAGAGGCCAACCACGGACGACACAACCCCTACGCCGGCGCCCACCGCCATTATCAAGTGGAGGCGTTGTACCAAGAGCTGGGCGGTGGCAGCCGGGGTCACCAGCATGGCAACCACCAGCACGATGCCCACTGCCTTGAGCGAGATAACAATGGTGAGGGCGATAAGGCCCAGCAGCCCATACTGCATAGCCGCCACCGGCAGACCGGCAGCGGCGGCCATGGCCGGGTCGTAGGCGGTGAACAAGAGCTCCTTGTAGAAGACGGCCACCAACACCAGCACCGCCGCCCCGACGGCGGCAATGAGGAGGAGATCGTCCTGGCCTACGCCCAGCACATTGCCGAAGATGAAGCTGAAGAGGTCGACGATGTAGCCCTCTTGGCGGCTGATGATCAGGATGCCCAGGGCGAAGGCGCCCACAAAGAGAACGCCAATGGCTGTATCGAATCGCAGGCCGGCGCGACGGCTGACAAAGACGATGCCCAGGGCTGTGAGGATGGCAGCGACGGCCGCTCCCAGGTAGATGCTGACACCCAGGACGAAAGCAGCGGCCACGCCGCCGAAGGAGGCGTGGGCCAGGGCATCGCCGATGAAGGCCATGCCCTTGACCACGACGAAGGAGCCGATGACAGCACATACGACGCTAACCATGACCAGCGCCAACAGGCTGCGCACCATGAACTCGGATGCCCAGGGGTCTGTCAGGTAGGCGGTCAGGTCACTGATAGCTGACATAGGTCTTCCCCTCCACATTCACCAGAAGGAGATGGGTCTGGAAGGTGGCGTTGAGGACCTCCTCGGTGAAGATGGCGCGCGGCTCGCCGAAGGCGATGATCTTGCGGTTGAGGCAGGCAGCATGGTCAAAGGCGGCGGCAACGCAGGAAAGGTCGTGGGTTGCCACCAGTAGGGTCTTGCCTGCTGCTCGCACCTCGTTGAACAGGTCCAGAAGGTCGTGCTGGGCGCTGGCGTCCAGGCCCGTGAAGGGCTCGTCCAGAAGGAGAATGCGTGGCTCCTGGGCCAGGGTGCGGGCGATGAGGACACGCCGCTGCTGCCCCGCCGACAGCTCGCCAATCTGGCGTTGGGCCAGGTCGGTCATACCTACCTGCTCCAGGCAGCGCCAAACAATCTCCTGATCCTGTCGGTTGGGGCGCCGCAGAAGCCCCAGGCGTCCGTAGCGGCCCATCATCACCACGTCGAAGACGCTGATCGGGAAGTCCCAGTCCACAAGTTCCACCTGGGGCATGTAGCCCAGAAGGCGGCGGGCGCCGTCGATCTTCTGGCCGAACAGGCGAACCTTGCCTCGCCAGGGCTGGTGGAGACCGAGAATGACCCGCAGGAGGGTGGACTTGCCGGAGCCGTTGGGTCCCACCAGGCCGGCCAGACAGCCCTCCTCGATGGCCAGGGTGACACCCTCCAGGGCAGCCTGCCCGTTATATCCCGCCCAGACGTCGCTCACGTCGATGGCCGGGCGGAAGTCTCCATCCTTCGAGTCTTGCTGGCCGGTATCAGCTCTAGCCATGATCTCTAGCCCAGGCAGCGCGCCAGTTCCCTGGCGTTGAAGCGCATCAGCTTCACGTACGTATTGACCTTCTTGTCCAGAGTGCCGCTATAGAGGGTGCAGACCTCTACACCGGCATCGTCGGCTGCGAGCTCCAGGATGCGGGCGTTGAACTGAGGCTCCTTGAATACGGCGGGCACCTCCTCCGCAGCGATGGCGTCCACCAGGTTGGCAACGTCCTTGGCGCTGGGCTCCTTGCCGGGGCTGGCCACCACGACGTCTACCACCTGCAAGCCGTAGCGCTGGGCTAGGTAAGAGAAGGCATCGTGGAAGGTCACTAGCTTCCGCCTATCGGAGGGGATGGAGTCGATGGCTGTTGCCACCTCCGCGTCCAGCGTTCGCAGCTCTGCCAGGTAGCTGTCGGCGTTGGCGCGGTAGGTCTCGGCGCCAGCGGGGTCGATCTCCACTAGGGCGTCGCGAATGCGCTCCACGTAGGCGATGGCGTTCTGCACGTCCAGCCAGAGGTGAGGGTTGCCGTCGTGGTCATCGCTGCTGATGGCGGGCAGTCCTTCAGACAGCTCAACGATCGGTGTAGAAGAGGGCGTGTTCTCCTCGATAACGTCCTCCAGGGCCGCCTCCAGTCGCAGCCCGTTGACGATGACCAGGTCGGCCTTGGTTAGCTTGGCCACCCGACTGGGGACCGGCTCGTAGGTGTGCGGGTCGGCGCCCGCGGGGATGAGGTTGGACACGTTCAACCTGTCGCCGCCCACCTGGCGCGCAAAGTCGGCGAAGAGATCCAGGCTGGCGACCACCTTCACCCTGGCTGTCTCCCCCTCCTCCACTTCCTCCTCCTGGCAGGCGATGAGGAGTAGGCTGGCCGGAAGAGCTATCGCCGCAAGAGAGATGGCGAACAGCCAGAGAGATTGGCTACTAGTACTCGGCCTCATGGTTCGTCAAGCAAATGCTTCTAGGCCTCACTGCTGCGGCAGGTGTCACAACGACCGTAGAACTCTAGCCAGTGGCCCTCGATCTGGTAGCCGGTGCTGCGCGCCAGGTCGTCGAGCACTTCGGGGTCGATACAGGCGTCCAGCTCTTGAACACTGGTGCAGGAGACGCATACAAGGTGATGATGGTGGTCCTGGCGGTGGCTGAGTCGATAGCGAAGGCTGCCATCCTCCAGGAGGACGCGACAAAGGATGCCCATCTCCGACAAGAGCTTCGTAGTGCGGAAGACGGTGGCTCGCCCTACCTCTGGCACCTGGTTCAGGATGTCGTCCACGCTGAAATGGCCGCTACGATCGAGCACCGCTCTCGCCACCGCCAGACGCGGTGGAGTGATGCGATGTCTTTGCTCCTCAAGCCGCCGCACTATTGATTCCAGGTTGTACATGGTGCCCCTAATTGAGACTTGGTATCAATACACTACACAGAGCCAGCAGCCTTGTCAAGACGGGTCGAGACTTGGAGACGCGAGCGAGGGGGATGGACTGCCGGTAGGCTTGATGTTGTATTGGAACGAAGCCTTCTTGCTGCCGTCGACGTTAGAAAAGATGGAAGTCTGTCTCTGGTCATAGTAACCTTTCTTGGCAGGAGGAGAAGTACGTTTTGATGCGACTGCCCGCGATATTGCCTGCTATTTTCGTTGTCGTTGCCGTTGTGGCTGTGGCCTGCGGGGGCGAGGCCGCTGAGCCTACGCAAACCGTCTCCCCGACCGCCACTGTGGTCGCCTCCCCGACGGCTAGCCCCGGGGCGTCTATTACCCCCAGCGGTGAGCGAACCCCTCTGGCGACGGCCGAGATCGTCCGCCTGCTACGGCCGTCGGTGGTGCATATCCTCATCGAGGGGACAACCTTCAGTGTCTTCGGCCAGCCGATCCCCACCGAAGGAGTTGGCACAGGGTTCATCATCGATGACGAGGGGCACATCGTTACCAACAACCACGTGGTGTTTATCGACGGTGAGCGTCCTGCTCAAAGGATAACGGTGACCCTGAGCGACGGTCGGCAGTTTCAGGCGAGCCTGGTGGGAGGGGATCGCGCCACCGACCTGGCGGCTCTGAAGATCGATGCTGACAATCTGGTGCCAGCCAAGTTGGGGGATACCGCCCAGCTTCAGGTGGGAGATGATGTGGTGGCCATTGGCCACGCCCTGGACCTGCCCGGCGGCCCAACAGTCACCCGTGGGGTGGTGAGCGCTAAGGAGCGCTTGATTCAGGAGGATCCCTACATGATCCCCGGGGCCATCCAGACCGATGCTCCCATCAACCCCGGTAACAGCGGCGGGCCCCTGGTGAACACGTACGGGGAGGTGATCGGCATCACCACCCAGGTCATTCGCGGCACTGCTGAGGGGATCGGCTTCGCCATTTCCATCGATACGGTCAAGCCCATAGTGGGGGAGCTTATTGAAAAGGGGCGGGTGGAACGCGGTTATCTGGGGATAAATCTGATTAACATAACCCCCGGCATTGCCGAAGAGTTCGGCCTGCCGGTCGAGAGCGGTGTGGGAATCGGTTCTGTGCAGGAAAGTTCTCCCGCGGACCGCGCTGACCTTAAGGCTAGCGACATCATCGTTCGGGCCGCCGGTGAGGATATCAAGAATAGCGGTGATCTGTTGAAGGTGCTCACTGAATACCGAGCCGGCGACACGGTGACCATTGAGTACTATCGTGACGGCGACCTGCAAGAAACGGAGGTCACGCTGGGGTAGCTAGTGGCCCGGACCGCTGTCCCAGGCCTGGGCTCGGACAGGGACGCGTTGAGTTAGTGGAGTCAAGCAGCGAGCATATGTGTGGGGCTCGTTCTCCGTAGGGAGGGGCTTGTGGAAGAAGTCGCAGGCCGCCGCGCTGGTGGCGTTCGACCAGGAGGGCCGCCGCTGACCCTGGCGGACGCCTGGGGGCGATTGCTGACGGTTAGGCAGCGGCCGGAGCGCATTGTCAGCCTGGTGCCCAGCCTCACCGAGGCCCTGTTCGCCTTTGGCCTGGAACAGGAGATCGTGGGGGTGACCCGCTTCTGCGTGGAGCCCCGCCGGGGGGTGGCCGGCAAGACGAAGGTGGGTGGCACTAAAGCGCTGGATGTAGCAAAGATCGAGGCCCTTGAGCCTGACTTGGTGCTCGCCGGCGCCGAGGAGAATAGCCCTGAGGACGTGGCCCAACTGATCGACCACGGCTGTCCGGTCTTTGTCACTCTGGTCACCAGTGTTGAGAGCGCGATCGGCCTCCTGCGCGAGTTAGCAGCCATCACCGGCACCACCGCGGCCGCCCGGCCGATCATCCAGGGGGCCAAGGAGGCTCTAGCCTTCGTGCAGGCCGCCGGTGCCGGCCGCGAGCGGGTGCGGGTCTTCTGCCCCATCTGGCGCAATCCCTACCAGACCTGCAGCCGCGGCACCTACATGGACGACGTCATCAGCGTCTGCGGCGGCCGCAACGTCTTCGGCGAGCGACAGGAGCGTTACCCCCCGGTGGAACTGGCGGAGATGGCGGCTCTGGATCCTGAAGTGGTCCTTCTGTCTAGCGAACCCTATCGTTTCACCAAGCGGCACAAGGTCGACTTTAAGGCCTTTGCTGAGGTGACGGCCGTCAAGAATGGACATATCTTCCTTATCGATGGCAGGATGCTCACCTGGTACGGGCCGCGCATCGCTCGAGGCTTGAGCGAGGTGAAACGGCTGCTGGACATCGCTCGCGTTCCAGGGGAGAGCTCGGAGCACCAACCTTAGATCACGTGGAGGAGGGATCCATGGTCGGGCGAAGGCTTCTTCTGCTGCTGGGCGGTCTGACGGCGGGTGCCCTGATTGCCCTTTGCGCCTACGCCCGCTGGCTGGTTAGGCGCTGCGAGAACCTGGACCTGGCGGATGTCCCTAAGCCCGGTGACACAATTCGCCTGGGGGACGTGGCCATTCACTATGTGGACGAGGGGAAGGGCCCGCCCCTTGTCCTCATACACGGCCTGGGGGGCCGCATATACAACTTCCGCTACAACATCCCGGTCCTCGCGGAGCGTCTGCGGGTGGTGGCCCTCGATCTGAAAGGCTTCGGCTACTCGGAGCGACCGGCCACTGGCGACTACTCGCTGGCGGCCCAGGCTCGGCTGGTAGGCGAGCTTATGGACCGTCTGGGCATCTCGCGGGCGGCTGTCCTGGGTCACTCGATGGGCGGGGCCATCGCCCTGCGCCTGGCGGTGACCTGCCCTGAGAAGGTGGACAGGCTGATACTGGTGGGCAGCGCTCCCCCAAACGGGATGGTGCCGCGGCTGGCTGCCAGCCGGCCGCTGCCCTCTTTGCTTCGCCTGGGGACGGCCCTGGTCTTGCACCAGCCAGGGCTGCGAGAGAGAGTCCTGCAGCAGGGCTTCTACGATCCCGCTTTCCTCAGCCCGGAGATGCTGGAGGAGTTCCGCCGCTCCGCGTGCATTCGCGGTTCGACCAATGCCATCGCCAGCCTTCTGAGCGATGCTGCCCGCGACGAGCCTGTCGATCTCTCACGGGTGGGCCAGCCGGTGCTCCTCCTTTGGGGCGAGGGCGATCGGTGGACTAACCTCCGTGTGGCTCGCCGGCTGGCGGATGAGCTGCCCGACGCTCGTCTGCAGGTCATCGGCAGGGCGCGCCACATGGTGCTGGAGGAGCGGGCGGAGGAGGCCAACGAGGCCATCCTGGCTTTCCTGTCCGGGGCCTCGACTTGAGGTGTGTCGTGTGGCAGGTTAGCGGATGGGGTATAATATCTTGATAGAAAGCCGAAAGCTGCCGGAGGTGAGCAGTGAATCACGCGAAGACGGTTCTCCTTCTGGGGCTGCTGTGCGCCCTGTTCCTGGGGCTGGGCTATCTCTTTGGCGGTGTGACCGGTCTCATCGTTGCGTTCGGGTTTGCCCTGGTGATGAACCTTGGGACCTACTGGTTCTCCGACAAGCTGGCCCTGCGTATGGCCGGCGCCCATCAGGTGACGCCGGAGCAGGAGCCGCGTCTGCATCGCATGGTGGAGGACGTGGCCGGCATGGCCGGCCTGCCAAAGCCCAAGGTGTACGTCGTTCAGAACGATGCTCCCAACGCCTTTGCCACCGGCCGCAACCCCAAGCACTCGGCGGTGGCGGTGACTACGGGCATCACGCGCATACTGAACGAAGATGAGCTTAAGGCCGTGCTGGCCCACGAGATGGGGCACATCAAGAACCGCGACATCCTGATCAGCGCCATCGTGGCTACCGTCGCCAGCGCCATCATGTTCATAGCATTCATCGCTCGCTGGAGCCTCTTCTTCGGTGGCTTCAACAGATTGCGTGGATACGGCGCCCTGCTCGGCGTGGCGGCGATAATAGCGATCGCCATCCTGGCACCGATCGGCGCCATGATCATCCGCTCGGCGATCTCGCGCCAGCGGGAGTACGGCGCCGACGAGGCGGGCGCTCGCATCTCCGGGCGGCCTCTGGCCCTGGCCAGCGCCCTGAAGAAATTGCAGATGGGGGCCCAGATGAGGCCGACGAAGGTGAGTGAGTCGACGGCCCACATGTACACCGTCAGTCCGCTGCGGAGCGATTTCATGGGCAACCTCTTCAGCACTCACCCGCCGGTCGATGAGAGGATCGCCCGCCTGGAGCGAATGGCCGAGCGAATGGGGGTTTGGAGCTAGGCTAGGCTGACAAACGAACGACTGTAACAGCGGCTAGCGGACAGTGCTCGAGGCGGCCCTAGCCGCGTTGCTTTCGAACAGCAGGAAGGGAGGCCAACATGAGCGAAGGAAGTAGGGGGCGGGGCCGGAAAGGCGGTCAACCCGAAGGGGGACAGGCCGGGCCTTTCCCGGAGCCAGGAGGAGGGGGCTCAAGCTCTCGCATCGGCTGGATCGTGTCAGCCAATATCGTGGCGCTGGTGGCCCTGGTTTTGGCGGTGGTCGCTCTCTTTTTGCATCCCTTCGTGGATGAGAACGGGGAGGGTGGCGCGCCGGCGGTCGCCCAGGTCAGCCCGACGGTGCAGCCTACGCCTACGCCAGCGGTGGTGGAGGTCAGCGTCGACGATGACCCGTTCACCGGGCCCGAAGACGCGGCGGTCACCATCGTCGAGTTCAGCGACTACCAATGACCATTCTGCAAGCGTTTCCGTGATGAAACGCTGGACCAAATTCTGGAGACGTACGAGGGCAAGGTCAAGCACGTCTTTCGGGATTTCCCCCTCGGCTTTCACCAGTGGGCTCAGAAGGCGGCCGAGGCGTCCGAGTGCGCCGACGATCAGGGCAAGTACTGGGAGTACCACGATGTGCTATTCGCAAAGCAGAACTCCTTCAATCAGACCTTGCAGTCGGAAGGCCTGACGGGCGTGCTGAGCGCCTTCAAGAGCGAGGCCGCCGACCTGGGCCTGGACACGGCTACCTTCGATGACTGCCTGGACTCCGGCAAGCATATCTCGGAGGTGCAGAAGGACCTCCAGGACGGTCAGACCTACGGGGTGGGAGGCACTCCCGCCTTCTTCGTCAACGGTCAACTGGTGTCAGGCGCCATCCCCTTTGAGGACTATCAGGGCGCTACCGGTGCGATGGAGCCGGGGTTCAAGAGCATTATCGACGCGGCTCTGGCCGGGACCGAGGAGGGCTCAGCAATCCCGGTCGCTCCCAGCGGCGCCGGCGGCTGATGACATTGACGCGGCTCGGTCGAGCGCGGGGTGAAGCGGCAACCGAGCCGTCAACACCGTAGAGAAAGGTAGAGGCCGTGGCCAAAAGCCACGGCCTTCCTTATTCCAGAGGTCGCTAGCCTGTTCCGCGCAGGCCCAGCGCGTCGGCCGCCTCCTTCATCGCCTCGATGACGAAG
>JAUWYP010000048.1 GCA_030615765.1 Dehalococcoidia bacterium | reverse complement strand
AGGCGACATGTAATCTGGGTTCATCGCGAACATGATCAGGCCCACGAAGATCGGCAGAGCGCCGATGACAACCCCCGTCATGCGCTGCTGAGCAGTCAGGGTCTTGATCTCTCCCCGAATCCGGTCCCGCTCCCTTATGGTATAGGCCACGTTGTCCAGCGTCTGAGCCAGATTGCCGCCTACCGACCTCTGAATAGCGATGGCAGTAATGACCATCTCCATGTCGCGGCTGGTGATGCGCTCCGCCAGCGCCTGGATAGCGACTTCAGCCCCCGCACCCAGGTTCGCCTCCTGGAGCATTCGTTTGAGCTCGTCGGCCAGTGGTGGCGATATCTGGCGGCTCGCATATTCAAAGCCCTGCAGCAGCCCATACCCCGATCTCAGCGAGTTGGAGACCAGAGTGAGCATCTCCTCCAGCTGACCGTTGATCTTGGCCAGGCGGCCCCGCCGCCGAGAACCGACGTACCACCGCGGCAAGAAATAGCCAATCATGCCCACCGGCAAGGCGATCAGCAGATTGCGTGTTAGCAAGAAGGCCACCAGAAGGAAGACCATGGCCACGGCAACCCTCAGGGCCATGTATTCGCCCACCCGCAACGGAATGCCCGCCCGTTCCAGCGCCAGGGCTGCGCTCTCTACCTGCCGGCTGCCACCCAGAATGCCAGCGAGCGGGCCTAGCTTGCCGCGGTCGGCAGACCGCAACAGCGACTCATCACCGCCGCTGCTGGGGTGGCTCGTCTCGCCCTGGGTGAAGTGCTCCAGACGGCGGCTAATGACCCCCTGCCTTGAGCCCCGAATCTGAGAGATTCCAATGACAACCAGGATTACAGTGGCCATCACGGCCAGGGCTACTACAAGCGCCAGCGGTTCCATCGCCTACCACTCCACTACGTTCTGAAACAAGCCCTCGGGCAGAGCAATCCCAGCCTGTTCGAAACCTTCAGCGAAGCTGGGACGGATGCCGGTGGCCTGCAGTTGCCCTAGAATGCGGCCGTTCTCATCGATGCCCTTCTGCTCGAAGCGGAAGATGTCCTGAAGCGTGACAATCTGCCCCTCCATGCCGGCCACCTCAGTGACGTGGGTTATCCGGCGGCCGCCGTCGCGGAAGCGCGCTATCTGAAGGACCAGGTGGAGGGCCGACGATATCTGCTCACGGATCGCCCGCACCGGCAGGTCCAGGTTGGCCATTAGCACCATGTTCTCCAGCCTGGCCAGGGCATCGCGAGGCGAGTTAGAGTGGATGGTGCTGAGGGAGCCCTCGTGGCCAGTGTTCATAGCGTTGAGCATGTCAAACGCCTCGCCGCCACGCACCTCACCGATGAGGATGCGGTCGGGCCGCATACGCAGCGTGTTGCGCAACAGCTCCCGCTGCGTCACCTCTCCCCGGCCATCCACGTTGGGCGGACGAGCCTCCAGGCTGATCACGTGCGGCTGCTGAAGCTGCAGCTCCAGTGGGTCCTCGATGGTTACGATGCGCTCGGAATCGGGGATGAACGCGGACACAGCGTTCAGAAGAGTCGTCTTGCCGGTGCCGGTACCACCGGAGACCAGGATATTCGTACGAAGCTCCACACAAGCCCCCAGGAACTGCCCCACTTCCGAGCTGAGGGTGCCCACCGACACCAGATCATCCATGGTCAACTTGCTTCTAAGGAACTTTCGGATGGTCATCGTGGGGCTCTTGGGAGCCAAGGGAGGAATGATAACGTTCACGCGGGAGCCATCGGCCAGGCGCGCGTCCACCATAGGAGAGCTCTCGTCGACCCGCCGACCCAGAGGAGCGATGATCCGCTCCACAATCTGCATCACGTGGTCGACATCGCGAAAGCGAACGTCGCTCTGATACATGATGCCATCCCGCTCGAAGTACACCTCGTCGGGAGCGTTCACCATCACCTCAGAGATAGACGAGTCGTGGAGCAAAGGCTCGATGGGCCCCAGACCCACCACCTCATCCACCACCCGCGTGGCCACGGCGTCTCGCACCAGGGCGTTCAGAGACTCCCGCGCCAGCAGGGCCTTTACCGCCTCCTGCACCGCCTGACGCCGCTTGTCAGGAGGCATGGCCTCCAGCTTCTCCGCTTCCAGTTCATCGATGAGCCTCTGATGGAAGCGATACACCAACCCCTCTAGTTCCTCCCCCAAACGAGTCGAGCGCTGGGCCGTCGCCGTCGACTGACGACCAGAGTCGCCCGATGGCTCGTTACCGTCGTTCTGCCCTGGAAGTTGATCAGCTGGGATACGCCACTGACTCATCTTTCTCCTTCCCTATCTGGTCCATTCCTCTGTCGCCGACCTCGCCGGTGCCTCTGTCGCCGACCTCGCCGGTGCCTCTGTCGCCGACCTCGCCGGTGCCTCTGTCGCCGGCTCCGGAACCCCTTCCGCAGCGACCTCCGGCACAGCTTCCGGCCCGCCCTGTGGTCTTCCGAGCAAGGGGATGTGGTCCCCCAGGCGCTCCAGCATGCCCTTGGGCCGCGAGCGGATGCCGCCAATGGCGTAGGCCATCTCGACAAAGCTCTGAGAGGCCTTGGCCTTGGGCTTAGCCGCCACTATAGGCATGCCCAGCTGCGTGACCTGAGAGATGCTACGATCGTAGGGGATGCTCCAGAAGACCTCCTTGCCCAGGACCCGTCGAATGTCCACCCGTGCGTCGCCCTGGGCATCGCTGGTGTGGTTGATCACTATCTTCACCTTCTCCGACGGGAACGACCAGGAGCGAAGCATCTCCAGCGCCAGGATCGTATCCTTCAGGGCGGCCAGATCGGGAGTGGCTGTCAGCAGAAGAATGGTGCACATCTCCAGGGCACGAGACACGATGTCGTTGAAGGCGCCGGGTGTGTCCAGAAGGACGTAATCGTGGGTGGCGGCCAGGACCGCCACCACCTTCTCGATGTGGCCGGGGTGAATGCTGTGCCATTCAGATGGCCGAATGGGCGCCGGCAAGATAGCCACACCGGTGCCGTGCGTGTACAGGCAGGATTGGACCGCATCGCGGTCGATCTCCTCGTCCGGTAGAGCCAGGTCAGAGATGCTACGGTCGGTCGGCATGTCCATAAGGATGGCCACGTCGCCAAAGCGGGTGTCCAGGTCCACCAGAGCCACTGACTGGCCCGTCTTCTGCACCAGGGCAGTAGCCAGATTGGTGGCGATGGTAGTCTTGCCGATACCTCCTTTGGCCCCGAAGATGGTGACCACAGTCCCGCAGGACTGAGCCTCTACCTCCCCTGTCAGACGTTGCTGACGCCTCTCTTCCTGAGCAAGAACACCGTTGATGGAGCGACCTAGCTCCTCCTCTTCCAGGGGAGCGACGAGGTAGTCCTTGACCCCCACCTGCATAGCGCGGCGGATGTAACTTGGGTCGCTGATTGATGAGTAGGCGATGATCGGCACCTGGGGGAGAACGTCCGCCACCGACTCCACAGTCTGCAGGGAGCGAGCTATGGGCTCCTCCAGAGACACCACCACCACCTCAGGCTCCGTCTCGCGGGCCAGGGTCATGGCCTCCATCCCGTAGCCGGCAGCGCCCATCACAGCGAAGCCTGACAGGGCCAGCATTCGCTGGGTTTCCGCCCGGGCGGACGGATCCTGGTCGATTATGATTACCTTGGGGTTTCTAGCCACCTAAGGCCTCCTCGTTTACCACTGCCTAAGCCGTTACCGGCTCCCCCTCATCAGGGTTAACTTGGTGCCTACTCTTCTTCCTCGCTTTGCTTCAGATTCTTCAAGCCCACCCCAAACAGCTGGCTGCAGTAAGGCAGCCCTGCCGTCTCCGACCAGGTGGAGCGCACCCCGACAGCCGTGTGCTCGCCGAACGGCCGCAGCGCCAGCGCCAAGCGGCCACCGAAGTTATCGGCGCACTCCTCGGCCGTGACGAGCACCTCGCCCTCCACCGGCGTCACCGCCAAAGTCACCGTGACAGCCTCAGGGTCGGTCTCACCTTCACCGGTGAACACCCGCTCTTCCTGGCCGTCTTCAAGTTTGGGAGCCACCTTCTCGATCTGCTGGTCGAGAGCCAGCACCTCCAGGTCCTGGAGGATGATCCTGGCTATTTGATCGCCGACCGCAAGCTTCACCGTAAGAATGACATCGACATAGTCGCCGGGCCGCAGCAGGCCGCCGACGCCAATCAAATCGTCTATGCCCACCGATACCGCGCGCTTGCCCTCCGGCACGATGTAGGGCAGCGGAAGCTCCTCACCCTCCGGCAGCGTCAGGGAGCTAGCGGCCACCCTGTCGCTCAGGATCTGCTCGCCAGCCGTGATGGGGTAGCGAGCCAAGTTGTCTATCACCCCTTCAGTGGATGAGAAGGAGTCGGGGTGGACGGCGTCCGCCGATATTTCCTTTATCTCCACCATGCTCTCGGTGATGCGAGTGGCCACAGCGATATCCTCCGTGGCCACCACCACCGGCTTTGTCGTTCCCGATGCTGCGGTCTCCTCGCCCCCGGCCTGGCTGAGGTAGATGTAGACCAGCACCGCGCTAACAAGGCCCAAGAAAAGGGCCAACAATAAGACCGCTTTGCCGCTCCTGACCCCGCCAACGAGATTGCGCATCATTAGGTTCCCCCCTCTGCCCGCAGCTCTGCCGGCCAGGCAAGCTGCTGACGGGCGCGGACGACCCGCCGCCCGCCATCTACTACTTCGCCCGTTCGATCGCGGACGGCCCTAGTGTCACTCCACCAGCCGCGCGAAACGTATGTCACTGCCCGGATCATATGGACCGATCAGCATTCCGATGTCGTCGTAAACTTTCACGAAGATGGCCTCCACGTCACACCCCAGGCCGGTCGGACAGATGTCGTCCTCGAGCTCGTTGGCGAGGAACACGAGGGCAAACCTGATGATGGTAACATCATCCCTACCCCCGTCCGGATCGTCGATGACCGGGATGAGGACTACCCGGTTGCTGTCGGCGCCCGCTTCCTTCCAGGGGTTGCACTCGTTGCTGGAGAAGCGCCAGCCGTCGTCAACGGCTGTGAAGACCTCGCCAAATTCGTCGCATGCCTCGCTCGTGCTGTCGAGGCGGTCGTGGAGGCCCGCCTCAGTCTTGCCCACCATGTTGCCGGGCTCCGTAGACTCTACGCAGCCGACGCACGTCTCGGCACCATTGAGGATGTTGTCATAGTAGGCCTGCGACCCCGTCCCGCCTAGCAAAGCCAGCGCACCGTAATCACCGCTGCTGCCCTCCTGGGCGCTGTACTTAATGGTGACCTCCGTGTCGTAGACGGCGTTCTCCTGCACGCTCTTCAGCAGGGCCCAGGGCATAACGTTGCTGCCCCACGAAGGGGAGCCTATACGCGCCGTAGCGTCGGCCCGTATGGTATTATCGCCGCTGAGGTCCAGCACACGGGCAAACATAAATGGCACGTCCCGCTTGACCCGCACCGTGATAGTGTCGTTGGCCACGTGGGTAGTGCTTATCTCGATGGGTTCCAGATCATCGGCACCGATGCCGTTCTTATCAGCCCACTCCTGCGCCCTCAACTCCGCGTCGACCGGCGAAAACGGCAGTTCCTGGACGCCAGCCAAGGCAGCGGCGTCGGCGGCATTCTGAAGTTCGCGCTTCTCGTGCAGGAGTAACCCCACATCCACAGTCATGGCCGCAAAGCCAAGAATCATCACCATGACCAGAGTGCCCACTACCAGGCCTTGGCCAGACTCTCCCCACCAAAGGAAACGAAACATTCTTGGTCCCCTCATGACACTCACTCCAATCGCATGTCAGCAGTCGAGCTTAAGGTGAAGTCGCCAATATCAATACTGCCAGCGCTGATCACGTCCACGATACCGACCAGGGGGTTAAGCAGGGAGTAATCGTAGCTCACCTTCACCACCACCGACTGCCCCGGATCACCCTCGGCGTTGGTAACGGTGACCAAAAGGTCATCTTGAGTAAACATACCCGCCGTATCGTAGACCCGCTGCTTGATATCATCCTCAGATGCCCGCACAGCGCCCACACGAGCGCCTTCGCGCGCAGAGTTGGTAACAGTAATCCAGGCATGGAAAGCCATGCCGAAATCGACGATGGCAAACAGCACCAAGAGGAAGACGGGCAGCACAAGGGCAAACTCCACCAGCGACTGCCCACCCTCCTTCTTGCCTGTGCGTCTCGTGATACGCTTGAGGATGGCTAGCATAGCCTTCCCTGTCCTTTGCTACTTCTGCAGGAGCGCCGCGGCTCAGCCGGAGTGCCTGACAGCACGTGTGTCCTGGTTGACCCCCGCTGGACCGCGACGCCCCTGCTGCTCGTTCCTACTCTAGCTGACCTAGGCTCCGCCGCCGCCGAGTTCGGCCGCTATGTCGTCCAGGAACCCGGCAATGGCCAAGCCGATGAGCCCCAGAGCAGCCATGCACACCACGGCGATCAGGGCCATGATCAAGCCATACTCGGTCAGGGCCTGCCCCGACTCCGACCGGAAGCGGGCCACCAGCCCCACGAAAAACTCGCTGATCCTACTTAGCATCGCTCGTTTGTACCTCCGTTAGGCTCCTGCTTTCAGCTGCGGGGTAGCTTGCAGGTTCACCTTGGCTGTGATAAGAAAGAAGAGACGTCGGGCCCCGCGCACTCCGGCGTCCGGGGTGGGGATCTGCGTCCTGCCAGGCCAGCTCTCCTCACCCCGTCCGTATTTCCTTTTCTCAGTCGCCCCTCGATATAGCCACCTCCTTGTCTCGGCAGAAGCGATAAGCTAGGCCTATCGCCTACCTGCATCTATCCAGAGGTTAGACGCCTGAGCACAAGAAGTTGTTACACTTATGTCCACTTGCTTCCTGAATCCCTCTCGCCTTTCACTTCAATAAGACGTATGACACCGCCCTCCCGTTACCCTCTCACCCGCGCGCTCGCGCGTTCCCTCTCACCATTGCCTCTGCAGGCTCAATGCGCTACCCTCCCTACCAGTGGTCAGGCCCACCCTGGTGAACCAACCCTGACCCTCACCAGGGATCGAAGGGAATCGCTATGCTGATCGCCGCTGTCTTCCTCGGCCTCGTAGTCGGCCACCTACTGGAGGTGTCCCTGGACCGCTTCTACTCCGACGCGCCTCCTCGCGGGCCTCTCGTGCGCTGCTCGGCCTGCCGTTCCCCCACCCGCCTCCTCCACCTTCTCCCCCTCCTGGGCTGCCTCTGGCACCGTTGCCGCTGCCCCGACTGCGACCAGCTATTGCCCGTTCGCGTCCTCCTCCTCCCCCCGGCCACCGCCCTGGTGTTCGCCCTCGCCGCCCTGGCCAGCGACGAATGGGAGCCAATGATCCTGACCGGCCTGTTCGCCGCCATCTTCCTGGCCCTGGTAGCCACCGACCTGGAGCGCCGCCTCATCCCCAATCGCATCGTCTACCCCGCCATGCTCCTGGCGATGGCTCTGTCCTGGGCCTGGCCCGATCGGGGCGTAGGGCAGGCCTTCGCCGGCGGCGGCCTGGCCTTCGCCATCATGCTCGCCGTCTACATTGTGTCCCTGGGCCGCTTCGGCTTCGGCGATGTAAAGATGGCCACTCTCATGGGCTTCGCGGCCGGCTTCCCCGCCATGATCGTCGGCCTCTTCTTCACGGCTATCAGCGCCGGCCTGATAGCCGCCATCCTGTTGCTCACCGGGACCGTGCGGCGGGGCCAGTACATCCCTTATGGCCCCTTTATCGCCCTCGGGGCCATCATCTCCCTCCTCTGGGGCGACGCCATCATCGACTGGTACACGG
>JAUWYP010000056.1 GCA_030615765.1 Dehalococcoidia bacterium | reverse complement strand
AGGCGACATGTAATCTGGGTTCATCGCGAACATGATCAGGCCCACGAAGATCGGCAGAGCGCCGATGACAACCCCCGTCATGCGCTGCTGAGCAGTCAGGGTCTTGATCTCTCCCCGAATCCGGTCCCGCTCCCTTATGGTGTAGGCCACGCTGTCCAGCGTCTGAGCCAGATTGCCGCCTACCGACCTCTGAATAGCGATGGCAGTAACGACCATCTCCATGTCGGGGCTGGTGATGCGCTCCGCCAGCGCCTGGATAGCGGTCTCTGCCCCCGCACCCAGGTTCGCCTCCTGGAGCATTCGCTTGAGCTCGTCGGCCAGCGGTGGCGATATCTGACGGCTCGCATATTCAAAGCCCTGCAGCAGCCCATACCCCGATCTCAGCGAGTTGGAGACCAGAGTGAGCATCTCCTCCAACTGACCGTTGATCTTGGCCAGGCGGCCCCGCCGCCGAAAACCGACGTACCACCGCGGCAAGAAATAGCCAATCATGCCCACTGGCAAGGCGATCAGCAGATTGAGTGTTAGCAAGAAGGCCACCAGAAGGAAGAGCATGGCAACGGCAACCCTCAGGACCATGTATTCGCCCACCCGTAACGGAATGCCCGCCCGTTCCAGCGTCAGGGCTGCGCTCTCCACCTGCCGGCTACCACCCAGAATGCCAGCGAGCGGGCCCAGCTTGCCGTGGTCGGTAGACCGCAACAGCGACTCATCACCGCCGCTGCTGGGGCGGCTCGTCTCGCCCTGGGTGAAGTGCGCCAGACGGCGGCTAATGACCCCCTGCCTTGAGCCCCGAATCTGAGAGATGCCAATGACAACCAGGATTACAGTGGCCATCACGGCCAGGGCTACTACAAGCGCCAGCGGTTCCATCGCCTACCACTCCGCTACGTTCTGAAACAATCCCTCGGGCAGAGCAATCCCAGCCTGTTCGAAACCTTCGACGAAGCTGGGACGGATGCCCGTGGCCCGCAGTTGCCCTAGAACGCGGCCGTTCTCATCGATGCCCTTCTGGTCGAAGCGGAAGATGTCCTGAAGAGTGACAATCTGCCCTTCCATGCCAGCCACCTCAGTGACGTGGGTTATCCGGCGGCCGCCGTCGCGGAAGCGCGCTATCTGAAGGATCATGTGGAGCGCCGACGATACCTGCTCACGGATCGCCCGCACCGGCAGGTCCAGGTTGGCCATCAGCACCATGTTCTCCAGCCTGGCCAGGCCATCGCGAGGCGAGTTAGCGTGGATGGTGCTGAGGGAGCCCTCGTGGCCGGTGTTCATGGCGTTGAGCATGTCAAACGCCTCGCCGCCACGCACCTCGCCGATGAGGATGCGGTCGGGCCGCATACGCAGGGTGTTGCGCAACAGCTCCCGCTGCGTCACCTCTCCCCGGCCATCCACGTTGGGGGGGCGAGCCTCCAGGCTGATCACGTGCGGTTGCTGAAGCTGGAGCTCCAGCGGGTCCTCGATGGTGACGATCCGCTCCGAATCGGGGATGAAGGCAGACAGAGCGTTGAGGAGCGTCGTCTTGCCGGTGCCCGTACCGCCCGAGACCAGGCCATTCAAACGAAGTTCCACACAGGCCCCCCAAGAACTGACCTATTTCGGGGCTGAGGGTGCCCACCGCCACCAGATCATCCATGGTCAACTTGCTTCTAAGGAACTTTCGGATGGTCATCGTGGGGCTCTTGGGAGCCAAGGGAGGAATGATAACGTTCACGCGG
>JAUWYP010000027.1 GCA_030615765.1 Dehalococcoidia bacterium | reverse complement strand
GATGTTCTTGAAGAAGGCCTCGATGTAGTCAGCCCGCTTCAGGCCATAGTCGAGCATGAAGGCGTGCTCGAAGACATCCATGACCAGAATGGGAAGACAGCCCGCCAGATGGCCGGTCTCGTGCTCATTGATCCACTGGTTGAGTAGCCTTCCGGTCACGTTGTCCTGGTAGAGTATGACCCAGCCGATTCCCCGCATGGCGCCGGTGCCCTTGAAATCGGCCTCCCAGGCTTCGTAGCTGCCGAAGTCGCGGGCGAGCTTGTCGCCCAGCTTGGCCGATTGGCGGAGGTCTCCCTTGCCGCCGAGGTTTTCGAAGTAGTACTCGTGCAGGCGCATGCCGTCGAACTCGAAGCCCATCCTTCGCTTCAGTTCGGCGTATTCGGGCGTGGCGAACTTGCCCTCCTTGGCCATCTGGCTAAGAAGGTCGAGCAGCTTGTTGGTATTGGTGACGTAGCCCTGGTAGAGGGTGAAGTGATTCCTCAGCAATGTCTCGCTGAAGCCCTCCATCCCTATCAGGTGGCCGTAGTCCTTTGCCTCGTAAGGCATGGTCGAGACCTCCTTTCTCATTTCTGGGCTACTGTGGGCAAGGAGTCTGGCCTTGCATACTTTACCTGCAAGTAAAATTTTAGCATGGCCAAGCGCGCCGTCAAGATCATCGAGGAGTCAGGGCTCGGCCGCTTCATTCTCTCCCCGGTTCCTGAGGCCCGGGGGAAGCTACCCGCACCACGCGCTTGATGTCCCGCGACGGCCGCTGTAGGGCTTCGGCAAAGCGCTCAATTGGATACCGGTGCGTGATCATGCGGGAGAGGACCCCCGGCCAGCGGGCCTCGATCTCGCGCAGGTGGCGGACACCCGTCTCGAAGTGACGCCGGTTCGCATTCACCGTGCCGAAGACGACCTTGTTCATTAGCACCATCTCCAGGTTGAGATGGTCCGCCGCGATCTGCAGCGTCCTTGAGCCCCCGCTCACGCCGGTGAGACAAACGATGCCGTTGGGGCCGATCATGTCCATGGCGTCAAAGGCGAGGGGGCTGAACCCGGTTGCCTCCACGATGATGTCCACAGGCCCGATCTCCCTCTCCAATTCATGACCAAGCGGACGCTCCTTTGCACAGATGTAGTTCGCCCCCGTCGACTCGGTCAGGTCACGCTTGATCTTATTCTCAGACCTGTTGTAGATGTGCACCTCAACGTTCTCCAGGCGTAGCAGCATCGCGGCCAGAAGGCCTATGGTTCCCGCACCCAGCACCATCGCCCGCTGCGGCTGCCACACCATACGGGACTGGATGCGCTTGATCTGCTCGACCGCCTTCTCCACGATGGCCAGCGGTTCCAGCAGGACAGCGAAAGGCGACAGCTCCTCCGGAACCCTCACCAGGAACTTCGGCGCCTCGACGTAGAACTCTGCGAGGAAGCCGTGGCGTCCCTTGATGCCCCGCTCCGTGTACTGGCCGTTCAGACACATGTCCCACTCGTCCGCCGCGCAGTTGCGGCAGGGCACCGGGTCCGGCCGCCGAACGATAGCCACGACCCAATCGCCGGGGGAGAGCCCTTCAGCGCCGTCAGTCAGCTTTTGGACCTGGCCCAGCGACTCGTGGCCGATTATCAGGTAGTCTTCGCCCGGCGGCGCCTCGCCGTACTGACCCTCAAGGATCTCGATGTCGGTCCCGTCCAGTCCCACCTCGCGCACCCGGACCAGGACTTCGCCTTGTTGGGGCTGCGGGTCAGGCACCTCCGCAAGTCGCCCGCTTCCTGCCTCTCGGGGGGTGACAACCACCGCTCTCATGACTTGGGTCCTCCTGCTCTACCCCGCTCAGCGCTCACGTCCCGCCGCCTTGTGCAGCTGGACCGCGGCGTTGATGAAGGCGAGGTGGGTGAACGCCTGCGGGAAGTTGCCCAGCATCTCGCCGGTCTCGGCGTCTATCTCCTCGCTGAACAGACCCAGATCGTTGGCGTGGCCCCGAACCCTTTCGAACAGGGCCCGCGCCCGCTGGGTCTCGCCCAGGGCGATCAGGTCGTCGACGAGCCAGAAGGTGCAGATGGTGAATGTGCCCTCGCCGCCGGCCAGACCGTCGTCGAGGCCTTTGTAGCGGTACACCAAGCCCTGCGGCGACGTCAGCTCACGCTCGATGGCCTCGATGGTCGAGCGCATCCGGGGGTCGTCGGCAGGGATGAACCCGACGAGCGGAAGCATCAGATTGGCGGCGTCGAGCGCATTGCTGCCGTAGGCCTGCACGAAGGCCCCGCGCCGGGCATCGTAGCCCTTGGCCAGCACGTCCTCCCTGATCTCGGCCCTCACCCTTCGCCAGCATTCCACGTCCCCCGGAAGGCCGAGAGCGCGGGCCGCCTTGATCGCCCTGTCCAGAGCTACCCAGCACCAGACCTTGGAGAAGACGAAGTGCTGCCGCCCGCCGCGCGTCTCCCAGACACCCTCGTCCGGCTCTCGCCAGTGCTCAATGACGAAGTCGACGACCCGTTGCAGGTACTGCCAATACTGCGGGTCCATCCCGCCCACGAACTTGCGGTAGAGGTGGGCCGAGTCCAATACCTCGCCGTAGATGTCCAGTTGGAACTGGGAATACGCCGCGTTACCCACGCGGACAGGGCGTGAGCCACGGTATCCCTCCAGCTCGGGCAGTTCTATCTCCGTGAGCCGCCTCTCTCCCCCCAGGCCGTACATGATCTGAAGGTCGCGGGCCCGCCCCACCGTGCTCCACTCGAGCCAGTCCTTGAAGGCTCGCGCCTCGCCCGTGTAGCCCAGGATGAAGAGAGCATAGAGGGCGAACGTCGCGTCGCGGATCCAGGTGAAGCGGTAGTCCCAGTTCCGTGAGCCGCCGATCGCCTCCGGGAGGGAGGTCGTCGCCGCCGCCAGCAGGGCGCCCGATGGCGCGTAGGTCAGGGCCTTGAGGGTGAGGGCGGAGCGAAGGACATCATCGCGGTACTCTCCGTCATAGGTGCAGAGCGCGGACCATTCCTGCCAGAACTGGATCGTCTCCCCCAGACGCCGCTCCAGCCTCACCTCGTCCAGCTCCTCCACCGCATGCGAGAAGCGGGCCTGGTAGGTGACAGCCGTAGACAGCTTCTCGCCGGCCCGCAGCAACCCCTCGGACTGGAAGGCGTCATCGGCTTCGCACAGCGGCGCCGAGCAATAGACCGACAGCGCGCCCGCGCCGCCGTGGGCGAAGCCGATGTGCGGGTCGTTGAGGGCAGCGTGGGGGACAATGGTGCCGTAGTCGAAGCGCGGGCAGCACTCCACGTTGAAGCGGACGTTGCCGCTCGCGCATTCCAGGATTCGCGCCACCTGCTGGCGGCAGCCGACCTCGCGGGGCTTATCCGGCCGGGAGTGCGGATGGACGGGCATGAAGTCCGTTAGTCTCGCCACCCCCGTGTCCGTCTGGAAGGTAGTCTCCAGGACGTTGGTTCCTGGGAGGTAACGCCGGCTCACCGACTGGACCCCGCGAGGCGCGACTCGGAAATAGCCGCCCTTACGCCAGTCGAGGACGCGGCCGAAAACGGCGGCGCTATCGAAGTGGGGGAAGCAGCACCAGTCGACCGAGCCCGCCCTGGAGACCAGGGCGCAAGAGTGCATGTCGCTGATCAGCCCGTAGTCAGCGATGGGCGGGTAGAGTCCGGCGTCAGTCAGCTCGTTGGCCATGTGCCGCACCATCTAGCAGTCAGGTGCCGCTCATCGGCGCTCGCGCTCCGAAGCACGGTGCAGCGGGTGTCCGCCGTACTGATTTCGCAGGAGCGCCACGGCCTTCGCGGTTGGGGAATCTAGGTCCCGGTACTGCATAAGGGCCGTCTGAGCGAGGCTGACGACCGGCGTCGGGATGTCCTGATCGAGCGCCCAATCCAACACCCACTTCACTTCGCCAGTGTCCTCGACATAAGTCGAGAGTTCGCCGAAGGCCGGCTGTTCAGCCAGCGCCTTGCCCATCAACTCGATGAGCCAGCTGCGGATGACGGAGCCATGCATCCAGTTGTTGAACAGGCCGACGAGGTCGAGGTCATATCCGGAGCGTTTGAGGAGCTCGACGCCTTCGCTGATCGCCTGCACCATGCCGAACTCGATGGCGTTGTGGACCAGCTTCACGAAATGGCCGGAGCCGGGCGCGCCGACGAAGAAAGTGCCCTCGTCGTCCACAGCCAGGTCTTTGAGGATGGGAGCGACGACTTCATAGGCGTCGCGGTCGCCGCCGGCCATGAAGCAGGCGCCGTGGCGGGCGCCGCTGACGCCGCCGCTGGTGCCGATATCGAGAAAACGGACACCCGCTTCAGCGAAGAACGCATGCCTGCGTTGCGAATCGGACCAGTGCGAGTTGCCGCCGTCGGCGACGATGTCACCGGCCGCAAGCATCGGCCGCAGTGCCTGACAGGCCATTTCCGTCGGTTCGCCGTGGGGCAGGTAAATGAAGATGATCCGGGGTGTGCTCAGTTTCGACACTAACTCTTCGATTGATCTGGCGGGGTCAAGGCCCTCACGCGCCAGCTCGTCCGTCACGCGCTGGGTTCGGTTGTATCCAAGAACGCGGTGTCCCTTGTCGATGGCCTGACGGGCCAGGCTGCGACCCATGCGGCCCAGGCCGATAATGCCGAACTCCATGCTCTGCACCTCCTTCCGCTTCTGGTCCGAAGAGGGCCGCCATCGGTGTGGATGACGAGCTTCTTGTCGACCGAGCCGCGGTATCGAGCCGAGGCGAAAGCTCGCCCCTGCGAATGCGGGGCGTACGTTAACGGTAACATCCTCAGCGCCGTCCCCACAACCGCCCAGTGCGTTGGTCTTGACACCGGCCCCTGGGCCGGCCCAGCCTGTTCTTACTGCCCGCTTCAAGCTGCCCGGCCAGTCCGTGGTGCTATCATGACATGGTGCAGACGAAGCAGCAGGTCCGCGAGCGCATCTGGGAGACCCTGCAACGCCGGGGCGTCGCCCGTTTCCCTAACGCTGCCGGCGAGTGGAAGGAAGGTCTGGGGGGCAGTGGTTCTAGAGATTGTTCTATAATGCTTGAGAGAGCCAGGTCGGGCGCAGAGCCTTGGCAACTACGGCTACGGAGAAAAAGGATATGACCGACCCCCGCCCTTCATGGGACGAATACTTCATGAAGATAGCAGAGGACGCCTCAACCCGTTCCAATTGTCTGCGAAGGAAGGTTGGAGCGCTCATAGTGAAGCAGAGGAACATCATCAGCACTGGCTACAACGGCACGCCTATAGGGGTGAAGAACTGCTTTGAGGGCGGCTGCCCTCGCTGCATGTCAGACGTTGAACCCGGCCAAGGCTACGATACATGCATCTGCGTTCACGCTGAAGCCAATGCCATACTCCTGGCTGCCAGACACGGCAACGCAACCGATGGCGGAGTTTTGTACACCACAGTTCGCCCCTGCTTCTCCTGCCTGAAGGAGGCCATCCAAGCAGGAATCCAGGAGATCGTCTATGAAGCCGAGGACGCCTACCAAGGGCCGTTGGAAGAGGCCTATCAGGCGCTTGTGCGCGACTCGGAGCTGGGCCTGCGGCAATTCGTCCGCCAGGCAGACTAGGCGCGGGATGCTTGGAAGGCAGGAGACCTATCGGGTTGCGGTCCCTGCCCGGACGGGCCCCGGATTGTCAAGCAGGACGTCCTGCCCAGAGGGGTCCTATAGGCGGCACCTCATCGAGGTGACCTACGGCCGGCCTGATTGACAAGCGCCCTCTTGAGGCTATAATCGAATCAATCTTGGCTTTTGGCGATCAAACAGAAGGAGGCATTCTATGCGTTTCGAACGATGGTTCCGGTTGGTCTGGCTGGTGGCGGCGGTCGCGGTGGTGCTGATGCTTTTCGCAGCCTGCGATGACGAAGAGGAGGAGGTCACAGGAGTACCCGAGTTGGAGGATGGAGTGCTCCAGGTGGGCGCGGACATCGCCTACGCGCCCATGGAGTTCTTCGAGGAGGGAACGACAACCCCTCTGGGTCTGGACATCGACCTGGGCGAGGCCCTGGCTGAGGAGATGGGGGCGCGGGCCGAGTTCATCAACACCGGCTGGGAAGGCATCATCGGCGCCCTCAAGGTCGAGCGCTTCGATGTCATCATGTCCTCGATGACCGTTACGGAGAAGCGCAGCAAGGAGATCGACTTCGTCCCCTACTTCACCGCCGGCACGGACATCCTGGTGCCCAGCGGCAACCCCGAGAACATCGCGGGGATCGAGGATCTCTCCGGCCTTACAGTGGCCGTTCAGGTGGGCACCATCCAGGTGGACCAGCTGAATGCGGCCAATGAGGGCCTCAAGGGGGCGGGGAAGGCGGAAATCGACGTTCTCATCTTCGACCTGAACCCCTTGGCGGTGGAGCAGGTCCGCCTCGGCCGGGCCGACGCCGTTCTGGCCGACTCCCCGGTGGCGGCCAACGACGCTCGCCTGTCGGAGGGGGAACTGGAGACGGTAGGCATAACCGTCCCGCCGGAGCCGTACGGCATCGGCCTCCGCAAGACATCCACGGAGCTGAAGGCGGCCATCGAGGATGCCCTCCAGAAGATCATGGAGGACGGGACGTACGACGATATCCTCGACAAGTGGGGCCTGACAAGCGGCGCCATCGAATAGCAAGGGAGGAGACCCCTCTAAGTCCCCTCAACCCTCGCACGCCATGGGCGAAGCCCCCGGCGCTCAGTTGCTGGCCCGGGGGCTTCTTCTAGCCTAGCCGTCGGTAGCGAACACCGACGGCAGGCCCAGAGAGGAGGCGACAGCCATGCCAATCCCCTTTCCGTCCCTCGACTTTGATCCAGGGATCGTCTGGAAGTTCCTCTTCAACTCGCTGATCCTGGAGGGAGCGCAGCGCACGATCGTTGTGGCGTTAATAGCCCAGGTGCTGGGCATGGTCTTGGGGCTGGTCTCCGCTCTGATGCGCATGTCCAAGAACCCACTGCTGAGCGTTCCGGCCAACCTCTACGTGTGGTTCTTTCGCGGCACGCCCCTCCTGATTCAGCTCCTCTTCTGGTACAACGGGGTGCCGCAACTCTTTGACAATCCAGATATCACGCGGGAGCTTACGTCCTTCCGGGTGGCCATCTTCGCTCTGGGGGTGAACGAAGGGGCCTACATGACGGAGATCGTACGAGCGGGCATCGAGTCGGTGGAGGCAGGGCAGATGGATGCCGCCAAGTCCCTGGGCATGACCTCCCGCATGGCCATGTGGCGCATCATCCTGCCGCAGGCGCTGCGAGTCATCGTCCCGCCGACAGGCAATGAATTCATCGGCATGCTCAAGAACTCGTCTCTGGCTTTCGCCATCGGCTTGGTGGAGCTGTTGAACGCCTCCAAGTTAATCTACGCGGAGAACTTCAAGATTCTAGAGCTTCTAGCCGTAGCTTCTATCTGGTATCTTGTAATGACGACGGCATTCAGTCTGGTGCAGGCAGAGCTGGAAGCTCGCCTGGCCGTCGGGCTGCGGGAACGGCCGCAGACCATATTCGGACGGATGACGGAAGCATTCGGAACCGCCCGCTCGCGGCTTAGGTGATCGAGTATGCAGGTAGAGGGCAACTTCCCCATGATCCGTTGCCAGCAGGTGCACAAGCGCTTCGGCCGGCTGGAGGTCTTACGGGGCGTTACCTTCGACGTGGCCAAGGGCGAGGTGGTGGTGGTCATCGGGCCCAGCGGCTCGGGTAAGACGACACTGCTGCGCTGCATCAATCACCTGGAGGCCGTGAACGATGGGCGCATCTACGTGGACGGTCAGCCCGTGGGCTATCGGGAGGTCAAGGGAAAGTTCGTGGAGATGAGCGAGCGGGACGTGGCCAGGATGCGCGCATCCATTGGCATGGTCTTCCAGCGGTTCAACCTATTTCCCCACCTTACAGCCTTGGGCAATGTCACTGCTGCGCCCACCCACGTGCGGAAGTTGGGGCGAACGAAGGCCCTGGAAGCCGGCCGAGCTATGCTGGAAAAGGTTGGCCTGGGCGATAAGCTCAACGCTTATCCGGCCCAGCTTTCAGGGGGTCAGCAGCAGCGGGTGGCCATTGCCCGTGCCCTGGCCATGGAGCCCAAGGTGATGCTCTTCGACGAGCCCACATCGGCCCTGGACCCGGAGCTGGTCGGCGAGGTGCTGGAGGTGATGAAGTCGCTGGCGCGGGAGGGGATGACTATGATCGTGGTCAGCCATGAGATGGGCTTCGCCCGCGAGGTGGCCGACCGCATGATGCTCATGGACGAAGGAGTCATCGTCGAAGAGGGCCCTCCCGCGCAGTTCTTCGACCAACCCCACCACGAACGTACCAAGCTCTTCCTGAGGAAGATCCTCTAGGGCTGCCCCACTGTGCCTCGCGGTTGACTGAGCAGCGGCTTTGTCAACGTGGCCAGGGGTAGGACAGTACGTTCCCGATAGCAGGCGAGCGGCAGGAGAGTCAGCTGTGCCGCTGGGAGGGCATCCGCCGGGGCCTGGAGGGCCGGGTGGGATTCGAACCCACGACTCCCGGATTAAAAGTCCGGAGCTCTTCCACTGAGCTACCGGCCCGCTTGCCTCGAATCATAGCTATTTTCGGCCATCCTCGCAACCAAGACGCTCGCTTGGCCGATCAAGTAGTGTGGAGTTCATGACCGCGGCCGGTGGGGTCTGAGAAAGTGCCTCGCTGCACCATCTAAGGGGAGCTGTGGCGGCGCTCCGAAACCACTCGCCACATTGACCGCTGGGTTCGGGCACTCCTATACTGCTCTTATGCTAGAGAGGGAGTCTGCAGGCTCTTCAGTAGGAGACAACGAACTACATGTGACACCGGTCGCGGCGCATATGAGCCTTTCAGTGACCCTGGAGAGCTTTGATAGTCTTGTCGCCTCCTGGCGAGACCTGTACGGCCGCCTGAGGTGGGATTCGGTCTTTGTTCTGCCTTGGTGGCTTGGGGTCTGGTGGCAGGAGTTCGGCGCCGGAGCTGAGCTGTACCTGTGCGCTGTCAGGCAAGGGGAAACCGTCATCGGCATCGCCCCCCTCATGGTGAAGGGAGAAAAGGCTTCCTTTATCGGCAGCGCTGACGTTTGTGACTATCTGGACTTTGTGGTGGCACCAGGAAGAGAGCAGGACTTCTTTGATGTCCTGCTGGACAACCTGAGGGAGAAGGGGATAAGCCGTCTAGATCTGAGCTCTCTGAGGTCTGACTCGATCGCGGCCACTACCCTTGTGGGTGTGGCAGAGAATCGAGGATATGAGGTCTCCTGTGAGCGGGAGGATGTTTCTCTCGAACTGGATTTGCCATCTACTTGGGACGAATACCTGGGAATGTTGACTGCGAAACAGCGACACGAGGTGAGGCGCAAACTGAGAAGACTGTGGCAGGCGGGTGAGGTGAACTACCGCCTTGTCGATGATGGCAAGGCTGGTCCAGGCATTCTAGACATCTTCCTGAAGCTGTTTCGGAAGAGCGGCAAAGACAAGGCAGCCTTCATGACTCCCCGCATGG
Source organism: Dehalococcoidia bacterium (assembly GCA_030615765.1). Classification (GTDB taxonomy): domain Bacteria; phylum Chloroflexota; class Dehalococcoidia; order SM23-28-2; family SM23-28-2; genus SM23-28-2. Next base: position 16,888 of record JAUWYP010000027.1, on the reverse strand, counting down.
AATCGTTCTTCGGGTCGCTGGCGGGAGCTATGGGCGAAGCCGGACTCCTGAACTTCGGCGTCTTGGAGTTCAACGCATCGCCTGTGGCCGCGCTTATGTGCTTCGACTACAAAGACACCGTCTATCTCTACAATAGCGGCTACGATCCCCAGTACGGCTCGCTGAGCGTAGGGCTGCTTTCCAAAGTCCTATGCATCAAAGACAGCATCGAGAGGGGGAAGAAAAGGTTCGACTTTCTCAAGGGGCGTGAAGCATACAAATATCGCTTGGGCGGCAGGGAAGTCCCCATATACAATTGCCAGATAGTGCTCAAGTGATCTCAACGCGGCTGCTGGCACCAGCAGCTAGAACCAAGGGGGAAAGAAAGTTCCAGTGGCGACAGGACAATTGAAGATAGCCATGCTCAGTGTCCACAGCTGTCCCACACGGAGGTTGGGTGGGAAAGACACTGGTGGCATGAGCGTCTACATTCGAGAGCTTGCGCGTGAGCTGGGAAGGCGGGGACATTGGGTGGATGTCTACACTCGCGCTCATGACCCGATGGACGATCAGATTGTGGACCTGGGTGAGAATGCCCGACTCATTCACCTGGAGGCGGGAGGAGTTCAGGACATACACAAGCTGGTGGTCTACTCCTATCTTGCCGACCTGCTCTGCGAACTGGAATCATTCGCAGAGCGCAGCGGCCTGCAATATGACCTGATACACAGCCACTACTGGCTATCGGGCTGGCTGGGAAGATGCATACAGCGTTCGTGGGACGTTCCCCACATTACGATGTTCCATACACTGGGAGCAGTCAAGAACACGATTGGCATGGGTGAGGATGAACCCCAGCTTCGGATACGGGCCGAGAAAGAGTTAGCCAAGGACTGTCACCGCATCATCGCCGCCACGGAGAAAGAAAAGGAGGACTTGATCCGCTATTACGATGCTTCCCCGGAGACGATTGGCGTGATCCCTTGCGGCGTGAACCTGGACCTGTTCCGACCCGTGGACAAAGGAATTGCCCGCCGCCAGCTAGGATTCGATGACGATAGCATCATCTTGTTTGTCGGCAGGATTGACCCATTGAAGGGCATAGACAGGTTGTTGATGGCCATGACATATCTGGACGGGCGGCAAGGGCCCAGGCTGGTGGTAGTTGGCGGTGATGATGATAGCGAAGCCGAACTGGAAAGACTGCAAGAGCTGTCCCAGGAGCTACATATCCAGGATTCAGTTACGTTTGTCGGCCCGGTAGGGCAGGAAGAGCTGCCCTGCTACTACAGTGCTGCCCACGTCTGCGTCATCCCCTCCTACCACGAAAGCTTTGGGCTGGTAGCCCTGGAATCTCTAGCTTGCGGAACCCCGGTGGTAGCAGCCGGAGTGGGAGGCATCGAGGCCGTTGTTCGGCAAGGCGAGACGGGGTACGTGCTGAAGGACAATGCTCCCCTTCGCCTTGCAGATAGGATAGCTGCTCTTCTCTCAAGGCCAGATGCTGGCGCTCAGTCGGTCAGTTCAACACGGGCGTCGGTACTCGGATTTAGCTGGGCAAACATCGCTGAAGCGATAATCGAAGAGTACAGGCAAGTGCTTGGCAATCATGTTGCCCGCGCATGCTAGTCCAGAGCCTTTTCGTACCAGGCACTGGTCGACGAAATCTGGAACCCGCCAGACTTATACAGAGCGCAGGCCGCTTCATTCTGGCCATCCACCGTCAGTTCCGCAACTTCGATGCCTTTGCTCTTGAGATGGGCTAATCCTGCCAGGAGCGCCCGCTCACCTATGCCGCTGCCTCGGTAATCAGGGTTCACCCCGATCATGTAGATGCGCCCCACGTTTGTGCCGGCGGCGGTGCTTGCTTCCGGGTTCACTAGCGTCCAGCAATAGCCAACGGGCCTATCTCCCCCGAAGATCAGGATCACATCCTCCGGGGAGCAGCCAATCATGTTGAGGCGGTAGACGATCTCCTCCAACGTGTTGGGATTGTATCCCCAGGTGCCTGCAAAGGAACGATTCTGGATTCGGGTCAGTTTGTCCTCCTCGCCGCGCTGGAGATGGCGGTGGAGAAGAGCGACCTGCTCCTCCTCCAGCAAGTGAACCTCGGAAAGCTCCAGCGTCAAGTGAAGGAAACGACGGATAAATCTAAAGCCCAGTTTGGACAGCAACGCTTTGGCGGCGACATTCTCCTCCAGTACGTTGACGTGGGCCACTCTTGCTCCCAGTTCTCTGGCACGGCGGCTGGCGTGGTGAAACAGCTCTGCGGCCAGCCCCTTTCTTCGGTGCTCGGGGTGCACGAAGCAATCGAGCACAGCACGCCCGATGCCCGGTTCTGGCCTGACATCTATGTAGCCAACGGACTTACCGGCTAGTTCAGCCATAAACAGGCCCTGCTCGGGGAGGTAGTTTGGCCGACCTAGCTCCTCGGATAGCGCCTGCGGCGAAGTAGGACGTCCGGTTGGGGCCAGCTTCGCGGCGTCAACGTTCAACTCGACGTAACTGCTAAAGTCGTCGGGACGAAAGTTTCTGATGGTGTAGGCGGGCTTGCTCATCTCGGTCAAAGAGACCCTCGGCCCCAATTGTAGCAGCTTGGTGGATGTCCTAGACTAGAGTTGAAGCCTCAGATTGAGGAGACTTGTCCATGACGACGAAGCCAGCTCAGGTAATGGTGGTTACACCCCACCCAGACGATGCAGAATACGGCGTTGCCGGAACGGTGGCTCGCTGGGCCAGAGAAGGCAAGGAGATCGTATACGTAGTCTGCACCAATGGTGATAAGGGCACCAGCGACGCCAACATGAAGCCGGAGGAGGTCGCCAAGACCAGAGAGCGGGAGCAACTGGCGGCGGCGAAGCTGCTGGGGGTGAGGGAGGTCATATTCCTGCGCCATCCAGACCAGAGCCTGGAGGATACACCCGAGTTCAGGAAGGAGCTCGTCCGCTTGATAAGAATGTATCGGCCTGAGACGGTGGTGACCGCTGACCCCCACCGGCGCTACATTTGGCACCGGGATCACCGAATCACCGGCCGGGTTACTTTGGATGCCGTCTTCCCCTACGCCCGCGATCGCCTTTCCTATCCCGATTTGCTGGATGAAGGGCTTCAGCCTCACTACGTTAGAGAAGTGTTGCTCTGGGCGTCAGAGGACCCGAACTACCGCTCCGACATCACGGATACCTTCGATACCAAGATCGCCGCCCTGCGCTGTCACAAGAGCCAGATAGGACAACACCCTTCCCCTGAGATGGAAAAATGGCTGAGGCAGCGGCATGAGACGATGGCCGAGGGGGAGGACTTCGAGCTGGCAGAGGCCTTCCATCGGGAGGAGATACTGTGGTAGACGGTTCCTCCTACAGCGGCATCAGCTAGAACGAAAGCCAAAGCACATCGCCGCAGAGGCCGGAATCGTGGGAGCGGGAGGAGAAGACGGCAAATTCGTCCTTCTCCTTCTTCAGCACTGTAGGATCACCGTGACCGGGGTACACCTGGGTATCGTCCGGCAGCACAAAGATCTTCTTGGTTATTGATTCGATTACTTGCCGCAGATCGGCTGGCGTCCTCGTCTTACCCGGACCGTGGGGGAAGATGGTATCGCCCGATATCAGGTACTGACCTGTCAGGAAGCATAAGCTGCCGGGGGTATGACCCGGCGTATGCAGTACCTTGAGTTCTAGGTTACCGAAGGGCACGGTGTCGCCGTCGTTCAGGAGGATTTCTGGGGGCGACGGCAGCCTCTTGGCGTCCAGAGGGTGGGCGGCTACGGGGACTCCCAGCTTAGACTTTAGCTCGGAAAAGGCCCCCAGATGGTCCATGTGGTTGTGGGTTATCAGTATGTACCGGGGGTTGGTGCCTTTCAGTCGCTCCGCAATCTTGTTTGCTTCCGCGGGCGTGTCCACCAGTACGCTGTCTCCGGTTGCCCTGCACACCAGCACGTAGGCGTTCGTACCGAAAGGCCCCACCTCAAGCTTGTCGATTTGGATATGGTCGTCCTTTGCTACGACTACCATGCACTCTCGCCAGCCTTTTCAGGGGTTGTCGCCGCGGCCGTAGTCCCAGGAGGTGATCTTGTCCGGCTTGACACGCACGATGACCATGCGTGTGCCGCGCAGGGAATCGGCATAGCGGCTGCCCACGTGTTCACCTAGATAGTTGATGGCCATGCGCCGTCTCCGGTCGTCGTCGGTCCCCACTTCGGACACCGCCCGTCCGTAGATGACGATCGCCTTGTAGGGCGGCGTCTTGGTGTCCACACACATGCTCACGCGGTCGTTGTGGCGCAGATTCCGGTACTTGCGCGAACGCAGCCCGGTGAGAAAGACGATCTCCCCGTCCCCATACTCGTACCACGTAGGCACGGCGTGCGGCTGGCCATCGGCCCCTACGGTGGCAACGATGGCAATGTTGGGCTGCCTCAGGAGTTCGTCGATCTCGTCTTTGCTTAGGGGCATCGTTCCAAGTGTGGCGTCTCGGCTCGCGTTGGATGCCAGGATCATAGGGGAGAGACGTTGACGGCGTCAAGCAGGTTGACAGGTGACGACAGGCGTTTGATCGGCTATCTCGTAGGAACGAATCCACCCCATCGAGACCCTCCCCGCCCTGCTGGTGGCCAACACGATGGTGTGGTTTGGGCTAAGCACCATCGGCGCGTCGGGAAGAGCCGCCAGGGGCCACGACAGGGAGCAGGGCAGCGCGCTGGCCTGTCTACTCGTATCGACAAGCTAGGGGGCAGCTTGTAGAATCGGGGGGCCGACGTTTGCGGTAAAAGATTACGCTATAGTAAAATTAACTAGCGAGGAGGCCTTCATGCATGAGCTAGCGGCAGCCCAGGATGTCGTCAAGACTGCCCTGGCGACGGCCGAAGCGGAGGGCGCTAAGAGAATAGTGGCCATTATCCTCGAGATCGGCGACCTCTACGGGGTTGACCAGATGCGAGAACTGATCGCCATGGAGGCCAAGGGGACCATAGCGGAGGGGGCCCGCCTGGATATTGAGCCCGTGGCCGGTCCCAATATTCGGGTTGAGAGCATAGAGGTAGAGTAGCAGGTTGCCGTGGCTATCAGAGCGCAGGTGGTGGTGCGAGGGATTGTTCAGGGGGTTGGCTTCCGTCCTTTCGTCTATCGCCTCGCTCAGGAGCATCAGCTCAGCGGCTGGGTCCTCAACTCCACCCAGGGCGTGGTTATCGAGGTGGAGGGGCCACGGCAAAGGATAGACGGGTTCATCGCCGGGCTCAGGGCCAGTCCCCCTCCGCAGGCAGTCATCGAACGGGTGGAGAGCAACCTCCTTCCGCCTGTTGGCTACTCGTCCTTCATTATCGAGGCTAGCCGCGAGGGCGATGAGTTCGTCCTGATCTCCCCCGATATTTGCATCTGTGCTGACTGCCTCAATGAACTCCGGAACTCCCAGGACCGCCGCTGGGCCTATCCCTTCATAAACTGCACCAACTGCGGCCCTCGCTTCACCATCATCGACGACATCCCCTACGATCGACCCAAGACGACGATGAGCGTCTTCACTATGTGTCCTCAGTGCAACGAGGAGTACCACGACCCCGCTGACAGGCGCTTCCACGCTCAGCCGAACGCCTGCTCCCTGTGCGGTCCCCACCTGGAGATCGCGAGGAACGGCGCTCGCCCTGCTGAGGCGCCGCTCGACGGAGAGCCCATCGAGGTCGCCCGTCGCCTGCTGGCGGAGGGGACGATCGTGGCCGTGAAGGGGTTGGGGGGCTTCCACCTGGCCTGTGATGCCACCAGTGCGGAGGCGGTGGCGACCCTGCGCGAGCGCAAGCAGCGAGTGGATAAGCCTTTCGCCGTGATGTCCCTGGACGTGGCCACCGTCCGGCGCTACTGTCAGGTGAGCGAAGGCGAGGCCCAGCTCCTGGAGTCGCCGGCGCGGCCCATCGTGCTGCTGCAGCGCAGGCCGGGCTCGCCCATTGCGGCTGAGGTTGCTCCTGCCAACAACTACCTGGGGGTCATGCTGCCCTACACGCCCCTGCACTACCTCCTGCTGGGCGATGGGGCAACACCTATTCCTCTGGCCCTGGTAATGACCAGCGGCAACATGGCCGAGGAGCCTATCGCCATTGGCAACGAGGAGGCCCTGGAGCGCCTGAGCCCCCTGGCCGACTACTTCCTGATGCACAACCGCGATATCTACGTCCGCTGCGACGACTCGGTCACCCGCCTGTTTCGAGGCAGGGAGGCGATGCTCCGTCGCTCCCGCGGCTATGCACCCTTTCCCGTCCGCCTGGACCTGGAGCTGAAGGAGATCCTGGCCTGCGGGGCCGAGCTCAAGAACACCTTCTGCCTCACCAAGGGCACCTATGCCTTCCTCAGCCAGCACATCGGCGATATGGAGAACTACGAGACGTTCGCCAGCTATCAGGCGTCCATCGAGCATTTCCAGAAGCTCTTTCGGGTGAGTCCGCAAGCGGTGGCCTATGACCTTCATCCCGATTATCTGGCCACCCGCTACGCCCTGGAGCTGGCGGAGGCCGAGGGCTTGCGGCGGGTGCCCGTACAGCATCACCATGCGCACGTGGTGAGCTGCATGGCTGAGAACGGCGTGAGCGAAGAGGTCGTCGGGGTGGCTCTCGACGGGACCGGCTACGGGACGGATGGACACATCTGGGGCGGCGAGTTTCTCCTGGCCGACTACCGGCGCTTTCGTCGCCTGGGTCACTTCAAGTACGTGCCCCTGCCCGGCGGCGAGGCGGCCATCAAGCGGCCCTATCGTATGGCGGTAAGCCATCTTCTGAGCGCCTTCGGTGAGGAGGCCCTGGACCTGCCCTTGGAGCTGTGGGAGCAGATTGAAGCGACGGAGCTGGCCTTGGTGCGCCGCATGATGGCGGCGAAAGTGAACTGCCCTCTCACCTCGAGCTGCGGCCGACTGTTCGATGCTGTATCGGCGCTGCTGGGCGTGCGCGGCGTGGTCAACTATGAGGGGCAGGCGGCCATCGAGCTGGAGATGCTGGCCGCCGAAGGGGTGGATGAGGCCTACGACTGGAGCCGACCTTCAAGCTATCCTATAATTGTGGATCCGGCGCCTGTGCTGCGGGCAGTGGTGTCGGATCTGAGACGAGGCGTGGACCGGGCGGTGATCTCGGCCAAGTTCCACAACACCATCGCCGACATCATCGTTAGCGTGAGCCAGGCTGCTAGGGAAAGGACAGGCATCAACCGGGTGGCCCTTAGCGGCGGCGTATTTCAGAACATGTATCTTCTTGGTCGCACCCTGGACGGGCTGGACAGACAGGGCTTCGAGGCCCTGATCCACCATCGGGTGCCCACCAATGACGGCGGCATCGCCCTGGGCCAGGCGGTGGTCGCCAACGCCCGCCTGTCGAGGAGGAAGGAGCGCTAGCCATGTGCCTGGCCATACCGGCGCGGGTCGTCCAGATCAGCGAGCAGAGCCTAGGCCTGGTGGAGCTGGGGGGAGTGGTGCGGGAAGCGAGCTTCATGCTCCTGCCCGACGCCGTGGTGGGCGACTACGTTCTCCTGCACGCTGGCTACGCCCTTCAGAAGGTGGACGAGGCGGAGGCTGAGGAGACCTTGCGCCTTCTGGCCGAGCTGGCCGAGGCCGGGAGGGCCGAAGCATAATGGTGCGCTACGTGCGCGAGTTCCACGACGCCGCCGCCGCCCGCGGCCTGGCGACGGCAATCGAGCGCATCACCAGCCGTTCGGTGAACCTGATGGAAGTGTGTGGCACCCACACCGTGGCCATCTTCCGCCACGGCATTCGGCAGCTCCTGCCGCCGCCGCTGAGCATGCTTTCGGGGCCGGGCTGCCCCGTCTGTGTCACCACCAACGCCGATATTGACAAGGCCATCGCCCTGGCGGAGCAGCCGGGGGTAACCCTGGCCACCTTCGGCGACATGATGAAGGTGCCAGGGAGCTACCAGAGCCTCCAGCAGGTCAAGGCCGATGGCAACGACGTGCGAGTGGTCTACTCTCCTCGCGACGCCGTATGCATGGCCCGCGACAATCCCCAACGGCCCGTCATATTCTTCGCCGTGGGGTTCGAGACGACTGCCCCCACCATCGCCGCCTCGCTGCTGGAGGCCGAGGGGCTGGGGCTCAAGAACTTCTACCTGATCTCGGTGCACAAGCTGATCCCGCCCGCCATGCGGGCTCTGCTGGAGGCAGGAGACGTGCGCATCGACGGCTTCGTCTGCCCCGGCCATGTGAGCGTGATCATCGGCTCACAGCCCTACCAGTTCATCCCGCAGCAGTACGGCGTTCCCTGCGTGATCACCGGCTTCGAGCCGTTGGACGTCCTCCAGGGCATCGAGATGCTGGTGCGCCAGATCGCTGAGGGCCGGGCAGAGGTGGAGATCCAGTATCGGCGAGGGGTGCGGCCGGAGGGTAACCCCCTGGCGCGGGAGCTAGTATCGCAGGTGTTCGAGACCAGCGACGCCGACTGGCGGGGGCTGGGGTGTATCCCCGGCAGCGGGCTGAAGCTGCGGCCGGAGTACAAGCGTTTCGACGCGGAGGAGGCCTTTCCCGTTAACCCTCCACCCACCAAGGAGCACAAGGGCTGTCTATGCGGCGATATCCTGCGGGGGGTCAAGACGCCACCGGAGTGTCCTCTATTCGGCGCGGCTTGCACCCCCGAGAGGCCGGTGGGCCCCTGCATGGTCTCCAGCGAGGGCACCTGCGCCGGCTGGTATCAATACGGGTCACGCTAAGGGAGGCTATGGCAAGAAGAAGCACGGCCAAAAGCAGCAAGATCCTCCTGGCTCATGGCAGCGGCGGCCGCCTCAGCCACGAGCTGGTGGCCAAGGAGTTCGTTCCGCCGTGGGCCAACCCCATCCTCGATCAGCTCAACGACTCGGCCGTGTTCGCCCTGAGCAGGGACGGCAGCGGCCCGCGTCTGGCCTTCACTACCGACTCCTACGTGGTGAAGCCTCTCTTCTTCAAGGGCGGCGACATCGGCCGCCTGGCGGTCTGCGGCACGGTCAACGACCTGGCCATGGTGGGGGCGAAACCCCTGTACCTCTCGGCCAGCTTCGTCGTCGAGGAGGGGTTATCCCTGGCTAGCCTGAGGGCGGTGGTGCAGTCGATGCGCCAGGCGGCGGCTGAGGCCGGCGTGCAGATCGTCACCGGCGATACGAAGGTGGTGGAGGGAGGCGCCGCCGATGAGCTGTTCGTCAACACGGCCGGCCTGGGCCTGGTGCCGCCGGGAGTGGAGATCGGCGGCGACAGGGCCCGCGTGGGCGACGCAATCATACTCTCGGGGAGTATCGGTGACCACGGCATCGCCGTGCTCTCTCAGCGGGAGGGTCTGGAGTTCGAGGCGCCGGTGGCCAGCGACGTTGCTCCCTTGAACGGCCTGGTGGCGGCCATGCTGGCGGCCAGCGCTAACGTCCACGTTCTGCGCGACCCGACTCGTGGCGGCCTGGCAACCTCTCTCAACGAGATAGCCCAGCAGTCGGGGGTTGGCATTCAGATCGATGAGCCAAAGATACCCGTCAAGGATGGCGTATGGGCTGCCTGCGAGATGCTAGGCTTCGACCCTCTGTACGTGGCCAACGAGGGCAAGCTGGTGGCTATCGTCGGGCCCGAGGATGGAGAGAAGATCCTGGCGGTCATGCGAGGGACAAGGTATGGTGAACAGGCAGCGATCATCGGGGAGGTAGTCGCCGAGCCTGAGGGGAAGGTTCTGATGAAGACGACTATTGGCGGCACGCGCATCGTCCACATGCTGGTGGGGGAGATGCTGCCGCGTATTTGTTGAGGAAACTGCGATGACTACGGACGAGACAGGGGCACGGACCGATGCAGCGAGGCAGAGTACAGAGGAACTGGCCACCCTGCTGGATCTATCCAAGGCCTTTGCCCAGGCCACCGACCTGGATAGCCTGCTCAAGACCGTTCTTGCCCGCAGCATCGCTCTCTATGAGGCGGCCGATGCCGGCGCTCTCTTCCTCTACAACCGCGACGAGGAGTGCCTGACGGCTAGGGCTTCCATTGGCTATGAGACAGGGCCCCTCTCTCGTGTGCGGCTGAGGCCGGGCGAGGCCATCGTGGGCAAGGTCTTTCAGCGAAGGCAGACCCTGCTTTGTGCCAGCCCGGAAGAGATAACCTCGAACGTTGCCAACCTGCGGAAGGAGAATCAAGCCTACTTCGAAGGGGCCCGCTCCGGTGTGCGGCAGGCCCGTAGCGCCATGTGCGCTCCCTTGATCGCCAAGGACTCTGTCCTGGGAGCCCTCATCCTGGTGAACCTTCGCCGCCAGGGAGCGTTTTCTACCGCCGACCTTCACTTTCTCCAGGGGGTGGCCAACCAGATCGCCATCGTTCTGGAGAACGCCCGCCTCTGGTCCGAAGTCAGCCGCGCTCAGGCCTTGGCCGAAGCCAACCGCTTCAAAGACGAATTCCTGGCCACCATCTCTCATCAACTTCTCACCCCCATCACCTCCATCAGGGCTGCTGCCGACCTGCTTACGGCCTCGCCGGCAAAGGGTAGCAAGGCAACGGACAGCCTAATAAGCAGCATTGCCCGCAATACGCAGCGCCTTCAGAGCCTGGTGGAGGAACTCCTGGACATGGCCCGGCTGAATAGGGGGGAGGTCAGTCTCTCACGCGAGCCCTGGGACCTGAAAACGATCGTAATGGAGAGCGCGGCAGCCATCGAGCCATTGGCTGGGGGGAAGGAACAGGCGCTGGAGGTGGAAACCCCGGCTTGTTCCTGCCCGGTACTGGCCGACAGGGGGCGTCTGGAGCAAGTGCTGATGAACTTGCTCTCCAACTCCTGCAAGTTTACCCCTCGTCACGGTCACATCAAGGTGGCCCTCCAGGAGAAGGGTGGAGAGTACCTGGTGAGCGTCGCCGACGATGGTCCCGGCATTCCTCTGGCGGAGCAGAGCCGGATCTTCGAGCGCTTCTATTCCAACTCCCGCGGGCCAGGGGAGAAGACGGGCGCTGGCTTAGGCTTGGCCATCGCCAAGACGGTGGTGGAGTTACACGGGGGGCGGATCTGGGTGAAGAGCGAGGGCGACCGCGGCAGCACCTTCCTTTTCACCCTTCCTAGGGGGGACGGTCGTGAGGATTCTGGTCGTCGATGACGAGCCCGATGTGGTGGAGGTCATCGAGCTCACCTTCAGCCTTCAGTGGCCGGGGAGCGAGGTGATAGCGGCCACCGATGGCGAGTCGGCCCTGAAGGCCTTCCAGGCAGGGTCGCCGGATGTGGTTATCTTGGACGTGGGGCTGCCAGGGATGAGCGGCTTCGACGTCTGCCGCCGCCTGCGGGCGATCTCCGACGTGCCTATCCTCATGCTCACTGTGAGAGGTGAGGAGATGGAACGCCTCAAGGGCCTGGAGCTGGGGGCCGACGACTACATCGTCAAACCCTTCAGCCCTCTGGAACTGGTGGCCCGCACTCGCGCGGTGCTGCGTCGCTCCCAGGTAGCGCCCTTAGCTACCTCGTCCCGTGTCATCGTCGATGAGGAACTTACCGTGGATCTGGATAACCGTGAGGCTATCCTCCGTGGCCAGCCGGTGAAGTTGACGCCCACCGAAGGCCGCATTCTTTCTCAACTCGTGGCCAACGCAGGGCGCGTCGTCACTCAGAAGACACTCTTGGCCAAGGTATGGGGATGGGAAAGCGAGAATGATATGCTTATGCTGAAGGTGCACATCGCTCGCTTGCGGGAAAAGTTGGGCGACGACGCTCACAACCCCCGCTACATTTTCACCGAACGAGGGATGGGCTACCGTTTCGTCAGGCTGGCCACGGTTCCCTTCCCTCCCGATTCCTCCGCCTAGGGCTTCTTGGCCTCGGGTGACACAATGTAACCATTCTGTTACCGTCCGTAACCCGCTCTGTTACCCATTTCGTGTAGGATTTCACATGGGAACCTGCATGATGGCTGAGGCTCCGGCTTCTGGTTGGCTGGAGCGGAAACGGACGGCGACAAATGGTAAGACAAATTGCTAACCCCTATAAAGAGGCGGTAGATATTGTCAGGGAGATGGGGGGCGAGGCGCTCAAGCTGTGCTATCAATGCGGCCTCTGTACTGGTGCCTGCCCCTGGAATATCGTAAAGGGCTTTCCAGTCCGCAAGTTAATCCACGAGGTGCAGCTGGGGCTCGTCGACTTTGAGAGTGAGGACATGTGGACGTGCGTCACCTGTGGCAACTGCGTCCAGCAATGTCCCCGCGGCGTAGAGATCATCGACGTGATGAGGGCCCTGCGCCGCACCATTTTTGCCCTGGGCGTGGGGCCAGTGCCCGACTCCTTGCGTGTTACCATGAAAAACCTTGCTGGCACGGGCAATCCCTGGGGTGAACCCATGGAGAAGCGGGCTGACTGGGCTCAGGCCCTGAATGTCAGGCCCTTCAGCAACGGCACTCAGCTGCTTTACTTCCCCTGCTGTACCACCGCCTATGACTCGAGCGTCAGTCGTATAGGCAAGGCTACGGTGACCGTTCTTCAAAAGGCAGGGGTAGATTTCGGCCTCCTGGGCTCCAAGGAGGCCTGCTGCGGCGAGAGCGCGCGCAAGGCGGGCGATGAGGAGCTGTTCCAACGACTGGTCAAGGAGAACACGGCCGCCTTCGCCGAAAACGGTATCAAGAACATCGTCGTTTCCTCGCCCCACTGCTACTACACCTTCAAGAACGAATACCCCATGGCGCAGAACGGCCTCCAGGTCATGCACTCCACCCAGTTGCTGGCCGGACTCATCCGGGATGGCAAGCTGAAATTCAGCAAAGAGGTGAAGAAGAGGGTCGCCTATCACGACCCGTGCTACCTGGGGCGTCACAGCGGCGTCTTTGACGACCCACGGGAGATCCTGAGCAGCATCCCCGGAGTGGAGCTGGTGGAGCTGGCCAGTCATCACGAGGACAGCATCTGCTGCGGCGGCGGCGGCGGGCAAGTATGGATGGAGACCAAGCCGGGCGAGAGGCTGGCCGAGGTGCGGGCGCAGCAGGCTCTGGACGTGGGTGCTGAGGTGCTGGCTTTGGCCTGTCCGTACTGCATGCTCATGTTTGAAGGCTGCCTGACGCAGGACGTGCTGGATCGGCTGGCGTTGAAGGATATCACCGAGTTGGTTGCGGAGGCGATGTAGCCATGGAAGAGCCAAGGATCGGCGTATTTATCTGCCACTGCGGGACCAATATCGCGGGCACCGTAGATATTGACGAGGTGAGGGAGTTCGTCAGCGGGCTCCCCGGAGTAGTGGCAGCCGTGGACTACAAGTTCACCTGCTCCGAGCCCGGGCAGCTCCAGATCAAGGAGACGGTGGAAAAGGAGCGCCTCAACCGGGTGGTGGTCGCTGCCTGCTCGCCCCGCATGCACGAGATCACCTTTCGGAAAGCTGTCGCTGAGACGGGGCTGAACCCCTATCTCCTTCAGATCGCCAACATCCGTGAGCAGTGCTCCTGGGTGCATAAGGACGGCAACACTGAGAAGGCTAAGGCCCTCATCCACGCCGCCGTCCAGAGGGCTAACCTGCTGGAGGCTCTGGAGAGAAAAGAGGTGCCGGTAACTCCCAGCGTGCTGATAATCGGCGCTGGCATCGCTGGCATCCAGGCGGCCCTGAACATTGCCGACGCCAATCACAAGGTCTACCTGGTGGACCGGGACCCCTCCATAGGCGGCCGGATGATCCAGCTAGACAAGACCTTCCCCACTCTGGACTGCTCATCCTGCATTCTCACGCCCAAGATGGCCGCCGTTGGCTCCCATCCCAACATCGAGCTTATGACCTACAGCGAGGTGGAGGAGGTCTCCGGCTACGTCGGCAACTTCAAGGCCAAGATCAGGATGAAGCCTCGCTACGTGGACTCAGAGCTCTGCAACGGCTGCGGCGTTTGCATCGAGAAGTGCCCCTGGAAGGCGGACAGCGAGTTCGACATGGGGCTGGGCAAGCGTAAGGCGATCTACACGCCCTTCCCTCAGGCGGTGCCCAACGTGCCGGTCATCGACCCGGAGGTCTGTGTCTACTTCGAGAAGGGGACCTGTAAGGCCTGCGAGAAGTTCTGTCCGACGGAAGCCATCGCTTGGGATCAGAAGGAGGAGACCGTCGAGCTAGAGGTCGGGGCGATAATCGTGGCCACCGGCTACGACCTTCTCGACCCCTCTCCTCTAACTCAGTACGGCTACAAGCGCCTGGACAACGTTATCACCAGCCTCGAGTTCGAGAGGATGTGTAGCGCCACCGGCCCTACGGGCGGTGAGCTGGTGTTGAAGGATGGCAGCACTCCTCAGAGCGTGGCCATCATTCACTGCGTGGGCAGCCGCGACAAGAACTACTGCGAGTACTGCTCGCGGGTCTGCTGCATGTACGCCCTCAAGTACTCTCACCTGATAAAGGAAAAGACCGACGCAGACATATACCAGATCTACATCGACATGCGCTGCTATGGAAAGGGCTTCGAGGAGTTCTACAAGCGGCTGTCCGACGAGGGCGTCAACTTCATCCGGGGCAAGGTTGCCCAGGTCACCGACCAGGCCGTAAGCGATGAGGAGAAGGGTAGGCTGGTGGTGGTCACCGAGGACACCCTGCTGGGCAGGATGGTGCGCATCCCGGCGGACATGGTCATTCTCTGTCCCGCCATGATACCGCGGGCCGACGCCGACGAGGTGGCCAGGCGTCTCCTCCTCAGTCGGAGCGCCGATGGTTTCTTCCTGGAGAAACACCCCAAGCTCGAGCCGGTGGCCACCGTCACTGATGGCGTGTTCGTGGTTGGCTGCGCCCAGGGGCCCAAGGATGTCCCCGACACGGTGGCTCAGGCCTCGGCGGGGGCGGCAGAGGCCCTGTCACTAATCGACAGGGGGAAGGTGGAGATCGAGGCCGCCACGGCCGTAGTGAATGAGGAGCTCTGCTCTGGCTGCAAGGTCTGTCTGGCCCTGTGTCCCTACAATGCCATCACCTTCGACGAGGAGAAGAAGGTGACCGAGATTAGCGACATTCTCTGCAAGGGGTGCGGCGTTTGCGTTGCCGCCTGCCCTGCTGGGGCCATTACCGGCCGCCACTTCACCGATGAGCAGATCGTCGCCGAGATCGAGGGTCTGCTTGCGGACATCAAGCCGCCCTTGGTGGCAGTCTAAGGAGGCGTAGTTAGCCATGGTATCGGGCAACCACGAGCCGACGATTGTAGGGTTCCTGTGTAACTGGTGTGCCTACCAGGGAGCGGACCTGGCCGGCACCTCCCGCATGCAGTACCCGCCCAACGTGCGCCCGGTGCGGGTGATGTGCACCGGCCGCATCGATCCCACCTTTATCCTGAAGGCCTTCGCCGAAGGGGCCGACGGCGTGCTGGTTGGTGGCTGCCACCCCGGCGACTGCCACTATCTGGAAGGCAACTACAAGACCATTCGCCGCATAACTATGGTGCGCAGGATGCTGGAGCAGTTTGGAATCGAGCCGGAGCGCTTCCGCCTAGAGTGGGTTTCCGCCAGTGAGGGGGCGAAGTGGGCTAAGGTAGTCGGGGAGATGACCGAGCAGGTGAGAGCTTTGGGCCCACTCCAGTGGTGGGAGAACGTTAGGGAGGCCTAGGATGCCAACGCTCCCTTGGGCCCGGGGGAAGGCCGAGAGGAAGACCGAGACGAAGGCCAAGAGCGAGGAGACATCAGGGAGGCCGAGCATGGCAAAGCCTAAGATGGCCCTGTATTGGGCAGCCAGTTGTGGTGGCTGCGAGATAGCTGTAGTGCGGCTGTACGAGAAGATTCTAGACGTGGTCGACGCTTTCGAGATCGTTCTCTGGCCGTGCATTATGGACTTCAAGTACAAGGACGTGGAGGCCCTGCCGGAGAAGAGCATCCTGGTAACTCTCTTCAATGGCGCCATCAGGAACTCCGAGCAGGAGCACATGGCCCGCATGCTGCGGGAGAAGTCGCAGGTGCTGGTGGCTTTCGGGGCTTGTGCTCACCTGGGCGGCATCCCCGGCCTGGGCAACGTCACCAACCGTCGGGAGGTTTTCGAGAACAGCTACCGCGAGACGCCCTCTACAGTCAACGAGGAGGGCACCTACCCACAGCTAAGCTTCCAGGTGCCCGAGGGGGAGCTTACCCTGCCCGAGTTCTACGACACAGTCCGCACCCTCAACCAGGTAGTGCCGGTCGATTACTACATGCCCGGCTGCCCGCCAACGAAGGAGCAGACGGAGAAGGTGGTCCAGCTGCTGATACAGGTGGTGAAAGAGGGGGCGGAGTTGCCTCCACCCGGTTCAGTGATCGGGGCATCGGAGAAGACGGTGTGCGATGACTGCCCTCGCACCAGGGAGGACAAGTCGATCAAAGTCATATATCGGCCCTACCAGATCATCCCCGACCCTGAGAAGTGCCTTCTGGACCAGGGCATTCTCTGTGCCGGGCCCGCCACTCGTGGCGGCTGTGAAGCGCCCTGTCCCCAGGTGAACATGCCCTGCATCGGCTGCTACGGGCCGGCGCCCGGGGCGGTGGATCAGGGAGCCAAGCTTCTGAGCGCAGTGACATCCAACATCGATTCCCGCGATCCGGAAGAGATCGAACGGATACTGAGCGGCATTCCCGACTCTATCGCCGCCTTCTACATGTTTGGCCTGCCCGTATCGCTTCTGCGCCGCCGGAGGCTAGAGCGCGAGGCAGCAACGGCCGAGGCCGCCGCCCAGCCCATGAAGGCCGAGGCCGCGCGCTAGCGGCTCAGGGCCTTCTGAGGCCGCAGAGTGGAGTGACAGGGAACGAGGAGCAAAGAAGAGATGACAGAGGCCAAGGTGGAGACGCGCCGAATAAGCATTGACCCCATCACGCGGCTGGAGGGACACGGCCGCATCGAGATCTTCCTCAACGACGAGGGGGACGTGGAAAACGCCTACTTCCAGGTGCCGGAGCTGAGGGGGTTCGAGAAGTTCTGCGAGGGGCGGCCGGTAGAGACGCTCCCCGTCATTACCGCCCGCATCTGTGGGGTTTGCCCCTCGGCGCACCACAT
>JAUWYP010000031.1 GCA_030615765.1 Dehalococcoidia bacterium | reverse complement strand
ACGGTATGGCTACTCCCCTCGCTCAGGCCGAGTACGAGCGATTCTACTCGACCCTGGGGGGCAAGCCGGTGCACGCCACGCTGGCCACCCACTGGGCGCGGGTTATCGAGCTGGTGTACGCCGCCGAGCGCCTGCTGGAGTTGGCCACTGACCCGGAGATAACCAGCACGGACATCCGCACCATTCCCACCGAGACCCCCGGCGAGGGCGTGGGGGTGGTGGAGGCGCCGCGGGGCGTCCTCATTCACCACTACTGGGCGGACGAGAACGCTTTGGTGAAGAAGATGAACCTGATCGTGGCGACGGGGCATAACTACGGCGCCATGGCCATGTCCATCAAGAAGGCGGCTCAGGGCCTGATCAAGAAGGGCACGGTGGTCACCGAGGGGCTTCTCAACACCGTCGAGATGGCCTTCCGCGCCTACGACCCCTGCTTGGCCTGTGCCACCCACTCCTTGCCCGGGCAGATGCCCCTGGTCGTCAGCATCTACGACAGCCAGGGGAACCTCGCCCAGCGCCTCAGAAGGGACTAGCGGTTGCGGACCCTGATCCTGGGTCTGGGCAATCCTATCCTCTCCGACGACGCCGCCGGCCTTCAGGCTGCTCGCCAGCTATATGAACTGGTGGGTGGCGAGGATGTCGATCTGGTGGAGGCGGCGGTAGCGGGAATGCAGACCGTCCAGCTTCTGTCTGGCTATGACCGGGCGGTGATCATCGACGTGGTGCAGGACGAGGCGAGGGTGGGCGAGGTCTGGCGCCTGGATACCGACGACCTGGAAAATGTCTCCGCAACCTCCAGTCATGGCATCGGCGTGGGGCAGGCCCTGCGTCTGGCCCGGCTGATGCGTCTGCCCGTGCCAGAGCAAATACTGATCTACGCTATCGCTGCTGCTGATACCCGCACCTTCGGCGAGAGCTTGACGCCTCAGCTCGCGAAAGCCCTGCCCGCCATCGTCCGCAGGATCGCCGCCGACCTGGCGGGTCCTTCGGGCCAGGGGTAAGGGCAAGGCCGCCTTCGCTGTTTGCCTTCGGCGAGACACGAGTTGTCTGCCATCCGTGGCAAATCGCTGGCTGCTTCCTCTTCTCTGTGTAGCCCAGGGATAGGATCATATTAGCCGAACAATTTGCCGAAAACTCTGTAACATTTTCGGGCCTTGTCCGTCTTTCATTTCGGAGAAAGGCTTTTCAGCCATAACGTCGGGTCCCCTTCCCTTGGCCAGGGAAAAAAGTCTGCCGGTGGGCTACCCCGCCGGCAGACTTTTTTGTTGCCCACTGATGGCCTAGGCCTTGGCCTTCGCTTCTCTCAAGACCTGGGGCGAAGTTTGGCGATCAAGAAGGTAGCGTGGGCGGTGTCCAAATTGCCCGTGAGGTGGGTCGGGTGAGGCAGAAGGGGATAGTGGCCGGCGAATGTCAGGCGCTCTACCCAGAAGTCGTGATAGTGGCATAGCTCTGCCAAGCCCCGAAAGCTGAAGACGAGCAGGCGGCTATCACGCTGAGAGGGATGGCACATTGCCTGCGGCGGGTCGGAGGCGTTGCCCACCATGGCATCGTTGGGTACGTGCAAGGGCCCGGCCTGCATCCCCAGCGTCAGGGAGAAGCGGTTGTGCCAGCTAGCCAGGTTGTTGATGGACAGGACAGCGTAGCCGTCGGGCCGCAGCACTCGTTTGATTTCCTTGAGGAAGAGATCGATGTTGCGCAAGTGCTCGATGATCTGGTCGGCGTGAACGATATTGAAGAAACGGCTCTTGTAGGGCAGCGGTTCGTCAAGGTCGCCCTTGGTGACAATGATCCCCCGATCGTTGGCTTCCCTGATGCGGTGGCTGACACACTCGATGCCGTAGGCCTCGGACACGCGGGCGCGGCAGGCAACCTGGACGGTGAACTCGCCATCGCCGCAGCCGCAGTCCAGAAGGCGGCCGTGGGCGCGGGGCTCGATGACATCCAGGATCGCTCTCTTGCTGGCCCGCTCGTTCTGTCTGTAGACTCTATACAGGTACGCCGTTTCCTTCGTTGCTATATGACCAGCCAAGGGAATGGCAGCCCTCCTTGTAGCAGGCCTCTGTCGAGGTAGAGGCTAATGTCACGATTGGTCGAAAACCCAGCCAGTAAGAATGACGACGGGCTGGCCCCGCCTGTTACGGCTCAGGCGGGGAAACGGGCAAAGTGGCGCTGCGCCTGAACGGGACGAGGGTTGGCTGAGAGGGGTGGGGTGGCTATCATCTGACCTGTATTGTGATCATGGAGCGGTCAACTTCTGCGCTGGTTCGGGTAGTGCCTTTCTACTACGGCTGGTGGGTGGTCTTGGCTGCAGCCGCCATCATACTCGTCGTCGGCGCCGGGCCGCTATATGTTTTCAGCACCCTGGTCGACCCCCTAGAGGAGGAGTTTGGCTGGTCGCGCGCGACTATCGGTGCTGGCCCCTCCATCGCCGCGGTGATGGCGGGGCTGACTGTGCCCGTGGCTGGCTATCTGGTGGACCGTGTCGGTGTGCGCCCGCTGCTGGTGGCGGGCGTGATGCTGGTGGGTGGTGGCAATCTGGCCCTCAGCCAGGTTCAGGCGTTGTGGCAGTTCTACATCTCCGTGTCGGTTATCGCCGTCGGCATGAGCCTGGCGAGCCTGCAGGTGTGCCAGGTAGCCATCGCTCACTGGTTTGTGAAGAGGCGGGGACGCGCTCTGGGTATCTTGGGCGCGGGTGAGGGGGCAGCCGGGCTGATGGTGCTGCTGGCGGCCTTGCTGATAGCTCTCTTCGAGTGGCGGACTGGCCTGATGATCATGGGCATCGGCCAGTTGGCAATCTGTATTTCTCTGACCGCGACGGTGCGCCAGCGACCGGAGGAGATGGGCCTTCTGCCCGACGGTGAGCCTTCTGCCCTGAGCCAGGCGGCGGCGAGCCCGCTGCCGGAGGCGGCCGAGGGGGAAGGTGGGCACAGCGGCATGGGACAGGAGGAAGGGCTAACGGTAGGCCAGGCGCTGCATACGCGCTCTTTCTGGCTGCTGGCGTCGGGGCTGGTCCTGGCCTGGATAGGCGCCTTAGCGATCATCGTCCATGTGATAGCTTACCTTGACGAATCGGGGGGCTTCACGGAGGAAGGGGCTGCCGTGATCGCGATGGGCATCCCCTTCGGCAGCCTCGTGGGGAGACTCGGCTTTGGCTGGCTGGCAGACTACCTGAACAGGCGCTGGCTGCTGGCGGCGGCCTGGACTCTGCAAGGCCTGGGCATCCTCATCTTCGCTGCTGTTCAGAGCCCCTGGCAGGCCGTTGTGTTCCTGGTGGTGTTCGCCCCTGGCTTCGGTGGTGCCATTAGTGTCCTGCCCACTCTGCAGGCGGAGTATTTCGGCCTGCGCGCCTTTGGCACCATTCAGGGGCTGATGTGGGGCATGTCCACGTTGGCGGCCTTTGTTGGGCCGATCTTTGCTGGGGCCGTCTACGACGTGATGGACACCTATCGGCCCGCCTTCCTGATTGTGGGACTGGCCGCTCTGGCGGCCGCTCCCGCTGTGCTGATGGCACGAAGGCCGCACGCGTGGGCGGGTCAGCCGGTGGGCGTGCCCAGCACCTAGACGCGAGGGCGGTTATCATCTGACCAGTGTTGGGAGCTGACGGATGCCGGCTCCCTGGGCGAGTTAAGGAGTAACCTTGTTTTACGGGTGGTGGGTGGTCTTTGCCTCCGGCGGCATCATCTTTCTGACCGGCGGCACCTTCTTTTACGGCTTCGGCACCCTGATCACCCCCATGACCAAGGAGTTCGGCTGGTCGCGGGCCGCCATAGCCGGCGCTTTCTCTCTCAGGACAGAGCTTGGAGGAGTGGGAGCCCCTGTCGCCGGCTATCTGGTCGATCGGATGGGCCCTCGCCGTCTCGTACTGGTGGGGGTGTTCTTGGTCGGAACAGGTTTCATTCTCCTCAGCCGCATCGAGGCGGTGTGGCACTTGTACGCCGTTGCAGCGTTCATCGCCATAGGCATGAGCGCCACGGCCGGCCCGGTAGCGATGACAGCGGTCGCTCACTGGTTCCAGCGAAAACGGGGCCGGGCTTTGGCGTTGATGACAGTGGGCGGTGGCAGCAGCGGCGTGATGGTGCTGGTGCTGGCCTCGCTGATAGCAGCCTTCGACTGGCGCACGGCCCTGCTCATCATGGGTTTAATCCAATGGGCCGTCTGCATCCCTCTGGCCCTGATCGTGCGCAACCGGCCCCAGGATCTGGGCCTCCTGCCCGATGGCGAACTCGCCCTGCCGACCGAGGAAGAGGTGGCCGCTGGCCAACGCCAGGCCCCCACGGTGGGCGCAGGGGGCCCTGGCGACGGGGTGGCTGCCCGCCAGGATGAGGGCCTGACCATAGGCCAGGCGCTGCGCACCCGCTCCTTCTGGTTGATGGCCATTGCCATGAGCTTGATCGGCTTCGGTAGCCTGGCCATCATTGCCCATCAGGTAGCTTTCCTGGAGGAGTCCGTGGGCCTTTCCTCGCTGACGGCCTCGGCGGCGCAGATGGCCGTGCCGATAGTGAGCCTGGTGGGCCGACTAGGCTTCGGCTGGCTGGCGGACTATGTGGACAAGCGAAAAGTGCTGGCCGCAGCCTACCTTTTCATTGCTGTGGGCATCCTTCTGGCGGCCACGGTTCAAAGTGCCTGGCAGGTTCCTCTGTACCTCATCATCTTCGCCCCGGGCTGGGGCGGCTCCATCTCCGTGCGGCCCGCTTTTCAGGCGGAGTACTTTGGCCTGCGAGCCTTTGGCGGCATCCAGGGTCTGATGTTCTTCGTGGCCAGCGTGGGGGCCTTCGCTGGTCCTATCTTCGCTGGGGCGATCTACGACATAATGGACACCTATCGGCCCGCCTTCCTGGTAGTGGGGCTGGCCGCTCTCGTGGCTGCCCCGGCAGTGCTGATGGTGGGAAAGCCGCAAAGGGAGGTGAACAAGGCGGCTGGCGGCCCTTGAGAGGTAGGAAACGCTGCTCAGGTCACCGTGAGGGCAACCTGCTGAGCGCAGAGAGGGCACTCGGCGGGGTACGCGTCAGGCGGGGACTTGCAGAAGGCGGGCCAGCTCCTTGCTGAGGTGTAGCTTCCCGCCATCGCGCTCGTGCGCGTCGAAGATTGCGTAGAAATCGTGCCCCTTGTTCTCGATGTTCTGCCGTCCCTCCGCCTCGGTCCGGCACACTAGGACGACCACCGCGGCCACGTGTGCGCCATCGGCCTCAATGCGGTCGATGGCTTTCTCGACGCACCCTCCGGTGGTGACGACATCGTCGAGCACCGCCACCCGCCGACCCGGGCCGATAGGTGCGGAGCCGTCCTCCGCGCGGCCTTGCGCTAGCTTGCCCATGGTGCCGTGGGTCTTTTCTTCCTTCCTGACAATGAACGCCGGTATGCGGTGCCCTTGGAGTTCGCTGGCAAACGCAGTGGCTGTCGCCATCGGGACAGCGCCAAGCTCCAGGCCCCCGACAGCATCGACTCCTCCAACTTCGCGGAGCAGCCTGAACAGTACGTGGCCCACTAGGCGCTGGCCTCTGGGAGCCAGCGTCACCCACTTCGTGTCGTAGTAGTAGCGGCTCTTCCGCCCCGACGCCAGCGTAAAGGGTTCTTCTTCAGGTTCACGGTGGAAGTAGGAACGGGTTTCCAGGAGGGTCTTGAGCTCCCGCAGCTCTTCATGCAGCATATCTCGCGCCTCCAAGCGGGCGCTGTCGCACCCCATAAGCAGCCTGCTTGTCCTCCCGTGCACCCCCAACCCCGGGGACTATTGTCTAGGAGAATATTCCCTTAATCCGTTGCCCTTGTCAATATGTTAAAACGTGATTCTTTGAAAAAAGGTTACCGCGCTGGGCGACGTCGTGCAACCCTCAAGGCCTTCCACAACGGCGCCCACCTCCCGCAGGAGCCTCTCGATCTCACTCGACATCCTAGTCCTCTCGGTCCTCGCTGGCGAAGGAGACAGAGTGGTTGGGGGCCGGGCCTATGTCCGAGACGGGCCAGTAGGAGAACCAGGCCTTGCCGATGATATTCTTTTCGGGGATCTGGCCGATGGTCCGCGAGTCGCTGCTCTTGTTACGGTTGTCGCCCAGGACGAAGTAGTGGCCCTCGGAGACAACCCAGGAACACCCGCTGCTGCACCTGGTTTGGCCGTCTATATACGGCTCGTCCAAGGGCTCACCGTTAATGTGAACGCGACCATCATGGATCTCCACCTTGTCTCCGGGCACACCGATGATCCGCTTGATCAGGTCCTGGTCGGGGCTCCTGGGCGACTCGAAGACCACCACATCACCCCGCTCGGGGGAACCGAACAGATGGTGGGTGGAGTCGTCGCCGGCGTCGAAGAAGGGGACAAAGTCGAAGATGCCCAGGTCGAACTGGGCGTAGGCCAGCTTGTTGACAATGATGTACTGGTCGTTCTCCAGGCTGGGGAGCATGCTGTACCCTTCCACCTTGAAGTTCTGGGCGCTATATTGGACGGCCAGGAACACGAGCAGGGCCAGAAGGAGGGTCTCGACGACCTCCCGATAGATGGTGAGGTAGCGCCGTTCGATCACAGATGGGAAGATGCGCAATTGAATGACGCCAAGCAACATGGACATGGTACCAAGGGCTATCGGCCCCACAAAGATGACGTGGATCTCTCCGCGGCCATGAGTGGCAAGCGCACCCACTGCGATCGCTGCCAAACCGACGATAAAGGAAGGAAGGGCAGTTGCCCAGCGATTTCCCCTGCGGACAGCCTCCTCTTCGGGCCTGCCCGCGGGCTCGTAGGGCGGCCAGGGCTCGAGCCATGGCTCGAATTCGGGGTCTACCGGTGGACGTGGCCACTGCATAACAACACCGAGGAGGGCTGAGAGAAGCACCGTCCTCAGAATCCTAGTATACCAAATACAGATAACGCTGGCACAGGCTGAAGAGAGTCGCCGTCCCCTTTTGCCCTTCTGCTAGAATAGCGCTGGGCTTGCTTAGGGGAGCGGAGCCCCGGCGAGGGAGATCGATGGTTATCGCCGACGAAGGAGAGCTCGTCCGGAGCAGCCGGAAGGGGGACCTGGACGCCTTCAACACCCTGGTGCAGGTCTACCAGCGCCAGGTCTATAACCTCTGTCTACGGATGCTGGGCTCGGCGGCGGCCGAAGACGCGGCCCAGGAGGCCTTTATCAGTGCCTACCGTCGCCTTGACAGCTTTCGGGGCGGTAGCTTTCGGGCCTGGCTCCTGCGCATCGCTGCCAACATCTGTTGCGATGAGTTGCGCCGCCGCCGGAGGCGGCCGGCAGCCTCACTGGAGGCAGCGCTGGAAGCGGGCTCGCCGGCGGACGTCCCCTCTCACCTGGCCGGGCCGGAGGAAGAGGCCCTGCGACGGGAGCTGGCCCGGCACCTGCAACAGGGGCTGGCCACCGTGCCAGCGGAGCAGCGCCTGGCGATTATTCTCCGCGATATCCACGGCCTGAGCTACGAGGAACTAGCAGAGGCCCTGGGCTGCTCACTGGGGACAGTGAAGTCGCGCATTGCCCGTGGCCGGGCCAGGATGCGCGAGTACTTGGTGGCGCGACGGGAACTTCTGCCTCGTCGGTTTCGTCTTAAGGAGTGAGGATTAGTGATGCTGAAAGCCTTGCTGCAATCTCGCCATCGCCGCTTTCGGCGCGACCTTTCCGTCTATGTAGACGACATGCTTCCCGAGCGGGCGCGCCGTCGTCTGGAGGCCCATCTCGATTCTTGCCAGGCTTGCCGACAGGAGCTGGCGGAGCTTCGGAGTACCGTTGAGGCCCTCGGCAGCCTGCCCATGGCCGAGGTGCCGCGCTCGTTCACTCTGGCGGCCGCTCCGGTCGCGGAGGTGCGTCCGCGGCCAACGGCCAGGCGACTGGAGTTCGGCCTGCGTCTGGCCACGGCAACCGCCGCCTTCGCCCTGGCCCTGGTGGTGGTCGGTGACTTCGCTGGCCTGCCTGGGGATGGCGAGGAGGAAGAAGAGGAGACGCCGCGGATGCTCGCCCCGGCGGCCGCTGAGACGCAAGAAGCGATGGAAGCGGCGCCTGTCGAGACGCCAGAGCTCTTTGATATCACAGATGTTCCTGGCATCTCAGACGTGAAGCGAATGGCGCCGGCGGTCGGCGCGGACGTCTCGGAGGAGGAACCCCCCGAGAAGGAGGCGCTCGAGGAGGCCGAGGTCGAAGAGGAAGCCGAGGCTATGCCAGCGGAGGCCCAAGCTCTGGCCGAGGAGGAGGGTGGCGGGCTCTCGCGGCAGGAGGCCGTGCGCTGGCTGGAGGTGGGCCTGGGCGCTGGCGTAGGCGTTCTTGTGGTCGTTTGGGCTTTGGCTCGTTTTCAGAGAAGGATCGGAAACCGACCGTAGCACAAAGGAGGCGATCTTGATGAAGAAAGGGATAGGGGTTCTGCTGATAGCGGGTGCGCTCTTGTCCGTTGTTCTGCTCGCTGCTTGCGACTCCGACTCATCGGCCTCGCCGGAGGGGTCGGCGCCTGTGACGTCGTCGGGGCCGTATGGCTCGGCGGCCGCCAGCTCGGACAACAACTCGCAGGCGCAGGGGATAAGCGTGAGCGGCGAGGGACGGGCTTCGGCCGCACCCGACATGGCTGTGCTGGGCCTGGGCGTCTCGGCGAAGGCGGCCACGGTCAAGGCAGCCAACAGCCGGGTTCAGGAAGCGATGGGCGACCTGCTGGACTCCCTGGAGGACAACGGCGTCGAGGAGAAGGACATCCAGACCAGCCAGTTCAGCATCTACCCGGAGTACGACTATCGCAACGGCGAGCAGATCCTGACAGGCTATCGGGTAAGCCACATGGTGCAGGTGAAGGTGCGGGACATCGACAAGGCGGGCGAAGTCATCGACGATGCCGTGGAAGCGGGCGGTGACCTGCTCCAGGTGCAGAGCATCTCCTTCACCATCGACGACACGACGGCGCTGCGCAGTGAGGCCCGCGAGGAAGCGGTGGCCGACGCTCAGGCCAAGGCGGATGAGCTGGCCACTCTGGCCGGGGTGAGCCTGGGCAAGGCCACCTACATCACCGAGTCCATCTCCACGCCCTACCCGCAGCCTTACTACGACCGTGGTGGCGTCTACGCGATGGAGGAAGCGCCAGTTACCGAGATCAGCGCGGGCGAGCTGGAGGTGGTGGTCAGCGTCCACATCACCTACGCTATCGAGTAGATGGCTAGTCTCTCGACGTGGCCTGGCATTGGAGGGCTCGAGGGATGATCCCCCTCGAGCCCTCGGTTGCTCCTGACGTTTAGCGAATGCTAGAATGACGCCACCGGAAGGCAGAGGTGGCGGGCTAGCAGTGGTTCTCAGTGATCGCTCCATTCGCGAGGAGATAGGCCAGGGGCAAACGGGCCCCGCTGCCAGCCGGGTCCACCAGGACTTCCCCAAGAGAACGGACTGATCGCCATGGACTACATGGAGAGGGCCCTGGTCCTGGCCGGCCAGGCTCTTGGACGAGTCAGCCCCAATCCGGCGGTGGGTGCCGTCCTGGTGCGCGACGGGCAGGTGGTGGGCGAGGGGTTTACTCGGCCGCCGGGAGGGCCTCATGCTGAGGTCGTGGCCCTGGAGCAGGCGGGCGAGGCCGCTCGCGGCTCCACCCTGTACGTCAGCCTGGAGCCCTGCTGCCATCGGGGACGGACGCCGCCCTGCACCGAGGCGATCATCGCTGCCGGCGTGGCCGAGGTGCAGATGGCGATCCTTGACCCCGACCCCAACGTGAGCGGCCGCGGCCGCAAGGAGCTGGAGGCGGCGGGCATAGCTGTGCAGGTGGGCGAATGCGAACAGGAGGCGCGGCGTCTCAACGAGGCCTACATCAAGCATCGTACCACCGGCCTCCCTTTCGTCATCGCCAAGTTCGCCGCCAGCCTGGACGGTCGTATCGCTGCCGCCAGCGGCGATTCCCGCTGGATCAGCGGGCCGCAGAGCCGCCAGTGGGCTCACGAGCAGCGAACGGCGGTGGATGCTATTATGGTAGGGGTGAACACCATCCTGGTGGATAACCCGCAGCTCACTGCTCGTCCCGGCGGTCGGGAGAGCGAACGTCAGCCGTTGCGGGTGGTGGTCGACAGTAGTGGCCGCACGCCAGCGAAGGCGTGCGTGCTTCAGGGGCCGGGGCGGGCAGTCATCGCCACCAGCGACCGCTCCGACCCTTCTCGGCGGCAGGCCTTGGATGCAGCCGGGGCGGAGGTGCTGGTTCTTCCCGGGGATGGCGGTTCTGTTGACCTGGGGGCGCTGCTGAAGGCGTTGGCCGAACGGGGAGTCCTCTCCCTGCTGGTGGAGGGAGGGGGCATCCTACTGGGCTCGCTCTTCGACCAGGGGCTGGTGGACAAGGTGCAGGTGATCATCGCCCCCATGATCATCGGCGCTGCCGAGGCGCCGGCGGCGGTGGCTGGCCGGGGAGCCCATCGGCTGGCGCAGGCCTGGCGGCTGCGAGAGGTGACAGTGGAACGACTAGGGGACGATACTCTTATCACCGGATATCCGATGAAGAGGGGTGAATAGATGTTCACGGGCATCGTTGAGGAGGCAGGCGTCGTGAAGGAGGCGGAGCGGGGGCGATTGGTCATCGCCTGCAAGAAGGCTCTGCGGGGGACGCACCTGGGCGACAGCATTGCGATCAACGGGGTGGACCTGACGGTGGCCCATATGGATGAGGATAGCTTCACCTCCAACGTCATGCCGGAGACCTATCGCCGCAGCAACCTGGGCCAGTTGAAGCCGGGCGACCTGGTGAACCTGGAGCGGGCCCTTACCCTCAGCGACCGGCTGGGCGGCCACGTGGTGCGGGGAGTAGTGGAAGCCACCGGCACTCTTCTCTCGGTCACGCCCGAGGAGGACGCGGTCATCGCCCGCTACTCCGCCCCGCCCGAGATCATGCGCTACGTCATCGTCAAGGGGCCCATCGCTATTGACGGCGTTAGCCTTACGGTGATAGACCGCGATGAGAGTTCGTTCGCTGTGTCCCTGGTGGTCTACACGCAGGACGTTACCAACCTCACTCGCAAGCAGCCAGGAGATACGGTAAACTTAGAATCGGATATAATAGCTCGTTACGTGGATCAGCTACTCAAGGAGGCGAGCCCTGACTAGCGAAGGCGTAGTGAGCAGGGACTCGACCGGAGAAGCGGGGGATAGGGTCATGGTGATGGCAACCATTGAGGAGGCAATCCAGGAGTATCGGCAGGGGCACTTCGTCATCATTGTCGATGATGAGGACAGGGAGAACGAAGGAGATCTCACCCTTGCCGCCCAGTTCGTGACGCCCGAGGCCATCAACTTCATGACCAGATACGGCCGCGGCCTCGTCTGCATCCCCATGATAGGGGAGCGACTGGATGAGCTGCGTATCCCCATGATGGTGGGGGACAACAGGTCGCGCTTTGGCACCGCCTTCACGGTTTCTGTGGAGGCCCGTGACGGCGTCAGCACGGGCATCTCAGCCCACGATCGGGCCCGGACGGTGCACGTTCTCATCGACTCCACCACCAGACCCGAGGACCTGGTGATGCCGGGCCATATGTTCCCCCTGCGGGCCCGCGAAGGGGGCGTGCTGGTGCGAGCAGGCCAGACCGAGGCTGCCATGGACCTGGCCCGTCTGGCCGGCCTCTATCCGGCGGCGGTTCTGTGCGAGATCATGAAGGCCGACGGCACGATGGCTCGGCTGCCGGACCTCAAGCGGTTCGCTGCCCGCCATCGGCTAAAGATCATCAGCGTCAACCAGCTTATCGCCTACCGCATCCAGCGGGAGCGCCTGGTGCGCCGGATGGCCGAGACTACGATACCGACCCGCTGGGGTGAGGTTCGCCTCATCGCCTATGGCAGCATCATAGACCCCGACGAGCACGCCGCCCTGGTCATGGGCGATGTTTCCACGCCGGAGCCGGTGCTGGTGCGCGTGCACAGCCAATGTGTCACCGGCGATGTTTTCCACAGCCTACGCTGCGACTGCGGCGAGCAGGTGGAGCTAGCCTTGGAACGCATCGCCGGGGAGGGAAGGGGCGTCTTCGTCTACATGCGCCAGGAAGGGCGGGGCATCGGCTTCTGCAACAAGATCCGAGCCTACGCTCTCCAGGATGGGCAGGGTCTGGACACGGTGGAGGCCAACGAGGCCCTGGGCTTCCCCGCCGACCGTCGCGACTACGGCATCGGTATGCAGATCCTGGTGGACCTGGGGCTCAAGCAGATCCGCCTGCTCACTAATAACCCCTCGAAGCGGGTGGGCCTGGAGGGCTACGGCCTGGAGGTGGTGGAGCGAATTCCGATTATTGCCCAGCCGAACCCCCACAACATGCGCTACCTGGAGACCAAGCGCGATAAGTTGGGCCACTTGCTGGACATCGTGTCCTGACGGGAGGTATTTCTTGGCCGGCACGACCTTCGAAGGACGTCTGCGAGGCGAGGGGTTGAGTATAGCTATTGTCGTCTCGCGGTTCAACGATCTGATAACCCGCCAGCTACTGGCGGGCGCCCAGGACGGCCTGAGGCATCATGACGTGGAGGCGGAGAGGGTGGATGTGGCCTGGGTGCCCGGTTCCTTTGAGATCCCCTTGGTCGCTCGCAAGCTCGCCGAGAGTGGCCGTTATCAGGCGGTGGTCTGCCTGGGGGCGGTCATCCGTGGCGAGACCCCTCACTTCGAGTACGTAGCAAGCCAGGTCAGCAGCGGCATCGCCCGGGCCGGCCTGGAGACGGGCGTGCCGCTTATCTTCGGCATCATCACCGCCGACAGCCTGGAGGAAGCCCTGGAGCGAGCGGGCGGGAAGATGGGCAACAAAGGCTACGACGCCGCAATGTCAGCCATCGAGATGGCCAATCTGATGCGAGGGATGGCTGGCGACTAGACGCTGCCTCTGGGGTTCGACCGCAACAGCCGTCGCCGACGGCTTTTTTTGCCAGCCGTGACGGCAGATGAGGATCGGCGACGGCCTTGGCGGCTGGCCTGGAGGTGTGCTTCCAGGTGGACGGGATGAATGCCGCCTCCCTGAGCGTTGCCCTTGCGTATTGTCAGCTTTGTCTTTGAGAGCGTGCTGCGACAGGTCTCTCAGCGCTTATTCGGTGACCCGATAGACGTGGTCACCGCTGCGGCAGCGCTCCTGGACTTTGATCCCCACCGAGTCCCCCGGGCCGGCCTCCTGGACGTCCTCGTGCTCGATCTGCATCGAGTCCATCACCTGCTGGAGGTCGGTGGTGTGGCCCTTGATGTGGATGGTATCGCCCACCTTGAGACGGGCGCTGAGGTCAATACCCGCCACCCCTATGCGGGCGAAGTAGTCCCTTACTCGGCCGATCTCTTCTTCTTCAGCCATGGCAGCCTCCATTCGCCTGGCCAAACGCACCCCTTTGAGAAGGAATTTACCACTGGTGGGCAAGGTTTTCAATAGTCTATGGGGCAAAGCGTGGCATAGTTCATTGGGTCTGTCAGACATGCCCTTAAGTGGGGAAAATGCTGCAAAACATTACTTATGCTGGTTGACACTGAGGCTTGCCCATTATACAATCTGCCATGCGCCTCGAAAGTCTTTGAAGATTTGGGGGACTTTAGGGAGGTTTGGATGCGAGCTCGGGTTCCTGTTGAGATTACGCAAGATCAGAGTCGCCCTAGCCGGTGGATCAGTCTCAGCCGGGCGTGCAATCTCTTGGGGGTGAACGAATCGACCTTGCGCCGCTGGGCTGATGCCGGCTATGTTCGCTCCTTCCGCACCCCCGGTGGTCATCGCCGTTTTGCTGAGGATGATCTGCGAGCCCTCATGGCTGGCCAAGGGCGGCCGGGCCCTGCTAGCTACGGCTCCCTGGGTCACCTGGCGCTGATGCGCATTCGCCGCCGCCTTCAGCGGGGTAAGAAGCAGCAGGCCCACTGGTACACGGGCCTGCCTGAGGGCGATCGGGAACGACTACGCTCCCTCGGCCAGCGCTTGGTGAATCTTGTCTCCGAGTATCTGAGCCGGGGAAGCCGCCGCTCTCGTCTCATGGAGGAGGCCCGCCAGATCGGCCACCAATACGGAAGGGAATTCGCCGACAAGGGGCTACCGGTGCGTGACGCCGTGGAGGCCTTCATCTTCTTCCGCAAGGGGCTGGATGAGGCGGCCATAGAGCTGGCTCATCGGGGCAATCTATCGGCGGAGGAAGCGGTGGAGGTGTGGGAGCTCATGGCTGGCCTGGCCGACCAAATCCTGCTGGCGATGGCCGACGCCTACGAAGAAGTGCGACAGCCGCAGGCTGCCCCCGTGGGCTAGCAGCTCTTGCCTTCTCGGAGGCGATCGCACCTCCAGGCTTCACCTTTCGGCTTCTCTCCCTATGTGCCATCGGCGGTAATCGTCGGCGGCTGCCAGGTTGGGGAGGGCTCTCCCTAGCGGCTAGGTCGCAAGATGCTCGATTCGATTCGCGCGGTTGCCTTCGACTGCTACGGCACCGTCGTCCGATTCACCACTCCCGATTTCATCCGCACTATGGCTGAGATCGCCCGCGCCCAGGGCCTGGAGGTCGACCCCGAGGTTCTCTGGGACAGGTTCGTGGAGGCGGCCTTTGTCTTTCGGGGCGAGAATGTGGCCAGGCCTGCCTATCGCCGCTATGAGGAGGCGTGGGCTTTCCAGTTCGAGCGAGCAGCACGGGACCTGGGCTTCGAGGGCGATGGCCGTTTGGCCGCGCTTCGCCTCAAAGAGGAGCTGTCCGAGGCCGAGGCGTATGCGGACGCGGCCGAGGTGCTGGAAGCGTTGCGAGCCCGCTATCGGCTGGCGATCCTCTCCAACGCCGATGCCGATTTCCTGCACGCCTGCCTGGCCAGGAATGGTCTGAAGTTCGAAGTCGTGGTCTCCTCGGAGGTGGCTCAGGCCCTCAAGCCGGCCCCGGCCATCTTCGGCTATCTGGTGGGGGTGTTGGGTCTGGAGCACCACCAGATCCTCTACGTTGGCGACAGTCCGATGCCCGACATCGTGGGTGCCCGGCAGGCGGGGGTTCCAGTGGCCTGGCTGAATCGCCCTGGCCGTCCGCTGCCTGCGGGCATTCCCGAGCCTGACCTCCAGGTTGGCAGCCTGCGCGATCTTTTGACTGTTCTCTCGGGCTGATAGCCATGGCGGGATCGATCCATCTTGTTTGCCTGTGGGGGTTGGTGTATACTTCTGTCTAACCGTATACTCACCTGACTACACGACGATAGGTGGTTATCATGAATATTTCTTGTCTGCAAGAGAATCTCTCCAAGGGTCTGTCCATTGTTGGTCGAGCGGTGGCGGCTCGCGGCACTCTGCCTCAGACCTCCCATATCCTCATCGCCACCGACGATGGTCGCCTGAAGCTAGCGGCCACCAACTTGGAGATCGCCATCACCTCTTGGATTGGCTCCAAGGTGGAGGAGGAGGGGGCGATTACCGTGCCCGCCCGCCTCCTGGGCGATTTCGTCAACTCCCTGCCCAACGAGCGCATCGAGATGAGCCTGACGCCTAGGGCTAGGCAGTTGCGCATCGTCTGCGCCCGCAACGAGGCGACCGTGGCTGGCATGGATGCCAGCGACTTTCCTCCCATCCCGGCCATCCGGGAAGGGGTCTCCCTTGCTCTCGACCCCCTGAGCCTGCGCACCGCCATCAATCAGGTGGAGTTCGCCGCTGCCAGCGATGATACCCGCCCGGTGCTTACGGGCATTCATCTTCTCAGGGAGGGGCGCACCCTCACTCTGGCCGCTGCCGACGGTTTCCGCCTGGCTGTGCACACGCTCTCTCTGGAGGAGGAGGCGTCCGAGCGTAGCGAGGTTATCATTCCTGCTCGGGCGATGCGAGAGGTCAACCGTCTCCTGGCCGATGAGGAAGAGCCCATCGAGATGACCATCAACAGCAGCCGCAGTCAGGTTCTGTTTCGCTTCAAGGACGTGGAGCTGGTGGCACAGCTTATCCAGGGCACCTTCCCCAACTACAGCCAGCTAATCCCTAAGGACCACACGTGCCGCGCCGTTGTCGATGTGGCCGAGTTTCTGCGGGAGACGCGCATCGCTGCTATCTTCGCCCGCGACGGTAGCGGCATCATCCGCATCCAGATCACGCTGGGGGAGGAGCTATCGCCGGGCAAGCTGGTCATCTCTGCTCGGGCCGAGGAGATCGGTGACAACCGCGGCGAGCTCGACGCCTCCGTGGAGGGTGAGGCGGCTAAGATCGCCTTCAACAGCAGGTACCTCCAGGATGTGCTCCAGGTGCTGGATTGCAGCCAGGTGGCCCTGGAGACGTCCGGCCCCTCCAGCCCCGGCGTCCTGCAACCGGTGGGCCAGGACAACTACGTCCACGTGATCATGCCCATGTTCGTTCAGTGGTAGAAACACCTCGGGCATCTATCCTCTGCCGCCAAGCGGTAATGTAACAATAGCGGGCGGCGGTGAGTCTCTTCATAGAAGGGCAGGCCTAGTTTGCCCATATGTTAGCTGTGTCTCGTCTTCTTCTCAGCATAGGCAGGGGGCTATGAGAATACTAGCGGTAGACGACGAACCCGAGGTTATCGAGATAGTACGACTTTGCTTCAATCTCCGCTGGCCGGAAGCTGAAGTGATCGCCGCCAGTACAGGCGAGGAGGCGCTGGCCGCTATCGAGGGGCAAGCGCCCGACCTCGTCCTACTGGACATCATGCTCCCCGATATCGACGGATTCAAGGTGTGTGAAGAGGTGCGCCGCTTCTCCGACGTTCCAATCATCATGCTCACCGCCCGTGATGCGGAGGTGGAGCGAGTGCGTGGGCTGGAAATGGGAGCCGACGACTACATTACCAAGCCTTTCAGCCACCTGGAGCTACTGGCGCGATCGCGGGCGGTTCTGCGTCGCTATCAGAACCAGCCGCCCGCCGTGGGCGAGACGTATGAGGCAGGCAACTTCCAGATGGACTACGGCACTCGCCGGGTGACGGTGGGGGGCACGCAGGTGAGGCTTACCCCCATCGAGTACGGCCTTCTCTATCACCTGACCCGCAACGCCGGTCGGGTGCTGCCCCATCGCACCCTTCTGGCCAAGGTCTGGGGCCGAGAGTACACCAGCGAGCTGGACTACCTGAAGGTTTACATCCGCCGCCTTCGCCACAAGCTGGGCGAGGAGATGGGCGCCACCATCTCTATCGAAAGCGAGAGGGGGGTCGGCTACCGGCTGGTCCCCACCGATTCCCAGTCATAGCGACACCCCCCGTGAAATAAGCGCTCACACCCTGGGCGCGCCCGTTACACATTAGGCGGGCGGCCGCAATCAATCTTCACCCTCCCTTAACCCTCCTGCCTCCGTTTTTCACTGATCCTTAAGTTCGGTCCGGCGATAATGGCTGTAGTGGAAACGAAATCGCCGTGGTTTCCCAATCTGGGTCGAGAACCGACCGCATTCGCCTGATGGCTGAGTAGATAGGTAGGGATGAACATGTGGAGAAAGACTCGTTTTAGCATAGGACTTGTCCTGGCAGCGTGCGCGTTGGTTGTGCTGGCGATGTCCGCGGTCGGCGGGCAGAGTTCGCCGTCGGGCAACGTGGCTTCGGCCGCTAGTGGCGACTTCGAAAACCTCGACTTTGTGGCGGCCCAGCACACTACTTATTATCACTCCAGCGGGTCGGAGGGGAACGAGGTTGGTGCCGCTGAGGGGCAAGACCTGGGCTACGACGACGGAACCCCCAACGTGGACGTCAAGGAGGAGCTCGAAGCAGCAGACTTCGAATGTGGCGACCGGATTGTGTTCTTTACAAGGGTAGCTGTACACGCCGATGCGACCGGCACTAAGACCATCTTCATGGTGTACCACTTCGATGCCCACAATGGCGGCCAGCAAGGGGTTGGTTACGAGTATGTCGTCGATGCAGGCATCAGTGCCGTCGATTTCCCGTCTCCGAGCCAGACCGGGGATGATGGCAACGTCGGTCTAGACGGCAACGAGACCGTCACCAAGATAAGCGAAGGTTACCTGCCCGTTGGTTCAACCTTTGGCGATCCCACTCCCGCCGACCGGGCTGACGTCCTCGAGGTCGTCGTCAAGGTCGAAGGCCTCGACCCAGGCGATGAGCTCATCGTCCGCACTGACGTACGTTTCTCTTGCTTCGATTTCCCGGTCACTGGCAACCTGCACGCCGCGATTGATGATGCCCTTTTCGACGCTGACAACGACGGTGCGTTCCCGGACGCGGATGACGAACGGATCAATGTGGGGCACCAAGACGTGCCAATGCTGGGGCTTGGCGAGCTTCCTACGCCCACACCCACGCCGACGCCCACGCCTACACCGACGCCAACACCTACACCCACGCCTACGCCAACGCCGACACCAACGCCTACGCCAACGCCTACGCCAACGCCGACGCCCACGCCGACGCCCACGCCTACACCGACGCCGACGCCGACGCCCACACCCACGCCTACGCCGACACCTACGCCTACGCCTACACCCACGCCGACGCCTACGCCCACACCGACGCCTACGCCCACACCGACGCCTACACCTACGCCTACGCCTACACCGACGCCGACGCCGACGCCCACGCCCACGCCTACACCCACGCCTACACCCACGCCTACACCGACGCCGACGCCTACGCCGACGCCTACGCCCACACCAACGCCGACGCCAACGCCGACGCCAACGCCGACGCCTACACCGATGGCCACGCCAGTTGTCTTGCCGGAGGTCGAGCCTCCCCCGCCGCCACCGGCCCCTGCCATGCCAGTGGCGCTGCCACAGACTGGAGGCAGCGGGTGGGAGCCAGTGTCTACGGCTTGGCCCTGGGCTGTCCTTTCCTTGGCCGGCGCTGCCTTGCTGATGCTGGCGGGCACGGGGAGTGCGGTGTGGTCGCTGAGGCGGCGGAACAAGTAGCGAACGACTCCTTTACTCTCGAGGCCGGATAGTCGAGGCCCCAGGCGAACCCGCCTGGGGCCTCGCTATTGGAGGCCCACCTTCTTTTCTTCTCCCCAGCGATAGGGCTACATAACGAATCCTATTCGTAATGGGGAGAACCTGTAACAGGAGCGTGGCTGCGGTGTCTTTATGTTTAGAGAGCCTGCCGAGGTCAGTTCATGTTTCGTATTAGACGGTATCCGTTTGTCAGCGACCCTCTGCGGGAGGTAAGCCTTCTCAAGCGATGGGTGAGGGTTGGTGCTCTCTTGGTGACCCTCATCCTTGTGTTGCTTTACCTGTTTGCCTTCGACCTGTCTGCGGGACGGGGCGTCCTCATTTTCCTTACGATGGCGGTCACTGTTGGCCTGGCCGTCGAGCTGGCCTTCAGTCATATTCTTCGCCTGACCAGAGCAAGCTTTTATCCGGTGAAGCTGGCGGTGGAGCTGAGCCCTCTAGAGGGCTTCAAAGAGGCCTGCCATCGCAGCGCCGAGATGGTGGCCCAGCTCTTGGGAGCAGAAGCGGCCATCGTGGCCTGGATACACAGCGACCTGCAAGAGCTGGAGCCGGTGGCCAGCGCGGGTCTTCCCGAGCAGTGGCTCAAGGTGGCTCCCCACCTTTCCTTGGCCGAAAGCGAACTCCAGGACACGATACGGCGAGGTCAGGTGACCAGCAAGCGAACGGCGGCCGGGGACCGGTGGTTTTCTGGGCTCGGCGAATCGTATTCAGTGGCCTACGTGCCCCTCCTATCGTCGGACAAGGTCATCGGCGTCCTTGGATTGGCAGGCGATAGCGCCACCTTCAATCCCAAGGACCGTCGGCTCCTGAGCGCTATCGGCGTCGTCATTGGCCTGGCCCTCGATAACGCCCGCTTGTACGATCAGGAGAGGAAGCGGGCTGAGCGACTGCAAGAGCTGGCCCAAATGAGGAGCGATTTTCTCCTCACGGTCTCCCATGAACTACGAACGCCTCTCACCGCGGTGAAGACATCTGCCGAGATGCTCCAGGAAGAGGATGACTCGCCGGCGGAGAGCCCACGGGGCCAGCTCATCCGGCATATTGTGCAAGGCGTCAATCGCCTCAACACCCTCATTGGCGACCTGGTGAGCATGGCCCGCCTGAGCAATAGCCAGCTGCAACTGAACCTGGAGCCTGTGGGAACGGGCGAGATGGTAGGGGCCGCCTGCAACCTCATTCGGCCACTTGTCCAAACGAAAAGGCAGACCCTCGATGTTCACTTCGACGCCCCCGGGCCCAAGGTGCTGGTGGATCAGCGGCGCTTCGAACAGATACTGGTGAACCTGCTATCCAATGCTCATCGCTTCACTCCTGCCGGTGGGCGCATCAGCGTCGACGTGCGCGAGGAAGAGGACGAGGTTATCATCGCCATCTCCGATACCGGGTCCGGCATCCCCGAGCACGAACGGCAGGTCATCTTCGAGCCCTTCTATCGGGGCAAGGAGGGCTCCGGCAGGCGTGTGCCTGGCGGCATGGGCATGGGCCTGGCTATCGCCAAGTCTCTGGCAGAGCTGCACGGCGGGCGCATCTGGGTGGAGAGCGGCGAGGTCGGTAGCACATTCCTCCTGGCCGTTCAGCGTTATCTGGAGCCCGTCGTCGAGCGTGTGAAGGTGAGGGCCACCTAGGCTTCCCGTCGCTGCCGGGCCATTTCCTTCGATTTCCCCCCGAGTTCCTGCT
This sequence comes from Dehalococcoidia bacterium, assembly GCA_030615765.1. Taxonomy (GTDB): domain Bacteria; phylum Chloroflexota; class Dehalococcoidia; order SM23-28-2; family SM23-28-2; genus SM23-28-2. The sequence goes on along the minus strand of JAUWYP010000031.1, from coordinate 431 downwards.
CCAGCCCATAGGCTATAATGATGGCGCCTGCCTGTCGGCAAGCAGGGTCTCCATTCTGACAGGCCTTAGCAGCCTGGAAGCTTGTCATGAGAGTGCGCCGTCTCCAGCTAGCCAATTATCGCAACTTCCCCCGGCTGGACTTCTCCCTCCCCGCCGGGCCGGTGGTCATTGTGGGAGGCAACGCCCAGGGCAAGAGCAATCTTCTGGAGGCGGTCTATCTCCTTTCGACGATGCGCTCACCCCGGGCCGACAGCGATGGCGAGTTGATCCGCCAGCAGGCCGCTCAGGTAGAGGGGGCGCCGCCTCTGGCCCGCCTGGTGGCTGAGGTGGAGGGGTGTGGTGGGCCTCTGCGGCTGGAGATGATCGTCGTTGGCCGCGGCGGAGGGTCGGGCTCGCTTGCTGCCCGGTCCGCCGGGATTCCCCGCGCCAAC
>JAUWYP010000001.1 GCA_030615765.1 Dehalococcoidia bacterium | reverse complement strand
ATGGTGACGGCGCGACCCGCCCCGCCTGCCCCCAGGAGGACGACCCGTGCGCCGCTGGGGTCGAAGCCGCCGTCCTCTCGCAGGGCGCGGCCGAAGCCGGTCATGTCGGTGTTGTAGCCGCAGAGCCGGCCATCGCGGTTGACGATGGTGTTGACGGCGCCGATACGACCGGCCAGGGGGTCGATCTCGTCCAGCAGGGGGATAACGAGTTCCTTATAGGGCACGGTGACGTTGGCCCCCAGGCAGTCAGGGTGGCGCATTCCTGCCACGCGCTCGCCCAGGGCCTCGCGCTCCGTCTCCCAGAGCTCGTAGCGTGCATCGATGCGTAGGTGATCCAGGGCCGCCTGCTGGAGGGCGGGCGATATGGAGTGAGCCAGCGGGTAGCCGATGAGGCCGACGAGCTTCACTGGCGCTACTACCTCCCGCCGTACTGCTCGATGTTGTGCAGGTGCTCTTCCAGCGTCTCGGCGAAGACGTGGCTGCCGTCGGCGCGGGCCACGAAGTAGAGATAGTCCGTCTCCTCGGGCCTGACCACCGCCCGGATGGAATCGAGGCCGGGGTTGCAGATGGGCCCCCGCGGCAGGCCCGCGTTGCGATAGGTATTGTAGGGCGAATCCACCTCTAGGTCGGCCTGGGTGAGGTCTTGCTTCCAGTAGCCGTACTTGGCGACACTGTCCGGGTCGTTGCCCACGGCGTACTGAACCGTGGGGTCGGCCTCCAGGGGCATGCCCCGACGCAGACGCTTGAGGAAGACGCCGGCGATGACCGGCCGCTCCTCGGCGACCTGGGCCTCCCGCTCGACGATGGAGGCCAGGGTGAGCACCGTGTGCACCGATAGGCCGGCGACGGCCGCTTCGTCACGCAGCTCGTTGTCGAGGCGCTGGTCGAAGTTCTCCAGGATCTGCTGAACGACCTCCTCCGCTGTCATATTGCGACTGAAGAAGTAGGTATCAGGGAAAAGATAGCCCTCCAGATTGGCCCAGTAGGGCTTGGTGTACAGGAAGCTGAACTCGTACCAGCTCTTGATCGCCTCTAGGAAGTCCTCGGCGGGGACCACCGTCTTGTCTTCCATGAGCTCGGCGATCTCCTCCGCCCGCACGCCCTCGCGAATGGTCACCACCAGGGGCGCGGTCTGACCGCGGCGAATGCGCTCTACCACTCCGAGGATGGGCATCCCCTTCTCGAACTCGTAGTCGCCGGCTACCATCTTGTTCTCATAGCCCTCCAGGGCCACCAGGATCCGGAAGAGCAGGCCGCTGGAGATGATGCCTTCGTCTTCCAGCTTGTCGCCCACCTCCCGCGCGCTCTCGCCTTCCTGGATGGTGATGATGACGGTCTCGCCCGGCACCGATGTCGGCGGAGGCGTCGGTGGCTCTTCGTCCAGCACCGATCCGGGTGTCTCCGTGATCTGCCAGATGCCGATAGCCACCATGACGACGGCGAGTAGGATTCCGGCTAGGGGAAGAAAACGCATTCTCTACGACTCAAAAGGGGCTGATGAGCCGGCCTGGGCGTCCAGGTAGCTCTGCAGAACGATGGCGGCGGCTGCGGCATCGCGCTTGGCCTTCGCCTTTCGTCCCCTGTGGCCGGCGCTCGACAGACGCCGCTGGGCCTCGACGCTGGACAGGCGCTCGTCCCAATATTCGATCGGCAGCGACAGCCGATCCGAAACCTCCTGGCCGAAGGCCTTGACCACCTGGGCCTGAGGGCCGAGGGAGCCGCTCAGGGAGATGGGCAGGCCGATCACGACGGCTTCCGCTCCCTGCTCCTGCACCAGGCGGGCGATGGCATCGAGGTCGGCGGACAGCTCCCGGCGCTCTACCACCGCGACGGGCAGGGCGACTCGCACCGCCTCGTCGGCGACGGCGACGCCAATGCGCCGCTCGCCTACATCCAGACTCAGGATACGCATGATAGCTAGCTCTTCCTCTTCTTCGCCAAGAATTCTCTAACCAGCGGCTCCACCAGGCCGAGGGCTTCGTCCAGCTTGCCGGCATCGGTGCCGCCGCCCTGGGCCATCTCCGGGCGGCCACCGCCACCGCCACCGGCGGCCGAGGCTACCCGCTTGAGGATGTGGCCGGCATGGAGGCCGCGCTTCACTAGGTCAGGCGTGACCATGGCCATGAAGGCCGGCCGCCCGTTGAGCACCGTCCCCAGAACGACGACGGCGGAGCCCAGGCGCTGGCGCAATACGTCGCCCATGTGGCGCAGGGCGTCCTGGCTGGGGGCATCGACTCGTGCAGCCAGCAGCGGGATGCCGTCGACCGTCTCCGCCTTGCCGACGAGGGCCTCGGCGGCGGGAGCAGCCAGCGCTCGCTCCAGCGCTTGCACCCGCTTGCGTTCGCTGTCCAGGTCCGAGAGGAGAGAGGCCGCCTTGGACTCCAGATCGGCCGGAGCGGCCCCCAGGTGGCGGCTGGCGCTCTCCAGGGCGGCCATCTGCTCCTGGACATAGGCCTCGGCACCGCGGCCGCTGATGGCCTCGATGCGGCGCATGCCGGCGCCGATGCTGCTCTCCCCCACGATGAGGAGCAGCCCTATCTGGCCGGTGGCCGAGCAGTGGGTGCCGGCGCATAGCTCGCCGCTGAACCGCTCCCCGTCCTCCTTCGTCTCCACCACCCGCACCTGGTCGCCGTACTTCTCGTCGAAGAAGGCCAGCACGCCCTCCTCCATGGCAGCGTCGAAGCTGGAGAGGCGGGTAGTCACCGGCAGGTCGGCCCGGATCTTGTCGTTGACTATTCGCTGGATCTCCGCCAGCTCCTCCGGCTTGATGGCCTCGATGTGGGTGAAGTCGAAGCGCAGGCGGTCGGGCGCTACCAGCGAGCCTGCCTGGCGGACGTGGCCGCCCAGCACACGTCGCAGGGTGGCGTGGAGGAGGTGCGTGGCGGTGTGATTGCGCATTATGTCGAGGCGGCGGGGCTCGTCCACCCGGGCGACCACCGCGTCGTTGACGGCGATGCGCCCCTCGACCACGCGCCCGCGGTGCACGATGAGCTTTTCGGTCGGCCGCTGGGTGTCCTCGACCTGCACGCCGCCGTGAGGCCCGACTATCTCCCCCGTATCGCCGACCTGGCCACCGGCCTCGCCGTAGAACGGCGTCTCCCGCAGGATGACCTCCACCGCCTCGCCCTCCGAGGCGCTCTCGGCCTGGCCGCCGTCCCTCAGCAGGCCGACGACGGTGGTCTCCGCCGTCAACGTATCGTAGCCCAGGAAGGGCGTCTCCACGTCGGCCAGGGCATCGTAGCTTGCCGCTGGCCCCTCGGCGCTGAACTTGGCGGCGGCGCGGGCCCGCTCCCGCTGCGCCTCCATCTCCCGCTGGAACTCCCGCTCGAAAGCCTCTTCGTCGATGGTGAAGCCGTGCTCGCGGGCGATCTCGCGCGTCACCTCCATGGGCAAGCCGTGGGTGTCCCAAAGGATGAATGCTTCTTTTCCGCTGAGGGTGTGTTGTGCCCTTCTGGGCGTATCCACCAAGTGCGTTCGCACATATCGTTTCACATCTTTGGCCGGCAGCCCTTCCAGTTCCAAGAAAGCCCTCGGCACGCTTGATCCGGAAGGGAGCTCAACGTCGTGAATAGGCCCCGTTGTTGCCTCGCTGGTGGCGTCCATCAGACTCATGTTGTAGACGTCGAGGCGTTCGTCGAAGCCCAGCTTGGCGCGTATGCCAATGCGCTCGACATCGCCCTTGTACTTCCTCGATCCGTACAACTGTCCCCATTCGTGTGACCACTCCCTAAGCAGCGAAAGCAGCCTGTCGCGGTCCTCTCCCGATACATCGCGGCGAGCCACTCGGCTTAGCCATCGTTCAATCTGAGCGATATACCGACTGTTGACGTTGGAGAAGATGCGTCGTGCAGGGAACACCTGGCCGTCGAGAACCAAGACTCCGTTGCTGAGTACTTCTTCAAACCGCTGCTGCTCGTCCCCAAGGGCTCGCAACACGAAGTCCCTTTGCTGGCGCAGCTCCGGGTACGCCTGGCTCATTTGGTCAATGACCGCTTGTGCCACTGCGCTGACGAACGGCTCCTTCAGCCCTAGGTGGTGCTGCCCGAAGTAGATCGCCCGCCGCAGGACGCGCCGCACGGGGTAGCCCCGCCAGTCGTTGCTGGGCAGCACCGGCGTCTTGTCGTCGCCCACCAGGAAGGTCGCCGCCCGCGTGTGCTCGGCCACGATGCGCATGGCCCGGTCGGTGGCCTCGTCCTCGCCGTAGCGATGGCCGCTCAGCTCCTCCACCCGCTGGATGATCGGAGCGAAAAGGTCGGTCTCGTACAGCGTGCGCTTGTCCTGGAGGATCACCGCCGTTCGCTCCAGGCCCATGCCCGTGTCGATGTTCTTGGCGGGCAAGAGGGTGCGCGAGCCGTCGGGCTGCAGGAAGTAGGTCGTGAACACCAGGTTCCATATTTCCAGGAAGCGCCCGCACTCCACCGCCGGGTGGCACTGCTCGCGCTCGCACTCCGGGCAGCCGGGCGTGGGGTCAAACTCGTAGTGGAGCTCGCTGCACGGCCCGCATGGCCCCACCGTCCCGCAGAACCAGTAGTTGTGCTCCTCGCCGTAGCGCATGATGCGCTCGGCGGGCACGCCCACCTTGCGCCACAGGTCGAAGGCCTCGTCGTCGTCGAGGTGGACGGCGGCCCAGAGGCGCTCCTTGGGTATGGCGAACCAGTTCTTGTCGGTCACCAGCTCCCATGCCCAGGGGATGGCCTTCTCCTTGAAGTAGTCGCCGATGCTGAAGTTGCCCAGCATCTCGAAGAAGGTGAGGTGAGCGGTGTCGCCCACCGAATCGATGTCGCTGTGGCGGAAGCACTTCTGCACGGAGGCCAGGCGGCGGGCCGGCGGGGTGGCGCGGCCTTCGAAGTAGGGCTTGAACTGGACCATGCCGGCACCGGTGAACAGCAGGGTGGGGTCGCCCAGGGGCACCAGGGGTGCGCTGGGCATCACCTTGTGCTCTCGCTCCTCGAAGAAGCGCAGGAACGTGTCGCGAATCGTTTGGCTGTCCATATTGAAAAACGCCCGCCTGCCGACAAGGCAAGCCTGTCTAGGGAGGCGTGAGTGGATTATAGCACGCCTGCCTGCCAGCGGGCAGGTGGGAAGCATACGCCTTGACAGCCTGGGGGCTTATGGCTAGTATTATAAGAGAGTGTGGCGCCGTTGCCGATGGGATGAGAGTGGCAGCGGCGTAGCAGTAAAGAAGGTTGTAGTTTTATTGGACGCTGAAGAAGACGACCCGCCGTCAGGCGACAAACCTAGTCCTTGCGGCTCGCTACTTGCTCCGCCCAAACCTCTCGACGCTCTCCCCTGTCAGACCCCACGCGTCCCCGCTAGCCCACGCCTATCGTGGCATCTTCACTCCGCCGTGCCTTTTTCGTGGTTAGTATAGGACTTCCCCCTTTGAGCAGGTGATGACAAGAGCAAGGACAGCGACGACACATCCCTCGGGCGAGGCGATTCGGCTGGGGCTTCAGGTCAAGAGGCTAGCCACAGAGCTGGGCCTGGAGCTTACGCCCTCGTTGCGGGCCCAGCTTAAGCAGGCCATCGCCCAGGACGGCTATGCAGCAGCCAGGGAGAGGGTGGTCGAGGCCCTATCGCGCCCGCGGGCCCAGGCTCTGCTGCGACAGCGTCTCTGCCAGAGGCTGATGCTGGCAGGGGTTACCATCGTTGACCCGGCCACCACCTACATCGAGGATAGCGTCAGCGTGGGGGCCGAGACCGTCATCCATCCCAATACTGTCATCTCCGGTCGCACTCGCATCGGCAAGGGTTGCCAGATCGGCCCGAACAGCGTGGTCAGCGACTCCGCTATCGGCGACCGCTGTCAGATCGTGGCCTCGGTGGTGGAAGGAGCAGTGCTGGAGAGCGACGTGGCTGTGGGGCCCTTCAGCCACCTACGGTCGGGGACCTACCTGGCCAGGGGCGTACACGTAGGGAACTTCGCTGAGGTGAAGAAGTCCCGCCTGGGGCCCGGTGCCAAGATGGGTCACTTCGGCTATGTGGGCGATGCCCAGGTGGGCGACGAGGTGAACATCGGGGCGGGGACGGTCACCTGCAACTTCGACGGCGTGAGCAAGCACCGCACGACCATCGACCGGGGAGCCTTCATCGGCAGCGATACGATGCTGGTGGCGCCGGTGCGAGTGGGCGAGGGTGCCTCTACCGGCGCCGGCTCGGTGGTGAACCGGGACGTGCCGCCGAATACGGTGGCGGCGGGAGTTCCGGCTCGCATTCGGCGCAAGCGCCGGTCTCGCCGAAAGGGGAGGGCAGGAAGAGAGCGTGGAGACTAGTAGCTGGCCTGGGGTGGTGCTGCTGGTAGCCGCCGTTGTGCTGCTGGCCCTGGTGACGGCGGCGGAGGCCGCGGTCGTCTCCAGCAATCGCGCTCGCCTGCGCCTGCTTGCTGGAAAGGGAGCATCGCGGTCGCAGATCCTGACGCGCTATCTCCAGGAAAGACACACCGTCTACGCATCCCTGGCCCTCGCTCGCAACCTCGCTCTCGTTGGCAGCACTGCTATTGTCGTCTATATCGTCTTGACCGAGGTCGGCCTGAACTGGGCCGTCCTGACCGTCACCTTCTTTGTTGCCCTCGCTAGCCTCGCCGTGATCCAGGCCGTACCGCGACTGATGGTCTCCCGCAATCCCCAGAAGTGGGCGGTCTATCTCTCCCCCTTTGTCAATTTGGTTAGGCTCCTTCTCCGCTTGCCCTCTGCCGTCTTGGACATGCCGGCGCGTGCCCTCCTGCGCTGGCGCAGGCTGGGCGTAGAGAGTATCGAACCCCTGGACGAGAGGGAGGAGCTGTTGCGCCTGCTGGAGATGGAGGAGAGCGTAGGCCGGATCGACAAGGACGAGAGGCAGATGATCCGCAGGGTCATGGCTTTGGAGGACACCACCGCTCGCGAGATCATGGTGCCCCGTATCGATATTGTGGCCGTGCCTAGTGACAGTACCTTCGAGGACGTCGCTCGCGCCATCGTCGAGCGGGGATACAGCCGCATCCCCGTCTTCGACGACACCATCGACAACATTGTCGGCGTCGTCTACGCCCGCGACGCGCTGGACCATCTGGCCAACGGTGCCAAGGAGACCGACGTCAAGGCCGCGGCTCGCCCACCGTATTTCGTCCCGGAGAGCAAGAAGGTGGATGAGCTGTTGACCGAGATGCGGCGCAACAAGCTGTCCATAGCCATCGTGGTGGACGAATACGGCGGCACCGCCGGCCTGGTCACCATCGAGGACCTCATCGAAGAGATCGTCGGGGAGATCGCCGACGAGTTCGATGTGGAAGAGGAGCCCATCCAGCGGGTCAGCGAGAGCGAGGCCATCCTGGACGCCCGGGTGAGCATCGATGCCCTCCAGGAGCTGTTCGGCATTCAGGTGGAGGAGGGCGACTTCGACACCGTGGGCGGCTTCGTGTTCAACCATCTGGGCAAGATGCCCTCCGTCGGCGAGGAGATCAGGGTGGACGGCTTGGTCGTGCGGGTCCTCTCCGTCAGCGGCCGCCGCATCAAGCGCCTGCGGGTGATCAAGGAGGAGCCTCCCCCGCCCGACAACGGCGGCAACGGCGGGAAGTAATTCCACAGCGCTCGTTCTCCACACGCTTGACAATCCCTGTCCCTGCTGTATCATAGGGGATACGCTGGCCTGGAGAACGTGGCATTGAGCCGCCGCGATGTTCGATTGCGTGGCTGCTCCAGGTGCCTGTAGCTCGGGGGACGTTTCCCATGCAGTGGATCCCGAAGTTCGCTGGCTGGTGTGCTCCGGTAGGTGCACTGTTCACAGCGCTCGTGCTACTGGCGGTCTGGCTGGTGGGCGGCGCAGGGGAGAGCGCCCACGCCGACCCTGGCATAACCGTGGCCATAGATGTCGAGCCCAGCGACGGGGTAGGGACCAATCCCACCTGCGGCCCCATAAACCTGGCCGCCGTCGACGGCTGCATTGAGGTGGAGTCCACGGAAACCAACGGCAAGCCCGGCCCCGTCTTTGACATCGAGGTGGTGTTCGATGGCCTGCCCGACGGGGAGAACGTCGCCGGCTGGAACTACAGGCTCGGCCTGGGCGGCATCCAGGGCGGCCCGCCGGCCGGCTTGACCGCTCACAGCCACAACCTGTTTATCGCCTGCGCCGGCGGTGGGGGTATGGACTTGGGCGACCCGGCCCCGGCCTACGACGGCAGCCACATCGTGGCCGTTCTTGACATGAGTGTGGCCGAAGCCAACCCGCCCTATACCGGCGGTGTGCTGGACAGGTCCACCCTGAACGTCACCGGCCTGGCGCCCGGCCAATATCCCCTCACCCTGAGCAACGTGGCGATAGTCAACACCGCCGCCCGTGAGCTGCCCATCGACCTGGTGCTGGAGGCGGTAATCGCTGTGGACGTGCCCTGCCCTGGCGCGCCTCCGCCCGACGCCGACGGCGACGGCATCCCCGACGCCGAGGACAACTGCCCGCTGGTGCCCAACCCGCTGCAGGAGGACACCGACGGCGACGGCATCGGCGACGCCTGCGACATCTGCCCCAACGACCCGGAGGACTTCGACGGGTTCGAGGATGAGGACGGCTGCGCCGAGCTGGACGTGGGAGTCCTCAGCGTCGAGCCGGTTCAGGTCCTCCAGGGGTTTCCGCTTGTGGAACACAAGGACACCATGGTTAGAGCGGTTCTCAAGCTGTCGGGGGTTGGCGATCGGGATCTGGAGGATCTGGTGCTGGTCTCCGCCCAGTTCGAGTTCGACTCCGGCCAGACCCGAGTGGAGCGCTGGCTGGTCAACTTCAGCGGCCAGACCTACGTTTTGCCTACCTGGTGGGACGCCACCGAACTAGTGGAGAAGGCAAGGGACGGGGACCTTGGTTGGATCAAGCAGCGCGTGAAGTACAGGGGTATCGATGCCTTGAACTTGGTGGAAGCTGTGGTGCTAGCACGGCCTGGCGTTGCAAGTGTCACGGTGACACCGCGGGTCTGGGTCGAGCTGGACCAATCGGGCAAAGAGATCCTTTCGCGGTCGGCCTTCGTGGACTTCGACAAAAGGAACAACAGCGGCGAAAAAGGTTTCAGTGTGCGGGCTCCCAAGGAAAGGCTGAGCATCTTGTTCATGCGCGCCAAACCGCGCGGGGCCTCCTTTAACGCGGGCTTCGGCGAAGAGGAGTTCGAGCAGCTCGTGAATGAGCAGTTCGCCTTCCTCCTGGCTACATACCCTCTGGTGCGATACCCGCTGTCGGCGACCGGGATCTCTAAGGTAGTCAGCGGGGACATAGAAGAACTACCTATGCCCTCTCGTGTAGGCGGGAGGCTGGGGGCAACCATAGCGATCTATCGCCTCAACCGACAGTGCGACAGGGCGGGATATTGGAAGTGCGTGTTCGTGGTTCCCAGAAGTTGGCTGCTCCTAGAGGGAAAGTCGGCGTGGCCCGCGACCCACGCTGTGGTCATCGCTGAGGACGCGTTCACGGGCACCGCGGCGCACGAGATTGGGCACACCTACTTCGGGGTCGGGCACGATTGTTCAGTCGCCGCCGATGGCTGGGACGTGAACCACGCCACTCCCCAAGCCCGGGACGTGTGGGACGGTCCGGCGAAGATAAGCGTGGACGACACGCATAGATTCATTTCATTCATGTGCGGCGAAACTCACTATGACCAGTGGGTCACCGAAGAACAGTACTGGACCCTGCTGGGTCGCCTAACCTTGCAAGGATCGTAGCGGGTCTTGCAGAGCCGAGGCGGTGGCTTCGGTAGGCGTGTTCGAGGCTACGGGCTCGAACTAGCCCCATGGGGCCACGGCTTTTCCCCATGTTGTCCCCACGTTTTCCTCTTGCCTTGTCCTCTGGGTGTACTATCGCCGGAGTGAGGGGCGCTCCTTCTCCTTTGTCTTCTCTCCAGGCCCGTGCTACAATTGTGCCGCTCATGGCGGGCCAAACGAACGACATTCAATACTGGGTGGCATTCAGCCGCATACCCGGCATCGGCCGCGTGCGCTATTCGCTCCTGGAGAAGCACTTCGGCCGCCTGGAGAACGCCTGGACGGCCTCCCCCGCCGAGCTGCGCGCCGCAGGCCTGGATGAGAAGACGGCGACGGCTATCGTCGCCCAGCGCCCCAAGGTCTCCCCTGAGGAGGAGATGGAGCGCCTGGCCCGTTACGGCGTGCAGGCCATCACCTGGAACGACCCCGTCTATCCGCCACGCCTCAAGGAGATCTACGACCTTCCCCCCGTCTTCTACCTGCGGGGTGAGCTGACCGAGGCCGACGAGTGGGCGCTGGCGGTGGTGGGCACCCGCCGCCCCACTCCCTACGGTCGTCAGGTGGCCGAGCATCTGGCCGCCGACATTGCCGCCCAGCGGGTGACCATCGTCAGCGGCCTGGCCAGGGGCATCGATTCCATAGCTCATCGAGCCGCCCTGGATAGCGGCGGCAGGACGATCGCCGTGATGGCCTGCGGCCTGGATATCGTCTATCCGCCGGAGCACCTCAAGCTGGCCCAGGAGATCCGCGAGCGGGGGGCCCTGGTGAGCGACTACCCCCTGGGCATCCAGCCGCAGGGCCAGTACTTCCCCCGGCGCAATCGCATCATGTCCGGCCTCAGTCTGGGCGTGCTGGTGGTGGAGGGCGACCTGAAGAGCGGCGCCCTGATCACCGCCAGCCTGGCCCTGGAGCAGAATCGGGAGGTGTTCGCCGTCCCCGGCAGCGTCTTCTCCGCTCAGAGCCGCGGCACCCATCGCCTCATCCAGGAAGGGGCCAAGCTGGTGCAGAGCGTTGAGGACATCCTGGAGGAGCTGAACCTGACGATGGTGCCCCAGCAGATGGAGATGAAGGAGCTTGTCCCCGCCAGCGATACGGAAGAACTCCTCCTGCGTCATATCTCTACAGATCCCATCCATATCGATGAGGTGCGCCGTCGCAGCGGCCTGCCCATCGCAGCCGTGAGCAGCGCTCTGGCCATGCTGGAGCTGAAGGGCTTGGTGCGCCAGATGGGCCCAATGAGCTACGTGCGTACCCGCGAGGCTGGCGCCGTCTACGGAACATGACTCCCGTGGCAAAAAGAGGCAGCAAGAGCCTGGTGGTGGTCGAATCGCCCGCCAAGGCTCGCACCGTGGCCAACATCCTCGGCCGCCAGTACGAGGTGAAGGCCTCCATTGGCCACGTGCGCGACCTGCCCAAATCGGCCCTGGGGGTGGATGTCAAACACGGCTTCGATCCCTACTACATCGTTCCCAAGGAGAAACAGCGGGTCGTGGACGAGATAGCCGCCGCCAGCAAGAGAGCGCAGGCCGTCTTCCTGGCTACCGACCCCGACCGCGAGGGCGAAGCCATCGCCTGGCACCTGGTACAGGCGATCGGCCTGGACGAGGCCTCCCCGCGGCGGGTGGTCTTCCACGAGATCACCCCCCAGGCCGTGCGGGCCGCGTTCCGCCATCCCCGCGCCATCGATATGCAGCTGGTGCAGGCCCAGCAGGCTCGCCGCATCCTCGACCGTCTGGTCGGCTACAACCTGAGCCCTCTTCTCTGGAAGAAGGTAGCGCGTGGCCTTTCGGCAGGGAGGGTGCAGTCGGTGGCCCTGCGCCTGGTGGTGGAACGGGAGAGGGAAGTCCAGGACTTCGTGCCCAAGGAATACTGGAGCATCGAGGCTCAGCTATCGAAGGCGGATGATCCCCAGAGCTTCCGTGCCAAGCTCACGGGGTTGGTTGGCAAGCGGAAGAAGCTGGAGATCGCCAGCCAGAGCGAGGCCGATCGCCTGGTCAGCCTTCTCCAGTCGGCGGCCTACAGTGTGGCCGCCGTCCAGAAGAAGAAACAGGCGCGGCGACCCTCGCCGCCCTTCATCACCAGCACCCTCCAGCAGGAGGCCGCCCGGCGCCTGGGCTTCACCGCCCAGAGGACGATGCGCATCGCCCAGCAGCTATACGAGGGGCTGGCCATCGGCGACGAAGGCCAGGTAGGGCTCATCACCTACATGCGCACCGACTCCACTCAGGTGGCCGATTCGGCCAGGCGGGAGACGCGGGCCTATATCCGGGAGAAGTTCGGCCAGCCCTACCTGCCTGCCTCGCCCCGCGTATACAAGAAGAGGGTGAAGCGAGCGCAGGAGGCCCATGAGGCCATCCGCCCCACTTCCACTTATCGCGAGCCGGAGAGGGTTCGGCGCTACCTCAACCGCGACCAGGAGCGTCTGTATACCCTGATCTGGCAACGAATGGTGGCCAGCCAGATGGCCGACGCCCTCTATGACGTCACCACCGTGGACATCGAGGCCCGGCCCGGCCGCGGCCGCGATGACTACCTCTTTCGGGCCGTCAATACCCAGCTTGCATTCCCTGGCTACCGTCACCTCTACACCGAGGCAAGAGAGGAAGGCGAGGAGGAGGAAGACCTGGGCAAGAACCCGCTGCCCGAGCTGGCGGCGGGCGACCTGCTCCGTCTGCTGGAGCTTTTCCCTGAGCAGCACTTCACCGAACCGCCTCCTCGCTACACCGAGGGCACCCTGGTCAGGACCCTGGAGGAGAAGGGTATCGGCCGCCCCAGCACCTACGCGCCGATCATAGCCACCGTCCAGGGGCGAGGCTACGTAGAGAAGCAGAATGGTCGCCTGCGGCCGCAGGAGCTGGGGTTCGTGGTCAACGATCTGCTCACCACCTACTTCCCCGACATCGTGGACGTGAACTTCACCGCTGAGATGGAGGACGAACTGGACGAGATCGCCCGCGGCGAGAGGTCCTGGCAACCGGTGGTGCAGGACTTCTACGCCCCCCTGATGAAAGCCCTGGCCATCGCCAGCGAAGCGCCGGTGGCTCGCCAGGAGACAGGCGAGATGTGCGCCCAATGCGGCCGGCCGATGGTCATTCGCTGGGGCAGGCGGGGTCGCTTTGTGGCCTGCTCTGGCTATCCCCAGTGTCGAAACACTCGGCCGGTGGAAGATGAAGGAGAGCCTTTGCCTGCCACCGAGGAGGCCTGCCCCCAGTGTGGCTCTCCCATGGTCGCCAAGCGGGGCCGCTATGGGCCCTTCCTGGCCTGCTCCCGCTATCCTCAGTGCCAGGGCACACGACCCCTTCTAGTGAAGACCGGTGCTCGCTGTCCCCTGTGCGGCGGCGACATCGTCGAGAAGCGCAGCCGCCGCGGTCGTGTCTTCTACGGCTGCGCCGACTACCCTTCGTGCCAGTTCACCACCTGGACTCGTCCGTTGCCCACGCCCTGCCCTGAGTGCGGCGGTCTGCTACTGGCCGCTGGCGAGAATCGCGCCCGCTGTAGCCAGTGCCGCTGGCGAGGCCAAGCGCCGCAGGAGGCGCCTGCGACAACGGGCCTGCCAGCAGGCCAGCGATAGTTTAGGCAAGGCCAATATGGAGAAGCCGCTTGAGGCCGACGCCGAGAAGCTGCTTCCGGCCTACCTGCGCTTCCTTCAGGCTGAGCGCAACCTGTCGCCCTACACCCTGCGCAACTATGAGAGCGACCTCCGTTCCTTCTTCCGCTATGCCGAGGATGCCGGTCGGGACATCCGCGACGTCGACCGCTATCTTCTGCGCGGCTATTTAGCCAGGCTGAGAGAGCAGAAGATGGCTTCGGCCAGCATCGTCCGCAGGGTGAGCACCATCCGCTCCTTCTATCGCTTCCTGGTTCGCCAGGGCCACATCGAGCACGACCCGCTGGCGGGCGTGCACAGCTCCAAGAAGGGGCGTCGTCTGCCCAGCTTCCTCTCGCCCAAGCAAGTTCTCGCTATCCTGGGGGCAGTGGAGGGCGATAGCCCCAAGGCCCTGCGCGACCGGGCTATCCTGGAGCTCCTGTACGCCGCTGGCGTTCGCTTGAGCGAGCTGGTGGCTCTGGACACCAACGACGTGGACATCAGCGAACAGGAGGTGCGAGTTTTGGGCAAGGGCAACAAGGAACGCATCGCCCTTATGGGCCGGGCGGCGGCCGATGCCTTGCAGCGCTATCTGCACGAAGGGCGGCCGGCCCTGGTCCAGCGCCCCCATGAAAAGGCCTTCTTCCTCAATAGGCACGGCGACCGGCTCTCGGCGCGAGCGGTGCAGATCATGGTGCGCCGTTGCGCCCTCAAGGCCGGCCTGGACGAGCGGGTGTTCCCCCACCTGTTGCGTCACACCTTCGCCACCCATATGCTGAACGGTGGGGCCGACCTGCGGGTGGTGCAGGAGCTCCTGGGTCACGCCAGCGTAGGCAGCACCCAGATCTACACCCACGTCAGCGAGGCTGAGAAGCGGCGCGTGTACGATGCCGCGTTCTACAATGTGTGGCGGTCGCGACGAAGGCGGAGCGAGGACGAATGAGGTTTCTCCTTATCAACGGGCCTAACCTGAACACCCTGGGCAAGCGCCAGCCGCACATCTACGGCACCCTCACCCTGAAGGAGATCGAGGCGCGGGTCGCCGAGCGGGCAGCCGAGCGACGGGTAGAGGTCCGGTCCTTCCAGTCCAACCACGAGGGTGCCCTCATCGACTTCATCCAGGCGGAGGCCGAGGAGGCGCAAGGCATCATAATCAACCCCGGCGCCCTCACCCACTACAGCCTGGCGCTGCGGGATGCCCTGGAGGACTGCGGCCTGCCCTTCATCGAGGTGCATCTGTCCGACATCCATGCCCGCGAGCCCTTCCGCCGCCACTCGGTCATGGCCGACATCGCCGCGGGACAGATCTCCGGCCAGGGGTGGGAGGGCTACTTGCGCGCCCTCGATGCGCTGGCGGCCCTGGTGAAAGAGGAGGGCCGTGAGTAGCCGACTGGACAGGCTTCGCCAGAAGATGGCGGAGGCGGAGCTGGACGGCCTTCTGGTCAGCAGCCCTGTCGAGGACATCTTCGGAAACGTCGGGGCCAACCGCCGCTATCTGTCCGGCTTCACTGGCTCTGTGGGCTATCTGCTGATCACCCAGGAGGCGGCCTTCATCGCGGTGGACTTCCGCTACAACGAGCAGGCCCAGCGCGAGGCCCCCGGCTTCACGCTTTTCCCGGCCAGCGGCCCCCTGCCCGAGTGGTTCGCCTCGCTGGTGGGCGAGGCAGGACTGGCGGGCAAGAGGCTGGGCTTCCAGGCGGGCGATATCACCGTCGCCACCTATCAGACGATCACCAAAGCTGTGAAGGATATGCCCGCCCCTGAGCGGCCGAAGTTGCTGGCGGCGCCGGCCCTCGTGGAGCAGCTTCGGGCGATCAAGGACGCCAACGAACTGGCGGCCGTCCAGCGGGCCGTCGACCTGGGCGATGAGGCCTTCGCGGCCATCGCGCAGCGCATCGAGCCCGGCTGGACGGAGGCGGAGGCAGCCTGGGAGATCGAGAAGTATATCCGCGAGCATGGCGGCGAGGGCGTCTCGTTCGAGGTCATTGTGGCCGCCGGTCCCTGGGGGGCCATGCCCCACGCCTACCCTCGTGACGAGAGGATACAGGAAGGACAGCCGATCATCATCGACATGGGGGTGAGTCTCGGTGGCTACTGCTCTGACCTCAGCCGCACCCTCTTCCTCGGCCAGCCGGGCGAGCAGTTCGACAAGATTTACGATATAGTTCTGACGGTCCAATTGACGGCGGAGGCACTGATCCGCAAAGAGATGACCGGAGAGCAGGCCCATCTGCTGGCCCACAACGTGATCGCCGAGACAGGCTACGGCGAGAATTTCGGCCACGGCCTCGGCCACGGCGTCGGCCTGCAGATCCACGAGACGCCCCGCCTGGCCCGCGCCTCCAAGGATGTGCTGGCCGACGGGATGGTGTTCACCATCGAGCCGGGCATCTACATCCGCGGCTGGGGTGGCGTCCGCATTGAGGATATGGTGGTGCTGGAGGACGGCCGTCCGCGGGTGCTGACCAAGGCGCCCAAACTGGGCGTCGCTGCCGGCGCGCAGGAGAGCGGGAACTGAGGCCGATGTTTTGCATCGGTGCCATCGCCGTTCGGGAGGAGGGTTTGCTACGGTGACAAACTCCCTTGACGCTGACAACCGCGCCGCCAGCCCCGGCGAGCAGGCGGCAGTGCCTCGCGGCCCCAAGGCCTGGCTCCTGGCCCTGCGCCCGTGGTCCTTCCCGGCGTCCATCGTGCCCATGCTGGTGGGGGGTGCCCTGGCCTATCGAGCCGACTTCTGGGACTGGCCGCTCTTCCTGCTCACCCTGGTGGGCGGCCTTTTCTTCCACATCGGCGCTAACGTTACCAACACCTACTTCGACTTCCGGCGGGGCGCCGATACCGTTGCCCACGCCGATGACCGGACGCTGGTGGACAGGATGCTTCGGCCCAGAGACGTCCTCCTGCTGACCGCGTGCTTCTTCCTGGCTGGCTCGGCGATCGGTGGCTATCTGGCTTCCCAGAGCGGCTGGGAGCTCCTGGCCCTGGGCGCCGCCGGCCTATTCCTGGGCCTCTTCTACACAGCCGACCCCCTGGGCTACAAGTATCGAGCGCTGGGGGACCTGGGCATATTCATCGCCTTCGGCCCGTTGCTGGTGTTGGGTTCCTACTTCGTGCAGACGGAGAAGCTGGACCTCTTGCCCCTGCTCTTCTCCCTGCCCCTGGGGCTGCTCATCGTTGCCATCCTCCATGCCAACAACTACCGCGATGCCGAGGCCGACCGCACAGCTGGCGCCATGACCTTAGCCCAGATCCTGGGCAAGCGCGGCTCGAGGTACGCCTACTACTTCCTGGTGCTGACTCCCTACGCCTTCGTGATAGCCTTCGGGGCGGCCGTTACTCCCTGGGTGTTGCTTGCCCTTCCTACAATCGTGTTGCCCCTGAGGATGATCCGCCAGTTGAACGTCGCCGACGAGGAACTGCGGCAGGCCCTGGCTTTCCTGCCTCAGCAGACGGCCAATCTCATCGTCGTCTTCGGGGGGTTGATGGCCCTTGGTATTCTAGGAAGCGAGTTGGTATGACGTGTGCGACCGCCTGCCTTCCGGTAGGCAGACCCGGATAGAAGTGGGGTGAGGCAACGATGATCGACGCCGGTGACCTGCGCAAAGGGGTAACCATCGAGATAGACGGCGTGCTCTATCAGGTGCTGGACTTTCAGCATATCAAGATGGGACGAGGCTCTGCCCAGGTGCGCATGAAGCTCAAGGACATCCGCGCCGGCCACATCATCGAGCGGACGGTTCAGGCAGGCACCAAGTTCTCGCGGGCGCGCGTGGAGCGCCAGCCAGCTCAGTACCTCTACGCCGACGGCGACCTCCACTACTTCATGAACACCGAGACCTACGACCAGATCGCTCTCAACACAGAGCAGCTAGGCGATGCCCTTCAATATCTCAGCGAAAATACTACCTGCCAGCTCCTCACCCACGGTGAGCAGGCCATCGGTATCGAGTTGCCGGCAGCGGTCGAGCTGAAGGTGGCCCAGACGGACCCCTGGGTCCGCGGCGACACCGCTCAGGGCGGCAATAAGCCCGCCCGCCTGGAGACGGGCCTGACCGTGCAGGTGCCCCTGTTCATCAACACCGGCGACGTGGTGAAGGTCGACACCCGCAGCGGCGAGTATCTGGAGAGGGCCAGCGGTCGATGAGGGAGATCTATTCGGTGGCCCAGGTCGCCACCTACGTCCGTGAGCTCCTGGAGACCGACACCCATCTGGCCGACCTCTGGGTGGATGGGGAGGTCTCCAACCTCACCCGCTCGGCGGCCGGCCATACGTACTTCACCCTCAAGGACGAGTCGGCCCAGCTTCGCTGCGTGATGTTTCGCCGCCAGCACGCCGGCACACTCCTTGAGGATGGCACGCAGGTGACCGCCCACGGCCGCATCTCCTTCTTCGAGCGGCGGGGCGAGCTGCAACTGAACGTCGATTTCGTCCAGCCGGCGGGTGTGGGCATCTGGCAGGCCCAGCTTGAGCGGCTGAAGGCTCAGCTCGAGGAGGAGGGGCTGTTCGAGCCCTCGCGCAAGCGGCCCATCCCCTCCTTCCCGCGGCGCATCGGCGTGGTCACCTCCCCCACTGGCGCCGTCTTCCACGACATTTGCAACATTGTCGGACGCCGCTGGCCGCTGACCGAGATCGTCCTCGCTCCCACCCCCGTGCAGGGAGACGAGGCGGCGCCGGCCATCGTGGAGGCGCTGTCCAGGCTCAACGCTGAATCAGATATCGACGTGATCATTGTCGCCCGCGGCGGCGGCTCACTGGAGGAGCTCTGGCCCTTCAACGAGGAAATGGTGGCGCGGGCCATCTATGCCAGCCGCATACCGATAGTATCGGCGGTGGGCCACGAGACCGACTACACCATCGCCGACTACGTGGCCGACCTGCGCGCTCCTACCCCGTCGGCAGCAGCCGAACTGGTAGTGCCCGACCGAAGGGAGGTCTCGCGCCAGATCAGAGGCTCCATAGTCACGATGGAGGGGTGGATGGCCGGCCAGGTGACCCGTCATCGAGCCGGAGCGGAGCAGCTCCTGCTCCGCTTGCGTCGCAGCGTCCCCAACGTGGAGCAGGAGAGGCAGCGACTGGCTCTCCTGCTGGGCAGCGCTCAATCAGCGATGGCCCAGAGCCTGAACGGCCGCCGCGAGCGCCTGAGGGCCTATGCTCTGCAGCTTCGCTCCCTGGAACCCAAGGGCACGCTGGCCCGCGGCTATGCCCTCGTGCAGCGGCGGGCTGATGGGCAGGTCGTGCGCAGCGTGAGCCAGGTTAAGGGCCGCGAGCGCCTGGACGTGCAGGTGGCCGATGGCAGCTTCCCGGCGGATGTGTCGAGGCAGTATGGCTTCTGAGGCCGGCGAAGGTTTCGAGGAGGTCTTCCGCCGCCTGGAAGAGACGGTGGCCAGGCTGGAGGAGGGCGGTCTGCCTCTGGAAGAGGCACTGGCCCTCTACGAGGAGGGGATGCGCCTGGCCCAGGGTTGTCAGGAGCTCCTCGACCAGGCGGAGCTGCGCATCACTCGGCTGCAGGAAGCGTTCGCCACCTACCGCGAGGAAGCATCCAAGGGGCTCCACGAGGAGGAGACCACCTACGCCCCCGAGGATGAGGAGGACGAGCCCCTTGCTGAAGGCTGACCTCCACACGCACACCTACTTTTCGCCCGACTCCCTCACATCGCCTGAGAAATACGTGCAGGCCTGTGTCAACCGCAGGATCAACTGCGCGGCCGTCACCGATCACAACGCTATTGGTGGTGCCCTGGCCGTCGAGAAGCTGGCCTCCTTCAAGGTGATCATCGGCGAGGAGGTCGAGAGCTCGGAGGGCGAGATCATTGGTCTCTTCCTTCAGGAGGAGATGCCGGCTGGCCTCAGCCCAGAGGAGACCGTGCGGCGCATCAAGGAGCAGGGCGGGTTAGTCTGCATACCGCACCCGTTCGACCGATTGCGCGGCACGCGCCTGGCCGAAGCAGCCCTCATGCGCATCCTGCCCCAGGTGGACATCATCGAGGCCCTAAACGCGCGCACCACCCGGCGGCGGGACAACGAGCACGCGGCCCGCTTCGCGCAGGAGCACGGCCTGGCAATGTCGGCGGGCAGCGATGCTCACTCGGCGCGAGAGCTGGGTCGGGCCTGCGTGGAGATGCCCGACTTCGAGGGGCCGCGCGAGTTCCTCCAGGCCCTCAGAGAAGGACGCATCGTCGGGCGATTGTCCAGCCCGCTAGTGCACCTTTGGAGTCGCTGGGCCTGGCTGCGACGCCGCCTGGGCTGGCGGCCAGCAGGGTAGAGAGACGTTCATGCTACATATCGGCTGGTTCTCCACTGGACGCGACGAGGCCGCCTGTCAGCTCCTGGAGGCAGCCTGGCAGGCCATCGAGGCGGGCGAGCTGAAGGCCCGCATCGTCTTCGTCTTCAGCAATCGCGAGCGGGGCGAGAATCCGGCCAGCGACCGCTTCTTCGACCTGGTGGAAAGCTACGCCATACCCCTGGTCTGCCTGTCATCCAAACGCTTTCGCCAGGAGCGAGGCGAACCGCTCGCTCGGGCCGGCGAGCCGCTGCCCGCCTGGCGGGCGGACTACGACCGAGCGATGATGGAGTTGCTGGAGGCGCATCCCTTCGACTTGGGCGTCCTGGCTGGCTATATGCTTATCGTCACCGAGGAGGCCTGCCAGCGCTACAATCTTCTCAACCTCCACCCGGCGCCGCCGGGCGGGCCCGCTGGCACCTGGCAGGACGTCATCTGGCAGCTCATGGAGCAGGGCGCATCGACAGCGGGGGTGATGATGCACCTGGCCACCAAGGAACTGGACCAGGGCCCGCCCGTCACTTACTGCACCTATAGCATCCGTGGGCTCGCCTTCGATGGGCTGTGGGCGGAGGTGGAGGAGAGGAGCCTGGCCGGGGTGCGAGCCAGCGAAGGCGAGGACAATCGCTTGTTCCGGGAGATTCGTCGTCAGGGGGTGATGCGCGAGCTTCCCCTGGTGGTGGCCACCCTGCGGGCCTTCGCCGATGGGAAGGTGCGCATCGAAGGCGGGCGCGTGGTGGACGCTGGCAGCCACCCCATCGACGCATACGACCTGACGCAGGAGATCGATCGTCTGGGAGGCTCAGCATGACTCAAGAATCGATTCGCTGCATCGCCTTCGATATGGAGGGGCCTCTTACATCCCAGGATGCTGCCTTCGAGCTCATGGGCCTGGCGCCTGGGGGCCACGAGGTGTTTCGGGCCATCAGCCGCTACGACGACATCCTGGCCCTGGCCGGGCGGCCCGACTACGAGCCCGGCGATACACTAGCACTCATCGTTCCCTTTCTCCTCTACCACCGCCTGAGCGTTTTCCATATCGAGCGGCTGGCCGAATCGGCTCCCCTGGTCAAGGGGGCGGTAGAGACCATCGCCCAGCTGGCGGGCGAGGGCTATCAGGTCTTCTGCATCACCACCACCTATGAGCAGTACGCCCGCCGTCTGGCCCAGCGCCTGGGTCTGGCAGCGGAGCGAGTGGCTTGCACCAGCTTTCCTCTGGAAGAGGTCGCCACTCGGCTGACCCCGGACGATATCGGAATGGTAACCCGCATCGAGCTGGCCCTGCGCCAGCAGGACGTGCAGGAGGACGACGCGCGCCTTCAGGCTCTTCTCGACAGCTTCTACTGGAAACAGCTGCCCGGCACGCCTCTCGGGAACGCCGTGGCATCGGTCAAGCCCATCGGCGGGAAGCGGAAGGTCGGGGCCCTGGCCAAGCTCGCCATGTCTGCCCAACTGGAGACCTCCCGCTGGGTGGTGGTGGGCGACAGCATCACCGACAACGCCATGCTCACCACTGTTCGCGATGCCGGTGGTCTGGCTATCGTCTTCAACGGCAACCAGTACGCTCTGGAGTGCGGGACAGTGGGGGTGGCGTCCATGTCTCTCGCCGATCTCCAGCCTCTGCTAAGGTCCTGGGAGGATGGCGGTCTGGAGAGAGCCCGTGATTTCGTGTCACGATCGGCCAAGGACGCCGAGGCGCCTGGTGCTCACTACCACTGGCTGGCTGGCGTCGACATCGCCGAAGCGCTAGAGGTGCACGCTCGCCTCCGTCGCCAGGTCCGCCAGGAGGCGGCGGGGTTGGGGTAGACCATGCCTGCTTTCGATGTCATCGGCATTGGTGGCCTGAACATAGACCGCATCTACTCTGTGCCTCAGGTCGTCACCGATGGCGCCCAACTGATCGACGAGGTAGCAGTGGATGCCGGCGGCTGCTCGGCCAACACCACCTATGCCCTGGCCAAGCTGGGCCTGCGCTGTGGCTTTCTGGGCGCGGTGGGCGACGACGCTGATGCCCAGATCGTCGTCCGTTCCTTTGTTGACGTGGAGGTAGACACCGACCACATCGTGCGCAAGCCGGGGGTCGCCACCGGCTCGGTGCTCGCCTTCGCCGACGAAGAGGGCAATCGGGCCATGTACGCCGACCCGGGGGCAAACGCTCTCTTCGAGCCGGAGGACCTGGACACGGCCTACCTCGCTAGCGCTCGCCTCGTCCTTTTCTCCTCCTTTGGGGGCGACATCCCTCTCGCCGTGCAGAGACCCGCCGTCGAGGCTCTGCCGCCGACCGCTGCGACGGCCCTGTCTATTGATGCCCTGCTGGCTCATGGGGGGCTGGATGCCCTTACGGAGCTGGTCAGCCGTTGCACGATCACCTTCGCCAACGCTGGTGAGCTCAGAGAGCTGACGGGGCTGGAGCTTCCCACCGCCGCTGAGGCCCTCCTCGACCTGGGCTGCCAGACGGTGGTCGTGACCTTCGGGCGAGGGACGGCGCGCCAGCCCTGGATGGAGATGGAGGCGGTCGCAGAGGAACGAAGGGATCTGCCCATCGTCTGCTGGTTGCTGAGCAGGGACAGCCGCTGGGCGCTGCCGGCGCTGCCCACCCACGAGGGCCCTATCGTCGATGCCACCGGCGCCGGCGACGCCTTCGCTGCCGGCTTCCTCTGGGGTTTGCTGGCAGGGGAGCCTCTGCCCCGCTGCGCCTCCCTGGGCCACGTGGCCGCCGGTTTTTGCCTCGCCAGCATGGGCTGTCGGGCTGGCCTGCCCACGCTAGAGGCGTTGCTGGCTCGCCACGCTCGCCACTTCAGCTAGCGGGGGCCGCCGTTGTCGTTTTTCTCCACAGGCTGCTATAATAGGGCCAGCTTGGGGCCCCAAGCCAAGGAGGCGAGCTATGCGTTGTCGCAACTGCGGTAATCTCTGCTCCCTGGACGATAATTTCTGTCGAAAGTGTGGCACCTCCTTGCGCAACGTGAGGGTGCCAGCTGCCCGCGACAGCTCTCAGCTTCCCGTGGCCTGGCGAAGTGCAATGCCAGTCGTGGCCCAGGGAGCGGCCGTCTTCGCTCTGGGCGCGGCCGCCCAGATGCTGCTGCGGATGCTGGGCAAGCGGGCCGTCCAGCTGCCCACGTCGCTAGTGAAGCGGCAGATGGCCAAGAAAAAGACGAGCCGCCTTCCGGTTAGAAAAGGGGAAGAGGAGCAGCCCGAGGGATCGTACGCCGTTCAGGAGACAGTGTTCCTGAGAAGGATCATCCTGCGTCGCTAGGGAGGCGATTAGCCCCGCGAGGGATACGTGTAGGAGGGCGTGGCTGAGTGGCTGCGCCTTCGTCTTAGGGGGAGGTTGGGTCGATGGCCAACGCGGTGCTGGTGGTGGACATGCTGCGCGGCTTCTGGGAGGAGGGCTATCCCCTCTACGTAGGGGAGGCGAACCGCCAGATCATCCCCAACATCCGTCGCCTGCTGGAGGAGGAGACGGCCAAGGGCTCGCACATCATCTTCCTCTGCGATAGCCACGCCCCCGACGACAAGGAGTTCGAGATGTTCCCACCTCATTGCGTTCGGGATACAGAGGAAGCGGAGATCATCCCCGAGCTGCAGCAGTTCGCCCATGAGGTCATCCCCAAGACCCGCTTTAGCTGCTTCTACGGCACCAACCTGGAGGAGCGGCTGCGCGCCCTGAACCCCGACAAGATCATCTTCGTGGGCGTCTGCACCGACATCTGCGTGATGCACACCGTCGCCGATGCTCGCAATCGGGACTACTTGGTGGAGGTGCCCGCCGACTGCGTGGCCACCTTCGACCAGGAAGCCCATCGCTACGCTCTACGGCACATGGAGAAGATCCTGGGGGCCCTGATAACGGGTCCGCCCGCTGAAGGGACGGGGACGCGATGACAGAAGAGCAGCCTGTGAGCGAGTCTCCTTTCCCTCTGTCCCCACAGGTCCTGGCCGGCGATACCTCCGATGTCTATTTCCTGCGCACGAATCGCATCATGGAACTGGAGGGGGTCAACCCGCGCGTGACCATGGAGTTCTTTCCCAGCGGCGATGGCACCCTCTGCGGCATGAAGGAGGTGCTGGCTCTCCTTGGCCAAGCCCTCCCACCCGACGCCGAGGTCTGGGCCCTGAACGAGGGTGATCCCTTTCGGCTCAAGGAGATCGTCCTGCGGGTCACCGCCTCCTATCTCTCCTTCGGCGTCTACGAGACGGCCATCCTGGGCATCCTGGCCCACGAGAGTGGCTGGGCCACCGCCGCCCATGAATGCGTGGAGGCTGCCCAGGGGGTGCCCATAGTGAGCTTTGGCGCCCGCCACGTTCACCCGGCGGTGGTGGCGGCTATGGACTACGCGGCCACGGTAGGCGGCTGCGTCTCCTGTTCCACCCCCGTAGGCGCCGAAGTGGCGGGGGTGAGCCCTTCGGGGACTATGCCCCACGCCATAATCATCTGCTTCGGCGATACAGCGCGGGCGGCGGTAGCCTTCGACAAGCACATGCCGCCCGAGGTGCCCCGCATCGTCCTGGTGGACACCTTCCACGACGAGCCGGAGGAGGCCCTGCAGGTCGCTGAGGCCCTGGGCGATCGCCTCCACGGCGTCCGCCTGGACACTCCCGGCGAGCGGGGGGGCGTTACTCCCGACCTGGTAATAGAGGCGCGGGCTCGCCTCGACCTGGCGGGCTTTCAACACGTGAAGCTATTCGTCAGCGGCGGCGTGACCCCGGCCCGCATCCGTGCGTTCTTGGAGGCGGGCGCCCCGGTGGACAGCTTCGGCGTGGGCAGCTACATCAGCGGCGCTCGCCCCGTCGATTTCACCGCCGACATCAAGGAGGTGGAGGGCAAGCCGGTGGCCAAGCGCGGCCGCATCCCCGGCATCGTCGCCAACCCCCGCCTCCATCGAGCCATCTAAGGGCACGATTCGCCGCCCTTATTGACTTTTCCTCATTCCCTTCTACAATAGGGCTGCTCTGCCTGCCGCCGCAGGCCGAAAGGCAGCCCCACCATGGGACGATGGAAGGCCTGGGCGCTTGCCTGGCTCCTGGCCGTGCTCTTATCGGCGCTGCTAGCCTCAGGGACGCCCGCTCAGGACAACGAACTCCTCGCCAACGGGGGGTTTGAGGACGGTACTACTGATCCCTGGATGGCCAAGGGAGGAGCCTTGCAAGTCGTGCAGAGCCTAGGCCGTGACGGCTCTGTCGCCGGAGTCCTTGTTACCGACGGTAGCTTCTACCATTACGTCAGGCAGTGTGTGCCCGCTTCCGAGGGCAGTGCATACACGTTCCAGGGCTACGCTGCGGCTCCCAACGAAACACCCTGGGTGTCCGCCTTCCTTCTCATACGGTGGTACGGGGAGGCGGAATGCTACGGGCAGCAACTTGTCACTCCGCAGGATCCATCCGAGACTACCATCCTGGAGCCGCCTGGCCTGTGGCATTCTCTGGTTCTGGACATTGGTGCAGCACCGGCGGGCAGCCGTTCAGCGCGTGTCGGCATTGTCATTGAGCAAAGCAACGCCACCGTCTACCTGGACGACTTCAGCTTCACCGGCCCGCCTGCTCCTACACCTACACCCACTCCCACCCCCACGCCGACGCCCACGCAAACGCCATCGCCTACCCCCAGCCCCAGCCCGACGCAAACGCCCTCGCCCACCGCTAGCCCCTCGCCCACGCCCTCGCCCACTGTCAGCCCCTCGCCTTCGCCTACTCCCACCCCCACGCCGACGCCCACGCAAACGCCATCGCCCACTGCTAGCCCCTCGCCCACCGCTAGCCCCTCGCCTTCGCCTGAGCCGACCGCATCGCCCACGCCCTCGCCTATGGCCAGTCCTTCGCCCACGGCTACTCCCACTGCCACGCCTTCGCTCTCCACCCCGACGCCAACCGCCGGGCTGGTAAACGGCGGCTTTGAGGAGGCGGAAGATGACGGCAAACCCGTCGGCTGGCGGAAGTACGGCGGCGAGCTGTCGCGCAGCAGCGCCGCCAGGTGGGAGGGGCAGTTCGCTGCCGCCTTCACCAGCCGGACGACCTCCACCAAGTGGGCCTTCCAGACGGTGACTGTAGAAGGAGGCGGGGCCTACGTTCTCAGCGGCTACGCTCTGAAGAACGATGCCAACGTCGAGGCCGCCTATCTGCGCCTCTCCTGGTACGACAGCTCTGATGGGAGTGGCAAAGCCATCGACAGCGTCGATTCCACGACTCGCCTGACGGACGACTCCCCCCGCTTTCGCTTTCTCACCAGCGGCCCAGTGGTGGCCCCCGCTGAGGCTGCCAGCGCCAAGGTGCGCCTGATGCTCGACCCCCGCTCGGAGGCGGAGGGGACGGTCTACTTCGACGCTATCTCCTTTGGCGAGACGGCTATGCCCCCTCAGCCCGTAGAGACGCCACAGCCATCGCCCACCTTTGCCAGCAGCGAAACCCCTACTGCGTCGGCGGTTCTGCCTGCAGCGGAGCCTGAGCCATCATCGTCGCCCGATTCGCCGCACCCGTCGCCCGCGGCGCTGGGCGCCACGGCGGCAAACCCAGAGACCACTGTCTCCGGTCACGATGGATCTTCCCAGAGCGAGATGGACTCCGAGGGAGAGCCCACTCGGACGCCGATCGTCTTGTACAGAGAACGGAGGGCTGACCAGTCTACCCAGGGAGGGGAGGGTGTCGCCGCAGGGAGCGACGAAAGCGATGGCTTCTCGCCGGTCGTGCTGGTCTTGGCCATGGCGCCGCCGGCGGCTGCTGCTGCCGCAGCGATGGCCTTCTTTGTCTGGTGGCGATGGAGGAAAAGGGCTCGCCCTCTCTAGCGGGTTTGGAGTAATCTATAAGCGTGACGGAGGCAGATCGGCGAAGGCCAACAGTCCAGGGCCAGATGGCAATGGCAGGCGGGGGGAAGAAAAAGCTTCCCCGAACCATCGCCATCGACGGCCCCAGCGCCTCGGGCAAGAGCAGCGTGGGGCATCTGGTGGCCGAAAGGCTCGGATATCTCTTCCTGGACACTGGCGCGACGTATCGTGCCCTGACCTGGTTGGCCCTTCAGCGGAGCGTTCACTTGGAGGACGAGCAGGGCCTGGCCGGATTGGCTGCCCGGGTGGATATGAAGCTGGGGCCGCCGGCAGCCGGATCCTGCGAGCGCTGTACCATCTGGGTCGACGGTGAGGACCGGACATCCGTCCTCAGGCAGCCGGAGGTGGAGGCGGGCGTGTCTCTGGTTTCGCGCGTGCCCCAGGTACGGCGGGCCATGGTGGCTGTTCAGCGGCGGCTGGCCAGTCGGCGCAAGGTGGTGATGGCCGGCCGCGACATCGGCACGGTGGTTCTGCCCAATGCTGACCTGAAGGTCTATCTGGATGCCTCCCCAGAGGAGCGAGCGCGGCGGCGGCAGGAGGAAATGGCCGCCCTGGGGAGGCCTTTCACCGAGAGCGACGTCCGTCAACGGATCCTGCGCCGGGACGCCATTGATTCGGAGAGGGAGGATTCGCCTCTGAGGGCGGCTGAGGACGCCATCGTCATCAACACCGATGGCCTGAACCAGGAGCAGGTGGTGGAGAAGGTGCTGACCCTGGCGGAGGGCAGGTCGTGAGAACCGTAGCGATCGCTCTGTTCTACCGGTTCACCAAACTGGTGTTCGGCCTCATCCTGCTTGTCTGGACGCGCAAGCAGGTGGTGGGACTGGAGAACGTACCAAGGCGGGGCCCGCTCATCCTGGCCTCCAACCATGTGAACTTGCTCGACCCGCCTCTTCTGGCCGTCTTGATGCCGAGGCGCATCATCTATATGGGCAAGGTCGAGCTGTGGGAGACGCCCATCATCGGGCCTCTGTACACACTCGCCGGATTCATTCCCGTGCAGCGATTCGGGGCCGATCTGGCAGCCCTGCGCAAGGCGGAGAAGGTCCTACGCCAGAACCAGGTGCTGGGCATGTTCCCCGAGGGCACTCGTAGTCGCAAGCCAGGCCTGAGCAAGGGGCAGCCAGGCACAGCCATCATAGCCCTGCGCAGCGGTGCCCCCATCGTGCCGGTGGCGGTTACTGGCACCGCAGGGGTGGCCGTCCCTCGCTCTTTCTTCCGCATAACACGGGTGGGCGTGGTCTTCGGCAAGCCCTTTGAGTTACCCAAGGGCCGTCGCCTCAACACCGAGATGGTCGAACAGTGCACCGAGCGGATCATGAAGGAGATCGCCCTGCTTCTCCCTGAGGAGTATCGAGGCGTGTACGCTGAGCTGGTGGCCAACCAATCGAAAGGGCAAACCGAGGGTATCGGCCTGACCTAGAGAGCGAGTGTAGCTGTGGAGATCGTGCTGGCGAAGGAGATGGGCTTCTGCTGGGGCGTGCGGCGGGCCATCAGCATAATGGAGAAGGCTGCCAGCGAACGCGGTCAGATCATCAGCCTGGGGCCCATCGTCCATAATCCCCAGGTGGTGGCCGCCCTGGCCGAGAAGGGCGTTCAGGTGACCACCAGCATCGATGGCGTGAGCGGCAAAGCGGTGGCTATCGCCGCCCACGGCGTGGGCCCGAAGGTGCTGGAGGAAGCGAAGGCCAAGGGTCTGGAGATTATCGATACCACCTGCCCCATCGTCACCCGCTCCCAGCGGTGGGCTAAGAAGATGGCCGAGAACGGATTCACGGTTATTGTTTACGGTGACGCCGATCACCGCGAGGTGAAAGGGGTCCTGAGCTGGGCTCAGGGGAAGGGCATCGCTGTGACCGAGGAGGATGTTCATTCCCTGCCCCAGGGACTCTTGTCGCGAGTGGCCATCATTCCCCAGACCACCCAGAGTCCGGCCCGCTTCGCCGCCTTCATGAATCGCCTGCTGCGTGAGCGCCTGGCTCAGATCAGCGAACTGCAAGTGGTCAATACGCTGTGCAATGTTACCGCTGGCCAGCAGGCGGCGGCCCGAGAACTGGCTCAGGAGGTCGAACTGATGTTGGTGATCGGCGGCCACAACAGCGCCAACAGCCGCCACCTGGCAGAGGTCTGCCACGAAGTGGGCGTGGAGACCCATCACATCGAGACCGCAGCCGAACTGGAAGGGCAGTGGCTGATCGGGAGAGCGAAGGTGGGCATAACAGCGGGCGCATCCACCCCCGATTGGGCGGTGGACGAGGTTGTTCAGCGCGTGCGGGAGCTGGCCCCAAGGTGATGGCCCTCAAGTCGGGGAATTTCCCCTCATGGTTTAGCCCAATCGCTTGCATTGTCGTTGTATTCTATGATTGGTTCCCTGTGAGCCCAACCTGGAGGAGGCTGACAGCGTGTGCGGCATCATAGGCTACGTGGGCAATAGGCCGGCGGTTCCCCTTCTTCTCGAGGGGCTGCAACGGCTGCAGTACCGCGGATATGACAGCGCGGGCCTGGCTGTGCTCGCCGACAATGGCGAGCTGTGCATCGAGAAGAGCGTGGGCAAGCTCGCCGCCCTGGCTTCTGGCCTGCGCGGCCGCTGGCCCAGCAGCCGTCTGGGCATCGGCCACACCCGCTGGGCCACCCACGGCCGTCCCAGCGACATCAACGCCCATCCCCATCGCGACTGCCAGGGCCGGGTGGTGGTGATCCACAACGGCATCGTGGAGAACTACCTGACCCTGAAGGAGAGGCTGATCGGTCAGGGACACACCTTCGAGTCGGAGACGGACACCGAGGTCATTCCCCACCTCATCGAGCACCACCTTCGAGACGGCAGCAGTCTGGAGGTAGCGGTGGGTCGAGCCATCGGCGAGATGGAGGGAGCCCACGCCATAGTGGTCTTCAGCGTGAGCGAGCCCGACAAGCTGGTGGCGGCCCGCATAGGCAACGCCGGCGGTGTGGTGGTGGGCTACGGCCAGGGGGAGATGTTCGTGGCCAGTGACCTGCCTGCCCTCCTGCCTCATACTCGCCAGGTGGCCTTCCTGGCCGATGGGGAGATCGCTGCCGTGACGTCAGAGAGTGTGTCATACCTGTCGGTCGATGGTGCCGTCTTGACCAAAGACACTCAGACCGTCTCCTACGACCCCCTATCGGCCGCCAGGGGCAACTACAAGCACTTCATGCTCAAGGAGATCGCCGAGCAGCCGGAGGCCATCCTGGACACCATTCGTGGACGGGCCCAGTTCGAGCCGCCGACGGTGGTTCTGGAGGACGTGGCGATCCCCAGGCGGAGGCTGAGACAGATCCGACGGGTGGTGCTGGTAGGCATGGGCACCAGCCTTCACGCCGCCATGGTCGGTCGCCACTACATCGAGCAGATAGCGCGCATCCCTGCCGAGGTGGACAATGCCTCGGAATTCCGCTACCGCAAGCCCTTGTTGGGCCCGGACACCTTGGTCGTCTCTGTGGGGCAATCAGGGGAGACCGTGGATACCCTGGCGGCCATGGACGAGGCCCGCCGTCAGGGGGCCCTCCAGATCACCATCTGCAACGTGGTGGGCAGTCAGGCCGCTCGCATTGCCGATGCGGTGGTCTATACCCGTTGCGGACTGGAGGTGGGCGTCGCTAGCACCAAGACCTTCACCGCTGCCATCGCTGCTCTGTACCTCCTGGCTTGCTATCTGGCCCAGGAGAGAGGCGTCGTCGATGACCAAGAACACTTGCGGAGCCTGCTCGACCCCCTGGCCCGCATGCCCTCGCTGGTGGGGAAGGTAACCCAGCGCGATGAAGAGTACGAGCGGCTGGCCCACCGCTTCTTCCGCTACAACAACTTCCTCTACCTGGCGCGAGGCGTTCAGTTTCCGATAGCCATGGAGGGTGCCCTTAAGCTCAAGGAGGTCAGCTACATCCACGCCGAGGGCTATCCGGCGGGGGAGATGAAACACGGGCCCATCGCTCTCATCGATGAGGAGATGCCCGTGGTGGCCATCGCCCTGCGGGACGAGCTCTACGATAAGAGCATCAGCAACATCGAGCAGGTGAAGGCACGGGAAGGCACGGTCATCGCCATTGCCAGCGATGGAGATGAAGAGCTGGCCAAGAAGGTCGACCATGTCATTCATCTGCCTCAGGCTTCGCCCTTGCTGATGCCCATCCTGGCTGCCATCCCCCTCCAGTTCTTCGCCTATCACATCGCTGTTCGCCGCGGCTGTGATGTGGATCAGCCGCGCAACCTGGCCAAGACCGTCACGGTGGAATAGGCGCAGGAGCGCAATTGCCGCCAATTTGGGCGACCAGGACAGTAACAGAGGGCCTCCTCGATCGTCTATCGTATACGCAGCTATAGAATAGCCTGAACTGTCTCTGGACAGGCTGGAGGGGCATGCATATAATATGCGGTAGCCCCTGAACCGGCGAGGATACAGCCTGAAGGCGCAAGGAGGCGAGCTAAATGAGGGCTAGCGAGCGAGAGGTGCTATGGTTCAAGGAGGTCGGCAAGAAAGACATCCCCCTGGTGGGTGGAAAGGGAGCCAACCTCGGGGAGATGACCCAAGCTCAGATCCCGGTACCCCCGGGATTCATTGTCACTGCCCACACCTATACCCGGTTCCTTGAGCAAGCCGGTCTTCGCCCCATCATCCAGAAGCTCCTTTCTCCTCTGGACTATAACGACAGCGCTCGGCTTCAGAAGGTCTCTGAGGAGATAAAATCCCTCATACGCGGTGCCCCTGTGCCTCAGCAGATCGCCGCTGCGATCAAGAAGGCCTATCGCGAGCTGGGCGGCGGCCCGGTAGCTGTACGCAGCTCGGCCACCGCCGAGGACCTCGCCGACGCCTCTTTCGCCGGCCAGCAGGCCACTTTCCTGAACGTGGTGGGTGAGGATGAGGTGGTGGACGCCGTGCGCGCCTGCTGGGCCTCCCTCTTCGAGGCACGGGCTATCTTCTACCGCGCCGACAAGGGGTTCGAGCACATGAAGGTGGCCATCGCTGTTCCTGTGCAGCGCATGGTGCAATCCTCCCGCTCCGGGGTCATGTTCACCCTCGAGCCGGTCAGCGGCGATCGCTCCAAGATCGCTATTGAGGCCGTCTTCGGCCTGGGGGAGGCCATCGTCTCGGGCGAGATCACGCCCGACCTCTACGTGCTGGACAAGGCCAGCCTGCGCATCCTGGAGAAGCGGGTGGTCAACCAGGAGCGGCAACTGGTCAGGAATCCCAAGGCAGATGGCGAGGGCGAGATCAACGTTTGGCTTGCTGTCCCGGACGAGCTACGCAAGCAGCAGAAGCTGAGCGATGAGCAGATCGTCGCTCTGGCCACCATCGGCAAGCGGGTGGAGGAGCACTACGACTTCCCCCAGGACATCGAGTGGGCGGAGGAAGGGGGCGAGCTGGACATCCTCCAGACGCGCCCGGTGACCGCCCTGGCCGTCGCCAAGGCGGAGACGGAGGAGGCGGAGGAGACGGCGCCGCTGCTTCTCAGTGGCTCCCCGGCCAGCCCGGGGGCGGCGGTGGGGCCGGTGAAGATTATCCTCAGCTCCTCTGAGATCGACCGCGTAAAGGAGGGCGACATCCTGGTGTCAGAGATGACCACCCCCGACTTCGTGCCGGCCATGAAGCGGGCGGCGGCCATCGTCACCGACCGCGGTGGCCGTACCTGCCACGCTGCTATTGTCAGCCGTGAGTTGGGCATTCCCTGCGTGGTGGGAGCGGGGGAAGCGACCACGACATTGCACACAGACCAGCTGGTGACCGTCGACGGTGGCCAGGGCAAGGTCTACGACGGCCGCGCCGAGACTCGGCTGGCCTGGGCTGCCCAGGAAAAAGCCCGCCAGGCGGTAGTGGCAGACATCAAGACGCGCACCAAAGTCTACGTCAACCTGGCGGACCCGGACCTGGCCGATGTCGTCGCCGCCCGCAACGTCGACGGCGTGGGACTCCTGCGGGCCGAGTTCATGATCGCCCAGATCGGTGAGCACCCTCAACTCGCCATCGACGAGGGGCGGAGCGAGGAGTACATCGACAAGCTGACCGACAGCCTGCGCAAGTTTGCCAGTGCCTTCCATCCCCGCCCGGTGGTCTACCGCACCAACGACTTCAAGACCAACGAGTACCGCAACCTGCGCGGCGGCGACAAATACGAGGAATTCGAAGAGAACCCCATGATCGGCTATCGGGGCGCCTCTCGCTACATCCGCGACATCGACATCTTCCGCCTCGAGCTCGAGGCCATCAAGCGAGTACGAAAAGACTATCCCAACCTGTGGGTGATGATCCCCTTCGTGCGCACCCCTGAGGAGCTGGCCGGCGTGAGGGAGGTCATGGTACGCGAAGGGCTGGCGCCCTCCCAGGACTTCAAGCTGTGGATGATGGCTGAGGTGCCCTCCAACGCCCTCATCCTGGACCAGTTCCTCGATGTCGGCATCGACGGCATCTCCATCGGCTCCAACGACCTCACCCAGCTCGTCCTCGGGATCGACCGCGATAACGCCCGCTTCGCCGCCGAGTTCGACGAGCGCAACGACGCGGTGCTGGTGGCCCTGGAGCATCTCATCAAGACGGCCAAGGCGCGGGGCGTCACCTCGTCCATCTGCGGCCAGGCCCCGTCCGACTATCCGGATCTGACCGAGAAGCTGGTGGAGTGGGGCATCACCTCCATCTCCGTCACCCCCGACGTCATCGACAAGACCCGTCAGATCATCGCCGACGCGGAGGCGAAGCTGGCCGAGGTCGCCAAGGCATAGGTAGCCCCCACACACCAGCCGACCGAGCGCAGGCCTAGATCAGCCACCGGCCGGACTGCAGACCACGGCCGTTCCGCGCGGCGCAAAGGCTTTACGTCGAGTCACAGAGACGCTACTCTAGACGCGTACTCTCTCTGATACACATCGGCGATTCGTCCGCAGACCTGAAGGGGGTTGGCATGTGCGTCTGGTGTGAACGCTACGGCGAAGGCCACGAGCGCTGGTACCTCAACCCCGCCAACTATGCTCGTCGCCTGTACAAGATTCGCAAGGAGGAGCCGGAGTCCGCCGGTGCCGAGGGCAACCCTCAGGCGGCCGGCGGCATGGCCTCGATGGGACGCGCGTTCCTGGAGGCCCGTGAACGAGGTGACCTGGAAACAGTGGAGAGGATGAAGAAACAGGCCCACGACATCTCCTGGTCCGTCCACTTTGGCCAGGTGATCACCAAGGAGGAACTGGAGCAGGTTCTGGACATGATCTACCCCATCGGCCTGATGACCTGCGCCTGCCGCCGCTCTATGCGGGGCCTGCCCGACGAGGAGAACTTCACCTGTGTGGGCATGGGCCCCGGCATGTACAAGTGGGAGCGCTGGCCCGACACCTATCGGGGCGGCGTCCACTTCTTGACTCCGGACGAGGCCAAGCAGGTTTTCGCTACCCTCAGGAGCCGCGGTCTGGTGCACACCTTGTTCACCTTCGGCACCCCCTACCTGGCCGGCCTCTGCAACTGCGACTACCCTGACTGCGCCGCCATCCGCACCGCTGTGGACATGGATGTCAAGGTCCTCTGGAAGGGCCACTACATAGCCGAGGTCGACCCCAACCTCTGTGACGGCTGCGGCCTCTGTGTGCGCCGCTGCCAGTTCAAAGCCCTGAGCTTCAGCCCCAGCACCCTCAAGGCCAACATCGACCCCATGCAGTGCTACGGCTGTGGCCTCTGCCGGGACGTCTGCAAGCCCGATGCCATAGGCTTGGTCGACCGGGCAACCCTGCCTGCGCTGGTCGAGGTCTGGTAGGAGGAATCGCGATATGCTTCCCAGGATCGTTGTTGACGACGCCAAGTGTCCCGACCCTCTGGCCTGCCGCAAGTGCTTGCTCGTCTGCCCCACCCGCGTGCTGGGTCTGGGCACCGATGTGGGCCCTCAGAAGTATCGGGAGATCGACCCTCAGCACTTCATCGTCAGGGGCGTGCGTGAACAGTTCTGCACCGCCTGCATGAAGTGTGCGGAGATCTGTCCCAATGGAGCCATCCAGGTAGCTGTGGACGGGGGTGCGCCAGCATGACTATCAAGTATCGCTACGGCAAACCTATTCCAGAGAGGCTCCTCACCCTGGAGGAGCCCGGCAAGCCGCTTCTGTTCGATGCCGACAGGGGTCTCATCGTGGATGTCTCGGCGGTCTGCAACGTTAAGGCCTTTGTGCAGGGCCTGAAGGGCAAGAACGAGAAGGAGGCCGAGGACGCCTTCGCCGCCTTCGGACGCAAGGTCATGGAGATGACCATCGGCCTGGCGGATGACAGGTACCTGGACCGCACGGGCGAAATGATCGAGAAGGTGGCCCAGCAGACGGGCATCTCCTTCCCCCATCGCTTTGAGCGCTACGTCGAGCTCTCACTCATCGGCTACCGCCCCCTCGACCGCTGGAATATCGCCAAGGCCACGACCAAGGAGCTACGGCTGCAGCTGTTCGCCTGCGCCGTTCAGAAGGAGTTGAAGGAGGCAGGCATCGAGTTCCAGGGGATGCCCTGCAAAGCTCTGTGCATGGCCAGCTTTGGAGCCGCCGCCGGGAAGACGGGCGATGACCTGCGTATGGAGCTCGAAAAAACCCTTCCTCAGGACAACGTGTGCGAGTTCGCCTTCTTCTGTACTTAGAAGGGTTCAACGCCAGGAGCGCGGTTCTCACCCTGGCCGCGGCGGGGTGAGAACCTATTTGTAGATAAGGTTAGAGATGCACGAGCCGTTTCAGCCAAAGTGCAGCCACTGTGCGAAGTTCGTCTATTGCTTCTCCAACGATAGCGTCCTTGCCGATTGGGGCTACTGCCGGGAGCAACTGCTCAACGGCTCGCCGAGCGCTGAGCAACTGCACGCCCTGGAGGAGGCGGCGCGCCAGGGCAAGTATGCGCTCTTCTTCTCCCCCGACGTGCCCTTGTACCAAGAGACCGACGACGGCTGCCCCCGCTACGTGCCGCGCTGAGCTTGACGGGAGCAGCGATAGGATATTTGTAGTCACACCCCGCTTCGCCGTAGAATGCCGCTGTGATGGGTCATCAACACGACGTCGGCGCTCGCCTGGAGGAGCGGGAGCGCCTCCTTTCGCCCTTCGCTGCCAGGAGCTACGAATCGCGTGGACGGGAGCGGCCAGAGGAGCCGTCGCCCCTGCGCACGCAGTTCCAGCGCGACCGTGACCGCATCATCCACTGCAAGGCCTTCCGCCGCCTCAAGCACAAGACGCAGGTATTCATCGCCCCCGTGGGCGACCACTTCGTCACCCGTCTGACCCACACCCTGGAGGTAGCCCAGATCGCCCGCACCATCGCCCGCGCCCTCAACCTGAACGAGGACCTGACGGAGGCCATCGCCCTGGGTCACGACCTGGGCCACCCGCCCTTCGGCCACGCCGGCGAGGAGGCCCTGGCCGAACTCCTGCCCGAGGGCTTCCGCCACGCCGAGCAGAGCCTGCGGGTGGTGCAGCGCCTGGAGAACGGCGGCCGCGGCCTCAACCTCACCTGGGAGGTACGCGATGGCATCGTGAACAGCTCCAAAGGGCGGCAGGACATCCTGGCCGACACCCTGGGTCTGCCGGCCACTCTGGAGGGGCAGGTCGTGCGGCTGGCCGACGCCGTAGCCTACATCAATCACGACATCGCCGATGCCGTGCGTGCCGGCATTCTCAGCGAGGACGAGCTGCCCGTCGCCGTAAGCGAAGCCCTGGGGCGCGGCCACTCTCAGCGCATCAACGCCCTCGTGTGCGACATCGTCGACTACTCTTGGGCGGCGACGGGCCTGGCAGCCAGCGAATCTCCGCCTCGCATCGGCATGGGGCCATCCATCGAAGAAGCGGCCAACGCCCTGCGGGAGTTCCTCTTCCAGCGGGTCTATCTGTGGGAGGACAGGCAGGCAGAGGTAGAGCGCGCCAAACGATTGGTGCGGTTCCTCTTCGAATATTATGTAGAGCGGCCGCAGGAGATCGATAGCGACTTCCTGATTTCGTCGGACCCGCCCTGGCGTCAGGCGGCCGACTACGTTGCCGGCATGACCGACCTGTTCGCTCTCAATATGGCCGCCCGCCTGGGGTTCAGAGAACAAGGGCCGTGAAAGCTAGCCTACCTCTCGCATCGAGGAGACGTGCCGTTTTGTGGGGTGAAGGCGGCATTTGCGCGTAACTTTTGGCAGCATGCGCGGTTCTATATTTTAGTGGGGGATCACCCAGTGTATAATGAGAGCTGCTCATTTGTTCGATTGGTTATGTCATGAGTGTGGTCGATGAGGTGAAGCAGCGGCTGGACATAGTCGACGTCGTCGGCCAGTATGTCCAGCTCCAGAAGGCGGGGCGCAACTTCAGAGCCCTCTGCCCCTTCCACAGCGAGCGCGCGCCGTCTTTCTTCGTCTCGCCGGAGAGGCAGAGCTGGCACTGCTTTGGGGCCTGCGGCACCGGCGGCGATATCTTCTCCTTCGTGATGAAGAAGGAGAACCTGGAGTTTGCCGAGGCCCTGCGCCTGCTGGCCGAGCGCGCCGGCGTGACGTTGGCGGAGCGGCGACCGGAGGAGGAGGCCGAAAGGGATAGGCTGCGGCAGGCCAATGAGGCCGCTGCCCAGTTCTACCATCGAGCGCTTGTGTCCACCGAAGCGGGACAAAAGGCAAGGCAGTATCTGGAGGAGCGCGGCCAGGACCTGAAGACGATGCAGGACTTTCAGCTTGGCTACAGCCCGAGCGGCTGGGATAGCCTCTGCCAGCACCTCAGAGAGCGCGGCTATAGCGATGAGGAGCTGGTGGCGGCTGGTCTAGCCGTGGAGGGCGAGCGGGGACTGCGTGACCTCTTTCATCAGCGCATCATGTTCCCGATCACCGATATGCGTGGGCGGGTGGTGGGCTTCGGCGGCCGCTCGCTGCCCATCGAGGGGCAGGAGGAAGGTCAGCCCAAGTATCTGAACACGTCCCAGACAGCCGTTTTCGACAAAGGCGGCCTCCTGTACGCCCTGGACAAGGCGAGGGAGCACATCCGCCGCGAGGGCTTGGCCGTAATTGTAGAGGGATACATGGACGCCATTGCCGCCCACCAGCACGGCTTCGCCAACGTGGTGGCCTCCATGGGGACAGCCCTCAGCGAGCGCCAGGTGCGCCTCCTGAAGCGCTTCAGCCGGGATGTCGTGCTAGCATTGGACGCTGATACCGCCGGGCAGGAAGCAACGTTGCGGGCGGTGGAATATCAGGACATACTGGGGCGAGACATCCGAGTGATCATCCTGCCTGAGGGCCGCGATCCTGACCAGGTGATTCGAAGCGATCCAGAAGCCTGGCCAGCCCTGCTGGCGGACGCCCAGCCGCTGCTCGACTACAAGTTCGAGGCAGTGAGCTCTGCCCTCGACCTCTCCCAGCCGCGGCAGCGCTCGCAGGCGGTCGAGGAGCTGCTGCCCCTGCTCGAACTTATCGACGATAAGGTTAAGCAGGCCCACTACGTGCAGAAGCTGACCCGCCTAGGCCGCCTGGAGGCGGCGAAGGAGAAGACGCTGCACGATATTCTGCGGCGGAGAGCGCGCCAGCCGAGGCGAAGGAGCGAGGCAGCCGCCAAGATCGAGGGTGAGATGCAGGTGGTACCCCCGCGCGACGCGCGGGAGGAGTACTTGCTTGCTCTTCTTCTGCGCCACCCCGAGCTGCAGGCAGACGGCTTGGCCCTCTCGCCGGACCTCCTCTGGTACAGCGAGAACCGTCAGCTGCTGCAGGCTTGGCAGCGCTCGCCCGATCTGGAGGAGATGCGCCAGGCGGTTGCCGCGGAGCTGCAAGAGCATCTCCAGCGAATAGCAGCCATGAATGTCCCGCCCTTCGACCAGCAGGGGGCGAAGGATGCCCTGTACGATTGCCTGCGCCGCTTGGAGCAGCGAGACCTGGAGGCCATAGCGCAGGCCAACAGCGCCGCCCTGGCCGCTCGCGAGGCTGAGGGCGGACCGATCAGCGTCGAGGAACTGGCAGCGGCCGCTCAGGCCTCGCGCTCGGGCTCGCTGCCCGAGGAGATTAGGCCAGAAGAAGTATCAGAGACGGCTGCCCTGCTACGCCAGTCCACAGAGATAGGCATAAGACTGCATCAAAGTAGTAAAATAGGAACGAGTGATGATAAGGATTTCGCGGGCAACGGCCCGGAGGTGGAACTGAATGGCTGATCCCTTCGAGAAGGGGAGTCGCTTTCAGGGTTTCCTGTCTCGGCGGAAGCGAGCGGACCGTGACGCCGCTGACGACCGTTCCGGGGAACCGGCAGAATCGGAACTGGATGAGGAGTCTGTGGAGGAGGAGGTGAAACGCCCGTTGATTGAGAAAGAAGAAGACATCATCGAAGAGAAGGAGGGCCCCTTGCCTCGTCTGACGCGCCAGATACCGCTGGCGCTGGGGGAGTGGGCAGAGAAGAGGGCGCCGGTCAAGCTGAAGAGAGGGGAAGAGGCAGGGGTGGACATCGAACTGGAGGAGCAGGAAGGCATCGACGACCCTGTTCGGATGTATCTCCGCGAGATTGGCAAGGTGCATCTCCTTACCGCCCAGGACGAGAAGCGGCTCGCCCGTCAGATGGAGGATGGTAAGCATATCCAGCGCCTGGAGAAGAACTGGCAGGAGGTCAACGGCTTCCCGCCCACAGCAGTGGACGTGATGATCGCTCTGCTGGAGGAGGTACATGGTCTATCGCCGGTCAAGGACGTGGTGGTCAAGGCCTTAGGTCTCAAGAGGCTCCCCCTGGCTCGTCTCATTGGCGAACCCGCCTTCCGCCAGGCCGTGGACGGAGAGATCAACGAGGAGCTAGCTGCCCGTGTCTCGGAGAGCCTTTCCATGGAGCAGGTGGAGGCGGACCGCTCGCTGGTTCGCCTGTCCATCGTCACCCACATTCCCACGCCAGAGCTGGTGGCTCTGGCCATGGTGGCCGGCGGCAGTGAGAAGGCTCTTCTGCCGCCCAAGAAGGACCTGGCTGAGAAGCTCTCCCACTACGAGGAGCGCTTTCGCACCCACTTCTTGAAGATCAAGGAGGACGGTTTCAGGGGTGAGAAGCGCCTGACCGAGGCCAACCTGCGACTAGTGGTCAGCGTGGCTAAGAAGTACATCGGACGGGGCATGTCCCTGCTGGACCTCATCCAGGAGGGCAACATCGGCCTCATCCGGGCGGTGGAGAAGTTCGACTACCGCAAGGGCTACAAATTCAGCACCTACGCCACCTGGTGGATCCGTCAGGCCATCACCCGCGCTATCGCCGACCAGGCGCGCACTATCCGCATCCCTGTGCACATGGTGGAGACGATCAACAAGCTGGTGCGGGTCAGCCGCCGCCTGGTGCAGGAGTACGGTCGTGAGCCCACCAGCGAGGAAGTCGGCTCCGATATGGAGGTAACGCCCGAGAAGGTGCGGGAGATTATTAAGGTCTCCCAGGAGCCGGTATCCCTGGAGACACCCATCGGTGAGGAGGAGGACAGTCACCTGGGAGATTTCATCGAGGATCACGGAACCCTCCCCCCCGCCGACGCTGCCTCGCATCAGCTCCTCAAGGAGCAGGTGATCGAGGTGCTCTCCTCTCTCACCGATCGCGAGAAGAAGGTGCTGATCCTGCGCTTCGGGCTGGAGGACGGCCGCAGCCGCACCCTGGAAGAGGTGGGGCGGGAGTTCAGCGTCACCCGCGAGCGCATCCGCCAGATCGAGGCCAAAGCCCTGCGCAAGCTGCGCCATCCTTCGCGCAGCAAGAAGCTCAAGGATTACCTGGAGTAGGCCCTCAGGACGAAGCTAGGGAGATAAGTGCCAGATGCCCCTCTACGAGTACTACTGCCCCCGGTGTGAAACGAGGTTCGAGCTGCTCCGCCCTATGAGCCGCTCCGACGATCCGGCTGCCTGCCCGAACGGTCACGACAGAGCGCAGCGGGTGCTGTCCGTCTTCTCGGCCGTCAGCAAGGGGGCTGGCGGCGAGACGGCGTCCATAGGCGGCGGCTCGGCCTGCAACACCTGCACTAGCTCGTCCTGCTCCACCTGCTCCCTGGTCTAGGCCCCCGGTTGACCGGCCGCCACAGGACCCACCTTCAGCCGCAGCCTCACCCGCAGGTAGACGGCCGATAGCGAGGCCAATAGCACGGCTTCCACAGCGGTCAGGCCTGCCACCAGCATGGTGGCATCGAACCAGAAGTCGCGGGGGAACATCTGGATGAGGTGGTCGGTGGCTGAGTTGAGCTTCCACAGGTCGTTGGTGAAGGCCACCAGGTGGAAGCGCAGGAAGAGCTCGTCGAAGCCCACCAGCGCCAGGACGCCAAAAAGGGCCAGCAGGCCCAGGGTGAACAGAGAGGCCTGGAGCAGCATTCGGGCCAGAATGCGCAGGGGGGCCTCGGCCGCCCAGATGAACACGCCGACCACGAACGCCAGAGCAAAAGCCAGCGATGCCTCCTGCACCCGGAAAACGGTGCGGAAGAGGTTCTTGACGTCGGTCAGGTGGCTTGTCTCTCGCTCGTTGAACAGAGGCACGCGGCGATCATCCTCTTGCACGAAGATTCGGATGGTCTCGTCATCGTTGTTGAAGTAGCGCACCAGCTTATCGGCGGCCCTGTCCAGTTCGCTGCGCGAGATGCCAGTGGCGGCCTCGGCGTCGTACCTGTCGAAGCCGTAGTGATAGAGACCCACCTCGTTGGCGGCCCAGCGGACGTTACTGGTGACCAGCAAGACGGGAATGCTGATGAAGAAGATGATGGTCGCAATCCTGGGGACGAGGCCCAGCTTATGCCTCCTCTCCGTGGCGGCTGCCTTGAACGGAACTATCTAGAGCCATATTAGGAGTGGCCCTTCCTCTTGTCAACGAGAAGGGCCCGTCCCTATAATCGAGCGGCAGGCAGGGGAAAGGACAGACGCTATGGGCATATCGGAAGGGGAGATGCGTACCTTCGAGGGCTTCAGGGCCATCATCGCTCGCCTGCGCGGGCCCGATGGCTGCCCCTGGGATCGGGCTCAGACCCATGCCTCCCTCAAACCCTACCTGCTGGAGGAGGCCTACGAAGCGCTGGCCGCTTTGGACGAGGACGACCCCCAGAGGCTCTGCGACGAGTTGGGCGACGTCCTTCTGGAGGTCTTCCTCCACGTCCAGCTCGCCGAGGAGGCCCAGGAGTTCACCCTGGCAGACGTCATCCATGGCATCGCCAGCAAGATCGTGCGCCGCCATCCTCACGTCTTCGGTGAAGAGCAGGCCGATTCGCCCCAGGAGGTCATGGTCCGGTGGGAGGAGCTGAAGCGGAAGGAGAGGGGCCCACAGGACTCGGCCTTGTCCGGAGTTCCCCAGGCGATGCCCGCCCTGGCCCGCGCCCACACGTTTCTGGCGAGGGCAGCCAGTGTCGGCTTCCAGTGGCCTCAAACGCAGGACGTGCTGGACAAGCTGGGGGAGGAGCTAGAGGAGCTCGCTCAAGCGGGCGAGCTGGCTCACAAGCGCGAAGAGCTAGGCGATGTGCTCTTCCTCCTCGTGAACCTGGCCCGCTACCTCGATCTGGACGCCGAGGAAGCCCTGCGACAGGCCAACCGCAAGTTCTACCAGCGCTTTACCACCATGGAGGCCCTGGCCCACGAGCAGGGCCGCAGCCTGGCCGATATGCCCCTCGCCGAGCAGAAGGCTCTCTGGGAGGCGGCCAAGGAGCACCTTCGGGCCGAAGAGAACTCGCCCTGACGGGCTGCCGGCTAGCGTCTGCTCCTGGTCTGCCGCACTCGCCACACGCTGGCGGCAGCCACCGCCGCTAGGCCGGCACAGCCAGCCCCCACGACGACATACAGCCAGGGGAAGCCGTCCCCGTTCGACTCACCGCCTGCTGTGCCCGGAGCCGTGCCGGGGGAAGGCATCGCTGTCGGCGGTGGAGCGGTCGGGCTCGGCTTCGGCGGCGTCGGCCTCGCTGGCGGCGTCTCCAGCGGAGGTGGCTCCTCCGTTGGAGATGGAGTTGGCGGCGGTGGTGTTGGTGTATCTTGAGGCGGCTCTGGCGTCGGCGTGGCCTCCGGTGTGGGGATCGCTGTTGGTAACACCTCCCCCACGCTGACTTTCACAGAGTCGGTCAGGGCCGGGTCGATGCAGGTGTTGTCGTCGTAGACCAGGCAGACGTAGATCGTGTGCTCGCCATCCGCTACGCCAACGAACGTCTCTGAGAGACGCCCCGAATGGATGATGTTGTCCTCGCCCAGTGGGGTCGGCAGGTCGAAGAAGGGCTCGACGTCCAGGAAGTACACGATGTGCCCTTTGTTGGGCTCGCGCGCGGGCTCCAGCGGCAGGCTGATGGTGAAGCCGCTGAGGGCTACGCTTACGGTGATATCCGGCCCAGAAAGGACATCTCCCTCCGCTGGTGCGGTGATGACGATGGATGGCTCCTCTTGGGCCAGGCCCCTGCCAGCCACTAAGGCCAGCAGGAGAGCGATCGCCAGGAGCGCCAGTCCTGACCACCGAAGATATCGAAGCAACAACCCGCCCCCTATCTGCTCAATTGGATAGACGTTCTTTCCCTGCAAGTGTTTCATGGGCGGAAGGCGGCGCCCTGGTCTAGCACTGGAGGGAGATAGCACTGTCGGGACAGACCTCGACACAGAGACCGCAAGCGTTACAGTACCCGTTGAAGCGCGGGGCGATGACATAGCGGTCCGGCTTCCTCGGCAGGCCCCGGTTGTGTCTGCTCACGGGAACGGCCAGCAGAACGCCCAGCCGGCAGACTTGAAGGCACCGATACCCGCAGGCCGAGGCATCGCACTCCTGCACCACTATTCTGAACGCCATCGCTACCACACGTTTGCTACGGGAGCGAGGCTCTCCCTGGGAACGAGACGGATGGCTCCGCGTGGGCACGCCTGACGGCAGAGGCCACAGCCGAAGCAGGCTTGTGGCTCGCAGACAACCACCCCATCCGTGGGCACCCAGCGCAGGGCACCGAACTGGCACATCTGGATACACTGCGGCCTGTCACCGCAGCCATTGCAGCGGGTGTGATCGATGACACAGACTCCGTGCCCCTTCAGGCAGGCGACATCGATGCCATGCTGGAAGCGCATCTTCATCGAGGTGCAGTAGTTGCGGTCGCAGTTGCAGATGACGATGGGGAAGGGGAGCTTGGCGAAGACCACCTGATGAATAAAGCCCCTCTTGTCGAACTCGCGCAGCCTGGCCTTGACCTCTTCGCGCGACAGCTCCTCCATG
Organism: Dehalococcoidia bacterium; assembly: GCA_030615765.1. GTDB lineage: Bacteria > Chloroflexota > Dehalococcoidia > SM23-28-2 > SM23-28-2 > SM23-28-2. The sequence goes on along the minus strand of JAUWYP010000001.1, from coordinate 146,739 downwards.
GGCTCTTCCGGCTTCCGGGCGATGGTGAGTTCCTTGATCGGGCCGAAGTTGAGGCAGGTCATCACCTCCTTGCCGCCCACCAGGCGGCGGCACATGCAGGGCAGCGCCACGAAGTCGCGCGCGAGGTCCACTATCGCCAGCGCGTCCTCCAGAGCGACCACCTGCCCCGCGTGCCGGCCCGGCGTCACGCGGTCGACGGCTGCTTTGAATAGGCTACCGAAGAGGGGCACGTGGCTGAAGCGCGCCTGGCGGGTAGAGCGGTCGATGTAGTAGTCCACTCCCCAGGCTGCTATCTGGTCGACCATGCGCTGACGCGCCTTGTCCTTCAGCAGCTCGTCGGAGTAGTTCTCCGGGTTCAGGTACCAGCGGTTCCCGTGGCCATACTTGGCGCAATACTCGCACATTCGTCTGTCCTTCGATCGCTCCTGGTTGAGGCAATCCCGTAGCTCCATCCTTGCCAAACATCCTTCTCTTGTCAAGCAGGCGGCCAGGAAGTAACCTGGTTCACCACCGGTGGGTGAACTCCCTAACCCTGCAGGATAAATCCCGCAGCACCAAAATTTCGATTCTAGGAAGCCGCGGGTTTCAACCCGCGGGATGATCCGAAAACCCCTACCCAGCAAAAATGAGCCAGTCACGCCAGGAACGAAGTGCCCGCAACCAGTGATTCGCTCCGCAGCATCGCCGAGGGGTTGCCCGCCGCAGGTTGACCGTCCCCGTCCGACCCCTGCATTGACGGTCTTGAGGGCCGAGTGACATACTGGCTGTAGAGGGAGGTTTTCTTCCGCCTTGGCGACCAAGCGAGCGCCCTTCGAGTTCCTGGAGCACACCGCCGACGTGGGTGTGATAGCCCACGGTGGCACCCTGGCCGAGGCCTTTGTGCATGCGGCCGAGGGTATGTTTTCCGTCATGGTCAACCTGAACGGAGTGCGGGAAAAGGAGGAGCGGTCGCTGGCGGTGGAGGCTCACGACTGGCCCAGCCTGCTGGTGGCCTGGCTGTCGGAGCTTATTTACTTCTCCGATGTCGACGGCCTCGTCTTCAAGCGATTCGAGATCAGGCAGATGGAGCCCTATTCCCTCCGGGCCAGCGCCTACGGCGAGAAGATAGACCGCCAGCGGCATGAGCTGGGCGCGGGCGTCAAGGCGATCACCCGCCACATGCTGGAGGTGGACGAGGACGAGGACGGCTATCGCGTCCAGATACTACTGGACATCTAGAGGTGGTGGGAGATGGCCAAGAACTGGAAGCAGATCCTGCAGCGAGTAGACGAGCTGCGCTGGGACCTTTCCCGCGACTACAAGGACGGCATGCGCGTCCCTGGCCGTATCTTTGCCAGCGAGGAGATGCTGGACGCCATGGCCGGAGACGAGGCCATCGAGCAGGTGGCCAACGTGGCCTTCCTGCCGGGCATTGTCGGCCGTTCCCTGGCCATGCCCGACATCCACTGGGGCTACGGCTTCCCCATCGGCGGCGTAGCTGCCACCCGCCTGGACGACGGCGTCGTGTCCCCGGGCGGCGTTGGCTACGACATCAACTGCGGCGTGCGCGTAGTTCGCACCGACCTGCGTGAGGACGAGCTGGCCCCACACGTGCCGGCACTGCTGAACCAGATGTTCCGCGACGTGCCTGCCGGCCTTGGGCTTTCCGGCCTGGTGAAGGTGTCCATGAAGGAGATCGACAACGTCCTGGCTTATGGCGCTCGCTGGGCTGTGGAGAAGGGCTATGGCTGGCCTCAGGACCTGGACGCCATCGAGAGCGACGGTGCCCTGCCCGGCGCCGACCCCACCAAGATCAGCCGCCGCGCCAGGGAGCGGGGTGTGCCCCAGTTGGGAACCCTCGGTTCGGGCAACCACTTCCTGGAGATCGAGGTAGTGGACGAGATCTTCGATGAGCAGGCCGCCCGGGTTATGGGCATCGATGAAGTGGGCCAGATCATGGTGTTCATCCACACTGGCTCCCGCGGCCTCGGTCATCAGACCTGCCAGGACTACCTGGACAAGATGGAGGTAGCAGCGGCCAAACACGGCATCCAGTTCCCGGAGAAGGGGGGCCTGTCGGCCGTCGAGGGGAAGGTCAAGGTCTTCCTGCCCGACAAGCAGCTGGCCTGTGCTCCCATCGCTTCCAAGGAGGGGCAGGACTACCTGGGGGCCATGTTCGCCGCCGGCAACTTTGGCTTCGCCAACCGCCAGATGATCACCCACTGGGTGCGCGAGGCCTTCGCCAAGGTGCTGCGGCGCGACCCCGAAAAGCTGGGCATGAACGTCATCTACGACGTGGCCCACAACATCGCCAAGATCGAGCGCCACCGCCTGGATGGCAAGGAGATGACCCTCTGCATCCACCGCAAGGGGGCCACGCGCGCCTTCCCGCCCGGCCATCCCGACGTGCCATCCAAGTATCAGGGCATTGGCCAGCCGGTGATGGTGCCCGGCGATATGGGCCGCTACTCCTTCATCTGCGTGGGCACCGAGCGGGCGATGGCCGAGACCTGGGGCTCGACCTGCCACGGCGCCGGCCGCATGATGAGCCGCCACGCCGCCAAGCGCAAGCTGCAGGGGGTGAACATCGCCGCCCGCCTGGCCGACAAGGGGATCCTGGTGCGGACCCAGAACAAGGCCGCCCTGGCCGAGGAGGCCAGCGAGGCCTACAAGGACGTAGCCGAGGTGGTGGACGTCCTCCACGACGCCGGCATCGCTCTACGGGTGGTGCGCCTGCGCCCGATAGGGGTGGTCAAGGGGTAGGGCGGGGCCGACGGTTGCCCTACAGTTGTCCGGTTGAATGGGTAGAGGGTTCGCGAATATACGCTCAGGGGGGATCATCAAGGGATGAAAGCTTACTCACGTCCGCTAGCGATGGTGTTTCTGCTCGTGGGGGCTGTGGCCGCGGCTGCGGCGTGCGGCACCGATCAAGAGCCAGAAGGGGAGACAGCCGAAACCATCCCCTTCATGGTCTGCGATTCTTCAGAGACCTGGAGGCGGCCCTCTGAGGACGCGCAGTCTGAGCGGGTGTGGTACGGCCCTCGCTACTACGGAGGTGCCAACTGGGACCTTTCCCAGCTTCAGGCTACCTTCTACGAGGACTTTGTTCACTGGCATGGCGGGGCCTCCGAGAGCTTGGACCTCAGCCTCCAGCACGGCCTCTGGTCTACCAAAGACAGATCAGCGGGCGACCGGAGCTGCGACGGTGGGCCCGCCGTCTTCAGGGGAGAGGTCATTTCCGTGTACCTGCTCCTGCACGAGGCGAAAGAGGTCAGGCTCAGCGATGACACATACTGGATCACGGTTGAAGAGACGCCCTCCGGCTTCCAGCAGATCCAGTTCACCAATCTGCTGTTTCCCGAGGACACAACCGAGGAGTATCCCACAATCGACTACACAGTGGTGATCGTGGACATGCTGGGCAGGGAGCTGGCGCGGGCGGAAAGCGGTGGCCCTTTCCAGGAGACGGGCCAAGAGGAAGTCGAGACCACAACTCCCACTCCGGAAGCCGTAGAGACTGCAGAGCCGTAGCCCTGGCCGAGCAGGTCGTGCAAGTGCGCCTGCGGCCCATAGGGGTGGTGAAGGGATAGGAGTCGTCGCAGGCGCTACCCTCCTTCTCCGTCCCCCACGTCCGTCGCCTTCGCCCCGCGGGTGACCAGCGTCATATGGGGGAAGGGTATCTCGATGCCCTCCTCGTCGAAGGCCTTCTTCAGCCGCTTGCGCAGCTCCCCCATCACCTCCCACTGGCGGATCGGCTCGGTGTCTCCCAGGATCTTGATGGCGATGCCCGAGTCCTCGAAGGCGTCCACCCGTAGCACCTGCGGTGCCTTTAGGATCAGCGGCCCGAACTCGCCGTCGGCCGCCAGCTCGTTGCCCACGCGGTTGATCACCTCGAACACCTTGTCCAGGTCCTCGCCGTAGGCCACGCTCACGTTCATGTTCACCCGCGACCACTCCTGGGTGAGGTTGCTGGCCACCGCTATCTCGCCGTTGGGCACGTGGTGGACAACGCCGTCCAGGTCGCGCAGGACAGTGCGCCGCAGGCCCACCTCCTCCACCAGCCCCGAGATGCCGGCCACCGTTATCACGTCGCCCTTGCTGTACTGGTTCTCGATGAGGATAAACAGGCCGCTGATGACGTCCTTCACCAGGCTCTGGGCGCCGAAGCCCAGGGCGATGCCGGCGATGCCCACGCTGGCCAGGATGGGCGTTACGTTGACCCCCAGCTCGGGCAGAATGGTGAACAAGGCCCAGATGACCAGCACGAATCGGCCTGACCCCTGAAGCACGGCAACCAGGGTGTGGCTCCGCTGCTCGATCTCCTCCTCGGGCTTGTCCTTCATCTGGCGCCTCACGGTCGGCCGGATGATGCGGGGTACCACCACCCGCACGATGAGATCGGCCACCAAGGCCAGCACCAGAATCAGCACTATGCGCAGGCCCTGAGTCGCGAGCCAATCGGTAACGCGATCCCAATCGATATTACCCATGGTCACGAGGAATGGCGCCATGTTTCCTCCTTTCTTCCCGCATGGGCGTGACGGAACTCTTGCGGGAGGGAAACCTACGGCTTTGCTTCAGGCTTTCCCTAATGACAACTGAGGACACGGTGCGATTTTGGATGAGGTTAGCCCTCGCCTGCGGATAGGTGCTCCAGCGGCGCGAAGCTCAGAAGGAGTCGCTTGATGCCCGCCTCACCCTTGAACGCCACGGTCACCAGTTGGTCACCGCTTTTCTCCTCTTGGCAGCTTACCACGATGCCCTCGCCGAACTTCGCGTGCCGCACGCGGTCGCCCGCGGCGAAGGCAGCATCAGGCCGCTTGGGCCGTTCCTCGCTGCGCCGGGGGCCAAGAGCGAACCTCTCGCGCGTCGGCACGCCTGTGGGCATCCGCTCGCGGGTGGTCACCAGCTCCGGCGGTATGTCGGCCAGGAAGCGAGACGGCGGATTGTGCCCACCGAAGGTACGGCGAAAGGCCCGCACCAGGTACAGGCTCTCCTGGGCGCGGGTCATGCCCACATAGCACAGGCGGCGTTCCTCCTCCATCTGGGCAGGGTCGTCGTAGGAGCGCATGTGGGGCAGCAAGCCCTCCTCCATACCGACGATGAACACCACCGCGAACTCCAGCCCCTTGGCGGCATGGAGGGTGATGAGGGTCACGGCGTCGGCCTTCTCGTCGTACTCGTCGATGTCGGTGATGAGGGCCGCGTCCTCCAGAAAGCGGGCCAGGGCCTCAGCCGGGGCCAGCTCATCGTACTGGCTGGCCACCGCCCGCAGCTCCTGCACGTTCTCCCAGCGCTCCTCGCCGTCGGCGAAGCCCTCCACCAGATAGCGGCGGTAGTCCGCCCTGGCGATGATGGCGTCCAGGAGCTCCGATAGAGCCTGCGTGGGCGCTTCCTTGATGAGTTCGTTGAGCAGCTCCAGGAAGCGCAGTAGGGCGGCAGCGATGCGCTTCTGGAACGGGTGAGACGTCTGCATATCGCTCATCCTGAGCTTGTCGGAGGATGGTTCGACGGGCTCACCATGAGCGGAACTCTGGGGCGACTCCTGCTCGGCCAGGAGCTGAAGGGTGGTGTAGGGCGGTATCTCCAGCTCCCTCGACCAGCGGTTCAGCTCCTGCACCGTCCGCTGGCCGATGCCTCGCGGCGGCACGTTGATCACCCGCAGCAGGCAGATGGCATCGAAGGGATTGTGGACCAGGCGCAGGTAGGCCAGGAGGTCCTTGATCTCCCGCCGCTCGTAGAAGCGAGTGCCCCCCACCAGGCGATAGGGGATGCCGCGGCGGACGAAAGCCTCCTCGAAGGGTCGGGACTGGGCGTTGGTGCGGTACATGACGGCGAAGGCACGCGGCGAGTGGGAGTCGCTCTTGGTCAGGGCCTCCACCTCTTCCGCCACGAAGGCCGCCTCTTCTTCTTCGTCGTAGGTCTCGTGCACTACCACCCGCGACCCCCGCTGGTTCTCCGTCCAGAGCTTCTTCTCCTTGCGCTGGCGGTTGACGCTGATCACGCTGTGGGCCGAATCGAGAATGGTCTGGGTGGAGCGATAGTTCTGCTCCAGATAGACCACCTCGGCCTTGGGGAAATCCCGCTCGAAGTTGAGGATGTTACGCAGATCCGCCGCCCGCCAGGTGTAGATGGACTGGTCGGGGTCGCCCACCACGCAGATGTTGCCGTGGCCGCTGGCGAACTGGCGGGCCAGCACGTACTGGGCAACGTTCGTGTCCTGGAACTCGTCGATGTGGACGTGCAGGTAGCGCTGGGCGTACTTGTCGAGGACGTCGGGCTGGTCGCGAAAGAGCTGCACAGTCTTCATCAGGAGGTCGTCGAAATCGACGGCGTTATTCTCCTCCAGTACCTCCTGATAGCGCCCGTACACCCGCGACACGACCTCCTGGAAGTAGTCGCCCACGAGCTGGGCGTAGGCCTCGGCAGTGGAAAGCTCGCTCTTGGCTCGGGAGATGGTAGCCAGGATGGCCCGCGGCGACGTGCGCCGGGGGTCGAGGCCCAGGTCCTGCATCACCTGACGGGCTACGGCCAACTGGTCGGCGTCATCGTAGATGGCGAAGGCGCGCGACAGGCCTATCCGCTCGCCGTCGACGCGCAGGATGCGAGAGCAGACCGCGTGGAAGGTGCCCAGCGTTATGTCGCGACCGATGTCGGCGCCCAGAAGGCCGAAGACGCGGTCGCGCATCTCACGCGCGGCCTTGTTGGTGAACGTGACGGCCAGGATGCGGCGCGGGTGGACTCGCTGGTGAGCGACGAGGTAGGCGATGCGGTGGGCGATGACCCGGGTCTTGCCGCTGCCGGGCCCGGCCAGGATGAGAAGGGGCCCCTCGGCGGTTTCAACCGCCTCTCGCTGAGCCGGATTTAGCCCGCTGAGTACGTCCATCCGCTCTCCTCACGGCATTCTAGCACCGCCCCCCGCGCTCATTCAACGACGATCGGACACCCCGCGCACTGAGGGGGCAGGTCTTGAAGGCTATGTAACGTTATGTCGAGCCCTGCCCGCCTCAGGAGGATGACCAGCGCCTTCAGCGGCAGGCCGACCACATTGCAGTAGCAGCCATCGTAGGAGGCCACCGGCTGGAACTGCTCGTCCTGGATGGCGTAGGCTCCGGCCTTATCGAGCGGCTCGCCGCGGGCGACGTAGGCGGCGATCTCGCCATCGCTGTACTGCCGCATCTGCACCACTGTCACCACGTGCGATGCTGCTCGCCGGCCGCTGCCGGCGTCCACCACCGCCAGGCCCGTGATCACTCGATGCGTTTTTCCCCTCAGGCGGCGGAGTGTCGCCGCAGCCTCTGAGTCATCCCCGGGCTTGCCCAGGATGGCCTCGCCGTCCACCACGATGGTGTCAGCCGCGATGACGATGCCTTCCCTTTCCTCTTTGGCCACAGCCCCCGCCTTGGCCAGGGCCAGGGCCTCGGCCAGCTCCTCGGGCTGCCCCGAAGACGCTGGCGCAGCGTTCTCCTCCACCTCGGGAACGACCACCCGAAAAGGAACGCCCAGGTGGGCTAAAAGCTGGCGTCGCCTGGGTGAGCGGGAGGCGAGGATGAGCTGGACCGTCATCTAGTCCCGCACCAGCGTCGCCACGCACTCGACGTGGAAGGTCTGGGGGAACATGTCCACCGGCTGCACCTCCTGCAGGCGATAGCCGCCCTGGCAGAGGGCGCGCAGGTCGCGGGCCAGGGTGGCCGGGTCGCACGAGACGTAGACCAGCCTGGCCGGCGGCCGCTTGAGGACAGCAGCGATGGTATCGGGGTGGCAGCCCACACGGGGTGGGTCGAGGATCGCGGCCTGCGGACGCTGGCGCAGTTCCGGCAGTATCTGCTCCACCTTCCCCTGATAGAAAACGATGTTCTTGATCCCCGCCTGGTTGATCACCGCATCGGCCACCGCCGCCGGCGACTCCTCGATGGCTATCACCCTCTTGACGTAGGGCGCAAGCAGCACGGCGAAGGTGCCCACGCCGGCATAGGCGTCCAGCAGTAGCTGGTCCTGAGCAAGGGACAGCTTCTCGCGCACCACCTCTATCAGAACTTCTGCCTGGCGGATGTTCACCTGGAAGAAGGATGCGCCCGAGATGCGGAAGCGCTTGCCCAGAAGCTCCTCCTCGTAGGAGGCTTGACCCGACGGGATCGAATCGTCGATCTCCTTCAGCGACGGATGGATGAGGGCCTGCTCCGTCTTCACGCCGTAGCGGATGGCCACCTGATGCAATCCGGCGCACTTGCCCTGGAGCCGCTCCAGCACACCGTTGATCCAGGGGTGCATGATGCGGCAGTGGTCGATGCGCACGAAGCGACGCCTCAGCAGGCTAACGAAGCCCAGTTGGCCCTGACGGTCGGTGCTGAAGCGAGCGTGGTTGCGATAGTGCCAGCGCTCTTCCGCTGCCACCGTGGCTGCCACCGGAGGCTCCGCGAACTTGCCGATGCGGCGCAACTGCTCGCCGACGACGCGGGCCTTCAGCTCGAGCTGGAAGGGGTAGTCGATGTGCTGCCACTGGCAGCCCCCGCAGCTGCCGAAGTAGGGGCAGGGGGCCTCCACCCGATGGGGCGAGGGAGAGAGCACCTCCACAACCCGACCCATCAGGTAGTCCCTGCTGCGCCGCTCGATCTCCACCACGGCCTCCTCGCCGGGGATGCCGTAGGCGGCGAACACCACCTGGCCGTCGTGGCGCCCGATCGCCCCTCCCTCGAAGGCCATGTCGGTCAGACTGAGGCGCAGCTTCTCGGTCTCTCTGGTGTCAGCGGCTCTAGTCTTCTCTCTCATGGGGATTACAATTAGGAAAGCCCACTTCAGTTTATCCTCAAAGCCGCCCCGTCGCCAGGGCAATCCCGAGATGACAGTGCCAGAGAAGGCGTGGTATAATCGGCCAACCTAGCAGCCGAGGATAGGAGCATGGACAACTGGGAAAACGTAGCGACCCTGGCAGCCACCATTGCTGCGGCCTACGTGCTGGTCCTCTGGATAGGCATCATCGCCTGGACCTATCGGGACATCCACGAGAGGACCCGCGATACCGCCTTCCAGATAGTGGCCGTCCTCCTCGTGCTGGTGTTCAACATCCCGGGCTGGATCATATACATGATCCTTCGGCCCAGCGAGACGCTAGTCGAGGCCTATGCCCGCTCCCTGGAGGAGGAGGCCATCCTCCAAGAGCTGGAGGAGCAGGGCATTTGCCCCTCCTGCAAACGCTACGTGAGCGCCGATTTCGTCATTTGCCCCCACTGCCGCACGAAGCTCAAGGAGCCCTGCGCCAACTGCGGCCGTCCCCTGAACTTCAACTGGGTGGCTTGCCCCTACTGCATGGCCCAGAAGAAGATGGTCGCCACCTCGGCCCAGAAGGAGCCGAGCGAGGTCTCGCAGGAGGAGGCCGTGGAGGGCCCCGAGAGGCCGCGTGCTGCTTCGCCTCAGACCTCGGTTGAGCCCTGAGGTCGGCTCCTCCTAGCTCCCGCTTGGCCCTTTCTGGCGCAGTCCCAGTGTCCCCAGGAGCCTATCGTAGTCCAGGTGCTCGGCCCCAAGCTGCCCGATGCGCTCCGCCTTTTGATGGTTGAAGCGGCTCTTGAAGTACAGACCCTCCAGGGCCTGGACGGCGGCAACTGTGCCCTTGCCAGTGATCAGCAGAGGTACACCCTCCGCTTCCGCCCGCTCGCTGACGTAGGCCAGCGGCATCTGGCCGCCGCTCAGGATGAGGCAGCGGCTGCCGGCGTTCAGGGCGGCTAGTTGGAGGTCGGGCTTGTCGCAGCGCACGACGACCGCCTGGCGGCCGAAGCGAGCGAAGTAAGCCTGGCCGGGGTCGGCGCTGATGGAAGCAATGGTCAGGCGCTCTATCACTTCCTCCGTATGGCCGTCGGCAAAGAGCGTCTCGGCCTGCAGCGCCTCGGCCATCTCACCGATGCTGGGCGACGAGAGCAATCTGTCCTCGGGGAGAAGGGCCAGGCTGGGGATCCCCTTCTGGGCCAGCGTGTCGGCAATCGCCGCCCTCCGCGCTCGCGGGACGGCGGTGAGGACAAGGCCGGCGAAGGCCTGCCCCAGCTCCTTCTGAAGGCCAGCGACCTGGTCGACGACCAGGTCGGCCGACCGTTCGACCAGAACCAGCACACCGCCCAGGGTTCGAACCACCTCACCCGGAGGAAAGCCCGCCGGTAGTTCCACAACGAAGACGCTATCGGAGGAGCCAGTCCCCTTCACTAGCTCAGCCGCCTCGTCCAGCGAGAAGGGATGGTCCCGCTCTGCGGCGGAAAGCGATAGGAAAGCAAAGCAGCGAGCGTCGGCCTGAGCGGCCTCGTCTGGCTCAGCCGTTGCCAGTCGGGCTAGCTTGGGGAAGTAGCCGTCCTGGTCAAGGCGCTGGGCGATGGCTACAGAGACAGCCGTCTTGCCCACGAGAGACCGCAGGGAACAGACGAGCAATACAGGCATTCTCATTCCTCCGCTACCGGACGAATCAGCGCTGGCGGAACCTGGACAATCGCTTAGACGCTAGCCTATCTCTATGCGGCGACAGTGGCCGCCGCATTGCTCAGGACCACCTCACCCCGCTGCGTCTTGACCTGGAGGATGGTCTCGGTGTCGCTCTCCTTCCACATCTCGGTGATGATCTTGTCGCCCGGGAAGACGACACCCGAGAAGCGCACCTCCAGGGCCTTGAACCGGTCGGGGTCGCCGCCGCAGTACTTCTGGATGACGGCCCGGGCCACATGGCCGAAGCTGCACAGCCCATGAAGGATAGGCTGGTCGTAGCCGGCCATCTTGGCGAAGTTGGGGTCGATGTGCAACGGGTTGCGGTCGCCCGAGAGGCGATAGATGGCTGCCTGCTGAGGCAGGGTCTTCATCTCCATCACCTCATCCGGTGGCCGCTCCGGCGGCACGTTCCTGGGACCGCTGGGGCCCCGATCGCCACCAAAGCCGCCCTCGCCCCGGATGAAGATGCCGAAAGTATTGACGCAGAGGGCTTCCCCGGCCTCATCGGTCGTCTCAGCATCGACCACCACCAGGGCGCCGCGTCCCTTGTCGTAGATAGCCCTGATGGTACTCACGGTGGTGACCTTGGCCGCGGGGGGGAAAGGCTTCTTCACCTCGATGCGCTGCTCGCCGTGAAGCAGCATCACCGGGTTGATCTTGCCCACGGTCACCAGGCTCATGAGGGCCGGAAAAGCGGGGACAACGCCGAAGGTGGGGATAGCCTTGAGACCTCTCTCGAAGACGTATTGGAGCTCGTCGGTGCCGGCGCCCACGCCCAGGGCATACAACATCACGTCCCTGTCGTCATACTCGAAGGTCGAGGGCGGTAGCTTCTGACCGACCAAGCTGAGATCAAGTGCCATAACTCATCCCTCCTTCCCCTTGCCAGGGGCTTGTGATTGCCTTTTGCTACTGAGCCTGAGGGTTCTCCTCCCAGATTGCGAAAACGTTCCCCTCGGTGTCAAGGGCCTGATAGAACTTCTTGGCCCGCTGCAGGTCATCGACGGGAATCTCGAAGTGACAGATGGGGTGAGTCACGGATTCACCTCCTGGTCGGTCTGCACGATTCGATACCCTCAGACGTCAAGCAGCCCGATTCTCTATCATACGCATAAGGCCTGCTCTGCGGTAGGGGGTTGGCCTGCCTAGCTAGCGGTTTTCGGCTACCGAGCCGTTGGGCCAGAGAGAATCCTCACCTTCGCCCACTCAGCAGACGAAGCAGGAAACGCCTGCTGGCAGTCGTCTCACATCATGGCCTGGGCGATCTCCAGCAGCGTGGCGTCTAGAGGAAAAGAGAGAGCCCTTGGGGGGTGCGGCCACAAAAGCTCTCTCGGTGCTCGGAGCGGAAAATGCCCGAGCACCACACTACATTAGATCAACGTCGACAGATTTGGCAAGCGTTTACGGTCAAGTAGGGCCAGAAGTTTCCGTGAAAGGTTCACCCCATCCGCTCTATGGCCTCGCTGTGCGTGCGGCGCAGCACCCACCGCTCATCTCGCCTCGAGGCCTTGCGAATCGCACCCGCTCCAAACTGGGGCGAAAGATGGGTAGTTTCCGACGTAGACTGTATGTCCCGCGCCGATAGAGAATGGAAGGAGAGAAAAAGGGTAGGAAAAGCCCCAGCGATGGGGCGGAGGAGGAGAACAAGATGGCGATGCGAACACACAAGCAGTTGAAGGCCGAACACAACAGCAGAGGCATGGCCGAGTGGCTTAGCCTCTCCGAGCCCTACAACGTCATGTTCAAGCTGACCGAACTGGCCCTGCTGCCTCACAATCTGTCGCTCCCGCAGCTACATCTCTTGGCTGTTCTGAAGGAGGCCGGAGGGATCCTCACTACCGGCGAAATTGGTCGGGCAATGGTCAAGGCGAGCCAGACCATCACCGGCCTGGCGGACAGGCTGGAAGAACCAGGACTGGTGGAGCGAGTCTTTGACCGGAGTGACCGCCGCAAGACCTGGGTACGCTTGACCGCCAAGGGTCAGCGCAAGTGGGAGGAAGCTGTGCCGGTCGCTAACCGGCTGGCCGGAGAAATCCTCTCTGCCCTCACAGAGGAAGAACTGCGGGAGCTGCAGGCGAAGAACGCCAAACTGCGCACCGCCGCGATCGAGAAGCTTGCCGAAGCCCTAGGGCGACCGAGCTCTTAACACGCCACCGGCACGATCCTCGGTCGGAGTAACCTTCGGCTGCGCGAGTCCGGCTGCGACCGCTACGGCGGCCGCAGCCGCTCTATTCTCCACACCCAACCTATCGAGGATCGCCGCTACATGCCTCTCCACTGTGCGCCGACTCACAACCAGTCTCCTGGCAATGTCGTCGTTCGTCCGTCCGGTGGCAATATGCTCGATCACTTCCTTCTGCCTTGGGGTCAAGGAAACCCCATGTCCCGGGAGCGGTTTAACCAAAGCGACGATGCAGTGTGGCTCTCCCTGCTCGTCGCGGACCAGATGCATACGCAGCTCGATGTGGAAGATCGTGCCGTCCTTGCGAACGCGTCTATACGTCCCCGCGGCTTGCCCCTCGGCCAGGGTGCGGGCGACCACTTTCCTCCGCTCCTCCCGCTCACTCGGAGGAACCACTCGATCTGCCGTGGAGCCTATCATCTCCTCCCTGCTCCATCCGGTGGACTGCTCGGACGCCCGGTTCCAGACCTGAACCCGACCCTGGAGGTCCATGCAGGCAACCGCGACATCCACAATGTCCAAGATGCCCTTTAGACATTCCATAGGCACTGGTGGCGGCCCGCTCATCGTTCCCTCCAGGTGTCGCCTCATCCGACAACGCCCCGTTCGCCAGCGTATGGTAACTACAAGGACAAGATGATCATCGCACTCGAAGAGTACGTTGTCAACGGCTGCGGTGTCGGCGAAAAACCACGCGTCCAACGGATTAGAGAGTTCGAGCCCTCTACTCAGGGGACGGAGCTTTGGTTTGGGGTACATCGCCCTTTTCCCTTGCTGGCAAGGGCGAATGACATCGGGATTGCCTAGACTAAGGAAGCCTGTCGGGGAAACAGTCCTACCTGGTGCCGAGGGGCAGAGTCGAACTGCCGACACCGTGATTTTCAGTCACGTGCTCTACCACCTGAGCTACCTCGGCCAGTCAGCCCAATTCTAGGATCGCCTCCGAACAGTGTCAAGGGAATGTGCTGGCCCCTTAAGAGACCTCGAGGCCGTGGGTCTCAAGGAGGGCCGTATCGGCCAGGATCGCCTCCGTGTCGCCGTCGGCGACGACGCGGCCGTCATCCATGACCACCGTCCGAGGGAACAGGTGGCGAATGATCGGTATGTGGTGGGTGGAGACGATCATCGTCTGGGGTAACACCTGCAGCAGGCGCATCAGCTCACGGCGGGCACCCGGATCGAGGCTGGAGAAAGGCTCGTCCAGGGCAAGGATCGCCGGGCTCATGGACAGGACGGTGGCGATAGCGATGCGCTTCTTCTGGCCCAAGCTGAGGTGATACGGCAAGCGCTCCTCGAAGCCCTCCATCCCTACCTGCTCCAGCGCCAAGCGCACCCTCTCCAGCACCTCTTCTCTGGGCAGGCCCATGTACAGAGGACCGAAGGCCACATCATCGAAGACAGTGGGAGAAAAGAGCTGGTCATCGGGGTTCTCGAACACCAGGCCCACCTGCCCCCGGATGCGCTTCAGGTTTCCGTCGCTAAGGGGCTGGCCCATGATGCGGATGTCGCCTTTGCCTTGCAGGATGCCGTTCAGGTGCAGGAGGAGGGTGGTCTTGCCAGCGCCGTTCGGACCAAGCAGCGCCACCTTCTCACCGGCTGCGATGGTGAGGTCGACATCTCTCAGGGCCTCCACGCCGTCTGGGTAGGCGAAGCGCAGATTGGCGATCCTGATCGCGGTGTCGACGCCCGTTCGAACCTTAGTAGCGCGCATAGACCTGTACTCCTGCCATGTAGAGAACAAGGGCCACAGCCACGACGATCTCCGCCACCCGCCAGGCCCTATCCCACAGGAAGCGCAGCTCGCCATCGTAGCCGCGCGCCTGCATAGCGGCGTAGACCCGCTCGCTGCGCTCGTAGCTACGCAGGAAGAGGGAGCCGACCATGTGGCCCAGAACGCCGGCCCGCCACCAGATGCTGCCGCCACACTTGCGCCCCTCGAGCCTAGCGCTGCGAGAATCGCGCGCTCGCAGGAGGCGCTGGGCCTCGTCAGCGATGACGAACAGGTAGCGATACATGAAGGACACCGTGGCCACCAGAATGTGGGGCACGGCCAGGGCACGCATCGCTCGCAGCAGCTCCAGCGCTGGCGTCGTCGCTGTGAGGATGATGGCGGCAATCACCGAAAGCCCGGACTTGGTGAGAATGGTGAGCACGGCCTCCAGGCCTTCTTGGCTGGCCGTCCAGCCGAAAGGCTGAAGCGTGAAGAGTGTATCGCCTTCCTTGGTGAACAAGAGGGGCACGGCGACCACAATGAAGGGCAGGGCCAGCGCGGAACGCCTGAGGACCAGCAGGACAGGAAGTCTGCTCACCGCCACAGCAACCGCCAGGGGTGCCGCCAGCAGGCCGAACGCCAACCAGTGGCCCACGGGCGTCAGGGTGGCGGCGAAGACGTAGGCCAGGGTGAGCACCAGCTTCAGCCGCGCATCCGTGTTGTGGACGAGGCTGCTGCCTGCTTGATACCGCTCGATGAAGCGAACGCCAGTCGACATGTCGTCTTCCCGGAGGACTCGCCAAGCTGATTGGCGAGCCTCAAAGTCGCTAGCCTGGCCCGGCGCCCCCAGCGGTCGACCGCTGGGCACCTCGCAGCCGCCAGAGGACGAAGGCAGCGGTCAAGGCGATGGCGGCCACGATGAGTACGCCTATTATCCCCCCAAGGATAGTCCCCAGATCTTCGTTGTCGACCCAGGGGAGCACGTAGTCGGCGATGATCTCATAGGGCGCATCCTCGGCTTCCATTATGAAGCCCTCATTCTCCGCTACCTTCTCCAGTCCGTCGGGCTCGGACGAAGCAAGGGGCGAGAAGAAAGTGATCAATAGGGCTATCCCTATGCCGACCACCAGCAGGCCAACGTAATAGCGGAGCTTCATCTCCTAATCCTCCATCACGGGCACTTGCGCCGCGAGCAAATCGGGGCGGGTGGCGGTGACAAAGGCCACCGCTGCCACCGTGATCAAACCCTCGCCGACGCCGATGGCCGCGTGCACGCCCACCATCGCCGGTAGGGCCACGGTGAGAGGAGAAGTGTCGGACAGAGCCAGCTCAATAGAGCACGCTATAGCAGCGACCTCCACCGATAACCAGGCAGCGGCGAAGACAGCCGCGTAGCGTACCCAGGGAGCGAGGTGGCTGAGACGGATCAACCCCGTGTGCACGGCGTAGCCCACCAGACAGGCCACGACCCCCATGTTGAACACGTTGACTCCCAGGGCCGCCAGGCCGCCGTCCTGGAATATGAGGGCCTGCACCCCCACGACAGAGGTCATCACTATAATGGCTGCCCAGGGACCTAAGAGGATCGCCGCCAGGGCTCCCCCCACCATGTGACCGGAGGTGCCACCGGCCACCGGAAAGTTCATCATCTGGGCAGCGAAGATGAAGGCGGCCATCACCCCCATGAGGGGAACGAAGCGCTCGCCCAGGGTTCGGTTCGTTCTCCAGACGGCGAAGCCTATGGCCACCCCCGCCAGGGCGAAGCCCACCCCGGCTACCGGGCCGCTAACGAAGCCGTCGGGGATGTGCATGGCCGGGGCCTCAATAGTCTGTAGCGTCGAAGGGTCAATCAGCGCCATGCTGGCCTTCCTTTCCGGCGGCGGCTGTTCCCTCCCCCGAGCGACATCGCTGGCAGAGGCCGAAGATGGCGAAGTGGTCGAGGTCGGCGGCGAAGCCGTACTTCTTCAGCAAGCGAAGCTGCAAGGGCTTGAGGAAGTCATGCTCCAGGGCGAAGCTCTCGCCACACCGGCGACAGACCAGGTGATGATGCCGCTCCCTCTCCAGCAGCTCGTAGCGCACGTAACCCTCGCCCAGGTCCGTCTCGCTTATCAGACGCAGCCTCTTGAGGAGGTTCAGCGTACGGTAGACCGTCGATATGTTCACGAAGGGATACCGCTCGCGAACCTTCTGGTGGATTTCCTCGGCGCTCATGTGGCTAACGCTATCGTTGATGATGTCGAGGATCATCATCCGCTGGGGGGTCAGACGATAGCCCTCCTGGCGCAGCGATTCGACAACAGTAGCGTGAGGAGTCATTGTGCAAGTTGTTGCAATTGCAATAGTTTGCGTCTCAGAGCGAATTTTACGGCCGGCGGGTTCGTGTGTCAACAGGCATATGACGAAATGTCGCCAGTTCTTACCGCTGCTGACGGCCCCAGCGGCCGGTGCTATACTGGCCTTCGAGATGCCTTATCTATCCGTTGAGGGCCTCGACATTCACTACAAGGAAAGGGGCCGAGGCTTCCCTGTAGTCCTCATCCACGGCTATACCGGCAACCTGCGGAACTGGATCCTCCAGGTGCGAGCCCTCGCCAAGACCTATCGCACCATATCCTCGGACCTGCGCGGCCACGGCCTGTCGGTCAAGCCGACCCAGCGCGAGGACTACTCCCTGGAGCTTTTCGCCGCCGACGTCTACGGCCTCCTCGAGGCGCTGGCTGTGCCCGAGTGCTATCTGGTTGGCCACTCCATGGGGGGCATGGTGGCCCAGGAGTTCATCCTACGCCATCCAGAGATGGTGAGGGCCCTCGTTCTGGTGGACACGGCGGCCGACCTGCCCCAGGGCATCCCCTGGGAGGAGCGAGCACGACTGTTAGAGCTGGCTCGCACCGAGGGCATGGAGGCGGTGTTCGAGGAGATGGCACACACTCCACCCCTGGGAAGCCAACTGGTTGAAGAGAACCCTGAGCTCATCGCCGTTTGGCGCGAGCAGTTTCTGATGACCTCGCTGGAAGGCTACCTCTACTGCGGTCAGGCCATCGGCAACCGCCGCCACCTGCTGGAGGAGCTCTCGCAGGTTCGGGTGCCCACCCTGGTCATCTGCGGCGAGCTGGACGATCCCTTCCTGGAGCCGTCGCAGCGGATGCACCAGACGATCCCTGACAGCGAGCTCGTCATCATCACAGGTGCCGCCCATACGCCCACCCTGGAGAAGCCCTTGGAGTTCAACGAGGTGCTTCTATCTTTCCTGGCCAGGGTCGATTCTCAGAGGAGCTAGCAGCGCCGACACTTGCGTGGCTAGCTGCCGTCGATTATATTTCTGGCCGTGGAGCCAACCTGATCCCAGACACTCGAAACTGCCAACAATAAGGCGGCAGTTGCCAAATGGACCAGCGACGGCGGTCGGCCATAGCTAGAAGGGAAAGCTCGTGAAGGCAGTGGTTTTCGAAGAGCACGGTGGGGTGGATGTTCTTCAGTACAAGGAGGTGCCCGAGCCCAGGATCGGGCCGAACGATGTCCTGATCAAGGTTAAGGCAGCCAGCTGCAACTACAACGACATCTGGGCTCGCCGCGGCTTGCCCGGCATGCGGGTCAGCCTGCCCCACATCTCCGGCAGCGACGCGACCGGCGAGGTGGTGGAGATCGGCAGCGAGGTGGTCGACATCAAGGCCGGCGACGAGGTGCTAATCTACCCGGGCCTGAGCTGCCGCACCTGCCAGTTCTGCGCCAACGGCCAGGACACCTTTTGCCGCCAGTACAAGATCTGGGGCTTCCAGACCGGTCCCCTCGACGGCGGCCACGCCGAGTTCGCCAAGGTGCCCGCGTTCAACGTCATCCCCAAGCCCGAGGGACTGGGCTGGGAGGAGGCGGGCTCCCTCGCCCTGGTGCTCCTCACCTCCTGGCGAATGCTCGTGGGCCGGGCCCGAATTCAGGCGGGGGACTTCGTGCTGGTATGGGGAGCAGCCGGTGGTCTGGGCAGCATGGCCGTCCAGATCTGCCGCACCTTCGGCGCCCAGCCCATCGCCGTGGCCAGCGGCGACGAAAAGCTGGAGTTCTGCCGTAAGCTGGGGGCCGAACACCTGATAAACCGCAAGAAACAGGACGTGCTGGAGAAAGTCCGTGAGATCACCGGTCGCCGTGGCGTGGACGTCGTCTTCGAGCATGTGGGCAACGCCACCTGGGAGCAGAGCGTGGCTAGCCTGAAGTGGGGCGGAACTCTGGTCACCTGCGGCGCCACCACCGGCTTCGAAGCGCCTACCGACCTCCGCTTTCTCTGGAACAAACAGCTGAACTTTCTCGGCTCGCACATGGGCAACAAAACCGATCTGCTCGAGGGCCTGCGCTGGGTGGAGAGCGGCCACATCAAGCCGGTGGTGGCGCATGCCTTTCCCCTGCAGGAAGCGGGCACCGCTCAGACGATGATGGAGAACAACGAGGTCATGGGCAAGATCGTGCTCGTGCCCGAGTCGTAGCGCGCGCGGCAGGCAGGTATAGCCTAGCAAGCCAATGGAGGTTGACGTGAACGACGTAGTGATCATGAGCGCAGCCCGCACGCCGGTGGGGACCTTCGCCGGCAGCCTGGCCGACGTGCCGGTGGTCAAGCTGGGGGCGGTGGCCATCGCCGAGGCCCTGCGCCGCGCGGGCCTCCAGCCCGACCAGGTGGACGAGGTGATCATGGGTCTGGTGCTATCGGCGGGTGTCGGACAGGGGCCGGCCCGCCAGGCGGCCATGGCCGCCGGCATCCCCGTGACCACACCCGCCACCACCGTCAACAAGGTGTGCGGCTCCGGCCTGAAGGCGGTGGCCCTGGCTGCCCAGGCCGTCGCCCTGGGCGACGCCGATGTCGTCGTGGCCGGCGGCATGGAGAGCATGAACGGTGCCCCCTACCTGCTGGCCAAGGCTCGCTCTGGCTATCGCATGGGCCATGGTAGCCTCATCGACAGCATGATCGAGGAAGGCCTGTGGTGCGCCTTCGAGGATCACCACATGGGGGTGTGGGCCGAGAACATCGCCACCGAGTTCGAGGTCTCCCGCCTGGACCAGGACGAATTCGCCGCCGCCAGCCACCAGAAGGCGGCCCGCGCCTGGGACACGGGCGTCATGGCTCAGGAGGTGGTGGCGGTGGAGGTCCCCCAGCGCAAGGGCCCGCCCGCGGCCTTCGAGAAGGACGAGCATTTCCGCCCGGACACCACCGTCGAGAAGCTGGCCTCCCTGCGACCGGCCTTCAGACCCGACGGCACGGTGACGGCGGGCAACGCTTCGGGCATCAACGACGGCGCGGCGGCGGTGGTAGTCACCTCTCGCCAGAGGGCGGAGGCCCTGGGCGTCACCCCCCTGGCATCGATTCGCTGCTACACCTCGGCCGGAGTGGAGCCGCGCATTACCGGCATGGGGCCAGTGCCCGCCGTCCGCAAAGCGCTGGCTAAGTCCGGCCTGGAGCTGAAGGACATCGACCTCATCGAAGCCAACGAGGCCTTTGCCTCCCAGTCGCTGGCCGTCGGCCGAGAGCTGGGCTGGGACTGGGAGCGAGTGAACGTCAATGGCGGCGCCATCGCCCTGGGCCATCCCATCGGCGCCAGCGGCGCCCGCATCCTCACCACCCTTCTCTATGAGATGCGGCGGCGGCAGGCTCAGCGTGGCCTGGCCACCCTCTGCATCGGCGGCGGCCAGGGCATGACCATGATCGTCGAGCGCGCGGGCTAGATGAGCATCGACGAAGGTGACCTCTGCTCTAGCTCCCCTTCAGGTGGCGCAGCAGGAGGGCCAGTGCCGCCTCGGCTGAGCTTTCCTTGTTCTGCTGGCGGTCGCCCTGCCACACATGCCTCTCGCAGATGAGCACGTCCGGTGCCGCCGACAGGGCGACGTAGGTCAGCCCCACCGGCCTCTCCTCCGTGCCGCCTGTGGGGCCGGCCACGCCGGTGACGGCCAGGGCGATGTCTGCGCCCAGCAGACGTCGCACGCCCTCGACCATGGCCAGCGCCGTGGCCTCGCTCACTGCCCCCTCTCGCTCCAGGACGTCGGCCGGCACTCCCAGGGTCTTCTCCTTCACCGAGTTGTGATAGGCGATCACGCCCCCCAGGAAGGCCGCCGAGCTGCCCGGCACCTGCGTGAGGCGGTGGCCGATGAGCCCCCCTGTGCACGATTCCGCCACCGCCAGCGTCTTGCCGCTTTCCACCAGCAGACCGATGATCTCTCCCTCCAGCAAGGCTATCCCTCCAGGCTTGGCACTATCAGCTCGATGTCCTATGGTAATGGCCAGTGGCAACTGTCATTATAATGAAGGTGGCACGTCGATAAGAATAGATGGCGATATGTGAAGTGCTGGAGGAAACGATATGGCTGCGCTAAGTGTCGGCGCCCAGGCGCCCGATTTCACCCTCAGCGGCATCGACGGCAAGCAGTACTCCCTGGCCGCTGCCCTGAAGCAGGGCCCCCTGCTCGCCGTCTTCATCCAGACCGCCTGCCCCGTCTGTGACCTGACCATGCCCTACCTCAACCGCCTGGCGGGAGCCTACGCCGCCCAGGGCTGGCAGCTGTGGGTCATCTCTCAGGACGACCAACAGGCCTCGCAGCGCTACGCCCAGAGATTCGAGCCTAACTTCCCCCTGCTGGTTGACGACCCGGCCGATGGCTGGACCGTCTCCTGCGCCTACGATCCGCCGGCTACTCCCACCCTCTTCCTCATCGGCTCTAACGGGCAGCTGGAGTTCGGCGGTGAGGGATTCAGCAAGGCCGATCTCAATGCCGTCAGCGAGAGGATCGCCGGCCATCTGGGGGTCAAGGCGGCGGTGGTCGCCGAGCGCGACGACGGCAACCCCGACTTCCGCCCCGGCTGAGGGCCGCTCCATCCCAGGGGCTAGTATAGCCCTCAAACTACCTCCCGCCGCTTCGCCCTGAGGGCGCGGGCGGCCTCACTATCAGGTGTCAGGTGGCACTCGCTAGTCTCTTGCCAACCCTCCCGCCTGCGAGTAGGATAGGGCTGCTATGGAGCAGCAGATCCGCTTCTGTACCAGCTCAGACGGGACGCGTATCGCCTACGCCACTGTCGGCCAAGGGTCGCCGGTGATCAGCATCCGCCCGTGGTTCACCCACCTGGAGTACGAGTGGGGGAACCCGCTGTGGCGGCCGTTCATCGATGCTATGTCCACACGGTATCTCTTCATTCGCTACGACGCACGCGGCATGGGGCTGTCGGACCGCCGAGTCAGTGACTATTCTCTGGAAGCGCGCGTGCGCGACCTGGAAGCGGTGGTTGACGCCCTGGGCCTTGAATGCTTCGCTCTGCACGGACTCTCTGAGGGCGGGTCAATGGCCATCACATATGCCGTGCGCCACCCGGAGCGGGTCAGCCGCCTCATACTCTACGGCTCGTTCGCTCGCGTGTCCTGGCTTGTGGATACGGAGGAGGGCCGCCAACAGGCCGAAGCTATGCTGACGCTAGTCCGTCAGGGGTGGGGCAGCGATGTGCCGGCGTTCCGCCAGTTCTTCACCAGCCTGTTCATGCCGGACGCCGATATCGACGCTATTCGAGCCTTCAACGAACTGCAGCGGGTCTCCGCGTCAGCCGACGATGTTGTGGCCCTTCTGACTACCATGCTAGACATCGACGTGAGGCAACTCCTGCCCCAAGTGAGAGCGCCCACCCTCGTGGTCCACTGTCGGGGTGACACCATGGTGCCCTTTGAGGCGGGCCGGGAGCTGGCGACCGGGATACCCGGGGCCCGCTTCCTTTCCCTGGACGGCAGGAATCACTTTGTCCTCCCCAACGAACCTGCGGCGGCGGTGAATGTGAAGGCTATCTACGAGTTCTTGGGTGAGGGTGAGGAGGCCGCAGGGGGGCCCGCGCCGTCTGGCCTTGTCACCATCCTGTTCACCGACATGGAGGGCTCCACCTCGCTGACCCAGCGCCTGGGCGACGCCAAGGCCCAGGAGGTGCTCCGCACCCACAACCGCATCGTCCGCGATGCCCTGAAGGCGCACAGTGGCTTCGAGATCAAGCACACCGGCGATGGCATCATGGCATCCTTCTCCTCGGCGACGCGGGCGCTAGAGTGCTCCATCGCCATCCAGCGAGCCCTCGCCCAGCACAACGAATCGAACCCAGACACCCCCATCCGTGTACGCATCGGCCTCAACGCCGGGGAGCCTGTGGCCGAGGAGGAAGACCTGTTCGGCACCGCCGTCCAGCTCGCCGCCCGCATATGCGCCCAAGCCGAGCCCGGCCAGATCCTGGCCCCCATCGTCGTGCGGGAGCTCGCGGCCGGCAAAGGGTTCCTGCTCTCAGACCGAGGCGACGTGGCCCTGCGGGGATTCGAGGACCCGGTGCGGCTGTACGAGGTGAGCTGGCGGGAAGCCTAGTTCTCTAGTTTCCTACCACATCGGTGCGCAGGAGCCATACCCCTTGGTACCACGCCGAGCAACAAGTCCATTTGATTGGAGAGCGACATGGCTCGACGAACCGCTGTGAGCAGGCTTTTACCCGCGCTGGCCAGCCTCCTTGCGGCCGCTGCCCTGCTGGCTAGCGCCGGTTGCGCGAACGACGAGGCCACAACAACGCCGGCCGCGACGTCTACGGTCGCAGCGCCCATCGCCGATATATCGGCTATTGGAATCGAGCCCTGGCTCAAGATTATTGGAACCCGACAGAGTCAGACACGCGAAGGGTTGTCCATCACGATGAAAGGCGTAGCTATAGGAACGGTAGAAAATATACTAGGTGCGCTGGGCATTTCAAGCGGCGAGCTAGGGAATGATTGGGCAGATGCCAAAGCCGTGATAGCGATCGCCTTTGAGGTTCACAACCCGACAACTACCACCATCGCGGTGCCCATTCATACGAACGCCAAAATCGTGGCGAACGACGAGCAGAGCGCAACTGAGTCCCTTATCAGCGATGTTGAGGCCTCAATCCAACCTGGGGCCCGACGGGACATGCGGGTGGTGGCACCCATAAGCCGCTACTCAGCCGAAGAGATAGAGAGCGTCAGATTTGTCTTGGAGATGACGGCCTCTCCATCACCGGATACCACCTTCGAGTTCGAGGTGGCTGTCCCATGAACGATGAATGAAGGCATGACGGTGAATTCGATCAGATGGGCTGGCGATTCCCCACGGCAGCAGGTTGTCAGGCGGAATTGCTCGTGCTAGCATAGGATCAGGTTAACGTTCCGGCGTCGGCACCCCGCGAGGGGAAAGCCCCACAACGAGAGTCGCTCGATGACCGAGGCTTAACCGAGATTAGCGAAGGAGGTCATCGAGTGGCCTTTGAAGACAAGACCCTAGTTTGCGCCGATTGCGGCGCTGAGTTCACCTTCTCGGCGGAGGACCAAGAATTCCACTCCGGGAGAGGGTACCAGGACCCCAAGCGCTGTCCCACCTGCCGCCAGGCCAGGCGGGCTGAGCGCGGTGGTGGCTATGGCGGCAGCCGCGGCGAGCGCGTCATGTATGATGTCGTCTGCAGCAGTTGCGGTGCTCAGACGCAGGTCCCCTTCGAACCGAGGCTGGACAGGCCAGTCTACTGCGACGAGTGCTTCGCCAAGCAAAGGGCTGACCGTCCCCGTTGGTAACAATGGCCGAATAGGGTAGCTCCACAGGGAGGATGTTGCTGATGGTCACAGTGACCGAGCGCGCCGCCCAGCTTCTAAAAGAGATCCAGGAAGGACACGAAGAGAGTGCCAGCAAGGTCGTGCGGCTCGTGAATCGAGGCGATCGTTACGAATTCGCCTTCGATGAGCGCCATGAGGACGACCAGGTCGTCCAGTGCGGCGACACCGACGTCCTCCTTGTGGGAACCGACGTGTCTGAGCTCCTGGGAGATGCCTCCATCGACTGCCAGGACACTCCCACCGGCCCGCGCTTTACCCTCAACACCCAGGGGGAACCTCCGGCCTAGTCGAACTGCTGTCGCCATCAGGTAGAGCTTCCTCACCCCACCCATCCCTATCTCTAGCCTGACCGAGAGGCCTGGGCTATGACCCCTTTCCCCTGCTATCATATGCACGCCTAATACACACCGCGCGAGGAGGGGAAAATGACGGGGCCCCTGGAAGGAATCAGAGTCCTCGACCTCACCTGGGTGCTGGCGGGGCCCTTCGCCAGCATGATCCTCTGCGATCTCGGGGCCGACGTTATCAAGGTAGAGCGGCCCCCGTACGGCGACGCCGCCCGCCTCACCGGCCCGTTCGTCAACGGCCAAAGCTGCTACTTCTTCAGCATCAACCGCGGCAAGAGGAGCATCTGCCTTGACCTGAAAGCGGAACGGGGCAAGGAGCTCTTCCTGCGGCTTGTAGACGTATCCGACGTGGTGATGGAGAACTTCACGCCGGGCACCATGGACAAGCTGGGCCTGGGCCATGACGTTCTCCAGAAACGGAACCCTCGCCTCATCTATGCCGCTACCTCCGGCTTCGGCCAGACAGGCCCCGATCGGCTGCGGCCCGCTTTCGACATCGTGGTGCAGGGGATGGGCGGCGTCATGAGCATCACCGGCGAGCCCGACGGCCCGCCCGTGCGCCCTGGCCTCTCCCTGGGCGACATCGCCGCTGGCCTGTACACCGCGATTGGTGTGCTGGCCGCCCTCCACGACCGGGAGAAAAGCGGCCGCGGCCAGCTGATCGACATCGCCATGCTTGATTGTCAGATCGCCATCCTGGAGAACGCCTTCGTCCGCTATTTCGCCACCGGCGAGCTGCCCAAAGCCATCGGCACCCGCCATCCTATCGCCACCCCCTTTCAGGCCTTCCCCACCAAGGACGGCTGGATCGTCCTCGCCCTCAGCTGGGGGGTGGAGAATCAGTGGGAGCTCTTCTGCGCCACCATCGGCCGGGTGGACCTGATCGACGACCCTCGCTTCGACACGCCCTACCTGCGCACCGAGCACCACGCCGAACTGGAGCCTATCCTCAACGAGGCCATGCGCCAGAAGACCACCAGCGAATGGCTGCGGGAGTTCGATGCCATCGGCCTGCCCTGCGGCCCCCTGAACAACATCGCCCAGGCCGCCGAGCACCCCCAGGTGGTGGCCCGCCGCATGCTGGTGGAGGTGGAACACCCCCGCACTGGCCCCCTGAAGCTGCCCGATACGCCTGTCAAGCTCTCCCGCACGCCAGGCGGCATCAAAGGCCCACCGCCGGCACTGGGGCAGGATACCTACGTGGTGCTTTCGTCCCTGCTGGGGCTTTCGGCGGAAGAGCTGGACGAACTGGCGGGAGCGGGCGTGATCGTCGGCCTGCGCCCTTGAAGGAGGCACCGATGAACATCACCGGCATCGAGATCCGAGTCCTGGAGTACCCTCTGGAGCGACCCTTCGTCTCTACCTGGCAGCCTATGCCCACCGTGCACCACCGCGTACACCTCGCCTTCATCCACACGGACGAGGGAATAACCGGCGTCGGCTCCGGCGGCGTGGCCGCGCGCTGGGATGTCGCCCGCCTCTTCCTTCTGGGGCAGGACCCCTTTGCCATCGAGCAGCACGTTCAGAACATGCGCAGCTTCGCCTTCTTCATCGGCCGGCCCTGGCCGCTGGAGGTAGCCCTGTGGGATATCATCGGCAAGGCCACCGGCCAGCCCATCTACAAGCTCCTGGGCGGCGGCCAGCAGCGCCTCAAGGCCTACGCCAGCACCGGCGAGCTCCGCTCGCCCGAGCAGCGGGTAGAGGATGCCCTGCGTCTGCGTGATGAGGGCTTCCGCGCCCTGAAGCTGCGCTTCCACCGCCCCAACCCCAGGGACGACCTGCGGGTGCTGGAGGCGGTGCGCAAGGCAGTCGGCGATAGCATGGATATCATGGTGGATGCCAACTACGGCTGGGTCATCGCCCCCGACCGGGCGCCTCAGCGCTGGGACCTGCGCACGGCCATATCGATGGCCAGGGCCATGGAGGAGCTAGGCGTCTACTGGCTGGAGGAGCCCCTCTACTGCTACGACTACGATGGCCTGGCCGAGCTGCGCCGCCAGGTGAACCTGCGCATCGCCGGCGGCGAGCTGAACCAGGGCTTCCACGAGTTCAAGATCTTCCTGGAGAAAGACTGCTTCGACGTCTACCAGCCCGATGTCACCTTCGCCGGGGGCTTCTTCCAGTGCCGCCAGATCGCCGCCATGGCGCAGGCCCACGGCAAGATGGTCAGTCCGCACACCTGGACCAACGGCATTGGCCTTGCCGCCAACCTCCACTTCGCCGCCTCCCTGGGCCACTGCCCCTATCTTGAGTTCCCCTACGACCCCCCCAACTGGACGCCCGAGGCGCGCGATTTCATGCTCGCCGAGCCCTTCCGCATCGATGACGAGGGTTATGTAAAAGTGCCCGAGGCGCCAGGCCTGGGGATCGAGTTGGATGAAGAGAAGCTGAAGAGGTACGAGGCCGCCGACGCCAGCCGCCTGATCTAGGTGACGACCCCGATGCCCTGTCGGGCCGCAACGACAAGAATACAGGCGGAGGTCCAACCTACGATTGCGTCAGGCCTGAGCCCTACGAAGTGGCCGGGGGCAACGTCCCCTAGCCCTGCATGGGATGCGATGTCCAGCGCGCTCTATGCTCGCCCGGGAATGAATAGGCGATGGGCTTTATCGAAGCTTTCGGGAGTGAGGACAAGCTCGGCATTGTCGTACTTGGCGCTCTCCGCAACGATATCCAGCAGATCACGAGCGTAAGAGGCCCTCGGCCTGTCGGCGGCGTTCGCGTACAGCCGTTCAACGATGTATTTCAGCGTTTCGTCAGTGGCTGTGATGGAACGCTTTTCGCATTCCCGTCGCAAAATCTCTCGAAACTCAGCGGGGCCGGGGTTGGGAAGCTCCACCTTGTAGAGGATTCGCCGCAGGAAAGGCTGATCGAGAAGAAGCTCTACCTTGAGATTGGTGGCGAACAGCAGATGGACGTCGAAAGGTATCGAGATCTTTTCCCCGGTGTGGAAGGTAAGGGAGTACCAGCCTCGCTCTAGAGGCGTTAACCATCGGTTGAGCAGGTCCTCGGGCCGGATCCTCTGAC
Organism: Dehalococcoidia bacterium; assembly: GCA_030615765.1. Taxonomy (GTDB): domain Bacteria; phylum Chloroflexota; class Dehalococcoidia; order SM23-28-2; family SM23-28-2; genus SM23-28-2. The sequence goes on along the minus strand of JAUWYP010000001.1, from coordinate 119,427 downwards.
GGCCGAAGTCGTCCACCGCCAGCATGCCGCCCTGGGCCTTGAGGTGTGAGGGCGCCTGATAGAAACGGGATACGGGGTCATAAGCCAACTCCAACGACTCCTCACCCATTTCGCCGCCCACTATCACCGCTGGCCTGCGAACAACAGCCCAGCGCTCGTCACTCTTGTCCGTCTCCTCGGCTTCGTCAGAGCCCACGGGGGGCAGCCCTATTTTCCCTCTCTCCTGAGCACGGATGTGGATGGAGGAGTCAAAGACGCGGATGATATGGCCGTAAGCGTAGATGGCGAAGGGAACGAGCACCTGACCCTCCAAGTGGTGGGCAAATGCCTCCAGCACGGACGTCTTGCCGTTACCCGAGGGTCCGTAGAGGAGAGCGCAGCGCCCAGAGTGAAGGGTGCGCGCCAGGGCGTCCCTAACCTCCGAAGCCAGCACCAGCTCCGATAGGGCGTCCTCGATGCTCTGCCGCGATGGCTGCAGCCTCTCTCCTCGCTGGCGTTCCATCACCTCGATGTACTGATCTATAGTCACTGGTGCCGGCCCAGCGTATCGAGACCTGTCCAGGGCCTCCCTCGCTCTGCCCGTTCCCGCAGTTGTGAGGCGGTAGCGGTAATTCCCGGCCATCATGCTGCTGGAACTGGACACTTCGCAAAGGTGCTCCTCGGTCAGCAGGGTCAGGAGATCCTGCACAATGGCCGGCGACACAGCCATTCTCTGGGTCATATTGGCGACCGAGGGTACGCCTGTGTAATGAATGGTCTTGAGGGCCAGGTCCATGAGAAAAGCCTTCGAAAGGCCGGTGTCGGCCAGCGTCCGCGGCTGCAAAGGCAGGCAAGCCGTCGCCTGTTCTTCCTCAACCGTTGCGGTCTGCGAAGATGCCTGGGCATCAGGCTCGTCGGCTGACCACGGCGAGGGAGGGGGAGCAGTATCGACGTTGTCTTCGCCAATGAAGGGATCCCTATCGTCTTGGTTGCGGTTGTCGCGAAGTTCCACCCTTATTGCCTCCTGACTTCAGGCATCAAACAGGACAAACACGCTTCTGGCCCCCACGCTGGTGACGTTGGGGGTCTCGGTAGAAGAGACGTGGAGGCATGGCCAACGTTACATAGCACAGCGCTTGCCTAGCACCTAGCGACATGATACCGTCGGCGCAGATATGGCCTTGCACACTGGCGTTAGCTACTTCAGCGGCCGTACCATCCGCCATGTTGAAGCCGATCTGGCTGACATGGTGGCCCACCATTGCACCTACGTCGTCCACTGCCTCACCGAGACCGACCTGGCTTACTACGCCGACACGATGCGTGAGATCGTGCGCGCCACCCACCAGGCCGGGCTGCAGGCTTGGCTCGACCCCTGGGGCGTGGCCGCCATCTTCAGCGGCGAGACCTTCTCTCGCTTTCCTCTCGACCATCCCGAGGCCTGGCAGCTTCTCTCCGATGGCCGACGGGCTCCAGCCGCCTGTCCGAACCACCCCGACACCAGGCGCTTCCTCCGCCAGTGGGTGGAGGCGGCAGCGGGCACCGGCGCTGACGTCATCCTGTGGGACGAGCCTCATTTCTACTTTGGCCTGCTCGCCGGCGACCTCAGCGGTGCCTGGGCGTGCCACTGCGACATCTGCCAGAGAGCATTCCGCGACCGCTTCGGCCATGCTCTGCCCACAAGGTTCACAGACGAGGCCCGCGCTTTTCGTGAGGCGTCGCTCCTGGATCTCCTGTCCGAGCTCTGCCGCCTCGGGCACGAGAAGGGCCTGGCCAACGCCCTCTGCCTCGTCCCTACCGGTTACCGCCGGATGGGTTTCCCCGAGGTCGAGGAGCGCCTCCTCCGACTAGTGAGCGGCGCCGGGCAGGGAGAGGAGGCTTCATCTGCTCTTCTCCACTTTGGCATCGACGATTGGCAGGCGGCGGCAGGCATCGCCGACCTGGACATCTTCGCCTGCGACCCCTACTGGTACTTCTTCGGCACCGACCCGGAGCGCTTCATGCGGGCTTACGGCCAGCGAGCAGCGGATGCTGCCCGTCGCTACGGCCGCGACCTCCAGCTCTGGCTGCAGGCCTTCTCGGTGCCGGCGGGGCGCGAGGAGGAACTAAGGATGGGCCTGAGGGTCGCACGGGAAGTGGGTGCCACTCACCTGGCGGCCTGGAGCTACGAGGGGACGACCAGCATGTCCCGCGTCCGCTGTGCCAGGCCGGAGGTGGTCTGGCGCATCCTGGGCGAGGCCTTCGCCGAGTTCAGGCAGGGCAAGCAGTCAGCCTAGGCTCGTCCAGGCTCAGACCACGCCGGGCGAAGACGTTGGTGTGCTGCTCCTAGTAGCCGGGCCCATATACCAGAGTGCACGGCGCCAAGACGCTGGCGTAGCTGCCAGGCGGTACGGTCACCGGCACGCTGTCGTAGCTGGTACCGGTCGAGACGATGGCTACAACGTAAGAACCGGCATCGAGGATGAGTCCCGTACTGAAGGCCCCGTCTCCTCCTGTCACGCCCGACCAGACCTGCCCTCCCTGAGGAAACGGCCCGGTCACGCTCACCTGGGCACCGGCCAGCGCCTGGCCCTGGCAGGTCACCGACCCCTGTATTCCACCCGGCCCGGGGACGGGTGTCGGCGTCGGAGTGGGCGTGGGCGTTGGTGTCGGCGTGGGTGTGGGAGTAGGGGTGGGACTGGGAGTCGCCGTCTCCACAGGTGTGGGTGAAGCCGTCGGCGAGGGGCTGGGCGTCGCGGTGATCGTCTCCGGGGGAATGGGCGTTACTGCGGGGGTGAGAACTGGGGGCTCCGAAGGTGTTGCCGTGACAGCGGCAACGGCGGTGGGCGTAGCGGTAGCCGTAGGGCTGGCCATCGGCGGCAGGACCAAGGGGATGGGTGACTCCGAGTCCTGCCATAGGAGCAGCACCACTGCCACCACGCCGGCGATGAAGCCGCCTCCAGCCAGCAGCATGAGGGGTAGCTTCCACATCGTGCCACCGCCACCAGCCAGCAACATCCCGCTGACGGCCGTTCGAGCCAGGATGCGGTCGGCCAGCCCAGGCGGCGCCGGTGTGGGCACCAGCGTGGCCAGAAGCTCAGAGGTCGAAGCAAGCTTGTCCTGTATCCTGCGGCAGTCGGGGCATTCAGCCAGGTGCTCCACCGCTTTCCGGCGCTCCGGCCCCAGCGACTCACCGTCATAAAGGGCAGAGAGTAGGTGTCCCAGGCGGCGGCACTTCTCCTTCCTCTCCTTGGCCCCCACCTGGCTGGCGTAGGCTTGCCTGAACGCCAGCCGGGCCCGATGCAGCATCTTTGCCAACTTGCTCGGGGAGATGCCCGTCGTTTCCCCGATCTGGGCATAGCTCAGGCCCTCCAGCTCGCGCAGGAGCAGAAGGCGCCGCTGGCGTTGGGGCAAGCGGCTGACCGCCTGCAACACCTTCTGACGAATGTCAGCTCGCTCCAGACCGGCCTGCTGGGCTTCCCTATTGTTTGTCATGTACGTGGCTCGTGCCATCGAGTATTAGACGATCGAAGGCACAATAATGTAACACTGTTTGGCCTGCAAGCGCCATGAAATCTCTCCTCACAGCGATGGTGATGGCTGCCTCAGCACCGCTTCTTTGGGCCTCGGCCGTCGCCGCCAGATGACCCACAGGCCGACGCCCAGGACGAACGCCAACGCAGCGAAGGGCGCCAGGGCTACGAACACCGCCGACGTGCTATCCCACCTATCGGCGAAGAAGCCGGCGTAGGTGGAGCCCACCGACGCCAGACCGAACGCAGCGAAAAAGGTGAGGCCGTAGCTGCGTCCCAGGAGACGCCCAGGCGTATAGTCCGCGATGAGCCCAGTATATATGGGCTGGGCTCCAAAGCTGAAGAGCACAAAGGCACCCGACGCCACCACCAGGAGTGCCCCGCTGGTCGTCCCCATGGCGATAAGACAAGGCACCACCACGATCGCCATTAGCGGTGCCAGTCGCTCCAAGGGAAAGCGCTGGGATAGCGATCCGCCCATGTACTGTCCCACCGCCCCCATAAGCAGAGCCAGCGTAGCCAGCACATCGCCCATGGCTTCGCTCCCGTCCGAGCCTATGTGAACGGGCAGGAAGGTACGGCTGGCACTGTAGACGAAGCCGTTCAGAACGAAGACGCTGTAGATCAGGATCAGAGGCACAAGGGGACTTCCACTCCGCTGGGAGGGCTGCGCAGGCATTGGCTCCGCCTCCGCCCGCTGGGTCTCGCCGCCCAGGCTCACGTACCGCAGGAGGAGGCCCAGGGCTACCATCATGGCAGCCAGGAAGAAGTAGGCCGCCCGCCAGTCAAAGGCCAAAGCCAGGCCGCCCGCCAGCAGCGGCGTGAACGCGATGCCCAGGTTCCCCGAGACGCCATGCAGGCCGAGGGCCATCCCCCGCTGCCGAACCCTCTGAGCAATGAGGGCAATGCCCGCCGGATGGTAGAGCCCCATCGTCAGGCCCATCAGGCCCAGGGCCATAGCCAGCATGAGCGACGTTTGGGAGATCCCTACCAGCACAGCGCTGAGGCCGCTGCCTAGCATGCAAACGTAGAGGACTCGCCGTGAACCAAGACGGTCGGTCAGGAAGCCGGACGGCAGCGCACCGAAGCCGAAGGTGGAGGCAAAGACGTTACCCAAGGCGCCGAGAAGGAAGAAGCCTAGGTCAAACTCGAGGCTGATCTTTATCAGCAGGGCGGCGTAGGTCCATTCCAGGATGTGGATGAGGCTGTGGGCAGCGGAGGTGTAAGCGATGATGCGGCGTTCGGCAGGAGTCACAGCCCGAATTATAGCACGCCGCCTGTGCCAAACCGGTCTCTAATTGGCTGAGGGCGTTCCAGGCTGCGATCGTGGTGCTGTGGCTGCGGCGACTAGAGGATGCCCTCTGCCCGCATCTGGGCGAGGGTCTTGTCGAAGGCCTCGATGGTGGCGTCGATGTCGGCAGGCTCGTGCACAGCGGAGACCAGCCCGCCATCGAAACCCATGAGGTCGACGCCGTTATTGAGGCAGCCCCACTTGAGGGCCAGCGCCACGTCCAGGTTCGTGCGCGGAGGTGGAGCGCCGTTCGCGGCATCCCATGGCCACTCGATGCCGTCCCTGGGGCGCGGACAATCCTTGCCCAGCACGATGTGGAACATGGAGGATAGGCCATAGACGCAGCCGGGTATCTCCCTCTTCTCCAGCGCCTCGTTCATCGCTGCCACCAGCCGCTGGGCCATGGCGTCAGCGTGGGCCTGGGGCTGGCCGTCGGCGATGTGAGAAAGCATGGCCGAGCCAGCAGCCGCCGACAGGGGGTTGGCGTTGAAGGTGCCCGGATGGAGGATGCGGCGCGAGAGGTTCCACTCCATATCCTGGGTGAACTCTATGAGGGCAAGAATGTCCCGCTTCCCAGCCACGGCGCCACCGGGCAGACCTCCGGCCAGGATCTTGGCCAGGCAGGTCACGTCGGGCACAACGCCGTACAGCTCCTGCGCACCCCCGGGCGACAGGCGGAAGCCCGTCACTACCTCGTCGAAGATGAGCACCACCCCATAGCGCTGGCTGACCTCCCGCAGTTGAGCCAGGAAGCCGCCAACCAGCGGCAGGGTGCCCCAGGAAGCGCCGCTGGGTTCGATGATGATAGCGGCGATATTGCGGTCCTCGGCCAGGGTGCGCTCCACCAGAGCGATGTCGTTCTGGGGGATGGTCACCCGGTTGGCCAGGGTGGCCGCTGGCACGCCGGAGACCTGCCCCGACTCGGGCTGCCCGTAGCGGGCACCCACTACACTATCGTGCCAGCCGTGGAAGTGATAGCTAAACTTCAGGATCTTATCGCGGCCGGTGTAGGCGCGGGCCAGGCGAGTGGCCATCAGGGTGGCTTCCGTGCCCGAGTTGGTGAAGCGGACCCTCTCCGCCGAAGGAATGAGCCGCTGCACCCAGCCCGCCCAGGCCAGCTCCAGCTCGTGGCAAGCGCCGTAGTGAGTGCCCTTCGCTATCTGGCCAGTCACCGCCTCCACCAGCAGCGGATGGCTGTGCCCCAGCATGAGGGCCCCGTGGCCCATGACGTAGCCGATGATCTCGTTGCCATCTACGTCCCACTTGCGGCAGCCCCGGGCTCGTTCGATGTACAGGGGGAAGGGCGGCAGAAAGCGGACATCGTGAGTCACCCCGCTGGGGAATGTCTGGCGCGCCTGCTGGTAGAGCTGAGCCGAGCGAGGGTGTAGGCTGCTATAGGACCCTAAGATGCTCGTCATGGGGCACTTCCTTCCACCAGCCGCGAGCGCTCCACCAGGGGATGAAGGGAAGGTCACGCATGGTCAGCAGGCCGGGTCGGGCCCTCACCACCGCCGGGATCAGGTTCACCATTATGGCCGCCGCGGCCTGATCGCCCTGGATGCCACCGGCTATGGTTAGGTTGATGGGAGGCTTGCCGTCGATGACTATCGAATCGTGCGGCTGCTCAGCCCCCAGCGACATCTGGAGCTCGAGGCGAATGACCTCGCGGTTGCCCGCCATGGCGACTGTTGTCTGGCGTACCCCAGCCACGCGTCCCTTCTCCACAATAAAGGCGCCTGTCTCCCAGCGCCGCGTCGCCACAATCGGCTCTATCGACTCCTTCACCTCGTCGAGCTGCCAGCCCATCGTCTCGGCAATCATGAACAGCGACTCTCTGAGCCCTACGTGACCTATTGTCCCATCGGAGACTCGAAAGCGAAACTCCGTGGGAGATAGCCCCGTACCCATCTTTATCTGGAGTTGCAGCCGCCGCGTCGATGTGTCCACCACCCGAGTGATAGCTATCGACTGCACCTCCTGGCAGGGACTGGTGAGCACCAGAGGCAGGACATCCATCACGAAGCCGGGGTTGATGCCCGCCCCCAAAACCGTGACACCAGCTTCCTTGGCTCTCCTGTCCAGCTTGCGGGCCAGCTCGTCCTGACCAGCCCAGGGATAGGACAGCTCCTCACAACTAGAGATAACATTCTTCTCGCTAGCCACCGCCTGCACCAACTGGGGATAGACCGTCATCAGGTGGGAGGTGGTCATTTGCACCACCACATCTGCCGATGTGTCCCGAAGCAAGGGCTCCGCATCATAGCTGATCGTGATGCCCAACTGGCGGCCGAGGCCCAGCACTTCCCCCAGCTCGCGGCCAGCCTTAGCCGGATGAGTATCGATGGCCCCCACCACCTGGATATCCTGCCGTTGCAGCGCCACCTTGAGCACCTCGCTGCCGATGGCGCCGATACCATAGTGGATCGTGCGGAATTTCTCCTGCATGGTGACGCCTCCCATCGATTGGCCAGCCGAGTACATTCCTACACGTCCAGTCGTCCAGCAGCGCCCTGGGCCATCACCGCCAACCCCCTTCGCCGTAGAGCTCCTAGCATATGTCGACAGCGTCCAGACAAATCTGAGACTATAGCCCGATGATATACGGCTTGACGAGCATTATCAAGCATTGGAAGAGTGCGCAAGGGCCTCCAGTGGAACATAGCTTCTAAGCGAGTTAGAATACAGTTGGAATGGCCAGACGTTCGCCACGGAGGCGTTCAGCGACGGCGGCCAAGCCCATGCCGCCAGCGGCCTCTGTCAGAGCCGCGCGGGTGCAGTTCGCCCACGAGAGCGAGGCCGAGTTCGCCCACATCCTCGATTTCTACGGCATCTCCTGGCTATACGAGCCCAGTTCCTTCCCCTTGCGGCGGAAAGGCGAACGCATCCTGGAGGCGTTCACTCCCGACTTCTTCCTGCCTGACCTCAATCTCTACATAGAGCTCACCACCCTCAGACAGAAGCTGATCACCGAGAAGAACCGCAAGGTGCGCCTGTTGCGCGAGCTCTACCCGCAGGTCAACGTCAAGCTGCTCAATAAGAAGGACTACCTGCGCCTGCTGGCCAAGTACGGCTACGGCCCACCCGACGCGAAAAAAGTGCCGGACATCGACCGCGTCCTGATCAGCGCCAGCAAGATCCAGCGACGCGTGGGCGAGCTAGGCGCTCAGATCTCCCGCGATTACAGCGGCCGGGCGCCAGTGGCGGTGGGCGTTCTCAAGGGCGTCTTCTTCTTCATGGCCGACCTGCTCCGACACACCTCCCTGCCCGTATCGGTAGACTTCATGGCCATCTCCTCGTACGAAGGAGACAGTGGTGGAGCGGTCAAGATCCTCAAAGACCTCGACCTGAATATCGCCGGTCAGCACGTCCTCCTGATAGAGGACATCGTCGACACCGGGATGACCCTCAATCGTATTCTGGAGCGCCTGTGGTCGCACCGGCCGGCCTCGCTCAAAGTCTGCGCCCTGCTGGACAAGCGAGCACGCCGCTTGGTGGACGTGCCCCTGGACTACATCGGCTTCGAGGTCCCCGACGAGTTTGTGGTCGGATACGGTCTGGACTATCACCAGCGCTACCGTAATCTTCCCTTCATCGGCATACTGAAACATGAGCTGCTATCCTAGGTTAGTGGGGCGGAATTTCGACTTTATGGTAGGTGACGGAAGAACACAAGAGGTAATGGCCGACAAATCTCGCCTCACCGCTTCTTAGACATTGATCTCCTTCTTGACAGCTTACCCGGTTTTGAGAGATAATGTTTGTTGCTCCCAAGGGGCTGAGTAAGCGGAGCCCCCCAAAGGGGAGCCGGCGAAGCGGAAGCGCAAGCGGACGGTTCGACGGCAAGCCAGAGGGTGGACGAAGCAGGAAGGTTCCTTGGGGGCTTTCTCTTTTGGCTCTTATCGGCTTTCCTGTCCCATAGCGTATCCCTCAGCACCTTCGGCTGTCACATTGCTACCTCCACCATCTCCCTGAGAATGCGGAGACGGTGAGCAAGCGGTATTGGCTCGGGGGGAAATTGCGTCTATAGTGAGCAGAGGTCGTGACTCTGCAACCGCCCATCGGCGATCCAGAAGCGCGCGCGGCTGTCAGGCCCCCCGTCCTGGCCAGGGCTCTTCCCGCCATCGGGCAAGCGACGGCGGTCGCTGTAGCGCTGGCGCTCCTCATCATCGCCTACGGCAATCTGCTCTCCCTCAGACCAGAGGACATCGGGCACTGCACTCGATTGGGCCCTCACCCTGGGCAGCCTCTTCCTGGGCCTCTTGCGCCAGCGCACCGGCAATCTAGCCGGCTGCGTGGCCTTCCACTGGCTGGTGGTCACCGCCATGTGGGGCACCCTGTTCCTGATCTCCCGCTAGCCCTCGGCCCGCCTTGACACCGCCCAGGGCTGCTCTATACTCGTGCCATCAGCCCAAGGCTGATCCACCCCACGTGGAGGTTCGCCATGGAGATTCTTCTCACCCGCGGAGACATCGCCCAGCACGATGCCGAGGCCGTTGTCAACGCCGCCAATAACCACCTCTGGATGGGAGCCGGCGTGGCCGGGGCGATCAAGCGCGCCGGCGGCCAGGAGATCGAGGACGAAGCGGTAGCCAAGGGGCCGATCCCCATCGGCGAGGCCGTGGTTACCGGCGGCGGTCGCCTGAAGGCGCGCTACGTCATCCACGCGGCGGTGATGGGGCGAGACCTGCGCACCGACGCCGACAAGATCCGCCAGGCCACCCAGAACAGCCTGCAGCGGGCCGATGAGCTGGGGCTGAAGAGCATCGCCTTTCCGGCCCTGGGCACGGGCGTGGGCGGCTTCCCCCTCGAAGAGTGCGCTCGCATCATGCTGGACGTCGTGCGCAGGCACAGCGCTAGCGACACCAGCCTGGAGCGGGTCGTCTTCGTCCTCTACGACGAGCCGGCCTATCAGGCCTTCGAGACGGTGTGGCGGTCGAGTCAGGGCGCCAGCGTGGAGTGACCGCCCAAGTTGTTCGGGTGCTAGGCCATGCCTGAGAGCAAGACCGCCTTTCTCCTCACCGGCGGCCCCGGCTGCGGCAAGACCACCGTCATCCGCCGCCTGATGGAGGACCTGAGCGTGGCCGCCGGCGGCTTCTACACCGAGGAGATCCGCCGCGGCGGTCGGCGTGAGGGCTTCGCTCTCATCACCCTGGATGGGCACACCGCCACCCTGGCCAGCGTCCACAGCCCCAGCCGTCGCAGGGTGAGCAAGTACGGAGTGGACCTGGAGGCCATCGACGGCGTGGGGGTGCCGGCCATCGAGCGGGCCACGGCGAGGGCTGCCCTGGTGGTGATCGATGAGATCGGCAAGATGGAGCTGTTTTCAAACCGATTTCGTCAGGCAGTGCTATCGGCGCTGGAGAGCGGGAAGATCGTACTGGGAAGCATCATGCTGGCCCCCCATCCCTGGGCAGACGCCGTCAAGGCCCGTCCCGAGGTGGAGGTCATACTGCTGACCGAAGCCAACCGGTCACAGGTCCAGAGTGACCTGCTGGCAAGACTGCGGGATCGCTTGCACACCACATCAGCCTAGACGCTGTATGATGTAATGTGAGGGCAAGCCAGCACGCTCAGGACTCAGCCTGAAGGAGGCAAGGGATGAGGATCATCGTTTTCGGAGGCGCCGGCGACGTGGGCAGCAGGACGGTCGAGGACATGGTGAGCGCGTCCGGCGTCGACCACGTGACCATCGCTGACCGCAGTGTCATCGCCGCCGACAAGCTTGCCGCCACCCTGCGCGGCCGGGGCGCTCCGGTGGACGTCAAGGCGGTGGACGCCGACGACCACGACGCTCTCGTCGAGGCAATGCAGGGCTACGACGTGGCCGCTTCCACCCTGGGCCCCTTCTACCGCTACGAGACCAGGCTGGTCAGGGCAGCCATCGAAGCGGGCGTCGACTACGCCAGCATCTGCGACGAGTGGACCGCAGCCCAAGCGGTGCTGACCGAGTTCGACCAGCCTGCCCGGGACGCGGGCCGCATCATTATCACTGGCCTGGGTACCAGCCCCGGCGTCTCCAACGTGTGCATCCGCTACCTGGCCCAGCAGATGGACCGCCCTCGGCGCGTAGACGTGAGCGTGTTCCAGCCCTTGAATGCAGGCGGCGGCGAGGCAGTGCTCAAGCACATGTTGCACATCATTACCGGCGAGGTGGCCGTCTGGCGCGAGGGCAGACAGGTGATGGTGCCGGCCTGCAGCGAGGAGAGGGTGGTAGAGTTCCCTCAGTTCGGCCGCATTAGGCTCTGGAATATGGGCCACAGCGAGCCGGTGACGGTTCCCCACTTCATCCCTGGGGTGGAGGAGTGCAGCTTCTTCATGGGCTTTGGCCGAGGCGCTGCGCTCTTCATATGGCCGGCGCAGCGAGGCCTGTTCGCCAGCGACAGCCGCATTGACCACACCGCCCGCCTCCTTGCGCCCATCGAGCACCTGACAGGCGGACAGCAGCCGGCGCCGGGGGCGCTGCGCGTCGATGTGTGGGGCGAAAAGGGCGGAGCAAGGGTGCACCGGATGATATGTGGCGTCGGCCAGATGCGCGAGGCCACCGCCATCTGCCTCTCTGCGGGCACGCAGATGCTGGCCCGCAAAGAGCTAACCGTGGAGGGCGGCGGCGTGTACGCCCCAGAGGCCTGTTTTGACCCGGAAACCCTCATGGCAGCAATGAGAGCGCAGGGACTGGAAGCGTATGAAGACCTGGCCATGACCAAGCCGCTGGCCTGAGCCATATGCGAGGCGTGCCATGCAGTCCTTCGATCTGATAGTCATCGGTTCGGGCTCCGGCCTCGAGGTCTCATCCGAAGCGGTCGCCCGCGGGCTCTCCGTCGCGGTGGTGGAGCACGGGCCGTTCGGCGGGACCTGTCTCAACCGCGGCTGTATTCCATCCAAGATGCTGATCCATACCGCCGATGTCATGGAGACGATCCGGCGGGCTGAGCTGTTCGGGATCACCGCCCAGGTGTCCGCCGTGGACTGGGACTTCATCGTGAACCGGGTAGTCAACACCATCGACCCCGACGCTCAGGCCATAGAGGAAGGGAACCGCCAGCACCCGAACACTACCGTCTTCAAGGACACCGGCAAGTTCGTGGAGCACAAGGCTCTGGAAGTGGGCAGCGAGCGCATCGCCGCGGAGACCATCGTCATCGCCGCTGGGACGCGGCCGCGCATCCCGGACATCGATGGCCTGGCCGACGTTCCGTTCATCACCTCCGACCAGGCGCTCCGCCTGCCGAGCCAGCCCCGAAGGCTGGTTATCGTTGGGGGAGGCTACATCGCCGCCGAGCTGGCGCACTTCTTCGGCGCCCTGGGAACCGAGGTGACCATCGTCCACCGGGGGCCTCGACTGCTCCGGCTGGAGGACGACGACGTGTCCGCTCGCTTCACGGAAGTGTATCAACGCCGCTTCGCCATGCTCCTCAACACCGTCGTCAGGCGAGCGCAGCGGGACGGCGGGGAGATCGTGCTGGAGGTCGCTTCGGACGGGCAGCAGCGGACCCTGGCCGCGGACGCGCTCCTCCTGGCGGTGGGACGGGTGCCGAACACCGACCTGCTGGCCGTGACGCAGACGGGGGTGGCAGTGGACGAGCGGGGCTTCATCAAGGCCAACGAGTACCTGGAGACGGATGTGCCGGGCGTCTGGGCTCTGGGCGACATCGTGGGCCGCTACCTGCTGAAGCACAGCGCCAACCTGGAGGCCGCTCACGTGGCCCACAACATCTTCAACCCTGAGAACAAGGTGCCCGTAGACTACCACGCCATGCCTCACGCCATCTTCGCCTCGCCTCAGGTCGGCAGCGTTGGTCTGACGGAGCGACAGGCCAGAGAGCAGGGCCTGCCCTATGTTGCCAGCACATACAGCTACTACGATACCGCCTACGGCTCGTCCATCGAGGACAGAGATGGTTTCGTGAAGGCCGTGGCGCACCGCGAGACGGGCGAGATCCTGGGCTGCCACATTATCGGCAGCGAGGCGTCCATGCTCATCCAGGAGGTCGCTAACGCCATGAGGATGCGCCTAACCACGGACGCCATCACCCAGTCCATCTACGTGCACCCGGCCCTGCCGGAGGTGGTGCAGCGGGCCTTCGGGTCGCTAGCCATCTGACAGGAAGCGCTCAAACCGCCCTCTCCCAGCCCTCCGGCCGCCAAAGCCCTCGTAACGCTGATAAGACATCCAGCGTCTCTTCTTTGCACGCGGTGTAACCCGCGGCAGGTTTGCCATGCCTGTCAGCAGCCCGAGGAGGGACGCTTGAAGGACTCCAAGGCGGTCGCGACAGACACCGTAGGCGCATATCGCAGCGCGTTCGGTGATCCTCTCCACCACGTCCGCACCGAAAAAACGAGGATACAGATCGGTGCGTACGGGGCCATTGCCGCGTTCGTCATCATAAACTACTTCGTCCTGGGCATGAACGCGCTGCAGACCTTGGTGACCCTTGGTTGCTGCTTGGCTGTCGCCACGGCTGCCATCGAGTACGCTTTCGCCAGGTTCTTTAGGCTACGAAAGCAAGGCATCTATCCCAGCATGTTAGCCATGGAACTGGGCGCCAGGCATGATCTCGGCCAGGCCTGCGAACAGTCTGTACGCTTGGTGGCCGAGCTGCTGGGAGTAGAAAAGGTCATCCTAGCCTGGAGCGCCCACCATGATGACCAACTGACCACGATAGCCACACACGGCATCCCGCCTGAGGACGTGCCCCTGGCAACGCCCCTGCCATGGTGCCAGCAGGCTGTCAAGCAGGCGATAGAGGAACGCAAAGTTGTCGTCACCTCGGCCAGCGAGGACCGTGCTTGGCTGTCCGCCTCCGACGGCCATGGCCGCGTAGTCTATGTACCACTGCTCTCGCTGGACCGATTCGTTGGCCTGCTAATCCTGGTTGGCGGACGGAAAGCCTCGGACCTTAGCGACAAGAGACTCCTCGCCATTATTGGCCTGGCCGTAGGTCTGACGCTGGACAACCTTCATCACAGCACGGACTTGCGCGAAGTGGCAACACACGATGAGCTGACGCAGCTCTTCAACCGCCGCCATTTCTTCGAGCAGCTAGAGAAAGAGCTGAAGGCTGCTCGCCGCTCTGGCAGCTCCCTCGGCCTGCTCATTCTGGACGTCGACAGCCTCAAGTTGATCAACGACACCTATGGCCACAACGTGGGAGACGTCGTGCTGGCGAATTTGGGAAAGGTGCTAGCTAATTGCCTTCGAGCCGAGGACATCCCTGCCCGAATCGGGGGCGACGAGTTCGCCGTCCTGATGCCGAACACCGACAAGCGCCGCGCTTCCGCCCTCGCCACACGTCTCGAGAAGGCATTGCAGACAAGCCCCATATATGAAGGCGACGGCATAGAGCTGATCCTCACCGTCTCCTGCGGCGTCGCAGGCTACCCTTGGAGCGGAGAGGACGTTGGCGAGATCCTGCAGTGGGCGGATGCCAACATGTACGCGGCGAAGGCACTGCGCAAGGGGCAGGCACGAGCCACCACCATGCCCACACAGAAAAGGCATCCCAGGTAAGCAAAGTCCTCACACTGCATCCGCCAGAAGGCAAGCCGCGCCAGGCTTCGCGATCAACCCTCATGCTGGGAGGCATTCCGTTGACCCCAGGTACCCGCAGGTGCTATCTTGGCAGCCGCCCAGCCTGCTCCCAGGTCAGTTGACAACCGCCACCCTGACGTAGCCCACTCCTACGGCCCCTGGCGGTTGACCCCTACCGCTTTCGTCAGGCGAGGGCCGGTAGTTCCATCCGCAGGGAGTCAGCATTTGCAGGAAACAGCCAGCAGACCGATCACCTTCACCAACGAAGGCCTGACCCTGGAAGGCTTCCTCCACCAGCCCGCCTCCTCCCCCTTCCCCGCCGCCGCCGTCTGCCACCCCCATCCGCTATACGGCGGCGACATGAGCAACAACGTGGTCGTCGCCGTCTGCCGGGCCCTGGCCGACGCGGGCATCGCCGGCCTCCGCTTCAACTACCGCGGCGTCGGCCGCAGCGAAGGGACGTATGGTGACGGCCTGGGCGAGCGCACCGACGCTGCCGCTGCCCTGGCCTACCTGCGCCAGCTCACCGAGGCCGAGCAGGACAGGGTAGGCATTGTCGGCTACTCCTTCGGGGCGACGATGGCTCTGATGGCTGCCGACGAGCGGGTGGCGGCGGCGGCCGCCATCTCCGTCCCTGCCTTCAGCCAGGGCGTCCCCGACCTGGCCATCCGCTGTCCCACCCTGCTCATATCGGGCGAGCAGGATGAGATCGCCCCCGCCGCCAGCCTGTCCACGCTGGCCCACATGATAGGGCCCCACTGTCAGGCGACCGTCGTTCCCGGCGCCGACCACTTCTGGTGGGGCTACGAGGAGGAGTTGGCGGGACTGGTGGCCCAGTTCTTCCGCGAGCACCTCATCGGATAGCAGCCAGAGCAATGGCCTCCATTAGCATCCGCGTGACCCCCAGCGCCAGCCGCGACGCCGTCATCGGCTGGCAGGGAGACGTACTACGCCTTCGGGTCGCTGCCCCCGCCCAGCGGGGAAAAAGGCCAACGAGGCCGTCCTGCGCCTCCTGGCCGCCGCCCTGGGAGTAGAGCGACAGCGGCTGCGCATCGTCCGCGGGGAGACCTCTCGTCAGAAGGTGGTCTTCGTCGATGGGCTCGACGAGGCGGAGATACAGGCTCGCCTTGATGAATCGCCCCCTAGGCTCCGCTCATGAAGCCTGCCTTCTTCTGGCGCCATCTCCTACGTTGAGCGCAGGGCCAGGCTTGACACTAGGCGCAGCTCGTCGGCGAGCAGGCGGGTGATGAGAAAGCGCTGGCGTACCCTCTCCCGACCGGCCAGCCCGAGGGTTCTTGCCTCATCGCGGTGGCGAAGCAGGTATAGGGTTTGCTCGGCGCACTCTTCGGTGTTGTCCACCAGGAAGCCTCCCACCCCGTCTCCCATCTGCAGGGGGATGCCACCGGAGCGATTGGCCACTACCGGCGTCTCCTTCCACATCGTCTCGGAGACCACCAGGCCGAACCCCTCGCGGATGGACTTCTGGATCACCACATCGGAGCAATCCTGGAAGGCATTTACCTCCACGTCGCCTACACCGATGAGGTTAGTGAGCAGGTGGATGTCATCGTCGCCCCTAACCTCATCCACAAGTATCTTGTACATGTCCCATACCTCGGGGTCATCGTGAGCTATCGTGCTCAGCAAGGCCAACTGGAGCCCCGGTACTTCCTTCCGCACCAGTCGATAGACGTCAATAACGCCCATGGGGTCTTTCCAGGGGTCAAAGCGCGACACCTGGGTCACGAGAGGTCGATTAGGGTCGATGCCCCGCCAGGCGCCGATCTCGTCACAAATGCCTCCATCGAGAGCCATGTTCTTAGGGCTCAGGGGATCGATGGCCGGGACAATCGTAGCCAACCGCTGATGTTCCAGCCCCGGCGGTACAAAATGGTCCATGGTGAATACTAGTGCGTCGTACTCGAGAAGGAACGGCAACATGAACTCCAGGACGGCCTCATTGGGTTCGGAGGTATCGATGTGGCAGCGCCAGATCCACCTCGCCCCGGCTCGGCCCTTGAAATAGCGCATGGCCGCTGGCTGGGGATCATGCACGATAATGAAATCGTATTCCGCCTCCAGAAGCTGGGCATTGTAGGTGCTGGCCATCAGGTACCTTTCCCGGGCAGCCTCTCTTAGCTCGTAGGGTGCACCTTGGAGAGCATTGTGCAAGGCCTTGGTAACGGTAAAGAACTTCGGGCCGGCTGAGATGATCTTCCAGTCGCACTCAATGCCCAGGCCGCGGTAGAGGGGCACGATCGACCTCAGCAACTCGGACACGCCACCACCGTAGGTTGTGGCATTAATCTGCGCTATGCGCGCCCCTTTAAGGGGGGCCGCTAGCTCTCTTATCTCCTCCACAACCTCCTCGCCAACAATGGGCTCGTACTGCTTAAGTGGCCTCGGTCCTACGTCTACGAGCTCTAGCAATGGTATTCCCCCTATGTCACTTGATTACAATGCCTGCTCCGCCCCATTATACACGCCACCTTATATATGGCCACTCCTTGACCCCCTCTTGACACCCCATGAGACGCCGCTAGGATTGATAGCACGACCAGCCGCTATGAAAGGAGTCAGCTCCGAGATGAAGGTTTGCAACTATCGAGACGTCCCCCCGGACAGGGAGATCCCGGGCGTAGCCCTCCACCTGGTCATCTCCGACCAGGATGGCGCTCCCCACTTCGCCATGCGGGTGTTCGAGGTACAGCCAGGCACCTCGACGCCCTTTCACTCCCACTCGTGGGAGCACGAGGTGTTCATACTGGCCGGCCGGGGCAAGCTGCGAGGGAATGAGGGCGAATGGGAACTGGCCCCCGACCACGCCGTCTACGTCCCCGGCGATGAGGAGCACTGCTTCGTCAACACCGGTTCGGAGGTGCTTCGCTTCGTCTGCTGCATCCCTCATCATTAAGACTCTTCGTCGTCTGAAGAGGCGCGTTCCCACTGCTAGAGGCCTAAAGGTCTAGCTCAACCGGAACAGCGAGGGTTGACTCTCCGCCTCACCCTCGCCGAAGTTGGATACGCCCACTCCCAGAAGGCGAAAGCGACGGCCGGCGTGTAGTTCCCTGGCCAGAAGGCGGGAAGCCTCCGCCAAGATAACCTCCGCTGAATCGGTAGGCTGGGCTATGGTGGTCTGGCGGGTGAATGTGGTGAAATCCGCCAGCCTAAGCTTGAGCTTT
This sequence comes from Dehalococcoidia bacterium, assembly GCA_030615765.1. Lineage (GTDB taxonomy): Bacteria > Chloroflexota > Dehalococcoidia > SM23-28-2 > SM23-28-2 > SM23-28-2. The sequence goes on along the minus strand of JAUWYP010000001.1, from coordinate 101,934 downwards.
ATCGTCCTTCCCCTCAACCCACTGCCTTGCAGACGGCGGGCCGTCTTCTCGACCAGCTTGCGCAGGCTAGCCTCCAACGCCTTCGGGTCGTCCACGTCCCTGGGGAAGGTTGTCTCCGTGCTGACCGACCTCGTTTCGCGCTCGACCATCACCGGGCTATCGTCGATGCCTCTGGCCAGACTCAAGAAATAGAGACCGCGAGCACCGAAACGGCTCCTCGCCCACTCCTCGGGCTTCCTCGCCAGGTCCCTTATTGTGGTGATGGAATCGCCAGCTAGGCGCTCGGCGGTCTTGGGCCCTACACCCCATAGGCTCTGGACAGGAAGAGGAGCCAGGAACTGCCGCTCGCCTCCTGGCGGCACCACAGTGAGGCCATCGGGCTTGCTGAGCCCTGAGGCGATCTTGGCCACCGATTTGGATGAAGCCACGCCCACCGAGACCGTAAGCCCGACCTCCTGACGTACCCTCTCCTTCACCGTCCGGGCCACGTCTTCAGGGGAGCAGCCCTCGCCGATGCGGTCGCTCACGTCCAGGAACGCCTCGTCCAGCGAGATCCGCTCCACCAGGGGTGTGACCTGGCGGAAGATGTCCATCACCCGCTTCGATATCTCGGCATAGCGCTGGAAGCGAGGAGAGACTCGCACCGCCTGAGGGCAGAGGCTCAGAGCGGTGCGCATGGGCATGGCAGAGTGGATGCCATAAGCGCGGGCCTCATAGGAGGCGGCCGCGACTACCCCCCGCGCCTCGGGAGGGCCGCCTACCACCACCGGCCGGCCGCGCAGGTCGGGGTTGTCGAGCTGCTCCACCGAGGCGAAGAAGGCGTCCAGATCGGCATGGATGATGCAACGGCTCATGCTACCACAACTATCATGTTACACAGCCAGCCCTGCCTGCAAGAATGCCCCCGCGTGGTGGAAGCTGCCCGAAGCAACCTACGCAGCTAGGTGGATGATCGAGGCAATCAGCCAGCCCAGGCCGAAGCAGACGGGGAAGGTAAGTATCCAGGCGCCGACGATGTTGTAGCCGACGCCCCAGCGCACCGCCGACAGCCTCTTGCTGGCGCCCACGCCCATGATAGACGAGCCGATGGTGTGGGTAGTGCTTAGAGGGATGCCCAGGCGGGCGGTAATCGCCAGGGTGGTCGCCGCCGTGGCCTCAGCCGCGAAGCCGTGCACGGGCTCCAGGTGAGTGAGGCGCATGCCCAGGGTGCGGATGATCCGCCAGCCACCCAGAGCTGTGCTTACGCCCATAACCGTGGCCGCCAGAAGGATGATCCAGATGGGTATCTCGAACTCCGCAGCGGGTTTGCCCTCGTAGATGACGATGGCGGCCGCCAGCACGCCTATGGACTTCTGGCCGTCCGCGGTGCCATGGGCCCAGGCCATGAAGGCCGCCGAGACTATCTGCAAGGGGCTGAAGATCCGTCTGACGGCCGAAGGGCTGAGCCGCCTAATCAGTGAGAAAAGTGCCAGCATTACTATTATGCCGCCCAGGAAGCCGCCAGTCACCGCCAGGCCTACCCCCCCGAACACGTCGCGCCAGCCGTCCCAGAGGAGGACGTCTGTGCCTGCCACCGCCACGGCAGCGCCAGCTAAGCCGGCGACAAGTCCATGGCTCTCGCTGGTGGGCAGGCCGAAATACCAGGCGAAGGTGCTCCAGATGACGACCGCCAGTGCTCCCGCCGCCAGCACCTCCAGGGGCACCACGTCCAGGTCAATGATCCCTTTGCCTATAGTCGTAGCCACCGCTGTGCCGGAGAGGGCCCCCACCAGATTGAAGAAGGCGGCCATGGCCACGGCCGCCGCCGGGGCCATCACCCGCGTGGAGACCACGGTGGCGATAGCGTTGGGCGCATCGGTCCAGCCGTTTACGGCCTCGAAGCCCAGAACTATGATGAAAGTGATGACGAGAAAAGCGAAGGTGTCGGTCATGCTCGCCTCTGGAGCGAACGGCATAAGAAAAGAGGAAGCAACGGGCTTCCTCTCGTATCGGCTCCATAGACGTGGAGGGGTCTAGGCATGCTTCAGGATGATTCCCTCAAGAACATTGGCAACATGCTCGCAGCTATCGGTGGCCCGCTCCAGTTGGTCGTAGATGTCCCGCCACTTAATGATCTCCACCGGGCTAGGCTCTTCCTGAAAAAGCCTGGCCATGGCATCCAGGAAGAGGGTGTCGCCCTCATTCTCCAGGCGGTGGATCTCTACGCAGTGCTCGAGCACGCTCTTGAGTTGCGACCGCTGCCGCAGCTTGGGGACAGCCTTCTCCACCTGCACGGTCTGTAGGCGGACGAGGTCAGCCACACCGCGAGCAGCCGGCCTGGGGCGCTTGATGCCGTAGATGCGGATGGCGGTGGTGGCCCCCTCCATGTAGTCCATCACATCGTCCATGTTTTGGGCCAGGGCGGTTATGTCCTCCCGGTCGAGCGGCGTCACGAAGGTCTTGTGAAGCTGCTCCACAATCTCGTGGATTATGCCGTCGCCGACGAGCTCCAGTTCCTTCATGCGGGCCGTCTTCATGTCCACGTTCTCGAAGTGCTCCATCAGGTCCGTCATCACCTCAGCGGCGGCCACCAGATTGTGGGCGCTCTGCTCAAAGAGGTCGTAGAAGCGATAGTTCTTCGGGATCAGCGGGAACCGCATCAGGAAGCCCCCCAAAATGAGAGCGATGACGCCACTACTGCGCCATCGCCGAACGCCCGTCTTGCTTCGTCCCTACCTGATTGCAGCACGAAGAAAGGCATTGAACTCTTAGCAACCAAATCCCGCGGCAAACGTAGCACTATCCTGCCCCCACGTCAACTGCCAGCGCACCCGGCTAACCCCCCGCCCGTCCCCGCCTTCCCTCACCATCTACCCCTCACTTTCTGACCCCGTTCTACGCTCGCGCCGCGTCAACCTTATGTCACCAACGACTGCCGGCTAGTCCTGACGCCAGGCAGGCAAGTATCATTTGCCGGCGGCGATAGGCGCAGTGCACGGTGGCTGTGCTATCCTTCTAACCGTGATGGCCGTTCGCCTCGACGACATCGGTCCCCTGGAGTCCGTCCTCACCCGGCGCCCCTTCGGCCTGGCGGCGGATATCGACGGCACCCTCAGCCCTATTGTCGATACGCCCGACACGGCGGCGGTCACCCCCCTCTGCCGTCGCTATCTTCGAGAGATAAGGCGACGGGTGGAAGTGGTAGCGGCCATAAGCGGACGTGCCCCCAAGGTTGCCCGCCGTCTTGTGGGGCTGGAGGACTTGGTCTACATAGGCAACCACGGCCTGTCCTGGTGGCAGCAGGGGCGCGAGGAAACGCTGGCCGAGGCAGCGCCCTACGAAACCAAGGTCAGGGACGCCAGGAAGGACCTGGCCGTTCGTCTCAACCTGCCCGGCCTCCTTCTGGAAGATAAGGGGCCCATCCTCGCCTTGCACTACCGTCTGTGTGCCGATCCCCAGGCCGCTCGTGAGGCCATTCTGGATGCCCTGGTCCCCTGGAAGAAGCAAGGTATGCGCATACGGGAAGGCCGACTCGTCTTCGAGCTGGGCCCGCCCCTGGACATCCACAAAGGCACCGCCCTGGCCCGCCTCATGGAGACCTACCGCCTGGGCGGCGTCCTCTACCTGGGGGATGACTTGACGGACGTGGACGCCTTCAAGATGCTGCGCCACTGGCGAGAAGAGGGCAAGGTGAGTGGCGCTGCCGTCGCTGTCGCCAACCCGGAGAGCGGGCCGAAGGTGATGGAGGAGGCCGACTATTGGGTTGATGGCGTTCCCGGCGTGGAGTGGCTGCTCGGCGCGATAGCTACTGCCGTCGGCGGGAAACAGCCATGAGGTCACGGAACTGACGCTGCATCCAGAAGGTGATGTCCTCTTCCTGGATAGCCCTGCGAAGGGCGGCGGCTCGCCGCCTCTTCTCCTCGGCGGGCATAGTGATGGCAGCGTAGAGAGCACGCACCGTGCCCTCTAGATCGGTGGGGCAAATCGACAAGGCGTACTCGCCCAGCTGCTCGTGAGCTCCCGCCATCTCGGAAAGGACAAGCACCCCATCCCTGGTGTTTACCAGCGGGCCTTCCTTGGCCACCAGGTTCATGCCGTCGATTATGGGGTTCACCAGAAGAATGTCGTACAAGCGCATAGCAGCAATAGCCTGGGCATAGTTGTCTTCGTAGAAGACGTGGATGGGCCGCCACTCATCATCTCCGTACTTGCCATTGATGGCCTCCGCCAGCTCTAGTAGGTCTCTGGTGTAGGTGCGATAGAGGGATACTTCGGCGCGCGAGGGCACCAGGAAGGCCAGGAGGACGACGTGCCGGTGCAGGCCGGGGTACCGCTCCAGCAGATTGTCGTAAGCTCTGAAGCCACGGATGATATTCTTGCTGGGCTCGGCGCGGTCTACCCGCACGATGGTTATCTCTCGGCGGAGCATGCTCAGGCTTTCCTCATACCGCTGAACCTCGCGGGAACCGGCGAAACGGGATAGGCCGGCGGCGTCTATGGAGATCGGGTAGTAGGTGACGCGGGTGAGCCAGTCGTCATGAGTGACCGTGCAGGCTCGATGATCGACGCTGGCTCCCTTCAAGAATTCCTCACAGCAGACGAGGAAATCGCGCACGTCGCGCATGGTCTGAAAGCTGACGATGTCGGCGGCGCAGATCTTCTCGTGAATCTCGCGGCGCATGAACTCCGGCAGGATGCTCCAGTACCTGGGCCCCGGCCAGGGGATATGGGTGAAGTGCAAGATCGGCGCGTCGGGCAGAAGCTGGCGGATCTCGGCGGGCGCCAGATAGAGATGGTAGTCGTGGAGGAAAATGAAGGGCGTACGGCCGTCCTCGCCTGCCTCCTCAGCCACCGCCCGGGCGAAGGCCTGATTGACCCGCACGTATCCCTGTTCCCAGGCCTCGTATACGGCGCGGCCGAGGCTGGGCGTGCGGGGGGTATTCCACATGTAGTGCTGAATGAACCACAGAAGGGGATTGCAGAAGACCGAGTAGAAGCGGTGGTAGACAGAGCGAGGCACCACCACAAAGCGCAGGTATATCTCCTGCTCGGGGAGGGGCGCCCTTATGCGCCCGCCGGCCTCCTCGGCCAGGCGGCGATCGCCCTCGCTCACGGCGGTGGCCACCCAAGTCAGGGGGATGAAGCGACTGCAAGAGCTGAGAGCGACAACCAGTCCACCACCACCCCGTTGGCCGCGCAAGCTGCCGTCCGGGGTCAGGCTGTAGTCTACGGGCCCTCGATTGCTGGCAACGATTAGGCGACGTTCGGCCAGCATTCGCTGGCACACTTCTTGAAATCGCTCTTGCTTCTTGTCGAAGTACGATTGGCGGCTCTCCATCGTTTTTACTCTTGTCAGCATGCCCCAAAGAGTAAAGCCTGTCAACCTGAACTGGGCGCTCCCGCCTGCCGACGGCCCTATGCGGCGGCCGTGATATAATCGGCGCTAGGCGTCAGGATTGGGGGAAACGCATGACTGGAGACAAAGAGGAACCGCTTAGCGGTCGACCTTCAGAGGAAAAGGCTGACTCTATCACTCGCGGAACCTCGGTGGGTGAGGCCCTGGGCCGAGTGGGCATCTCAGCCTGCGTTGTCTATGAGGAGAACGATCTCTTCCATGCGGCCGAGTCCATGGCTGCCTGCCTAGGTACCCAGACAGTGGCGGTGGTGGATGAGAAGGGGCACCTGGTGGGGGTGATCCCCATGCGCTTGCTCCTGGCCGAGCTCTATCTGCATGTGGCCCCTGAGGAGTTCCTGGTGGGCATGCGGGCCTTCGAGAATATCGAGGAGTTCGGCAAGATCAGCCGGGCGCGCAAGGCCAAGGAGCTAATGCAGCCTCCTGTGTATGTCACCATGGCAGATAGCGTCAGGGAGGCCTTCGTCAAGATGCACGAGAACAAGCTGGAGGGCCTGCCTATCGTCGACCAGGGGATGCGGGTGATTGGCTATCTGGATCGCCTCCAGTTGGTGCGTCTCTGGCTGCAGAAGCATCGGAAATGGGGCAAGCGAGGCTCAGGCCAGGGGCACTATCGGCAAGAGAGTACGGAGGGAGGCGTTTGAACGACCTAGTCCTGGCCTCCCTCATCTTCTCCATCACCTACCTCCTCATCATCTCCGAACGAATTCACAAGACAACCGCCGCCCTGGCCGGCGGTCTGGCGATGATCGCCTTCCGCGTCCTCAACCAGGAGGAGGCCTTCGCGGCTATCGATTTCAACGTCATCTTCCTCCTGGTAGGGATGATGATCATAGCCAACATCTTGGGCAAGACAGGCGCCTTCCAGTGGCTGGCCATTCGGTCGGCCAAGCTAGCCAAAGGGAATCCCGTTCAAATTCTTCTCCTCATGGCCCTCATCACGGCTGTTGCATCCGCCTTTCTGGACAACGTCACCACCGTTGTCCTCATGGCTCCCCTGGCCATCTTCGTGGCCAGCATTCTCCAGGTTAACCCCGTGCCCTTCCTTCTGACCATCATCATGGCCTCCAACATCGGCGGCACAGGCACTCTCATCGGCGACCCGCCCAACATCATCATCGGCAGCGGCGCCGAGCTAGACTTCCTGGACTTCCTGGTTCACCTCGGGCCAGTCATTGTCTTGATTCTGGCCGTTTTCTTAGTCATGGTCTTCTTCCTTTTCCGCCATCAGCTGCAAACACGCCCAGAGCTTCAGCATCGCATCATGGAGCTAGACGAGAGCGAGGTCCTCACCGATCGCGGCCTTCTGTACAAGTCGCTCGTCGTCCTTGCCCTGGTTGCCGTTGGCTTTCTCCTCCACGGCCCCCTGGGCTACGAGCCGGCCACCATAGCTCTGGGTGGGGCCACCGCCCTCATCCTGGTCAGCCGCCAGCACCCCCGCGAAGCGCTCCTGGACGTCGAGTGGTCTACCATCTTCTTCTTTGTGGGCTTGTTCATGGTGGTGGGGGGTGCGGAGGAGGTAGGGCTGCTGGAGGACATCGGCGAGGTGATGTTCGATGCCAGCGGCGGGCATCTGTCGGCGGCGGTCATGCTCACCCTTTGGCCGACAGGCATTCTATCCAGCATAGTGAACCAGATACCGTACACAGCGGCGATGATCCCGGTGGTCGAAGAGATGAACAAGGGGTTGAACCTAAGCGACTCGGCCAGCAACCCTCTGTGGTGGGCCCTCGCTCTCGGGGCGGGCCTGGGGGCCAACTTTACCCCTGTGGCGGCTGCCGCCAATGTGTACGTCATCGGCGTGGCCGACCGGGCTGGCTATAGGATCACCTTCGTTCAGTTCCTGCGCTATGGCCTGCTGGTGACCATGGTCTCACTGGTTATGGCCACGGCCTATCTGTGGCTCCGCTATCTCCTCTAGCTGCCCTCCTACTGGCTAGACTTGTCGGGGAGCGGCAACCAAGCTATGATTGATGCAGGCCCCCGTAGCTCAGTCGGATAGAGCACCGGCCTCCGGAGCCGGGTGCGTGGGTTCGAGTCCCGCCGGGGGTACCATTGGCAAAGGGGTGATCGGCTCTGGGCAGAGAAAAGCGACGGCGAGGGCGACTACGAGGGCGGCTCAGGCGACAGCCACTGGCTACCCAGACACAGGCTAAGCCCCCATTCCCTGTATCCCTTCTGTTCAACGTTCGCGCCTTCTACATCATTGCTCTCCTGGGCATGACGGGCGCCATAGCCGGCGGCGCCATCATGTCGGGAAGCATGCCAGGCCGCGGCGACACTACGGAACTTGCCATCACGCCCACGCCCACCGCGACGCAGCCAGCCGAAGAACCCACTCCCACGACCGAGCCGACACAGGTGAAGACCTACCCCAACCCACCCGAGATGACCATCGACGCCAGTAAGCAGTACTTCGCTGTGATCGAGACCGAGAAGGGGGACATCCGCCTGGAGCTATTCGCTGCTGAGGCGCCGGAAACGGTGAACAACTTCGTGTTCCTGGCGCGCGATGGCTTCTACGATGACCTCATTTTCCATTACGTCGATCATGAACTAGTGGCTCAGACAGGCGACCCCACATGTACAGCCAGCCCCGCCGTCACCTGTACAGGCGAAGGTGGCCCCGGCTACACCCTGCCCGGAGAGACGAACGAGAAGAAGCACGTCGCCGGATCGGTGGCCATGGCCGAGCAGACAGCCACCTACGTCACCAACGGCAGCCAGTTCTTCATTGCTCTCCAGGATCTGCCTCAGTTAGAGGGCCACAATACCGTATTCGGGCAGGTGGCTGACGAAGAGAGCATGGAGGTAGTCCGGTCCCTCACACCGCGAGACTGGCGCGACCTGAACCCGCCGCCCGGCGACGAGATCCTTTCCGTGACCATCGAAGGGCCTGAGGAGACGCCCACACCGACAGAGACCATCGAAGAGTCCGAGGAAACGCCCACACCGACAGAGACCATCGAAGAGTCCGAGGAAACGCCCACACCGACAGAGACCATCGAAGGGGCCGAGGAAACGCCCACACCAACAGAATAAGCCAGCCCTGGGCTGGCTTACTTGCTTTCCGATAACGGCGAGCGCTCTCGTCTAGCTCTTCTTCTCCTCCTCGCTCTTTCCCTCCACCTTCGCTGCCTCCTTCGGCTCGTCTCCCTGGTCCTCTCTCAGCTCGCGCCGGAACTCGCGGATCGAGCGCCCCAGCACACCACCCACGTCGGCCAGTTTGCCCACTCCCAAGACAAGAGCAAGCACCGCCAGAATAATAAGCAACTCGGGCCAGCCAAAGCTTTGAAAGACCAAGAACGGCATAGCTCCCTCCCTGCGTTCCCTCCGCGCTCAGCATAGCATCAATCGATACAGGGCCGCAAGCAAGCCTATCGATAATAGCACCTCCTCTCGCTGGGCTCCCTGCTGGAGACACATTGCAGAGCGGCAGAGCACATGCCATGATGCCCCCAAACAATGCATAGAGGGAGGAGAATATGCTCCTTACGGGTCAGAAGGCTGTTGTCCTGGCCGAGGACATGTACGAGGACCTGGAGCTATGGTACCCTGTCCTGCGCCTGCGTGAAGAAGGGGCAGAGGTGGTGATCGTGGGAACAGGCAGCAGCGCCAGCTATACCGGCCTCAAGGGATATCCGCTGACCGTGGACGCCACTATCGACCAGGTGAGCGCCGAAGAGGTGGATGTCGTCATCGTGCCCGGCGGCTATGCCCCCGACAGGCTTCGCCGCTATCCGGCCGTCCTGCGCCTGGTGCGAGAGGCCTATCAGCAGGGGAAGGTGGTGGCCGCCATCTGTCACGCCCCCTGGGTACTCGTCTCGGCGGGCATTCTCAAGGGCAAACGGGTTACCTGCTACTACGCTATCGTAGACGATGTGCGTAACGCCGGCGCCGATCGCGTCGATGCCGAGGTGGTCCGCGACGGCAACATCATCACCTCACGCCAGCCCAGCGACCTGGGCGCCTTCTGCCGCGAGATCATCGGCGCGCTCAGCGAGAGGAAATAATCTGTTTGCTCCCCGCGGGCCTGGGCCTGCTACCCACCCATCAGGCGGAAGTAGCTGAAGAGCTCAGGGTACTTCTTCAGGGTGGCACCGCCGTCGCTGAAGAGGGTCTGGCCGGTCATCAGCGAGGACTCGTCGGAGGCCAGGTAGAGCGCGAGGCGAGCAACGTCTTCGGGCTCGCCGACGCGGCCGATGGGCGCCTCGTGGATGAACGCGTCTTCGAGGCCGGGGACGCTCAACATTAGTTCGGCGAGAGGCGTGTGGACGACGCCAGGGCCGATGCCATTCACGCGTATGCGGTGCCGGCCGAGTTCGAGGGCGGCCACCTTCGTTAGCATGGCCACCCCCGCTTTCGCCGAGCAGTACGCGGCGAAGCCTTCCGTAGCCTGAACGGCGTTGATGCTCGCCACGTTGATGATGCTCCCGCCCTGCCCCTGGGCGATAAGGCGGCCCGCTTCGTGCTTGATGCAGAGGAAGGTGCCGGTAAGGCACACGCTAACGATCCGCTCCCACTCTTCCAGCGGGTACTGGTGGATAGGGCTGAAGCCCCCAATCCCGGCGTTGTTGAAGGCGATGTCGAGCCGCCCGAAGCGGGAAAAGGCCTGATCCACCATCCCCTTGACCGCCTCTTCATCGCGGATGTCCAGTTCCAGGCCGTCGGCGTTGCTCTTCCCAAGCTGGGCAACCACGGCTGCCACGCCGTCGCCGTTGAGGTCGGCGATGATGACGCGCGCCCCCTCTTCGACAAACAGCTCAGCGGTGCGCTTGCCGATCCCTGAGGCACCGCCGGTGATGATCGCTACCTTCCCATCGAGCCTGCCCGTGGCCACTCTCCACCTCCTTCACTTCGATACGCATCTGGGGTTGCTCCTCCCCCAACCTACGCCTGGCCCTCACTCGTGAGCCCCCAGCCCAACTTCTGGCAATTATGGTCGGCCGAACATGCAGGTGCAACTCAGGGGATGGCGCCACCCTCCTTGAGAGCGACGATCTTGTCCCAATCGTAGCCCAGCTCCAGCAGGATCTCCTCCGTGTGCTGGCCCAGCTCCGGTACGTATCCCTGCGGCCGCCAAGGCGTGCCGTAGAAGTCCGCTGGCGTGGCCACCCCCTGGATCGGCCCTTCCGGCCCGGGCACATCAACGAAGGCGCCTGCGTCCTTGGCTACCGGGTCATCCACCACCTCGGTCACAGAGTTTACGGGCGCCCACCAGACGTTTTCCCTATCGAAGGCTTGGCCCCACTCGTCGAGGCTCTTGGTGGCAAAGACCTTGTCCAGTTCCTCTACCAGCGCTGGGGCATTGAGGCTGCGAAGGCCGATTTCGGCGAAACGGGGATCTTCCAGCAGATCTTCACGGCCAATGGCACGGCAAAGGTCCGGCCAGTGGCGATCGGCCTGGAGCAGGAGGAGCCAGAACCAGCGACCCTCGCCTGCCTGGTAGCAGTTGATGATGGGGTTGATGGCGTGATACCGGTCATAGGGTCGAACCATGAATTTGAGACGCAGCGCCATACTGACATCCGAGCCGACGGTGTAGACGCCGGCTCGGATGAGGGAGACCGCTACTCGCTGGCCTTCGCCGGTACGTGAGCGAGCCAAAAGGGCGGCACAAATTGCTCCTGCCGCACTGCACCCGGCCACGTGGTCGCCCATGCCGACGCGCTGGTGAGGCAGCTGTGCTCCCTCCGGCGTTAGGGAGGAAGCGACGCCGGCCCGTGCCCAGAATGCGCCGATGTCATAGGCCGCTCGATCTCGATCGGGGCCATCAGGGCTGTAGCCGGTCAGCTGGCAGTAGACCAGCCCTCGATTCGTTTCGCGTAGCTTCTCGTAGGTCAGGCCGGCGGCCTCAAGAACCCTAGGCCGCACGTTGGTCACCAAGACATCAGCCCGATCGATGAGAGCCCGCGCAATTGCGCGCCCCTCTTCGGTCACCAGATTCAAGGCGATGCTCCGCTTGCCTCGGTTGTCCAACTCGAATGGAGGATTGGCGGGAAGGGACCAGCCCACTGCTGCGGTGGCCAGGCCTCGAAGCGGATCGCCGTTCGGCGGCTCGATCTTGATTACCTCTGCGCCCCAATCGCAAAGGATGAGGGCAGCGGAAGGAGCAGCGACCCAGAGACCGATCTCAACGACGCGGATTCCTTCAAGCGGCCCAGACATGAACGCATCCCTCCCGTATTAGCGGCTATGTCTTGGTCGACCGCATGACCAAGAGTCCCTGGGCCATCCAACCCAGGGACTCCCCGCGTTAGCGTCAGCGTTGGCGCTCGAACTCGCCTAGGCCTTCCAGTTGCGCGACAACCCGTCCGCTAGCTTGCTCGGGCAGTACAGCCTACCACCCTTGCCCTCATGTGCGTTACCGTGCGGGCGCTCTGGACAAACGTCCATGCCAGAGCGAGCGCTAGCGGCCCTGCGGTGTGTCTGAGGGCGCTTCTGACCGTTAGCCTTGCCCCGTTCCCTTCAGAGGTAATGGGGCTGCCGCAGAGGCTAGCCTTTGGCCAGAATCCGCTGCATCTCCTCCGCACTGTAGGCGCGCAGGGTCTCGCTGGAGACGTTGCCCGCCTCAGCGATCCCGAACAGGCCGGCCACCATGGACTCGTCGCTGGGCGCGTCCACGATGGCCACTAGGTCATAGCGTCCCTGGGTCCAGTAGTGACCCAGGACCTTGAAGCCGCGCGCCTCGTTCTGCTTGCGTATTTCTGCGGCTCGCTTCACGCTCTCCTTGACGTTCTTGCGTCCCTGCGCGGTGAACCGATAGAGGACGACGTAGTTAGGCATATCAGACCTCCTTCTGATGAGAATTGGACTAGACTTCCTGATTTTAGCACTGCGAGCGAGGTAGTCAAGATCGGCTTCCCGTATGAAATCACCCGGATAGTCGGCAAGGTGGCATAATCCGCACCACACGCTCGCTGGGACCGGCCTCGCCACCACGAACCAGACGAAGGCGATGGGCCAGCAGCACCACGCGGCGGGCCATCGAGCCAGAGAGCCTCAAGCCCGACCGCAGCGCCCCTCCACGCCCAGGCCTTGCCTTCTAGTCCTCCTCCGAGAACGAGATGACGTCGCCGAAGTACTCCCACTTCCCCTTACCGTCCGCCGTGAGCGTAGCCCTCAGCATCCTCATGTCTTCATAGGACAAGTGGTCCGTCTCGCTGAGAGTGATGGTGATCCCCGGCAGGGCGAGGGGGCCCTGGTAGCCCTTGAAGATCGTGTGGACGGCGTCCATCAGGCCCTCTCGCGTCAGGTTGTCACAGGTTGCGCGCAGGGCGTCGACGGTTAGTATGCCCGCTGCATGGCCGACGACGGTGAAGTTGCCGGGAGGCAAGTCACCGTACTCGCTCATGATCCGGTGGTGCTCCGCTATCGCCGGGTCGTCAGTCCAGTCGTACATCTTGTTCGCCTGGAGGGTGATGACGCCTTCCATGGCGGCCGCGGGGCAATACTGGAACATGGCAGCGTCAGAATTCACGTAGCTCATGAAGATCTGGACATCCCAGCCCATCTGGTCAGCCGCCTTGGCGAGCTGAGAACAGTGGCCTGGGATGCAGGCGCCGAACACAATCTCTGCGCCAGCATTCTTCATGTTGTTGACCTGAGAGCGGATGTCGACGGCGGTGGCCTCAAAGCTCTGCTCGGACACCACCTCGTTCTTGTCGGGGTCCAGGCCGTTCTTCAGGCCGTCCAAGTGGTCCTTGCCGAAGTCATCGTTCTGGTAGAGGACGCCGACCTTCTTCCCCGGCATGTTCTCCGAGATGTACTTGCCGGTGATCGCCCCCGCCACGAAGTAGTCCGGCAGGATGGCAACCGACCAGGGGTACGCCTCGGGGTCCGCGGCCCACTTGTGGGCCCCGGTCATAATCCACAGGTCGGGTATTCCCTCCTCGTTCAGCCGCTCCCAGACGGCCGAGTGGGCGGCCGTCCCCAGGCCGACGACGATGGCGAACACTTCGTCCTGCTCCACCAGCTTGCGGACGGCCTCGACGGCCCTGGCCGGCTCGTAGTTATCATCCTCCACCTTGAAAACGATCTGGCGGCCGCAGACGCCCCCTTCCTCCGCATTGACGTACTTGAAGTAGGCTTTGGTGCCCGCGAGGACGGGAGCGAACGCCGCCCCATAGGTGCCGCTCTGGGCGAAGTGGCTGCCCAGGACTATCTCTGTGTCGGTGATGCCGGGAACCTCCGTCACCGGTGTAGGGGTCTCGGTGACCGCAGCGGCAGGTGTGCCAGTGAGGGCCTCCTCCTCTTCCTCATCCTCGCAGGCCACCGCCAGCACCAGCAACGCCGCTGCCAGGGCGAGGAAGACCAGCGAGAATTTGCCTAGCTTCCACACAGCTACGTCAGCCTCCTTTCTTGGATTGTCACACTTGTCCTCCCTGTGCCAGGGAGAGTGCCATTGTAGTCTACCAAGACAGCCTCGCGCTAGGGGCTACCAGTGGCCATCGGTGGCCCAGTTCAGAGATAGGCTGGGTCCAGATAGATCGGCCCCATCTCGCTGGCTGAGGGCACAGGAATCCCAGCAGCGAGGAAGCGCATGATAACGCTGGCGCGGGCACCGGCCGGCAGGAAGGGATACAGACCATCTTCCGGATCGAGGCAAATGGAGAGGTGGTCGCGCCCCCAGGAGGCCGCCACCCCCAGCAGGTCATAAAGCAGCTCCACCAATTGCTGTTCGCCGCCCTCAGCGTAGCCGAAGTCGAACACGCCGGCAGCGCTGCTCGTCGTCTCCTCGCCGCTGGCCTTCAGTCGCCGCTTTATCCGCCACCACCGGTCCAGGTCTAGCAAGCCAGCCACCGCCACCAGGCGACCAGCCCTCCCTTCGATGCCCCACCAGTTCTGCCAGCCATATTCGGGGATGCGCCCCAGACGAGCCTGAAGCCGCTCTTCACTATACGGTGCAAACAGCTCCTTGCCCGCGTGGGTGCGGTTCAGGAGGGCAACCACCTCCTGAGCCCGATCGGGCTCGATGCGCACCGCAGGAACTTCTGGTCGCCGGCCAGTCTCCGCATCCACATCGACCAGATGAACCTTCTTGGGCCAAAGAGGAACGCCGCTTCGCTGCACAGCGGCCAGCGGTGTCCTGTTATCGGCAGCGATAAGCCAGTAGGCAGAGTCGAAGGGCATCCGTCTGGTCCGCCACGACTCCATCAGAGCCCAAATCAGCACACTGCTGATGCGCCGTCGCTGGAACTCGGGGAGGACGCGCCCCTTCTGGATGTAGAGAAGGGCCTGCGACTTGCCCAACAGCGGTGCACAGTGCCGGGCGGCGGAGCAAACGCCCACCAGCCGTCCGCCCTCCTCGGCCACCATCACGCGCGCGTCCTCCTGAAGGGAAAGACACGCGAAGTAGTCGGGGCTACGGTCTAAGACGACCTCAGCATCCCCCAGATCCAGCGGCGAGCTGCGCTCCAGCTCCAGGAGCGCCTCATTGTCGGCGGCGGTAGCCTCCCGGATAGAGAAGCCCCGTCTCAGGGAACACATACGCTAGCCCTTTGTACGTTGGCGGCCCAGAAAATCCGCCACGATGCCAACAGCCAGTACTGCGAGAACGGCAGCGCCATACTACCCGCAAGCCGCAGGACGCGCAAGGCAGAAGGCCATGGCGCACTTTGGACGCTTCCTTTGGGCGATGTCGGCAACGGCAGCCGCGGTCGATTTGGCCTAAGGGTGCGCGGCCAGTATTATTGAGCGAGATTGGGAGTATGGATCGATCGAGCGCCGCGCTGGTTCGGCTAGTGCCCTTCTACTACGGCTGGTGGGTGGCTGTCGCCACGGCCCTCATCATACTCATCGCCAGCGCCTCGCCGCTATACATTTTCAGCGCCCTGATCGAGCCCCTGGAGGACGAGTTTGGCTGGTCGCGAGTGGCTATCGGGGCCGGCCCCTCCATCGGCGCGCTCATGTTTGGGTTGACTACCCCCATAGCCGGCTATCTCGTGGATCGTGTCGGTGTGCGCCGCCTGCTGGTGGTGGGCGTGCTGCTGGTGGGTGGTGGCAATGTGTGCATCAGCCAAATTCAGGCCCTCTGGCACTTCTACATCGCCGTGACGTTTATTGGCGTCGGCATGAGCCTGGCTGGCCTGCCCGTGTGCGCAGTAGCTGTCGCTCACTGGTTTGAGAAGAGGCGGGGGCGCGCTCTGGGCATCGTGAGCGCCGGCGCCGGGGCAACCGGCATCATCGTGGTGCTGACCCCCCTGCTGATAGATCTCTTCGACGGACGTGCCGGTGTAATGGCCCTGGGTCTCGGCCAGCTGGCCATCTGCATTCCTCTAGCCTTGACGGTGCGCCACCGGCCAGAGGAGATCGGCCTTTTGCCCGACGGCGAGCCTCTTGCCCTGGCCGCGGCCTCCGCCGATCCGCCGCCGGAGGCCGGGCAGAGGCAACCTGGAGGCAGCGAGACGAGTCAGCCCGACGGACTTGCTGTAGGTCAGGCACTGCGCACTCGCTTTTTCTGGCTGCTGGTGCCAGCCCTGATCCTGACCTGGGTAGGCAGCTTGGCGGTCATCGTCCACCTGATACCTTACCTTGATGAATCGGGGGGCTTCACAGAGGAAGGGGCTGCCCTGATCGCGATGGGCATCCCCTTCGGGAGTCTGGTAGGGAGGCTGGGCTTTGGCTGGCTGGCCGACTACCTGAGCAAGCGCTGGCTGCTGGCGGCGGCTTGGATCCTGCAAGGTTCGGGCATCCTTGTCTTCGCCGCTATTCACAGCCCCTGGCAGGCCATCATATTCCTAGTCCTGTTCGCCCCTGGGTATGGTGGTGCCATTACCATGTTGCCCGCTCTCCTGTCGGAATTTTTTGGGCTGCGGGCCCTTGGCGGCATCCAGGGGCTGCTTTGGGGCTCAGGTACGCTTGGCGGCTTCATTGGGCCGATCTTTGCCGGTGCTGTCTACGACACAGTGGACAGCTATCGGCCGGCCTTTCTCCTGCTGGCGTTCAGTGCCTTCATTGCCGTTGTGCTCGTCACGATGATGGGCAGACCGCGCGCCTGGAGAGCAGAGACAGCTGACGCCCCCGCAGCCTAGAGGTGTGAGCGGGCCCCTTTCAAGAGCAAAGGTCTCGCCGCGGGAAGTCGGGGATTTGTCCCGGCGTGCACGCCCCTGCAACGCCTGTCAGAGGAGCTTGACGCCGCCCGCTCGTACTGAATGCGGTCTGGTCGGGATGGGCGGATTTGAACCGCCGGCCTCGTGGTCCCAAACCACGCGCTCTAGCCTGGCTGAGCTACACCCCGACCAGCCTCAGCGTACATCCAGAGACAACAGGGGGTCAAGAACCGAGCCAAGCTGGTTCGTTGAGGGCTCCGCTATCGCGGCGAGGACGACTGCTGGCGAGGCTAGATGATAAGGTCGGCGAAAGACTCGTAGAATCCGTTCACCGCCAGGCCTACGGCGGTCAGAGCAACCACTGCCGCCAGGGCAACGAGGGCCAGCACCAGCGTAAACTCGGCCAGTGCCTGCCCGTCTCCGCCCTTCGCCTGCGCCAGAACAAGGGCAACGTAGGCCCGTAGCTTTCCATAAGTCATACAGGTCACCCTATATTCAGACGCTGGGCGAGAAGGGTCTGTTACACTCTGGCGGCGCCGACGAGCTGGGAGATATCGTCCACCCCTTCCTCCTCCAGGAACCGCTCGATACCCTCCAGCACGTCGAGGGTGGCCCGCGGGTTGATGAAGGTAGCCGTGCCCACCTGAACGGCGGTGGCCCCGGCCATGATGTACTCCATCGCGTCCAGGCCGGTCATGATCCCTCCACAGCCGATAAGTGGAACGTCCACCGCTGCCGCCGTCTGATACACCAGCCGCAGGGCGATGGGCTTGAGCGCCGGGCCGGAAAGCCCGCCGAAGCGCCAGCCCAGGGCCGGCCGCCTGCTCTTCACATCGATGGCCATAGCGGGGAAGGTGTTGATGAGGGTTAGGGCATCGGCGCCGGCGTCCGCAGCCGCCCGCGCTACGCTAACGATGTCGCTAACGTTGGGAGTCAGCTTGACGATCACCGGCAGGGTGGTCTCCCGCCGCACGGCGGCGGTCACCGCGGCCGCCATGTCAGGGCTGCTGCCGAACTCCAGGCCGGTGGCCACATTGGGACAGCTAATGTTCAGCTCCAGGCCGCTGACCCCGGCAACGCCATCCAATCGCCGGGCCAGGCGAGCGTAATCCTCGATGCTCTCGCCGGCTACGTTCACCACGACCGGCACGCGCCAGGTGGCCCAGACGGGGGCGATGTCGCGAATCAGGGCTTCTACCCCCATGTTCTGCAGCCCGATGGAGTTCAGCATGCCAGCGGGGGTCTCCACCGTGCGCGGCTGAGGATTGCCCCGACGCCGGCGCAGGGTCGTCCCCTTGCAGACGATGGCCCCCAGGCACTGGATGTCCAGTTCCTTGGCCATCTCCAGCCCATACCCGAACGTACCGGAGGCGGCCATCACCGGGTTGGCCAGAAAGAGCCCCCGCTTGCACCTGGGCGCCAGCTCCACGGACAGGTTCACGCTTTCCTCCTGCTGACGTCATTATACCAGCGCCTCGTTCAGGGGCTAGCAAAACAGAAGGGGTGCACCCGCAGGGGTGCACCCCTCTTAGGGGGTACGGTACAGCGTTCCTTCTACGTCAGACGAGCGCCACCGCCTATTCCTGTCCCCGCCGTCGAGACACCACCATCCTCCCCGTCGCCCGTAGGAGCGTGGAGGTCGCGTGATTTCCCCCAGCGACTGTGGGACAGCTCAGACAGAGGCGCATCCTCCCACAAGAAGCCCGTCGCCGAGTTGCTGAATTCCTTCTGAGCACCACACAGCTTACACATACCCATGCTGATCGGACCCTGCGGGCTCTCGATCAGCCAGTGATGGCGACACAGGGCCTGTTTGGTCGCCCTTTCACGTTTAGTGACTACGGCCTTCCTCATCGTACTCTCCGCTTCTCGGGTTGCCATGGTAAGACGCCTAGAGCCGTCCATGCGTTACACCGTCAATAAATCATACCGAACAGCGCGGCGATTGTCAAGCTTTGCGCTGTATTTACTTTATGCAGTTGTTTAACTGCCCTTCTTCTGTTAATATCGCTATAGTGGTCACCGTACGCTATACTATATAACGCCAATGGGCGCCCGCAGGTTCCACGGCGATCGTTGACCCCAACCTCTGAGACGATGGCGGCACAAAGCACTAAGAGCCAGAGCGTCACCCTGCATTCGAGATCGTCGGCTACAACTGCCCCTATCGCAGAGTGGCCGAGAGTCAGAGCCGTAGCGCCGATTGCTAGCGCCTCATCGTAGAGACCGGCGCTCTTCCCTCCCGGCAAGAGGAGACGTCTGAATAGGAGATAGCGGTGAAACGAGGAGAAGGCAAGAAGAGCCCCGACGAGAAGGCCGTCCTGGCCGCCCTGAGCACCGTCGAGGACCCCGAGCTGCATCGGGACATCGTAACCCTGGGCATGGTCCGCGACCTCCAGGTCAGCGGCGGCAAAGTAGCCTTCAGGTTCGTGCTCACCACTCCCGCCTGCCCCATGCGCAACGAGTTGCAGCGCAGCGCCGAGGAGGCCGTTCGCGCCGTTCCCGGCGTCAAGAGCGTGGATGTGAAGATGGATGCCGAGGTGCGGACGCACTCGCCCCTAAAGGGCCCGCGGCCGGTGCAAGGCGTGCGGAACATCATCGCCATCGCCAGCAACAAGGGCGGCGTGGGCAAGTCCACGGTCGCCGTAAATCTGGCCATCGCCCTGGCCAAGCACGGAGCACGGGTGGGCCTGCTGGACGCTGACCTCACCGGGCCTAACATCCCCACCATGGTCGGACTCGAGCACGGCTACCAGGCTGAGACGGGCCTCATGCCGGTGATGTGCTATGGCGTGAAGGTGGTCTCCATCGGCTTTCTCCTGCGACCGGGCCTGCCGGTCATCTGGCGCGGCCCCCTGATCGGCAGCGGCATTCGCCAGCTACTCCACGAGCTGCCCTGGGCCGCCGACGGCGAGCTGGACTATCTGGTCATCGACCTGCCACCGGGCACCAGCGACGCCCCCTTGAGCATGGCTCAGGAGGCGCCGATCGCCGGCGTGGTTATCGTCACCACCCCTCAGAGCGTATCGCTGGAGGACGCCACCAGGGCGGTGACCATGTTCGAGAAGTTGAACGTGCCCGTGTTCGGGATCATCGAGAACATGAGCTACTTCCTCTGCCCCCACTGCGGCCAGCGCACCGAGATCTTCGGCCACGGCGGCGCTCGTGAGGCAGCCGAGAAGTTGGGCCTGGACTTCCTGGGCGAGATCCCCCTCGACGCCCAGGTGCGCGCCAGCGGCGACGATGGTGTGCCCATCCTGGAGCGGGACCCTGACTCGCCGGTGGCTCAGGTGTTCATGCTCATCGCCGAGCGCATCGCCGCTCACACCAGCGTCCAGCGGTTCTCCGAGGAAAAGGCCGCCAACTAGAAGCGATTCGCCGAAAGAGGGAGGCCCTGCCTGTGGCAGGGCCTTCTTGCATTCCCTTCGGCCTAGGCTAGCCGGCCTCACATGTGCGGGCCGCCGTCAGCCGCTGCTGCGCCATCTCCACGTAGTCGGGTTCGCTCTCGATCAGCACCCAGCGGCGGCCGTGCCTCTCGGCAGCGAGGGCCAACGTGCCGCTGCCGGCGAAGGGGTCGAGGACGAGCTCGCCGGGGTTGGTGGCGATAATCACCAGTCGCTCCGCGACCGCCAGCGGCTTCTGGGAGGGATGCTTGCCGAAGGTTCGCTCGGAAGCGGGGGTATAGGGTATCTCCCACAGGTTGCGCATCTGCTTTCCGCCCGCCAGCTCCTTCGCCTGCCAGTAGTTGAACGTCCATTTCTTGGCCTTGCCGGGTGGGTTGTTCACCGCCCAGACGATCTGCTCCGTGCTCTCGGTGAGGGTGCGGGCAGTGATGTTGGGCTGGGCGTTGGGCTTGAACCAGACGATCGAGTTAAGTACACGCCGGTCGAGCACGTTCTGGAGGATAAACCCTAGCTGGTAGATGTTATGAAAAGTGCCGAACACCAGGATGTTGCCGTTGGGCTTGACCACCCGGCAGACCTCGGATAGCCAGGCCACGTTGAACTGGAAGAAGTCGTCCTTGCTGAAGCGGTCCCAGGTCTCCTCCATGGTGACGTGGGAGCTGAAGGCCCAGCCCAGGCCGCGCTTGCCGCGGCGGCCGCCGCCGGAGGCGATGCCGAAGGGCGGGTCGGCAATGCAGTGGTCGACGCAGGCGTCCGGCCACTGCCGCATCACTTCCAGGCAGTCGCCCTCGACGATTGTGTTGGGGGAGGGAAGGGTCATCATTTCTCCCGTATAGCTAGCTCCGCGGGTTGAAACCCGCAGCTTCAATGCCTCCGTAAGGGCCGCTCCGCCTGGGTGCGAACGTATCGCCGCACGTTCGCGACCTCCGCCGAGGATAGGCGATGGAAGCCGTAGCCTTTTTGCCAGAACGAGTTGTGGCCCATGTCGAATTTGAGCTCCGGATGCGTAAGGAAGATGGAGCGAGCGCTAGCGCCCTTGAGCTGGTGCATCACGGACGGGAGCGTCTGGGTTTCCGCCAGTGCGACCAGTAGATGGACGTGGTCAACCACCATCTCGACTTCCAGAAGCCGGATTCCCACCCCCTGTGCGGTCTCGATCAACAGCCCCCTAGCATCATCGCCGAGTTCACCTTCGAGGGCTTGCTTACGCCTCTTGGTGCTGAACCACACGTGGTACAGGCTTTCCAGCACTTGACCCCCCAAAGCTGAGGGTTTTAACCCTCAGAGATGATTCAGAGTTCTCGCATGACTCCCAGGCAGTCGCAATAGGCTCTTTCATGCCGTCAGCCGTATCTTACATCAAGCAAAAAGATCCCGCAGCTCAAACCGCGGCCCGTCCTTGCACACCAGCCGCACACCCCGGCGGGTGAACACGCCACAGCAGTAGCAGACGCCCATCCCGCAGGCCATGTGCTCCTCCAGCAGCACCTGCACCGACTTGCGGCTGGCCTGCTGGCGCATCATGGCTGCCATCGCCTCGTACATGGCGTTGGGCCCGCAGGCGAAGACCTGGTCGGCCCAGGGAAGGTACTGGAGCAGAAGCTCGGTCACCAGGCCGCGATGCCCCGCCGAGCCGTCCTCGGTTGCGCTTACCACCTCCACCTCCGTTGGCAAGGAGCCCAATGGGAAGAGCTTCCTGGCGGTCTTTGCCCCCTGGAGCAGGGTCACCGCCCTCCCCTCGGCGATCGCCTCGTCCGCCAGGGCCACCAGGGCGGCGATGCCGATGCCGCCAGCCACCAGCAGAAGGTTCTGGGACTGCCGCTTGACCGCGTAGCCACGGCCGAGAGGGCCGAAAAGACTCACCACGTCGTCTGGCTGGCGACGCCACAGCCAATCGGTGCCCCGCCCGCGCAGGTCGAACAGGATGGCGAACTGCCGCTCGTCGTCGGCCTGCCGAAAGCGGTGGAAGCTCATCGGCCGGGGCAGGAGAGGGTCCCAGCCCTCGCCGCAGCGGATCATCAGGAACTGGCCGGGCTGAGCGGCTCGTCCCACCACAGGCGCCGAGAACCAGATAAGGCGCGTGCCCTCGTAGGCTTCCTCGCAGGACAGGACAACGGCCCGTTCCAGGTTCACGGCCCAAGATACTCGCGCAGGGGCTGGACGGCGAAGCTCCCGTCACCTTGCAGGAGAGAGTCCACAGCAGCGCGGGCGGTGTCCAGGGAGGTGAAGCAAGGGATGTGCTTCTCGGCGGCGGCGCGGCGGATCTGAAAGCCGTCCCGCATGACTGAGGCCTCGCCTCCCCCAGGCGTGTTGATCACCCCCTGCACCAGCCCGTCGCGGATCACGTCTTCGACGTTAGGGTGGCCCTCCTCCAACCGCTTGGCTACCATCTCCACCGACAGGTCCACCGCCTGGATCATGCTCGCCGTGCCCTCGGTGGCGTATAGCTTGTATCCGCGGCTGGCAAGCTGGCGAATGATAGGCAGCGCCTCGGGCTTATTGCGGTCGGCCACGCTCACCAGGATGCTCCCCTCGCGGGGCAACATCAGGTCAGAGGCGGAGAGGGCCTTGGCCAGGGCGGCCTCGAAGTTGTAGTCAACGCCCATGACCTCGCCGGTTGACTTCATCTCCGGCCCCAGGTAGGTGTCGACGCCGATCAGCTTCGACATGGAGAAGACAGGTGCCTTTATCGCCACCAGCTTCTGAGCCGGCCACAATCCCCCCCAGTAGCCCAGTTCGAACAGGCTCTTGCCCAGCATGACGTTGATGGCCAGGCGCACCATGGGAAGGCCTGTAACCTTGGAGATAAAGGGCACCGTCCGGCTGGCGCGCGGGTTCACCTCCAGCACGTAGACGGTCGAGCCGCTATCCGAGTCGTCTGGCATGATGACATACTGCACGTTCATCAGGCCGCGAACCCGCAGAGCACGCCCGATGCGCTGCGTGTACTCGACGATGCTCTGTATCTCCGCCTCCGACAAGCTGATCGGCGGGTAGACGGCCATCGAATCGCCCGAATGCACGCCCGCCCGCTCGATGTGCTCCATGATGCCGGGGATCAGCGCCTCTTGGCCATCGCAGACAGCGTCCACCTCGACCTCGCGCCCCTCGAGGTACTTGTCGATAAGGATAGGCTTCCCCCCACCCACCTGCACTGCCTCGCCCATGTAGCGGCTCAGCTCGCCAGCCCCCTGCACGATCTCCATCGCCCGCCCGCCGAGGACGTAGCTGGGACGCACCAGCACGGGATAGCCGATGGCCTTGGCGGTGACCAAAGCATCCTCGACGCTGGTGACGGCCGCCCCCGGCGGCTGGGGGATGCCCAGACGGGACACGAGGTCCTCGAAGCGGCCGCGGTCTTCCGCGATGTCGATGGCCTCGGCGCTGGAGCCCAGGATGGGCATCGCCGCTCGCGCCAGGTGGTCAGCCAGGTTGATCGCTGTCTGACCACCGAACTGGACGATGGACAGAGGCAACCCTCCATCGTTCAATCCTTCGTTCTCCAGGATGTCTCGCATCGCCTCAGCGTCCAGGGGCTCAAAGTACAGGCGATCGCTGGTGTCGAAGTCGGTGGAGACGGTCTCAGGGTTGGAGTTAACCATGATGGCCTTGACGCCGGCCGCCTGGAGGACCCAGGCGGCGTGCACGCTGCAATAGTCGAACTCGATGCCCTGGCCGATGCGGATGGGCCCGCTGCCGATGACCAGGGCCTTCTCGCCGGGCAGGGGCTCGGCCTCGTTCTCTTCCTCGTAGGTGCTGTAGAAGTAGGGCGTCTGCGCCTCGAACTCGGCGGCGCAGGTATCCACCATCTTGTACACAGGGCGAATGCCCGCCTGCTGACGCAGCTCGCGCACCTGCTCCGGCAGACGGTCGGCCAGGACGGCGATGTTCTCGTCGGGGAAGCCCAGACGCTTGGCCTGCCGCAGGAGGTCGGGCGTCAAGGGCTCGGCCAGCAGGCGGCGCTCCATGGCCACGATGTTGTTCAGCTTGAGGAGGAACCAGTGGTCGATGCCCGTCGCCCCCGCGATCTCTTCCGGCGGGATGTCGCGGCGCAGGGCGGCCATCACCGCCCACAGGCGCTGGTCGGTGGCCTCCCTCACCCACTGCAAGGGGTCCTCGTCCCGCCAGCGGGGGTCCTCCCACAGGAGCGAGCGGGCGCCGACCTCCAGCGACCGTACCCCCTTCTGCAACGCCCCCTCGAAGGAGCGGTCGACGGCCATGACCTCGCCGGTGGCCTTCATCTGGGTGCCCAACTTCCGCTCCCCCAGCGGGAACTTGTCGAAGGGCCAGCGCGGTATCTTCACAACCAGGTAGTCCAGCGCCGGCTCGAAGGCAGTGGTCGTCTTGCCGGTCACCCGATTGGGGATCTCGTCCAGCCGTTTGCCCACGGCGATCTTGGCCGCCACGCGGGCGATGGGGTAGCCGGTGGCCTTGGAGGCCAGGGCCGAGCTGCGCGACACGCGCGGGTTCACCTCGATCACGTAGTACGGAGCGGCCGAGGCGTCCTGCCACTGCCAGTCCACGATGTCCGGCCGCGGGGCCAGGGCGAACTGAATGTTGCAGCCGCCCTCGACGCCTAGGGCGCGGATGATCTTCAGGCTGGCGGTACGCAGCATCTGGTACTCTTTGTCGATCAGCGTCTGGCTGGGGGCGACCACGATGCTGTCGCCGGTGTGCACCCCCATCGGGTCGATGTTCTCCATGTTGCAGACGGTGATGCAGTTGTCGGCGGCATCCCGCATCACCTCGTACTCGATCTCCTTCCAGCCCAGAAGGCAGTGCTCCAGGAGCACCTGGTGGATGGGGCTGGCCCGCAGGCCGCCGGAGACGATGTGCTCCAGGTCGGCCATGGTGTGAGCGATGCCGCCGCCGGTGCCGCCCAGCGTATAGGCGGGACGCACCACGAGCGGCAGGCCCAGATCGCGCGCCACCCGTCGCGCCTCGTCGAGGCTGGTGACGGTCTCGCTCTCAGGTACAGGCTCGCCGATCTCCTCAAGCATGTCCTTGAAAAGCTGACGGTCCTCCGCCTTGCGGATCGACTCCACCGGCGTGCCCAGGAGCCGCACGCCGTTATGGCCCAGCACGCCCGCGTCGGCGGCGGCCACCGCCAGGTTCAGGCCGGTCTGGCCGCCCAGCGTCGGCAGGAGGCCATCCGGGCGCTCCCGCTCGATGATGCGGGCCAGCACCTCCACAGTGAGCGGCTCGATGTAGACGATGTCGGCGATCCCCTCGTCGGTCATGATCGTCGCCGGGTTGGAGTTAATCAGGACGGTGGTGACGCCCTCCTCGCGCAGCGAGCGGCAGGCCTGGCTGCCGGAGTAGTCGAACTCCGCCGCCTGGCCGATGATGATCGGCCCCGACCCGATGATCAGCACCTTATTGGGCTTGGTCATCTACTTCCCTACCTGGCTCGCGGATGTCCAGCACCAGGAGCGTCAGAGCAGCCACCCCCGCCAGCAGCAGGAGCGCCGCGTACGGCTCCGAGTGGTCGAACTGAAAGCTTGCCACGACTATGCATAGCAGCCCCAGAACGCCCAGGGCAACGCGTCGGGCCAGCCTGGGCCAGCCGCTGGTCGGCCGGGCGACGATGAGCGCCGACGCCGCGCACAGCGCGCCGGCGACGGCCGCCAGCAGGCCGAAGGCGAACACCCAGAAGCCGCTATCGCCGCCGATGACCAGACCGAAGCCCATGGCCGCCAGCCCGCCCAGCACGAGGGGCACCGTCAGCACTGCGAGAACCCGCACGACTAGCGATCGCACTGTGCACCTCCTCCCGCGGCCGGCGAGGGGACGATAAGGACGGTTCGGAGCTTCGTCATGCGGCAGATTCACTCCGAAATGATAGCTGTAACGGTCCACACAGCCAGATACGTGTACATTACACAGGCTTTCGCCTCATTTTCGGTTGCATCCTTTCTGTGCAACAGGGACTGAGCCATGTCCCAGGTGGCCTTGATCAGTTTTTCGAGCGCGCCGAGCGAACGGTCTTTCTTGGACCTGCGAAGCCAGTGCTGTTTCAACGCAAGCACGATTTTCTGCTTGGCGTCGTCGCCTTTGGGTTGAGGGACATCTGCTGGCGCCATGCTTGGGTCGTAGATTTCCTCGGCGAACGCGATGAGCGCTGCGCGACATGCGTTTCCAACGTTCCTCCAGATCACTTTGCCAGATGCCGAGTACAAATCCCTGTATGCCGTCTGCAGAGCTTCGACTGTCTTAGGAAACGGCTTCATTCTGCTCTCCCCGACTGCCTGCGTCACCTCGAGCATGATGTCGGACGGCGTTACCATCGACTCGCGCTCCAGCAGGCGCTCGTCGATGTACTGCCAAAGCGGCGTCAAGAACACCTCGAAGAAAGCTTGGACTGCCGAATACAACTTGCCGCTGCCAGACTTGTCGAGACACAGCATGAAGGAAACCCGCCAGATGTCGTTACCCTCTGTGAAATTGGTGGGCCGTAGCATCCCGAGGCACATCGCCGCTCTATGGCGTTCGTCTGGGGGCAAGGAATACCCTCGCTCACTTTGCACTTGCTCCATCCAGGAGCTGAAGTCAAATGCATAGTCCTGCAACTCATCGACTACGGGTCTTGTGAAAGGATCCGAGTGCATGAAATCCCAGAAGATACCTAGATCAGACAGACACCTGTCCTCGTCGCTTTGAAGGAGGTTGTCACGTAGACGCTGCAACTTCAGCCGCGTTTGGCGCACTTCCCTCATCGGAATTCCCTCCTGAGCATGTTACCCAGTCCGCCCATTGCGTCTTCGATGGCGTCAATGGCTTTTGCAACGCTCTTGTCCGCGTCCTTCAGTTGAACGGTCTGCAAGCAGCCCTCGCAGATAAACTCCTGCTCAAGTTCTACCTGCTGCAGGCGGACTACGTTCGTAAACCCGCAACTGGGGCACGTCACAGGTATCCTTGTCTTCCCCAAGTCAAGCACCTTCCTCCCCCCTCACAGCGGCAGCTCGTACCTCAGGTCCGCGCCCACGCGCGGCACCAGCGCCCGCGCCGTGGCCCTGCGAAAAACCGTCTTCGCCATCCTCTACTTGCCTTTAGCCTCCTCCACCATCTCCAGGAAGCGGTCGAAGATGTAAACGTTGTCCTGCGGCCCCGGCGACGCCTCCGAGTGGTACTGAATGGTGATGATGGGCAGCGACCGGTGCCGCAGCCCCTCGACGGTCCCGTCGTTCAGGTGCACATGGCTCACCTCGGCCCCGTCCCGCAGCCCATCGGGGTCGAGCGCGTAGCCGTGATTCTGGGCCGTGATGTGCACGCGGCCGGTCAGGAGGTCCTTCACTGGGTGGTTCGCCCCCCGATGGCCAAACTTCAGCTTAAAGGTCCCGGCCCCGAACGCCTGACCGACGAGGTGGTGTCCCAGGCAGATGCCCAGGATGGGTGCCTTGCCGATGAGACCCGACACCGTTCGCACCAAGTAGTCCAGCAGAGCAGGGTTGCCCGGGCCCGGCGACAACACGATGCCGTCCGGTCGCAGGCCCAGGATGTCCTCGGCCGAGGCGGTGCAGGGCACGGCCGTCGCCTGACACCCGCGTGCGCGCAGCGATCGCAGGATGTTGTACTTGAGCCCGATGTCCACCACCACGATGTGGCGCTGGTCAACGTCGGGCTTCTCCCAATCGTAAGGCTCCTCGGTGCTCACCTGGCGGACGAAGTCGACAGTGTCGTAGCTGGGCAGGCTGCGCAGGCGGGCCAGCGCCTCCTCCGGCGTCTCGTCGGCGGTGATCGTGCCCATCATCACCCCCGCCGAGCGCAGGCGGCGAGTCAGAGCGCGCGTGTCCACGCCGGCGATGCCTGGGATGCCCTGCGAGGCCAGGTACTCGTGCAGGGTGCCCTTGCTCTGCCAGTGGCTCGGCAGGTCGCACTCCTCTCGCACCACCAGGCCGCGTACCTGGATTCGCTTCGACTCCTCGTCGAAGGCGTTGATGCCGGAGTTGCCGATGAGGGGATAAGTGAACACCAGGATCTGGCCGGCGCAGGAGGGATCGGTGAGCGCCTCCTGATAGCCGGTCATCGCCGTATCGAAGACCACCTCGCCGTAGGTGCGGCCCGGCGCCCCGAACGCTCGCCCCGCGAAGACCGAGCCGTCCTCTAGTACCAGGAGGGCCTTATCAGCCATGGCTGGCCGCAACTCCCTCTTCGATGAAGACCTCTCGCCCACCGTACACCGTCGCCACCACCCGGCCCTTGAGCGTCCGCCCAGTCAGCGGCGTGTTCTTCCCCTTGGAGACGAAGTGCTCGGGCTCAACCACCCACTCGGCCTCCGGGTCGAACACCAGCACATCGCCCGGCGCGCCCTCGGCCAGGCTCCCCAGGCCGGGGACGGATCGCTCCAGTCCCAGCGCTTGCACCGGGCCGGCCGTCAGCTTGTAGATAACCGTCGATAAGTCCAGCTTGCCCTCGTGCACCCCCGACAGGCACAAAGCCAGCGCCGTCTCGAAGCCGCTGATGCCAAAGGCGGCGAAGTCGAACTCGCACAGCTTGTCCTCGATGGCATGAGGGGCATGGTCGGTGGCGATAGCGTCGATGGTGCCGTCGGCCAGCCCCGCGATGCAGGCGTCCACATCGGGTCTCGGGCGCAGCGGCGGGTTCACCTTGGCGTTCGTATCGTAGGCCAGGCCGCCGGGACTCTCGAGCGCGGCCAGCATCACCGCCTCGTCAGTGAGAGTCAGGTGGTGCGGCGCGACCTCCGCGGTCACGTGGACGCCCCGCGCTTTGGCCCCGCGGATGAGCTCGACGCTCCCCGCCGTGCTCACGTGCGCGACGTGCAGGTGGGCGCCGGTGAGCTCGGCCAGGGCGATATTGCGGGCGATCGCCGCCTCCTCAGCGGCGGCCGGGATCCCCCGCAGGCCCAGGCGATTCGACACCCAACCCTCGTGCATCACGCCCTCGTGCGCCACCGATAGCTCCTCGCAGTGCTCGATGACCGGCAGGGCGAAGGCGGAGGAGTACTCCAGAGCATGGCGCATGAGGGAGGCGTCGGCCACGGGCGAGCCGTCGTCGCTGAAGCCCACCGCGCCCGCTTCCGCCAGGTCGCCCATCTCCGCCAGCTCCTTGCCCTGGCGGCCGCGGCTGATGCAGGCGATGGGCAGAACGCGCACCATCGCCTGGGCGGCCGCCGTCCGCAGGATGTACTCCACGCTGGCGCGGCTGTCTATCGGCGGCTCGGTGTTGGCCATGCAGCAGACGGTGGTGAAGCCGCCGCGAGCGGCCGCCCGCGTGCCTGTCTCCATCGTCTCCTTGTGCTCGAAGCCGGGCTCCCGCAGGTGGCAGTGGATGTCCACCAGGCCGGGGCAGACGATGAGGCCGCTGGCGTCGACGATATGCTCGGCCTCTGCCGCCACCTCCGGCCCGACAGTGGCGATACGCCCCTCGCGGATGAGCACATCGCCCACCAGGTCAACCCCACTCCCGGGGTCGAGAATTCTACCGCCGCGAATAGCGATGGATTCATTCATCTTAGCTCCCCCACGGCCCTGCCTGTAAGAAAGCAGAGAAAACGCTTCAAGACTTCCACGGCTCTCGATATTCCTTCTCGAATTTCCTCGGCCGCAATCGTCCTTAGGGCCCCTCTTTTCACGGGTGCATGCGCAGTGCCAAACTCCGGACTGCTGCGCCTCTTCGTCACGTACCTGACGTACTCTTCACTGAGATTGAGATCGCTACGCATGGCGGGCCAACTTCCAAAGAACTCCTTGATCTGTTCCAGACACCGGTGAAGATGAACGAAAGCAAACGGTGTCCCGTCGGCCAAAGCGCACTGAAGATCACCAAGAGCCATCTCCACACGCCGGGATCGCGGGCGGGCGTCCTCCAGCATGCGACACAGCTCTATGGCTTCACCCGTCTCCTCGTCGGTCAGCCTCTCGTCCACTGATCCGGCTACGTAGATGGTGCGAGAAGGCTCCCCCATCAGGTTCTTGACGTAGCTGGTCTCGAAGCCGCAGTACCGCCGCGAAGCTAGCAGCAGAGACCAGACCGCGTCCCGAAACAGAACCTCCGCTTTTTCCTTCGCGTCATCGCTGGCCGCCGCCACTACCCGTGCGCGGAGCTCGCCGTTCACAAGCTGGCAGTCTGGGAAATCGACCCTGCTCGGAAGAACAAGAACGCCTTCCGTGCTGACGCTCGCCACCGCCAGCCACTCGCCGGCTCCCGCTTCCACCGCCATCATCGCCCTTTCGCCAACAGATACAGCAGGGCCATCCTCACGGCCACGCCGTTGGTCACCTGCTCCTCGATGACCGAGCGGGCGCCGTGGGCCACCTCTGGCGATATCTCCAGGCCTTCGTTGATGGGGCCCGGGTGCATCACCAGCACGTTCGGCTTGGCCCGAGCCAGACGCTCCTCGTTCACCTGATACAGCTGCACGTACTCCCGCAGGCTGGGCAGGAGCCCCGCCTGCTGACGCTCCAGTTGCAGGCGCAAGGCCATCACCACGTCCGCCCCCTCGATGGCCCGGTCGAGGTTCGTATCGACCTCCACCGGCGGCAGGGCCTTGTCCTCGTTGCCCCGATAGCCGGGGCGGAGGCCCCAGGGCAGCAGGGTGGGCGGCCCACAGAGCACGGCCTGAGCGCCCATCGTGGTCAGGCCCCAGATGTTGGAGCGGGCGACGCGGCTGTGGAGGATGTCGCCGACGATGACCACCTTCTTCCCCCTCAGGTCGCCCAGATGGTGCTGGATGGTGTACGCATCGAGGAGGGCCTGGGTGGGATGGGCATGCCAGCCGTCGCCGGCGTTGACCACGCTCATGTCGACGTGGCCGGCCACCAGGTAGGGCGCCCCCGACTGCCGATGGCGCATCACCAGGATGTTCGCCCCTATGGCCTGAAGGGTGCGCGCGCTATCGACGAGGGTCTCTCCCTTCTGCACGCTGCTGGCGGCGGCCGCCACGCTTACGACATCGGCCCCCAGCGCCTTGGCTGCCAGCTCGAAGGAGGAGCGAGTGCGGGTGCTGGTCTCGTAGAACAGGGTGGCGACGATCGTCCCCCGCAAGGTGGGAACCCGCCTTATCTCGCGGCCCAACACCTCCTTCATGGCGTCGGCCGTCTCCATGACCTGTTCCATTTCCCGCCGGTTGAAGTCGTCTAGGTCGAGAACGTGACGGCGCTCCCAGGTGGGGAGCCCCACGCTCTCCGGCGGGTGCACTTCTTCTGCCGTCTTTCCCCGCGTTGATTGATCCACCATGGCTAAGGCTCCATCGATATCACTACCACCGCATCGCGCCCGTCGGTCTCCTCCAGGAACACCTGGACATCCTCCTGGCGCGCGGTGGGTATATTCTTCCCTACGTAATCGGCGCGGATGGGCAGCTCCCGATGGCCGCGGTCCACCAGCACCGCTAGCTGTATAAACTGCGGCCGCCCGAAGTCGATCAGGGCGTCGAGGGCAGCGCGAATGCTGCGGCCGGTGAACAGAACATCATCCACCAGCACCACCCGCTTGCCCGCTATGTCCGTGGGTATCTCAGTGGGCTTCAGTTGAGGCTTGAGGTCGAGGTAGGAGATATCGTCGCGGTAGAGGCCGATGTCCAGCGCCCCTACCGGCACCCCTCGCCCCTCGAAGTCGGCGATGCGTTGGGCCAGGCGAGCGGCCAGCGGCACGCCCCGGGTACGCATGCCCACCAGCACTAGATCGTTGAGGGTGGGGTTGTTCTCGACGATCTCGTGGGCAATGCGGCTCAGCGACCGTCGAATGTCCTCAGGCGACAGGATCACATGCTCGGCCATGATCGCAGACCATAGAAAAAACCCTCTCGCCGCCTCTACAGCAAGAGGGCTTGGGCTTCCCGCTCAGGCTATCAGTATGGGTGTTGTGTTTTGTCACTGTTTCTCCTTGTCGGCCTCGCGGGACCGACTTAAAGGCTCAACAGCGAACCTCTACTTATCAGCGTCATGATACCACGAGCTCGCAGCCCCTGGCAAGCACCTGTACTCGCTCATTACCGCCGACGCCCATGAGCTGTTCGTGATGCTGGGCGCCTCCAAGGGCCGGCCCTATCCCGTCCACCACCACTAGGCGAACACCGAGCGCGTGTTGCAAACCGTCACAAGTCAGCTATAATGAGTCTGCAGTGGCGAGGGTTCGGGGAAATGACCGGCTTTCGCCCCAGGCCGAAGTGGCGGAATTGGTAGA
Organism: Dehalococcoidia bacterium; assembly: GCA_030615765.1. Lineage (GTDB taxonomy): Bacteria > Chloroflexota > Dehalococcoidia > SM23-28-2 > SM23-28-2 > SM23-28-2. Next base: position 69,943 of record JAUWYP010000001.1, on the reverse strand, counting down.
CGCGACAGTCTCAAAAACTGTTGGGAGGCAACTCCCGTGCCGGTTCGAGTCCGGCCTTCGGCACCAGCAGGCACGACAGAGGCTTGGGGCGGGAAGGCTGGTCTCCCGCCTCGTTTTCTAGCTTGTCCTCTGCCGAGTGGTGTAAAGGTAGCACAAGGGACTTTGGATCCCTTAGTCCAGGTTCGAATCCTGGCTCGGCAGCCAGGGCTCTATATCAGCGAGCGCTCCCCGGTAGCTCAACGGTAGAGCGGGCGGCTGTTAACCGCTAGGTTGTAGGTTCGAATCCTGCCCGGGGAGCCAGCGCGACCACCGGCCTTCCAAGAAAGCAGTCTATCGGGCTATCAGTCCGTCAGGGTGTAGACGGAGGCCTGAGCTAGGTCAAGCCCGTACTCCTCTGTGAGCGTTTCCTCAGCGCAATCCTGGAGCATCAGGTCGTAGGTGCCAGCGGGCAAGAGCCAGGTACGGGACGCTCCAGACTCAATCGACTCCTCTCCACCCAGGTCGTCCTCGCCCCAGTGCTGAGCGCCCGCGGGCGATATGAGGGCGTAGCAGATCTCCCCGCTCGATTCGTTCACTATCGTGAACTCGGTGAGCGGGTGGTCGCCGCCGACGAATGCCGCGCCCGCCCGCCGCACGTCGGCCTCCACCGAGAGCACCACCTCATAAAGACCGTCCGGGAGGCCGCCATCATCGATGATGCACACCCACCAGTTGCCGCTGTCTCCACCCGTCCAGCTGTTGTCGATGATACTCCCCTCTTCATTCACCTGACCATCGACAAACCACAGGGCTCCCCAGGTCATACTGTCCACCATGCCCTCGTAGTCCCAGAAGGCGCACACGCGGGTCACGCCTGAAGGTAGAGCATCCCAGACCTGGGTGGGCTGGTCGTCGGCGGTGACGCCGTCGGCGAAGACCAGGTTGTGGAATATGACTTGGCTTGTATCGAATCCGCCCGTCGGTTCGGGCTCGACGGGCAATAATCCAACGTATTCCTCGCCGGCCTCGGCAGCCTGGACCAAGGGCGTTGCTAGGTTCAGCGGACGCAGGCCGTTGATGAATCCTCCTACCGGCACACAAGAGTCCAGATCGTTGATCTGGCCGTCCCGATTGGTGTCCGCCACATAGCGGCAGTCCACGAACTGCTGCGCGTCCGAGCCGGCTCCTAAGATAGTGGGCACGCCGATAAGCTTCCCCTGGTCATTGAGGGCCATGCCGCCGCTGTTCCCTCCGGCGATGGTGGCATCGGTCTTGATCCAGGCGCGTCCGCTCAGGCCCCGCTCGGACGTGTAGCCGCTCACGACGCCGTCCGTAAACGTGATCGTTTTGCCGCCGATGCTTGGGTAGCCCAGGATGCGAATGTGGTCGCCTATCTCAACGTCGTCGGAGTCTCCCAACTCGACGGTCGGGAGATGCACCACCGTGGGGTTGGCGTCCAGATCCGACACAATGCGGATGACGGCCAGGTCCAGCGCATAATCCACCGAGGCCACCTCTGCCAGATAGGACATCTCGGGAGGCTCGTCGGTCCGGTTCAGGACAGCCACCGCCAGCCGGTCATATTCACCAAGGCGATTGTCCACGACGTGGGCGTTGGTCAAGATCAAACCGTCCTCCGAGATGATGCTGCCCGAGCCAGTCCATACCGGCTCAAGGGCATCTCCTACAAGACTTAGGGCCCAGATCTGTACGGTGGCCTGCGCCAGCTCCGTGGTACTCGGGCTCAGGGGCCGGGTCTCAGTCTCTTCCCCGCTTACCGTGGGGCTAGGGGTGGCAGGCTGCGGTTCGGGGGTCTGCGGCGGCCTCGACGGCGCCTCCGAACCGCAGGCCAGGCTGGCGATGGCCAATGCGGCAATTGTGACAAGAAGGGCTATGAGACGAGTCGGTCGCAGCGGCATGTCTACCTCCGTGTCGGTCAGGCAACGAAACCCCAATCGATCATGATTATAAAAGGGGGCTGGACAATAGTCCACAGAGGAGAGCGGTTCATGGTGGCGATGGGGATAGGGTACGACCCTACGGCGTGCACGACGTCAGGATCCTGCCGTAATACCCAAGGATGATGTCGGCGACCCTCAGCTGGCCGTCGGCCTTGAAGTCGGCCCGACGATCGTATTCCTCCGGCGCCAGGATCTTGCCGAGGAAGCCGGTGATGACGTCGGCGATGTCGACCTCTCTGTCGATGTCCAAGTCCGGCGGCCAGGCGTCATGGCCGTCGCACGACGGGCCGGGGCAGAGGCCCGGAGTGCCGGTCACGTCGGGGCAGCCGTCCAGTGGGTCGGTGCCCAGGAACTGCTCCAGGCCGTCGGTAAACCCGTCACCGTCACTGTGGGTCGCCAGCGAGGCGTCGTACGAGCACGGGTCGGTCCCCAGCGTCATCTCGCCGAAGCTGGCCAAGTCGTCGCCATCAGGGTCGGCACCAGCGTCGGCCACGAGGGAGTCCAGGCAGAGGTTGGCGCCCTCATAGTCATCCGGCATGCGGTCGCCGTCCTGGTCTGACATGCACAGCTCCAGCTCCCACGAGTTGAGCGTGCCTTGATCGGTCCCGTAGTCATCCGTGATTTCCAGCTGCCACTGTCCCGAGGAGTCCTCGCCGTCCAGGTCCGCCAGAACTCCCTCGGGACTAAAGGTCCAGCTGAAAGGCGCGTACTCCGAGCTGTCGTACCAAAGGATCTGGTAGACGTTCTCATCGTCGAGGATAGTGTCGATGAAGTCCTCCCCACCTCCGCCGATGTCGGTGAACAGCTCTACCCTGGTGCCGATGGGTGAGATCAGGAACACGTCCAGGTCGTCGTCCCACTCGTGACTGATCGTTAGCGGCCCCACGTTGACGTCCGCCAGCGTGAAACTGTCGCCCACGTTCAGGTTGGAGGTCACAGTGCCGGGGTCGGGTACCGCCTTGGGCACGTCGGTGCTGGTGTAAGACGTGCAGGTCTGGTCGGCGAGCGAGCCGTAGTAGACGTCGGTCTCAATGCCGCACTCGCCGTAGCCGACCTTGAAGTAACCGTTAGAGTCTGGCCCCCAGGTGGCGCCCCAGCTGTTCTTGACGATCCAGTAGCCGCCGGCGTCGTTGTATCCGGCGATCACTACGGCGTGATTCAGTTCGTCGTCCACCGTACATCTATAGACGTCATTTGCGTCGAAGCCGCTGCCAGGCAGGTTGATACCCAGCGCCACTGCCAGAGGTCCCTTGTCAACGACGTGTTGCTTGATCCGGCCGGGATCGATTGAGACCCTGCCCATAGAAGCTATGGTCTCCAGCCTTGTTTCCCAGTTGCCGCATTTGTCGGAGCAGGTCGCATTGCTGCAGAGATCTCCAGTGTCGTACGTACATGGTGCTCCCGGCGGGCCACAGCCAACGCCCTGAGGGTCGCAACCGCACGTCCCGCTAACCCAGGGTAGACAGGCCTCATCGGGGATTCCGTCGTCCCGGATGAACTTCAGGGCCCCACTCTGAAAACCACCACAGCAACTCGCCGCCCAAAAATCGTAACAGTCCGACACCAAATACTCTTCCGAGAGGTTCAGATCAAGGGTGGGGTCGCTTGCGGCGATGTTGTGCACCGCTTCCGTTGTCCCTATAGCCGAAAACGCCCAGCAGCCGCCGCAGTACGCCTGGTCCTTCACAGAGGTCATCCAGTCCTGTCCGTCGTAGTTCCTCCAGTCGAAGGAGGCAGGTTGACCGACTGCTGCAACCCCTTCTTCCGGAGGAGCGGCCGCTTGTTCCACGCGACGACTTCCCCTGGTGGCCTTCTCACCCAAGCCCATCAGTTCGCTGACAGCACCGACCTCTTGTCCATCGTGAACGCAAACGCTGTAGTCCACGGAGAACGGGTTCTTGCCGTCGCTCTTTGTTATCAGGCCATAGCCCTGGCTTGCACAGTAGGAGAAGCCTTGTCCGCACTTGCCTTCCAGGAATCGCCACCCGTCACACTTGCTGCCATCGGGGAACGCACACGTTCCGTACTGTCCTTCGACCGTATCCACTATTTCGTATTCGTACCCTAGCTCGCCACAGTAGACGGCAGCAGGGTTCGCCGTTCCAGGAGCGTCTCCATCACAACCCGAAGCAGCATCAGCGCTTGCTGCAATCGCTGCCCTATCTGCCTCCGAGGAGCCCGGCGCGCCGTCATCGGCCTGCGCCCAGAAGCAGGAGACGAGCAGCAATACCACAAAGAGCGAAAGAAGCCTCGCCAGTCTCTTCAGTGTTCCCCTCCTCGGACCTACTTGACCATAAATTGGGACGCCGCTGTTGGCCCCCTCGTTACGATCTCATCAGCGTTCCCCTCTTCGGAACTTATAGGATACGCTCATCCCACAGACTACGGGCCGCCCCTCCCATTGTGCATCACCCACGCTAGGCTGTCAAACGGGCGCAGAAAGCCCCCTGTCTCCTCTTCATAGCCGAAACCCCTTCGGTGTCTCCCCCGTTTTCCAAGTGCGGTGGCGGCACGCGCTATTGCCTAAGCGACGCTGTGCACAGATGGGCGGGATCGCCTGCGAGAGGCTGGCGGCGTCATAGGCGGCGACGCGAGTAGTAACGTTTTGCCCGCCTAAGCGTTTTCCTTATGGTGGGAAACAAGGGCCGCACCCCCTTGATAACCTACCCGAAGGCTGGTTCCATTGGGATCAGCCTTCCGTTTAAGTAGCCATCTGGCCCTTGCCCCTACGGGCCTTGCCAGTCCTCATGCCTACGACTACTATATGGACACAACTTCGTGGAGGTGCAACATGGCAGTTCGATCACCTGACGAATTCAGAGAGAGCCTGAGGGACAACCGTCGCGTCTTCCTGTACGGTGACTTGGTTGAGGACGTGACCACCCATCCCATTCTCAAGATCAGCACCGAGACGGCGGCCGGCGACTTCGTCCTGACGCACTCGACGGAGCCGACCGTGCGTGACCTCTTCGTCGCACCTCACCCCGAGACCGGCGAGCCCATAAGCCGCTACTTCCTGCCTCCGCATACTCCTGAGGACCTGGAGAAGCGCCTGGAGATGATCGGTCAGTCCATCCGCCTAACCGGCGGGCTCCCCTTCGGCAAGGACGTCGGCACCGACGCCATGTACGCCATAATGACGACGGCGCAGCAGATGGGGAAGCCGGAATATCTGGAGAGGGCGCAGAGCTACCTGGAGCACCTGCGTAAGAACGACCTCAACCTGTGCGCTGCCATCACCGACGTCAAGGGCGACCGAGGCAAGCCGCCGGCCCAGCAGACGCACCCGGACTACTATCTACACGTCGTCGACCAGAACAAGGACGGTATTATCGTCAGGGGCGCCAAGATCCACATCACCGGCGCCCCAGTGGCCAATGACATCCTGGTACTGCCTACCCGCCAGATGCGGGAGAACGAGGGCGAGTACTCGGTGGCCTTCGCCATCCCCGCCAACACCAAGGGTATCACCATGGTCTGCCGGCCCAGCCGCGGCGAGCGCGGCCCCTCAGAGTTCCCAACTGCCCTCCCGGTGCGCGGCCTCGTGGAGGCGATGATCATCTTCGACGATGTCCTTATCCCCTGGGACCGAGTCTTCATGTGCGGCGAATGGCCGTACTCCATGCTCCTGGCCTACACCTTCGCCACCTACCATCGCTTCACAGGCGTGAGCTACAAGATCCCCGCCGTCGAGATTCTGGCCGGCTGCGCCGTCGCCATGGCCGAGATGAACGGCCTCGAGCGGGCTGGACACATTCGTGCCAAGCTGGTGGACATCGCCGCCTACGTGGAGACGCTGAAGGCGCTGGCCACCGCCGCCCTCAAGTCGCCCGTCATGCACGGCGACCTGGCGGTACCCAACCCCCTCATCACCAACATGGCGAAGCTGCACTTCGCCAGCCACTACCACGAGATCATCAAGCTGGTTCAGGACATCTCGGGCGGCATCATCAGCACCATGCCTACCTACCAGGACTGGCAGAACGAGGAACTCCACAAGCAGCTGGAACACTACCTGGGCGGCTCTCCCAGGTACACCGCGGAGCAACGCCTTAGGATGGTCGCCCTCACACACCGCATGGTAGCCTCCGCCGAGAGCGCTCACATGGAAGTGATTACCGTCCACGGCGAAGGCTCCATGGAGGCACAGCGGATGATGATCCACGCTGAGGCGCCTTTTGGAGAGTACCGCGACCTTGCCCTGGCCGCTGCTGGCATCGCGCCGCACGGCTAGATGCCAGTGCCTGTCGCGGCGCACCTGTAAACTGGTGCTGAGGGTTTGCCCCGGCCTTCTACGCCGACGTTGCCTCAACGTCGAAGATCATGGGCACTCGGCTGAAATAGGACGGGAGCACCAGCGTCCGCGGGGAGGGCCCACAATGGGCGAGGACTATCTCCCAGGCGCGCCGGAAGTCCGGTGCGTAGGTCGCTCCCACTGCCTCCAGCGCCTCGTGCGGCTTGCCGCTGGCGAAGATGAGCAGACCAGCGTGGTCCAGAACGTATTGGCTCTCGTTGAACAGCCCGATGGGATGCCAGCCGTGGTAGGCATGATGATTCCGGTACATGTCTAGATACCGCGGCTCGCAGCGCAGCCGTTCGAAGTGCGCCTCCACCGCCTCGGCTCGCCGGGTGGTGGCAAAGAGACGAAGGGCCTCGTGATGCGAGGGGTGAAGGTCTGGATCGATGTGGCCGTCGCAGGCCGTCACCAGCACCATTGCGCCTCCGGCCCGAAGCAGAGGCTTGCGCCGCCAGGCGCGAGCCACGGTGGTCGCCGCCATGAGGTTGATAAGGGGGTTACGCGTGTCGCCGTAGAACACGTATTGGGGAACCCCTACCACAATGACGTCGTACTGCGGGGAGTTATGCACGTGCTGCTCGTCGGCGCACTGCCAGGCATCGTCCCGCAAGGCCCGAAAGTGCCCCGCAAAGAAGCCGGCCCAGCCTCCGGTCGGACCCGGCACCCCGTCTACATAGAAGACGCGCCGGCCCGTGAACTCCTCGATGCGGTCCATCACCGCATCCTTGTGTTGTTGGAACAGGCTGGTTCGAGCGTCCGAGTGGCAGGACTGGGGCGAACCGATGACCTGCATGCGATGGTGAGAGAAGATGCTGCGGGCGCTGGCCAGACCGACGGCCACGCCGGTTCCCGAATATCCACCCCAGATCAGGGGCAGAATAGACCCGCAGTAGATGAGCAGATCCGAGTCCAGCAGGATACGGTTGTGTTCCACCACGTCGCCCAGCGCTGAGGTTCCCATGTTCACAAGCTGCGATCCGTCCTCGGCATCGTGAATCAGGAAGCGGTCGGGCCAGAACCGGTCGACGAACTCTGCCGAGAAGACCGGGTAGATCCCCCGGTACAGGCCGATGAAGTCCTCGCGTGGAGGACGGTCATGGGTTCCGCCGGCCGAGATGAGAGTAATGTTAGTGAGCGAGACGCCGCAGTCCTGCAGGTACTCAACCAGGAAGGGTACGGCCAGGTACTTGGGTCCGTACTTCAGCGGGTCGTCGAAGGCTATCGCCACCCGGCTGGAGGCCGATACGAGGTCCGAAAGCGGGGGCATCCCGTACGGCCGTTCGACCGCCGCACGCAAAGCGGCTAGCTCGTTGGCCAGGACCGGGTGCTCAGACCGGGGCTCAGCAGCGACAACGTCGGCCCCGTCGGGCACGTCCACGTCAATGGTTTGGTTCCAGCGGTCGACGGTAACCAGCAAGCCTGAGAAGTCTCCTATTCGGTGGGGCCTGAGTCAGGTTGGGCTTCCGTAGCCGCGCGGGGCCTCACGGCCGCGGGCGATGGACCAGCCTTCGAACGATTCGTCTAGCTGGCGCTGACGGAACCAACTCGAACTTCCGCGCTCTCAACTATAATGGGGACGCACCGTCCTCAGCAAGCCCTCAGGTGAAGCTCATCAAGATCGCCCTAAGCGCGGTGGGCCATGCCCGGCGCATCATCCAGAGCTCGGACCCTCCCGTCGAGGAGTTGCGGTGCTTTGAGTGGGACGGCGCGCAGACGGGGAAAGAGCCCCGCTGGTTGACATGGGTTCTCGCCAGCATTACCCTTCCATTGCCGGCACCAGTGCCGTTGCTAGGATTGGGCAAGTTTAGTATGAAGGGGTATCGAATAAGATGAAGGTCAAGTACGCTCTCTCGTTGCCAGGTAAGACCACTGCTCTGCTGGCTGTTCTACTTACAGCCTGTCTGGTTGTCATCACCCTAGCGGTGGCCTGTGAGGAGGAAGAAGAGGGGGCTCCCACCCCTGGCGACACGCCCACAGCCGCAGAGACCGGCACTCCTACCGCCGTGGGGGAGGTGCCCGGCATCACCGACACAGAGATCATCCTGGGAGCCGATTTCATCCTCTCCGGCGCCATGGCGGCGGTCTACGCCACGATCCCCCAGACCATAGAAACCTACTTCGATTACGTCAACGAGACCCAGGGGGGCGTCTGCGGTCGCAAGATCGTGTACAAGGTGGAGGACAACCAGGACGACCCGGCTAGGGCCATCGAGGCGGTGCGCAAGCTGGTGGAACAGGACAAGGTATTCGCCATCGTTGGTTCCCTGGGCGATGCTCCCCACTCCGCCGTTTGGGAGTATCTGAACGAAAATGAAGTGCCCGACATCTTGTGCTCCGCCGGGGCTCACATATACAGCGCCGACCCCGAGGGGCACCCCTGGACCGTCCAGATGATCCCCGGCTTCCGGATGGAGGGGGTGTTCTTCGGCCAGTACATCTCCGAAAACCTGCCCGGCAAGAAGGTGGGCGTCCTCTACCCGAATCTCATGATGGGCACCGACCTCCTGGCAGGGGTGAAGGACGGGCTGGACCCCGATAAGAACGAGATCGTCTCCGAGCAGAGCTACGAGATCACCGCGGTCTCCATCAGCTCCCAGGTGAACAACATGAAGAACGCCGGCGTCGAGGTGGTCGCCACCAATGCCACTCCCGGCTTCAGCGCTCAGGCCATCAAGCAGGCCGATCGCCTGGGCTGGCATCCCCAGTGGATGCTGAGCTACATCAATGCCGACGAAATGATGTTTCAGTTCGTCTCGCCCGAGCTCCTAGAGGGGGCCATCACCTTCCAGGCCCTCAAGCTGGCGACCTCGACCGACGACCCGGCTGTAGCCGAGCACTACCGGATCATGAAGGAGTACGATGGGCCCCAGCCCACCAACTTCACCATCTATTCCCAGGCGCTGGCAGAGCTGGCGGTGGAGGTGCTCAGCAGGTCCTGCGACAATCTCACCCGAGAGGGGCTCATGGATGCACTCGAGTCCATCAAGGACTGGCACGGCGACCTGCTCATAGACGGAGTGAACATCTCCTTCTCCGACACCGACCACACGGCCTTTGAGACCGCCAGGATGCTGCGCGCTACGGTGGAGGATGGGAAGGGCAAGTGGGAGTACTTCGGCCCGCTATATCTGTTCGAAGAGCAGAACCTGGAATGACGCCAGCGCGGCCGACCAACGCCATCGTGTGGTTGGTTATGCTCTCGCCTTGGTGCTGCCAACCGCCGCCCAGCAGTCAACCCGAATAGCACCGAAGAGCATCGCCATCCAGGCCGCTCTGCTGGACCCTCGGCCAGCTTGTGAACTTGCCGAAGGGCGTACCTTCAGCACTCATCTTCAGGGTAGCTCGCTAGGCCTTAACCTCACCCCTACCGAACGGGAGCCACCGTCGCAGGGTCCGGCCCTTCTGGTAGTGAGCCTTGATGATCTCCCGCTGCCGCATCAGCCTGGCTGTCCGAGCCTCCTCCGCGCCAGCAGGGCCAGCATCGCCGGGATGGAGCTTTGGCGCCGGTCCGGGTGGGAGCGGAAGGCCAGCACGGCTGGCCTTCATGATCTCACGCTGCCGCATCAGCCTGGCCGTCCGCTCCTCTTCCGACTCCAGGGCTGTCTGAACCGGCTGATCAACGCTCAGAACGTGCACACGCTCGACCCAACTCTTCGCCATGACCTTGTGGACCAGGAAAACGAGCCTTATCGGGGCCTCCACCCGGGCCACACAGTCATACAGGCCCGAGACTGGTTCCACGTACTCGACCTCAGGCAGCGCACACAGATCCTCGAGCACGTGGAGATACCCGTTGTGCCGGACCTCCTCAGACGCTCTAATCAGCAAGTAAGCGCTCGTTGCCATCTGCCTAACCCCCTATCTGCCGAACCCTCCTCAGGCCCATCTCCTCAACCCAACCTCAGGCTACACGCCTGCCAACCACCTGCCATCTGAACGAAGGCCCAATTTCGCCCCCGATAAAGCGCCTAGGTCTGCTCTGAGCAAATGCCTATCAAAGACCGGATGGTCTACATCTCTGGCAAACGGGTGTAGACCAGATGGTCTAGGTCTTCCTGCTGCCCACCGCCATCGGGTGGTTCGTGGCGGCGGTGGCCGCGGCCTTAGCCGCCTATCCCCCGCCTGCGAACCCGATCCGTCAAGCGGCATGCAGAAGGGAAAGGAGCGCCGCTGGTTGACAGCGACTCCTGCCAGGACTAACCTTCGACTGCCAGCACTGGTCCCATTGTCAGGACTGGGCGAGTTTCATGGAGGGTGTCGGATAAGATGAAGGTCAAGTATGCCCCGCCGTTGCCAGGCAAAACCACTGCTCTGCTTACAGCCTGTCTGGTTGTCATCACCCTCGCGGTGGCCTGCGGAGAGGAAGAAGAGGCGACTCCCACCCCTACCGACACGCCCACAGCCGCGGTGACCGCCACTCCTGCCGCCACGGCGGAGGTGCCCGGCATCACCGACACGGAGATAATCCTGGGAGCCGATGTACCCCTCAGTGGCGCCCTGGCGGCGGTGTACGCCACGATCCCTCAGGCCACACAAGCCTACTTCGATTACATCAACGACACCCAGGGGGGCGTCTGCAGTCGCAAGATCGTCTACAAGGTGGAGGACAACCAGGACGACCCGGCTAGGGCCATCGAGGCGGTGCGCAAGCTGGTGGAACAGGACAAGGTATTCGCCATCGTTGGCTCCCTGGGCGATGCTCCCCATCCCGCCGTCTGGGACTACCTGAATGAGAACGGCGTGCCCGACATCCTGGTCTCCGTCGGGGCTCACATGTTCGGCGATGACCCCGAGGGGCACCCCTGGACCGTCCAGATGATCGGCAGCAACGAACTGGAGGGATTGGCCTTCGGCCAGTACATCTCCGAAAACCTGCCCGGCAAGAAAGTGGCTGTCCTCTATCCGAATCTCGCCATGGGTACCGACTGCCTGGAAGGGGTCAAGCTGGGCCTTGACCCCGATAAGAACCAGATCGTCTCCGAGCAGAGCTTCGAGATCACCGCGGTATCCATCAGCTCCCAGGTGACCAACATGAAAAAGGCCGGCGCCGAGGTGGTCACCACCAATGCCACTCCCGGCTTCAGCGCTCAGGCCATTAAGCAGGCCGCCCGCCTGGGCTGGTATCCCCAGTGGTTCTTGAGCTACGTCAGCGCCGACGAAATGATGTTTCAGTTCGTCCCGCCCGAGCTCCTGGAGGGGGCCATTAGCTTCCAGGGCGTCAAGCTGGCGACCTGGACCGACGACCCGGCCGTAGCCGAACACTACCGGCTCATGAAGGAGTACGGCGGGCCCACCCCCACCAACTTCACCGTCTACGCCCAGACGGTGGGAGAGCTGGCGGTGGAGGCGCTCAGCAGAACCTGCGACAACCTCACCCGAGAGGGGCTCCTGGACGCCGTCGAGTCCCTTACGGACTATCACAGCGACTTGTTCCTGGACGAAGTGAGCATCTCCCTCTCCGACACCGACCACAGGGTCCTGGAGGACGGCGTGATGCTGCGGGCTGTCGTCGACGAGCATGGGAAGGGCAGGTGGGAGTTCTTCGGCCCGGTATGGGTGCCCCCGGAGGAGGAGACAGAATAGCCAGCGCCCATTCAGGAGAGGACAGGCTGGAAAGGAAGAGGCCATGCCCGCCTTCCCATAGGGCCCGCGAAGCACCGCTTCAGGGCGTTTCCGGAATACCCTCTGTGATGCCCAGCTTCTCTCGGCAGATGGCCACTACGTCCACGAAGCCCTGGAGCACGACGGAACCGCTGCCCTCCAGGCGTCTGACGTAGTATCCCGCCAGCCGGCACATCTCCTCCGCTGGATAGACGTACCAGTTGTCATCGATATCCAGGTGATAGGCCACTGGGCGCCCGTCATCCAGGCGAACGAACCCCGTAACCGCCTCCCACTGATGGGCTTCCCCAACAATGGTGCCGGACAGAAGAACGATGCCGTCCGCCCGGCTGACCGTCCAGGGGTCACCTGGCTCAAAGCGCCACAGGTAACCCTCATCGCTCAGGGAGACGCGAAGCTCCTCTCCGGCGTCAGTGATCACGACCCCCGCCTCCTGCGCCTTCACCTTGCCGGAGAGCATGGCCTGCAGTTCCGGTGGCGGGCTGGCAATAGGCGTGGGCGTGGCTTGTGGAGTCGCTGTCGCTCCAGGGGTAGCCGTGGCCGCAGTCGTTGGAGTGACCGCTGGTGTAGGGCTTGCTTTCGGGGTAGCAGTCACAGCGGGCGTCGCGGTCGGCCTCCCCTCTTCTTCCTCCGTGCAAGCGACAAGAGCGATGCCGGGCAGCAGCAAGATCAGGAACAGCCACGGCGTGAGGAATCTCTTCATAGCATCGCGATTTTACTCTCAGACGCGAAGGTCGGCAAGGTTGCTGACCTGAAACTAGAACGCAAGCTAGCTCACTCCTCCGCCCAGTCCGCCTCCAGCTCCACTCCCAGGGCGTCCGCCATGCGCGCGTAGTAGTTGAAGAAGCCGATGATCCCCACCGCGTCCAGGATGTCCTCATCGCCGAAGCCCTCAGCGCGCAGCGCCTCGAGGTCACGAGGCGTGACCTTGGTGGCGTCGTGGGTGACCATCACGGCGAAATCGAGCAGCGCCCGCGTCGCCCCGTCGATGGGGGCCGAGCGGTAGTCCTCCTTGACCCGCCGCGCGAGCTGCTCATCGCCGCTGACCGTACGCAGATCCTCTGCGTGGGCCTCCGTTCAGTAGTGGCAGCCCAGCGTGCGCGACACCACCGTGGCTATCGCCTCCCGCTGGACACGGCTGAGGCCGGAGGGAGCGTTCATCAGCTCCCCGTACAGGCGGATGGAGGCCCTCAGGGCGCGTGGCCGCAGGCTTTGCAGGCTGACGATGTTGTAGATACGGCCGGCCCGCTTGAGGGCGCCGTCGTACTCCTGCTTGAGGATACCACTGGCCTCCTCATAGGGAACGGTCCTGATCCAGGGCATGGGGATGCTCCTTTCAGCGCCCGTCGGTCGGGCTTTGGTGGAGGGCAGGGGATCGCGCTTCTATGGCCGGAGCGGGCTGGCTAGCCAAGAGCCATCATCTTGAGGTTTCGGCCTCGAGCCATTCAAGGTAGCGACGGCTCCCCTGCTGCACGGGGAAAGCAAGGATCTCGGGAACCTCGTAGGAATGGGCCTCGCTTATCAGAGCTTCTATCGTCTCGTAGTCCGCCGACCTTGCCTTGATCATGCACACCCATTCCTCCGCCGCCTCTATCTTCCCTTTCCACCAGTACTTGCTCTGAACCGGACCGAAAACCTGGACACAAGCGGCGGCCCGCCTCTCGAGCAGGGTCTGGGCTATTCTGCTGGCAACGTCGGCGCTGTCTGTTGTTGTCACCACCTGGATATATACCGCCATGCTCAGTTCCTTTCAGCGGGATGAGTGCACCGGGCATCAATCGAACACCACGGTCTTGTTGCCGTAGACCAGGATCCTGTTGCCCAGGTGCAGCGAAACCGCCCGCGCCAGCACAATCTTCTCCAGGTCCTTGCCTTTCCTGACGAGATCCGGCACAGAGTCCCGATGGCTGACCCGCACCACGTCCTGTTCGATTATGGGGCCCTGGTCCAGCTCCTCGGTCGCGTAGTGGCTGGTGGCACCGATTATCTTCACCCCCCGCTCGTACGCCTGATGATAGGGGCGCCCGCCGGGGAAGGCGGGGAGGAACGAGTGGTGGATGTTGATAATCCGGTTCCCGAAGCGCGTCACGAACTCCCCGCTCAGTATCTGCATGTACCTGGCGAGAACCACCAGGTCTATTCGCGCCTCCTGCAGCAACTCGATCTGCTTCTTCTCCTGAGCGGCCTTCGTCTCCTTCGTGACCGGATAGAAGTGGTACTCAGGCCCGAAAGTCTCCACGAGCTGCTGCAGGTCCGGATGGTTGCTGATCACGAGGGGAATCTCGGCTGCAAATTCCCCCATCCGCTGTCGCACCAGAAGGTCGGAAAGGCAGTGTTCCAGCTTCGACACGAAGATGACCATCCGCGGAACGTAGTCCGAGAAGTGCAGCTCCCACTGCATGCCGAACTTCTCGGCGATAGCCCTAAAGGCGTCGGCAAGCTCAGCACGGGGGATACGAAAGTCGGCCAGCTCCCACTCCACCCTTTGAAGAAAGAGACCGGCCTCTATGTCGACATGCTGATCGGCGTGAACTATGTTGCCGTTGTTCCGATAGATAAATTCCGAGGTCCCTGCCACCAGGCCCTTCTTGTCCTGGCAGGACAGAAGTAGAACGGCAGTGGTCGTGTCCCTCGCCATCACTCAGCTACAGCAACGCTTCCGGGTACCGCCTCAGCGACTACGGCTACGCCAGGATTGCCAAGCATCGACAACTGGTCGGGGCATAGCGAGCCGTGTCCTGAGCTCTCCCTGGAGGTTCATTATATTCGCCCCGACATTGCCTGTCATCAGGCGAGGGGTTAGAGGTTCCCTGACTGAATGCGAAAACTGACTGCTACTGCTGGCCGGCCGTGGCTGTTCTCAGCCCCTCATGTCCGGCCACTGCCAATCGGCCCAGAGCGCGAATTCGAACATCGCGAACGCCCCCAGCCCAAATCCGGTCCACCCAATCACGCCACCGAGTTTGAGCGCCATCATCGCGGCTAGGCTCGCTAACCCGAGCCAAATCAATTTCACCGCTACCTTCACGTACCACGGGGTATAAGACTTGCCGACCATCGCAGGATGTCCCTAGCTTAGGCCGGCAACCAGAGCCTAGCATGATTATGTCACGTTGTCAATCGAATTCTGGTGTCGAAACAGAGACAGCCGGGAGCTAGCTCGCCCAAACATGCCTGCCGAGCAGGCAGCCTCAGCTCCCTTCGACATCGAAGGTGACCACGTCGCTCCACTCACCCTCCTTCACCGTCACCTTGTGGCCGTGTTCCCCGATCAGGTACCACTCCGGGAATACGTCACCTTTCCCTAGCAACCAGTAGTCGCCAGGCTCGACCTCATCGAAGAAGAACAGGTCATTCTCCGAGGCGTCTACATCAGCGGTCTGTTCCGAGCCCGGGCAGGTCACCGCGGGCAAGAGCTCCCCTCCTATGTCCCACTCTTCGCTGCAAAGGGCGGCCTTGGTGGGACCGCCGTGCATGTGGCCCCTGATGCCGCCCTCGCCCTCAGCGGGCGGCGTCATCTCGGGAAACGACTCTATCAACTCCCCCTCGCAACCTGCACCGAGCACGGCCACCAGCATCAGGCCGCCGGCGACCATCAGGTACTGCCATGGATACTTCAAGACGCACCTCCCCTACACCGGGCTCCGACGCCGCAATAGTACTCGCAGCCGCGAGGCTTGGCAAGGAGTCCGATGTGCGTGACAACTCCCACGAAAACCAGGAGCAGGGATGCCAGAGTGCTCTACTTGGGCCAGGAACCACCAGCCCTACTCGTCCAAGCAGTAGTGATGTTCAGGCCCTACACACCGTTCCTCAGGCCATAGGTCGCCCAACTCTGTGGGAGCAAGGCGTAGCATCTCCCAGCCCGATGGGCAACACATGGGGTCTGTAGCCAGGTACGCGTCCACTGCCAGCTCTATGTACTCGCCCTCGGACCGAACCCAGACCATTCCGCCTCTAACGCTGAACTCTTCTGAATACGCTATGTGAAACTCGCCATTCTCCCATACCAGCGCAGTGATGGTCGGCGCAGGATGCTGCCATCCCTCTGGGCCAGCCATTACGCTCGTCTCGAGGACCAGCACATCACCGATTTCTGCCTCGGACTGCACAGGCGTTAGCCCAGCACCGATAATGGCAGTTGCTGTCTGAGGCTTGTTGTCGACTACGGGGCCGAGTTCCTCTAGCGGGTAAATCGCTGGCAAGAATTCGTAGAGGCTAAACGCTCTCTCCCACGAGCCATCTACCCAGCGATACACCTCCAAGTACTGTCTGTCCGTATCCATTACGCCGCCGTAAGAGCCGAAGGCCGGTGAGGCGACACGCTGTTGCAGATCGTACGCCAGCTCGGCAAACGTCTCGTCGTTCAGCTCGAACTCGCGTATGCTCGCGTTCTTGGCATCGGGGGCAGCCAACTGTTGTAGGGCACCCAAATCGGGCCCCATCGGAGTTACCACTGGCGTGGCTTCCTCGGTAGGTTCTAGCGTCGGCGTGGGCGTCGGCGTGGGCATCGGCGTTGAAGTGGGACTGGCCTCAACGGTTACGGTAACGATGGGTGTCGGCGTGGGCGTCAGGGACGAGCTCTCCTCTGTTTCCTCACAGCCAGCCAGCAGCAGAAGGACAATGAGGAGACCCCCCAGGGCCAGCCAAAGCCTGCAGGTAGTGATTCTTCGAGTCATCTTCCCCTCCCGATCAGCTAAGGGCCCTGTTCCTCGGCATGGCGAGCGGTTACTGACGCCCTCATCCTACTCGCAGCCGCCAGGGTTGACAAGGGAAGAAGCCGCCACCACCACGAACCGCAGGATAGCGCTGGCCAGCGGCAGGACGAGCAGAGGACTCGGTGAGGAGTGTCCGGCGGGACAGGACCGAGACCACAGAGAGCGGCAAACCACTTCCATTTCCACTACAAGAAGCCCCTAGTCCCAAAACCTCGTAACACCCATAGGATGTCTGGCGTCTCTAGTTTTGCACGCGATGTAAGCCCCGACAAAGCTCATCATGTGTTGCCGTCCTACAACCGGTCCATCACTCTCTCGTTTATGGGAAGGAGCAAGGAATGGTTTCGATACGCTACTCAGCGCTGATCTCTTACGGGACTTGTCCCCATTGTGCTAGTTCTCTATCCGCACTCTTCGACCTGTGGGGGCCCTTCTATGCCTGCGAGGACTGTGGCTACGAGTTTGACCCTCTTGAGCTAGAGCCAAAGCACCTCCAGCCACTAGGACAGCCCGCCCTCGCCGGCAGCTCCTGGCTAGACCGGGACAATGGCTCAGACGGAACGAGGATGGTATGGCAGGCTTCCGGCGAGGTATATGCTTCGCCTTTGAGCCGATGATGGGCGGAGTCACAAGTAGTGCCCCCGGCCTGTCAGGCGTAGGGGCCCGGGCGCTGTCCCCAGAGGCCCAAGGATAGCTTCGTCGCTCCCTTAACAGCCTCGCCTCTAGTCCGCTGGCTCGCCGGACGGGCCGAGAAAGTAGGTGCGGCAGGCCTCGTCCATGGTCTCCGGCGAGAGGATCGCGCTCCGTGATTCGTAGCGGGCGGCATCCACAATGGCCTCTATGAGGTCGCGTGGGTGGCACCCCCGCAGCTCGCGCCCAAAGGGCTCGTACCAGTGCGCGAGCACGTGCTCGACGGTCGCCTCGTCAGCCTGCAGGCCATATTCCTGACAGACCCGCACGAAGATGGTCCGGAACTCGTCCTGGGAGGGGTTGGGGATCTCCACCTTGTAGCGGACGCGCCGCAGAAAGGCCTCGTCGGCCAGGTGCTCCGGCGGCAGATTGGTGCAAAAGAGGGGGATGACGTCGAAGGGCACCTCGATGGTCTGGCCCGTGTGTAGTGACAGGTGATCCACACGACCCTCTAGAGCCACAATCCAGCGGTTGAGCAACTCCACCGCCGACATCTGCTGCCGGCCGAAATCATCGAGGATGAGAATACCGCCGTTGGCCTTCATTTGGAGCGGGGCCTCGTAGACCTTAGAGCGATCGTCGAAGACCAGCTCCAAGCTGTGACGGCTTAGCTCGCCCCCGGTCAGGACAGCAGGACGGGCCACCAGCTGCCAGCGCCGGTCGCGTCGCCGGGTCGTCCCCTGCCCTTCACTCATGTCCTGCACCACCTGGTGCTTGGAGGGGTCGAAGAGCCGCACGATGTGTCCGTATACCTCTAGGGCGTGGGGGATGAGCACCTGCCCACCGAGCACTGCCCCCAGCTGCCGGATCGCGGTGCTCTTGCCGTTCCCAGACGCTCCATAGATCAGGGTCGGTCGGCCCGACGCGATGGCCCGCCCGATGCGCCTGCGCGTCTCAGGGCTCAGAACCAGCACGTCAAGGGCCCGCTCCACCGTTTCCACGTCGAAGCGGACCTGGGAGACCGACTGCCGCGACACCTGGGTCACGTAATCGGCCAGGGGCACTGGAGCCCGACCCAGGTAGGCGCTGTGCTCAAAGGCCTCCGCCGCTCGCTCCCTCCCGCGCCCCGTAATGCTATACCGATAGTCGGCCAGCGCGTGTCCCTCGCTCCCCGTGACCTCGCACAACCCGTCCCGGCTCAGGAAGGTCAGCACCTCCTGCATTACCGGCTGCGACAGTGCCAGCATGGCCCCCAGTTGCCCAGCTGTGGCTCGCCCAGTCTGGTACAGGGCCTTCAGCGTCAGGTCTGCGAGGAAGCCCATCTGTAGGCCCGTCTCCTCGATGGCCACCGGCTCTGGTATGACGTGAACAGACGGCTCCGCCATCGCAACCTCCTACGTGCGCCCCTATATCGTGATCTTCTCAGGCCTCGAGTTGGAGCGGCCTGAGTGTCTGGGTTTGATCCTTTGCCTCGACGCTCCGTCTCACCAACTGACGCCGCACCGAGTGCTCCCCGGTTTCAACTTATACCACAAACCACGGCATGGCCCTGGCCAGCCGCAGCGCAGCCGGGGCCTACAACCCGCCGCGGCTCGTCAGCCGCTTCCCCGCTGTCGATACTGCAGCGCCTCCGCCACGTGGGGCGTCGTGATGCCCTCCGAGCCCGCCAGGTCCGCGACGGTCCGCGCCAGCTTCAGCACCCGATGGAAGGAGCGCGCCGACAGGGCCAGTTGGTTCATGGCCAGCCGCAGGAGCGACTTGGCACCGTCCTCCAGAGCGTCCTGACAGTATTCCCTAACCTCCACGGGGGTCATCTCGGCGTTGCACACCAGCCTGGTGCCGGCAAACCGCTCCTGCTGGCGTGCCCGCGCTTTCTCCACCCGCTGGCGCACCTGCTCCGAGGGTTCGCCCAGCGCCTCGTCGGCCAGCTTCTCGTACTCCACCCGCGGCACGTCGGCAAAGATGTCGATCCGGTCCAGCAGAGGCCCGGAGATGCGCTTCTGGTAGCGGATGATGATCGGCGGGGAGCAGGTGCACTCCTTCGTGGGGTCACCCCAAAACCCACACGGACAGGGATTCATCGCGCCCACCATCATGAAGTTCGCCGGGAAGGTGACGTTGCCCTGGGCGCGACTGATAGTGACCACTCGATCCTCCAGCGGCTGGCGGATCGCCTCCAGCACCGAGTGACCGAACTCGGGCAGTTCATCCAGGAAAAGCACACCCCGATGGCACGGTGTCAAGATCTATTACTAGGCTTTCAGCCTAGGAATTTCCCTCGGTTGACAGCAACGCGGGTTAGGGTCCAGAGCAAGCCTGGCCCTTGTCGCTATTCGGCGGCCTTGCCCTGCCGCCGCACGTACTCCAGCACGGCGATGCGGATCACCGCCGACCGGGGGATGGTGAGCTCCTTGCCCACTAGCTGGAGGCGACGGGCGGATTCGAACCGCCGATCGGGGTCCCGCAGTTCTTTAAACATAATGCGTAGGCGTCCGCCAGCGTCCTTGTTTGTATCTGAGAATGGCACTTTGAGGCCTTTTCCGTCCGCTGCCGTCCGCCATTTTTCGCCTGGGTTGCTGTCAAAATTGCTGTCAAAATGGGGCGCGAAATCCGTCAGGAGATTAACGTCCGGCCCTTTTGTGTAGGTCTTGATGCTCCTGCTTAGTCAGCACTCGCAAGTTCTTAGGGTCATTGTTGCGCGGATTACGGTCTTTGTGATGGATGTCCAGGTTCCTCATTTGGTGCTTCTGCTTGTCCTTATCAGAGAGGGACCCTCGGCGCCGTATGATTTCTTCTCTCTGTGCAGGTGTTAGTTCAGGCATTGCTACCTCCTGACGCTGTACGCCATATAGCTGATCCCCAAGCGAAAAGGCCGCAGTTAGCCGCTATTCAACGGCCCCTTTAGCCGCCCATTCAGCCAGCGCTCCAGGCGCTCTGCCCAGCGGTCCACGGCCGGCCCGAGCAGGAGTCCCAGAAGCCCGAGCGCGGCAGGGACTAGGATGGGGAGGATGTCGGTCATCGTTACCGTGACCTCGCGTTGACCTTCGTTCTGGGCATCTCAGCCCTTGTTATATGCCTTCTGCGACACCCTTGTCAAATAGCCTTGCCAACCCTCGCGCCTGCGAGTAGGATGGGGAGCGCTACTAGCAGCGCCAAAGGCACAAGGGGGTGTAGGCTTCATGGCAAAGCGACAGAAGCAGGAGTGGAAGGCCAGGCTTGACAGCACCAGGGGCATGGCCCAGTGGAAAGCCATCTATCAGGCCCACAACGCCATCTTCAAGGTGGCCGAGCTGGCTCTACTGCCACACAATCTTTCTCTTCCCCAGCTCCATCTCCTGGCTATCCTGAAGAAAGCGGACGGGCCCATCACGACCGGCGAGATAGGGCAAGCCATGGTCAAGGCCAGCCAGACGATAACCGGGCTGGTGGACAGGCTCGAAGAGCCGGGGTTCGTGGAGAGGGTCTTCGATAGGAGCGACCGCCGCAAGACCTGGGTTCGCATGACCGAGAAGGGCGAGCGCAAGCTTGCCGATGCCTTCCCCGTTGCCAATCGCCTCGCTGAGGAACTCTCTGCTGTTCTGACCGACCAGGAACTAGAGGATTTGCAGGCCAAGCTAGAGAAGCTACGCGGTGCCGCGATGGGTAGGCTTGAAGCGGCCTTCGCCTCAGCTGGCATGCCGTTCCGGCGTGCGTAGGGAGAGACTCCAGCGGGGAACTGAAGGCCTAGTCCCACTTCCCATCATCCCCTCCCACCCTGCTCGCCTGCTCGCCAACGCCATCGTATGCTTCGTGGTGGCCATGGGGCGGCAAAGGTGGAAGGCGGATGACGCATTGACAAATCCAGAAGAAGGGTCTAGAGTAGGTTGTCTTTTCGCGTGATTAGCTAGAAGGAGGCACCCATGGGAGCCCAAGACAACATGAAGATAGTCCAGGACTTGGCGCAGGCCATTCGCGACCATGACGAACGCCGGTACGGTGAGCTATTCGCCGAAGACGCTGTCATTCGAGCGGCGGGGGTGCCGTCCGCTCTCGGAGGGGTTATCCAGGGACGCGAGCAGATTTTGCAAAACTTCCGCCAGCTGAGCGCACCGACCGGACTCGAGATTCGCACCATCTTCGGGGACGATACCCACGTCTGTGCGGTAGAGCGGCTTAGCGCTACCTTCGACGGTACGCAGTACTTGCGAGGTACCGGCAGGCCGTACACCACCTACCAGTGCAACGTATTCAGGATTGAAGGCGGCCGCATCCGAGAGCAAACAATGTACACGAACTGGCTCGACGTTTACGTGCAGGCCGCTCTCATCTCCCTGGATTCGCTGAGGGGCTAGGAGACCCACAAAACGGTAGAGGTTGCGGCCTCAGGCGCGCCTTCCTCCTGAGGGGCGCATTCTCGTGCTGCCCACGCCATCGTGTGCTTCTTCATCCTCTGGCCTTGGTGACCTGACCACTAGCCAAAGGCGGGTAACACCGAAGGGCACCGGCACCCCTGCGTATGCATATGGGGGCTTGCCGCGCACTCGTCAACATCCTGGCCTTCCTGCTCCTGGCCGCACACTATGACTTCATCGTGAGCGCCAGGTTTGATGCCCCCCGGGCTGCCCCGCGCAATCCACGGCTAGGCGCGGCGGTGGTAGGAGCGGATTCGCCGACGCAGCGAAGTCAGTCGGACGCTGAACACAAAGGCGACATAGGTGACCCAAGAGAGGCTGCCGTTTCGTCAAGTGGAGGGTCGTGCTCTGTTCTTGGCGATGGACCGGGTCACGGCTTCTGCAGCGGCGATGATCAGACCCAACCCAATCGCCAGATCTCCCACGCTGTAGACCCTAGCAACCGGACTACGTGGAGGGAAGACAATGATGTCTGAGAGAAACCAGAGCCTCGCGTCGCGTGGCGCCATCAATATTCCCTTTGAGCCCGGCACGGGTTCTCCTAGCTGCACGTTTTCGATGCGATCTAGCAGATTCACGCGGGCGACCTCCTCGGGACTGATCGGCATCAACCCGCCATTGGAGCCGATAGCGAGGAGATTCAGGAGAAAGCCGACTGCCATCACCCGAACACCCCACAGGTGCCAGTTGCGGAGCGCGAATACCAGCAGGAGGACAAAGGTCAAAGGCAACAATACGCGGCGGGCGAGCCCTGGAGTGGCCTGAGTCCCCGCGAAGTAGACGACCCAGATCTGGACGAGAAAGGCTGCGACTCCCAGCCAGCTCCAACGCAATCCCGCTGGAAAACGAACACTGGAAGTCGCAGCCATTTCTCAATCCTCCAGGAATGGGTCGTGGTCCCCGTGCTGTCGCTGTCTACGCGTACATCCAGGGAGCGGCTCCCGCGAAAGCGGCGGCTGCGAGGACGATAGCCGTCCCAACAACCACGACCCACGTGCTGCGGAACCTGCGCATGAGGTCACCTCCTGTGGTGATACTTGCTCGGGCACACTTGATTGCCCTTGAGCAAGCTAAGGAGTGGCCTCTCGCGTAGTTCTCACGTGGTTCCGCGGAAGAAGCGCTCTCCGCCCGCTGTCTGCTAGGGATATCGTTGGCGGTACGACTAGTGTGAAGTGGCTAGCGAGGTGCACAGGCGATTGTACAGGTCAGTCAGCGCTGCCGCTGGCTCCTCTCCCAGTTGGTCACGGACAGTGTCCGCGTACTGTCGATAGCAACGCGTCGCCATCTCCAGCTGACCAGCATCGCCGTAGGTGTCGATCATCTGGTACCACAAGGACTCGTTAAGCGGGTCTAAACCGACGGCCTTCTCATAGAGCGAAACTGCCTCCAAATGGTTGCCTCGTTGGCGCTCGTACTCTGCCAGGCGCGAGAGGGCTCGGAGGCACATATCTTCCAGGCGTCGGCGCTCCCCTTCAAGCCACTCAGAGTAGAAATCAATCCCAAACGGCCCACGATAAAGGTCTACCGCCTGGCGGAGGCTGCGAGCCCACCGGGACGACCTGTGCTGGCTCTGTTCGGCCTTTCGCACTAGGCTTTCCAACTCTACGGCATCACACCAGAAGTGCCCGCGAGGATTCAGGGTGTACTGACCAGTCTGCTCAATCACGCAGTGCGCATAGAGCGCCCGCCGTAGCCGGTATAGCGTCGAGTGGAAACTGCTGTTGCACTTGTCGCGTGGCAGGTCAGGCCAAAGGGCCGCTAGAATCTCTTCTTTGCGGGCGGGGGCGCCATGACGCAGCAAGAAGAGGAGCATCTCCTTGCTCTTATCGCTCTGCCACTCAAAGTGTTGGACTCGTCGCTCCCCAACGAAGACTGCCATCGGGCCGAGAGCGAACACCTGTACCGAGGGGAATCTTCCTTTCTTCGAGCGCGTCGTCTCAGGTCTTTCTCCGCGGGGCCGATGGTGGGATGCCATCTTTTCCAAGAGAGTGCCGTAGAAGCCGCCACCGATCCCCTTAGAAGCTGCGTACTGCATCACCTCTGGTGCAGCGAGTGCCCGCTCAAAGAGGAAATGGTCATATCCCAACTGTTTCGAAAGGCTGGCAGCCTCTTCCAAGGCGCGCATGGCCCTGGATCGCCCCCGTCTGGAGGAGAACAAGATCTCGCCAAGATGGTACAGGGCGATCCCTTCCTCACGCTTCGCGTGGCACTTCGACAACAGGTCGGCGGCCTGGTGGAATTGGGCGACTGCTTGCTGACCGTCACCGCGTTCCCGCAATACGAGACCTAGACTGATCTTCGCGATCCCGAGTTCGTATGAACTCTCTCGCTCCTCCGCATCGGCGGCAGCCTGGCGGATCAGAATCTCAGCTTTGTCGAGGTCACCATGGAGCCGATGCGTGTCGCCAATCGACGTTAGCACCTGGGTACATAGAGTGATATCTCCAAGGTCTCCGGCAAGATCGAAGACCTCGTTGTATCGCTCGATGGCCATGTCGTAGACGCCGCGATCTCGTTCGATATCGGCAATAGAGGCGAGGGCATAGGCTTCTGCACGTGCGTTTCCGCTGTGCCGCGCCTTCTCCACGGCGTCATGGAAGAGCGCTAGCGCCTGCTCGGCGTTTCCTTGGACATAGTGGAGCATCCCTAGATTGTTCAAGACGGTCGCCAGTTCCTTGTGATTGCCTAGCCGCCGCCATGCCTGTCGCGCCTTCTCAAGATGAACTCCAGCGCTAGACAGCTGCCCCAGTTGCCCAAGGGTTGCGCCTGCGTGTCCATGGGCGAAGGCAGCGTTGGCCACATCGCCCGCGGCCTCGTAGATGTCGAGAACTGCCTTGTATTCGTCGAGAGCAGATAAGAAAGACCCTTGGATAGAGTAGACTATGCCCAGTTGCTTGCGCGCCTCGGCTAGGGATTTGATCGGCCCATCTGCGCTCGTCAACAGAGCAATGGCGTGTCGGCAGGACTCGGCGGCCTCCGCGTGTTCACCTTTGAGGCGCAGCGCCATTCCCCGTATGGTGTAGGCCTCGGCCAAAGAGACAGCGTCTCGCCGTCCCTCAAGCGACGGAATGGCTGTCGCAATCACCTCCAGTGCCTTGTCGGCCTGTGCCAGCTGATACAGGATTCGCGCCCGCCACAGGACGAGCTTCGGATAGCTGGACAGGTTCGGAGGAGGGAATGTCTCGAGCCACCCAGCTATTGTCTGCCACCTCCCCTCGGCAAAAGCTTGGGGAGCTGCCTCCTCCACAATAGAGGCCGCCTGATCCCACAGCCCGGCCTCGGCAAAGTGTCGGATGGCTTCTCCCCACCTCCCTTTGGCTGCGAGCAAACGGCCCGCTCTGTCGCTTGTGGCCCTGAAGTGGTCTAGCTGCTCGTGCCTGAATCTTGAGGCAAGGAATTCTCGGAATAGCGGATGAAAGCGCCAACACATATCTCTACGGTCGATGGAGGTGAGGAACAGGTTGCGTGCCTCTATCTCGCGAAGGGTGAGCTGAGAGTCGCTTCTCGCCAGGAGGGCATCACAGATCTCTACGTCGGCCTCGCTCAGGACGCTAGTGACAAGCAGGAACTCTTGGAGTTGCCTATCCAACCCATCGAAGACTTCAGCGGCCAGGTACTCGAAGGCCTTTTCTGGGGTCGCGGCTTTCAGGTCGGTCGGCATCGCGGTCTGTGCTGGCATTAGCGAGAGGGCAGCCACCCAGCCTTCGGTCACACAGGCTAGCTTCTCGGCGTCTTCCTCCGCCAGGTCCACCCCATGAATCTGGAAATAGTAGCGTCTTATCTCATCCGCCGTAAAGGCCAGCAGTGAGGCATCAATGGTCGCGACTTCTCTCTGCCCTTCAAGCCGGAGCAGGACCGACAGGGACGGCTTCGTTCTACCGCAGATGATCAGGTGACAGTTGGGTGGGAGCCTGAGCAGGAAACGGTTCACCAGCTGCATCACCGGCTCAGACCCGTCGACGCAGTGAAAGTCGTCGAGGATGATGGCGACCGGCTCCCCAACATCGCGATGGAGGGCTGTGACTATCTGGCCCATAACGCGGTCGGCTTCGGTGGAGGCCGACGGGCTGTCCAGAGCCAGGGGCACCTCTGTGCCAGAATCAAGACCTGGGAGGCGATGTCGGAGACAGAGCAGCAGGTAGCGAAGAAAGGTCGCCTGATCCCTGTCCTCCTCGTCAAGAGAGAGCCAGCAGGCTGGCATGGCCAGATCGTGCACGAAGTCGACCAGAAGCGTCGTCTTCCCGTAGCCCGCGGGAGCATGCACGACTGTGAGATGGTGGTCAAGGTTGGCGTAGAGAAGATCGAGGAGCCGCTGCCGGCGGATCATGTCCGCCCGACGCCTGGGCACCAAAACCTTGGTGACGAACTCGCCGGTATGCCCTCTCACCATGAATCCAAGTCGAAAAGCTGCCAGTGCTCCCAGTCTGCATCCGATTGTAGCATGATGCCAGCGTCCTAGTGGCATCTGCGGGGAGCCAGCTCAAGCGGACCGAGGTCACTGGCGAGCTGAATCTCTACCTGCCAAGGTAGGTAAACCCGTCTTCCCCGACGGTGCGTATGAGGTCGCTGCCGCCCGTGACAATTCTGATCTTTTGCCTCAGTCTCCTGAGGTGCGCCCACACAAGCGATGGATTGCCGTTACCTCGATAAATGCCAAACACATGCGTGAGTGCTTCCTGGACGCCTATTATTCTCTTTCCCTGGCTCATGAGATATTTGGCCAGGCGGTATTCAGTTGGGGTCAGAATGGTACTCCCAGCCCGCCCCTGCAGAACACGCAACCGCGGATCAAGGACAAGTTGACTGCCAGAACCTGGCTCGATGCTCCGCCTGTCGCTCCGAAGCAAGTCCAGCATGATGTGTTGAAGATCCCTGCACTTCAAGGGCCAAGACAGATAGGCCATGCGGGATCGCCCGCGGGCTGCGATATCCGCCAAGGTGGCCTGGCTCTTGGTTGGTACGATGAGGACGGTGGGGATAGCGCCAGCGTGCAGGTCATGCTCAAGCCAACTGAGGAATCCCTCAATGTCTCCTTCTACCTTGCTGGCGCTCACGATAGCCGCGTCAGGTTCGAGGAAGTGAAGACTGCGAAGAGCGTCATCGTAGCCTTCGGCAACGGCCACTATGTACCCGGCCTCTTTGAGACACTCTCCAATCCAGTTCGCCACCGACCGCTGACGGAAGACGACGAGAACCGTCGCCTTGGATAATTGATTCTCGGGCTCGACCATAAGTGATGCAAGGGCGTCATCGCTCGGACGCCCGTCCAGTGTCGTCATGGGCTTCTCGCGAACTTCTCGCGAGCCCGTCCCAAATGCGAGAGTTGGAGGCTTGGGGGCGTCGACGAGCTGCCCAACGCCGTCGTGCGGTTCGTGGTGGCTCGTGGCGGCCGTAGCTCCTTCCCTTGCCAACCGTCGCGCCTGCGAGTAGGATGAGGCCGCCAGGGCTGGTCGTCCGGCATCGCTGATAGGCAGAGTGGTCGGCCCTGCTGCCTGACCTGGCAAATGGCCGAATCAAAGGAGCCTGGTCGTCCACCTAGTCTATCGCCAAGGAAAGGTGCCAATCGTGAGCGAACGTAGTGATCGGGTCGACGATCTAGGACGAGCATATGCTGGCAGCCAACTCCAGCTGCAGATCTGGGTGAACCGCCAGCCAGACGAGCTGTCTAGGCGTGTGGTGGATGCGCTTCCCTCACTGGCCTCATTGAATCCGCGCCTCCGTTGGGTATCACCTCTTGAGACAGAGAAATTCGTCGAATACCAGGACCACGCCTTCCTGCGAGCGCTTGAACTTGAGAGCCTCGATCCACAGTTGAAGCGGTTCTGGCCTCGGGGTGGTCCTGTCTGGGACGCGCTCGCGGCTGTTGAGATCGGGGGCGATCCGGCTGCTAGAGGAGTCATACTGGTTGAGGCGAAGAGCTACCCGGCTGAGATCTACGGCGGTGGATGTCAGGCGTCGCCGAGGTCTCGGAAAAAGATCGAAACGGCCCTTAGGAAGACAAAGAACTGGCTCGGTGTCCCGGAGGATATCGACTGGACGGGGCCGCTGTACCAGTCGGCCAACCGATTTGCACACCTCTACTTCTTTCGTGAGGAAGTCGGCATCCCGGCTTGGCTGGTCAACGTCTACTCCCTTGACAATCCGGACTCTCCGACGACACGTGAGGAGTGGCGGGTCGGCCTTCGCCAGGTAAAGGCGGAGCTGGGGCTAGCCAACATCGATGTCCCACATGCAGCGGAGCTGTTTCTTGAGGCCAGAAAGCGCCGTGAGTTGGTTGGCGAGAGGAGCGCGGTTGGCAACTACATTGCCCTGGCTGCGCTCGCGGCTGTCGCGCTGGCCGTCCTCACCGCAGGAGCGTGGTACGCCAGGAGGCGGTGGCTGGGCTAGGGCATTCTGACACTGGCCGTCTTGCCAGCTGACACTATGTCTGCATAGAGAACGGTATGACTTCCCCACCTTGACAATAGAACGCGTGTTCTTTTACCATAAGATCGTTGCATCCCGTCCATTTGTGAAGGAGCAGTGGTGTGCGAGTAGCCTGCGTCTGGCTCCCTCATTTCCCTATCGCCATAGAGCGGCGAACCAGTCCCGCTCTGAACAGGCGGGCTGTGATCATCGGCGAGACGACGGAGCAGCGGGGCACCGTCCTCGACTGCTCGGCGGCGGCGGCGGCCCAAGGTGTGCGCATCGGGATACCCTTGCGTCAGGCACTGGGTCTCTGCCCTAGCGCCTCGTTCCTACCCCCTGATCTGCCCCGCTACGGCGACGCCTTCGACCAGATTCTGCGTGGCCTGGAAACCATTAGCCCGCTAGTGGACCCGGCGAGCCTAGGCTGCACCTTCATCGGCCTGGGCGGGCTGAATGGCCACTATCGGAACGAGATGGCCCTGGGGGATGCGTTGGCTCAGGCGGTACGTCGTGCCTCCGGCCTCATACCCAGCGTCGGCCTGGCCGAGGACAAGTTCACGGCTCAGGTCGCGGCTACCGTCAGCGCACCCGGCGAGGTCTGCCTGGTGCCAAAGGGACAGGAGAAGAAGTTCCTGGCGCCCATCGACGTGTCTCTCCTGTCCTGCTCTCGCGATACCCTCCGACACCTAGAGCTGTTCGGCCTGCGGACGATGGGAGACCTGGCCTCACTGCCGATGGGGGCGGTGCAGGCCCAGCTCGGACGTGAAGGGAGGCGCATCTGGGAACTGGCC
Source organism: Dehalococcoidia bacterium (assembly GCA_030615765.1). Taxonomy (GTDB): domain Bacteria; phylum Chloroflexota; class Dehalococcoidia; order SM23-28-2; family SM23-28-2; genus SM23-28-2. Next base: position 41,146 of record JAUWYP010000001.1, on the reverse strand, counting down.
CAGGGCATCGATAGGGAGCCCCTGCGCCCGCTGCGACGGGAGGAGTCGATACGGGAACATCTGGCCTTCTACGCGCCGGTGATCAGCCGAGAAGCGCTGGTCACCGCCAGTCGCCAGCTACTCAGCCGACTGCTGGGACAGCCAGCCATCAGAGGACGAGCCGCCCGCCGCATGATCCTACGGGCCCTGCTCAGCGACGGACGATGCTGCGAGAGGGCCATCGTCTTCCGCGAGGCCACCGCCGAGCGGGAGCAGATGCTCTGTGTACTGAAGTCGGCGATCGAGGCGGCACCCCTGACTGCGCCCATCGAGGAGCTAACCATCGAGCTTTCCGGCCTTGCAGGAGAGACGGGCAAGCAGGAGGGATTCTTCTCTAGCGGCCGCCGGCGCCAGCCCCAAGTAGCAGAGGCAGTCCGCCAGCTCAAGGCCCGCTACGGGCAGTCGCCCGTGTTGCGAGTGGTGGAGGTGGAGCCGTGGTCGCGCATCCCCGAGCGGCGGCACGCGCTCATCGACTACGACCCCTGAACCGGGCGAAGCCTATCCAGGTGGAGGCCGACGAGTCGGGCGAGCCGCGGGCCGTGGTGCTTGGGCGCAAGCGCCTGGCGGTGGCCGCGGTGCAGGACCGCTGGCGCATCGACGACGAGTGGTGGCGCAAGCGGCCGGTGTCGCGGCTGTACTTTAGCCTGCTGCTGGAGGACGGGCGGGTGGTGACCATCTACCGCGACCTCGTCACAGGCAGATGGTCTCAGCAGAATTATGGCTGAGTCAGCGTACATCGAACTCCACTGCCATAGCCACTGGTCCCTGCTAGACGGGGCATCCTCCGTCGAGGAGGTGGTGCTGCGGACGCGGGAGCTGGGCTACGAGGTCCTCGCCCTCACCGACCACGACGGCCTCCACGGGGCGATGGAGTTCGCCCAGACCGCCCGGGCCTTTGGGGTGCGGCCGATCGTCGGGGCTGAGGTGACCCTCCAGGGTGGATTTCACCTTACACTCCTGGCCGAGACCCTTGAGGGCTACGCCAACCTCTGCCGCCTCCTCTCGCACGCTCATCTGAACAGCCCTCGCGGTCAGCTCGCCCTCAACCCGGCAGTGCTGGCCCGGCACGCTCGCGGCCTCATCGCTCTCTCCGGCTGCAAGAAGGGCGAGGTGCCCTTGCTGGTAGCCGCAGGTCGCTACAAGGAGGCAGAGGCAGCAGTGCGGCGCTACATCCGCATCTTTGGCCGCGACAACTTCTTCATCGAATTGCAGCAGAACCTAGTCTACGGCGATACGCCTCGCATCCGATGCCTGGTCAGGCTGGCGAAGCGCCTGAAGCTGGGCTGCGTGGCCACCAACAACGTCCACTATCACCTGTGGGAGCGCCACCACCTGCAGGACGTGCTGGTGGCCATCAGGAACCGCACCACCCTGGACGCCTCGCACACCCTGCGGCGGGAGAACTGCGAGTACTATCTGAAGTCGCCCCAGGAGATGAACCACCTCTTCGCTGAGTGGCCGGAGGCGCTGGAGACGAGCGTCCGCATCGCCGAGCGCTGTCGCTTCGACTTGGCCCGCGACCTGGACTACCGCTTCCCCGACTACCCGGTGCCCGAAGGGGAGACGGCGGATAGCCATCTAGAAAAGCTTTGCTATCAGGCTGCCTACGAGAGGTATGAGCGCACCACGCCGGAGGTGGAGGCCCGCCTGCAAGAGGAACTGGCCCTGGTGCGCAAGCACGGCCTATCGGGCTTCTTTCTCATCTACCGCGACCTGCTGGATCTGGCCCGCCAGGTGGCGGAGGAGGTGCGGGGCAAGGACTCCGCCCGTGCGCGAACCGGGCTGCCGCCGGGGCGAGGCCGCGGCTCCTCGGTGGGCTCCCTCATCTGCTATCTCATCGGCCTGTCGCACATCGACCCCCTTCAGCATAGGCTCTTCTTAGGCCGCTTCCTGAATGAGGAGATGACCTCGGTGCCGGACATCGACTTGGACTTCCCGCGGGAGATCCGGGAGGAGCTCATCCTGCGGGTGTACGACAGGTTCGGCCCAGAGCACGCCGCTCTGGTGTGCTCCTTCCCCACCTACAAGGTCCGAAGCGCCGTCCGGGATGTCGGCAAGGCCCTGGGCCTGCCGGAGGCCGAGCTGGACAAGCTGGCCAAGCGCTGCGAGGGGGGTCGAGCCCGCGACCTGGCCGAGGAGATGTCCCGTCTGCCGGAGTTCCGCGACAGGGTGGACGCTCCTCTCTGGCGCGACCTGGTGGCCCTGGCCCGCCAGATCGACGGCTTCCCTCGCCACGTCTCGCAGCACGTCGGCGGGATGATCATCTCCTCGCGACCTCTCGTGGAGCTGGTGCCGGTCATGCCGGCGGCCATGCCGGGGCGGGTGGTCTGCCAGTGGGACAAGGACTCGGTGGACGACGCCAGCTTCATCAAGATCGACTTCCTGGCCCTGGGGATGCTCTCATTGGTGGAGGAGTGCGTGGAACTCATCGCCGAACACCACGGGCGTTACGTGGACCTGAGCCGCATCGACTTCACCGACCCCGCCGTCTACGACATGATCTGCGCCGGCGACACGGTGGGCGTCTTCCAGGTGGAGAGCCGGGCCCAGATGCAGATGCTCCCCCGCACCCAACCCCGCTCCATCGAGGACCTGACGGTGGAGGTGGCCATCGTGCGACCCGGCCCCATCGTGGGCAAGGCGGTCAATCCTTATGCCCAGCGCCGCCAGGGCCGCGAGCCGGTAACCTACGACCACCCCAGCCTGGAGCCAGCGCTCGAAGAGACGCTAGGGGTGATCCTCTTCCAGGAGCAGGTGCTCCAGGTGGCGATGGCCCTGGCGGGCTTCACCGCCGGCCAGGCCGAGGCCCTCAGACGGGCCATGAGCCGCAAGCGCTCGCGGGAGGCGATGGAGGGCTTCTGGCGCCAGTTCCGCATCGGCGCTCTGGAGAACGGAGTGGACGAGAAGACGGCCCGCACCGTCTTCAACAAGCTCCTGGGCTTCGCTGAGTTTGGCTTCCCGAAGAGCCACTCTGCCGCTTTCGCCCTCCTCGCTTATCAGTCGGCCTGGCTCAAGAAATACTACCCGGTCGAGTTTTGCTGCGCCTTGTTTAACGCCCAGCCCATGGGCTTCTACCCGCCGCACGTGCTCACTAACGACGCCCAGCGCCACGGCATCGAGGTTCTCCCGCCGGACGTGAACCGCAGTCGCGCCGGGTGCACGGTGGAGGAGGGAGCGGTGCGCATCGGCTTCGCCTACGTGCAGGGCATCGGCCAGCAGGCAGCGAGAGCGCTGGAGGATGAGCGACGGCGGAACGGGCCCTTCCGCTCGCTATCGGACTTCGTCCGGCGGGTCAGCCTGAAGCGAGAACCCATCGAGAACCTGATCTCGGTGGGCGCCTTCGACCAGTTCGGCCTGAACCGGCGGGAGTTGCTGTGGCAGTTGGGGCTGTTGTATCGCTCGTCCAACGGCCAGTTAGCCCTGGCCCTGTCCGTCGAGCAGGACATGGTGGCCCTGCCCGAGATGACCGACTGGGAGCGCATGGCCGCGGAATACGGCATCCTCGCCCTCTCGCCTGACTACCACCCGGTGGCTCTCATACGGCCCCATCTGCACGAGGACATCGTCTCCACCACCCACCTGGAGCATCTGCCCGACGGGTGCCAGGTGGAGGTGGCAGGGTTGGTGATCTGCCGTCAGCGGCCGATGACGGCCAAGGGCTTCGTCTTCATGCTGCTGGAGGACGAGTTCGGGATGGCCAATGTGGTCATCAAGCCGCAGCTCTACGAGCGCTACCGCAGCCTGGTGCGAGCCGAGCCCTTTGTGCTGGTGCGCGGCGAGCTGCAGCAACGGGATGGAACCACTAACCTGATAGCGCAGGACTTATCGGCGCTGCGGGTGCCGCGCTCCCTGACCGCGCCGCCACCCCACAGCTTCCGCTGAGTCCACCCCATCGCCACCAAGAGCCGACGATCGCGTCGGCCAGCAGCTCACCAGGAGACAGGCAATACAGAAGGCGTGTTCAGTGCCTCACCGCCACGGACGCGTCGAATCGTAACCAGGTATGTCACCTTGTCAGACTCGGTTTCCGGCGTCGCCCCGTGCGACATCGATACTTGCTCCTGCCCCAGTCCCAGGAAGTCACGTACGGCGTCTCGGGGCGCAAGGACTCGGCGACCGACATGCACAGTCCGGAGGTCGCCCCGCCTCACCAGTTCATATGCCAGGCCTCGCGACACGCCGATCGCCTTGGCGGCCTCACCTACTGTGTACGTAAGGCATTCAGACAACAACCGCCTCCTTTCAGCGAGCTAGTTGGTTGGCTAGCCATCTCGCGACGCGTATCCGAGGAAGGCACACTATGTGGGGATAGCGTCGGCGACCCTATCGAAACACGTTCGCCGCATGCCATTCAAGCGCTTCCGGGCTTGGACGCTTCGCCGGATTGCTGGGAAGCACAGTGAGGTTCGCTCCACCGAGGCGGTAGTAGACTTCCCCGTTATCGAAATCATCCTTCAGTCGACGGCTTACTTCTAGGCGGTAGCCGGGCGTCACCGTTAGATATCCCGCGTCGTAGAGCCGATGGATGTCGGCGCGAAGGGCTAATCCGTTCTGAACGTGATTCGACGCCGGGCCGCGATAGGGCTCGATGTGAGCGGCGTCCAGAACGGGAAGAGCACGCTCACCGGTTACCGCGCACCGCCGACTGTACGCATCCAATACCCTTACCCGGAACGATCCCTGGCCCTCACGAGCAACGGCGAGCTCCTCAGTCCACGACCGCTCGTCCCTTAGCACAGGCTCAAACTCATCGACAAGCTCAGCCGGGGCCCCATTCCTCACGAGTTCCGCCAACGCGACGCCATCGCCCGATGTAAGGTCGTAGCCCTTGAAGGCCACGATGTTCGGATGCCATCCACGATCCTCTCCCCACGCAAGCCACTCCTGCTGGCGCAAGAATCGGGTCTCTCTCAGGATGAGGCAAGTGACGTCTCTAGTCCCAAGCGCCGTCTCCAGGGGCGACTCGCGGCGATACTCGGCAATGCGGGAGAGGAAGCTCTCGAACGTAGGATCGCCGTTTCGCTCCCGAAAGGCGTCCCACGCCAATCCGATCGGCAACCGAGTGGCGTGAGCGAAGAATCCGTAGCCCGCGATGGCATTGATTGGATGCTTGAGACGAAAGAAGAAGGGCTCGCCAGGCGCCAGCGACCTGAAGTCCGTCTGAGCTAGCGGACGCCAGAAGTTCACCTCGTCCAGACGTCCATCCGCCGCCAGGCTCCGAAGGAATTCGAACCAGCGGCCATCTGTCAAGGCCACAACAGCGTTCTGAGCCGCCATGACGGAAAGATCCTACACCCGTGGCCGTCGACCGTACAGCATCAGTGCATCGTGGCGAGCCTACTGCAAGGGCGGCTCTTCCCCTGGCGTCCTGGGGTGAGATTCGAGGAAATCCTCGCCGCCTCGACAGATCTCCAAGAAGTCGCAATAGCCACATAGTGGCCCAGGGCTGGCCGGGTACTCCCTCTCGGCTGCGATGGCCGCGACCCGCTGGCGAACGTCCTCCAGCGCTCGGGCCATCGTCTCCCCGGTCGCCTCCTCCGTGATCCATTCCCCCGTTTCCAAGTAGTGGTAGGAGGCCCTGATGGGCGCAGGGTCAAACTCCCTAACGACGATGAGGGCATACATCTGTAGCTGTAGGGGGTCAGGCTCTCGGGGTGAGCCGGTCTTGTAGTCGATGATGTGGAGCCCTTCGCCGTCGCGGTCGATGCGGTCTATTCTGCCGAGGAGGGCCAGGGTGTCGTCTATCTCCACCTTGTGGTTGTCCTCCACGGCCAGCGGCTGGATGGCCAGGTCTTCCTTCTGGGCAAAGCGTCGGAGTTGGCCAGTGGCCCTCTCGCCGTAGACCTTCTCCTCCTCACGATCCGCAAAGCCTTCACGGTTCTTGCGCCAGCGGTCACGCATCAACTCGATGAGCCGGTCCTCAGAGCGCTCCCCTACCGACAGCAAGAAGAGGTCACGGAGCGCCCCATGCACATGCTCCCCCATCGTTAGGTAGGGGCGAGCCTTTCTGTACTCCTGCGCCAGGCCGTCCACGTAGTGGAGCTTGTACCTTTGGCGGCACTGGCGGAACATGCTCAGGCGGAAGTAGGAAGCTGGGTAGGACATCGAGATGATGATACCACGCTTACGATCGCAGGCAAGCGCGAGGCTAGGCCGCTCCGAGTAGGTCAGAGCTTGTGGCAGCCGATCCCACTTGAGGCCCCGTGAGACCCACAACCTCCATTGTGCGAAACCCTTCAAGTGGCCATTGCTGCCCGACTCGCAGCTCGCGACTTGCACGGGCCCGTACCTGAGCGGTAACATGCTTCAGGATCAACTGCCTCCGTTAGCGTTGGCTGCTGGAGTTGGTAGAATGGCAGAGGAGCCGCTGGAGGAGCGCATCGAGCTGGCACGGAGGGTGGCCGTCGAACTAAAGGCTGCGGCAACTGCCTCCGATGTGAAGCGAATATTCAGAAGCAGCTTCGGCATTCTGGGCTGGAGAGTAATCTGTCGAATGTTTGTGCTCGACCAAGACGTAGAAACAGCCATGCGGCTGAGGAAGCGCAGAGAGGAGTAGCAAGGCCGACACCGAGGCAACCTTCAGTTCAGTTGCAGTCGGGCTGTCAAGCGAGCCCGCATTCAACGGGACGTCAGTCAAGTCTCGAGCTACGACGTAGGCCGGGCCTTAGCTCGCGAGCGTAACAGCAACTAGATCGAAGGGAACACTCGTCACACAGCGGCCGAGGTTTGCAGACGGCCGCCGCGAGGTCGAGAGTTCCGATCCAGACTTCCCTTGCTCGTCCCGGCCTCGCAATATCGGCGGACAGCTTCCAAAGCTCAGCATCAGCGTTCGGCCTGCCTTCGACCCTCAGGCCAAAGTAGCGGCGGAGGACACGAGCAATCACCCAGTCGACAAGGGGAAGATTCCGTCGACCTGCGAATACTGGTACCGCATGAGATACGTATGGACCGACACCGGGGAGCCGTTCGAGTTCCGATGGGTCCAAAGGTATCCGCCCGATACGAACCAGCTCTCGAGCGAGCTTCCGTAGTTCAACTGCCCGCTTTGGGAGACCAAGCGGCCGAATGATGGACTCAACACTCCCGACACTGGCATCGGAGAGCGCCCTATAGTCGGGCCATCTCGCTGTGAAACTCCGGAAGACGTCTGCCACGTTCTCCGCCCGAGTTCGCTGAAGCAGAATCTCCCCGACGAGGACGGCGTAAGGGTCTTTCGTCTGGCGCCACGGAAAAGGGCGCGCGTGCAGCCGGCAAGCTCTTAGCGCGGCGCGCCGAAAGCGACGGACCTTGGGGGCCATCCCCTTTCCCAAGAGTGCATCCTCATGGCCGGCGGCTCGCTCTAGTGAGCGCCGACGGCTGCCGAGCGGGTCGCTCGCCGCCCGATCCTTCGTCCCGGACGCCGATCGTCCAAGAGCTTTTGGAGACTGATCGCGATCGACCTGGCAAGCGCCGGCGGAACCGCGTTGCCGATTTGGCGAGCGCAAGATATCTTCGAACCGCTCCATCCGTAGTCGAAGTCGAAGGTCTGCAACAATGCAGCTTCCAGATGAGTGATGGGCCGATCGTCAGAAGGGTGCAAGTAGCGCCCCTTTTCGGGCTTAAAGAATTCGGTTCTGATCGTTAGTGCCGGCTCGTGCCAGCGCAGTCTCCCAAAGACATCGGTGCTTCCCGTGGGCTTGTCGAGCCAGCAACGAGGCGCCAAGTCAGGGGCGCGCCTAACAAGGTCGAAGCGATTGCCTCCCGATGGAATCAACCGATACCTTTGGAGCGACTGGGGCGTCGGGCTTCTTGTGAAATGCAGATCCAAACCCGATGTAACGATACCTCGAGCCATCCTTTCGCCCTTTCCGCTCGGCTGCGGCAAGTCGCCAATTGCCTGGTAGACAGTTGCCGCGAACGCCGAGACCGGGTCAGGCGGCATCGGAGAGCCGAGTCTCGACGCCACGATAACGCAGCGTCGGCGCTTTTGCGGAACGCCGAAGTCGACGGAGTTGAGTACCCAAGGCTTGACTGTGTAGCCAAGCCCATCGGCAAGGTTCCGAAGCGCGGCGAATTCCTGCGATCTGAGAAACTGCGGAACGTTTTCGAGTACGAACGCCTTCGGCCTCACCCGTTCTACGACGCGGGCGAAGTCCATCCAGAGGCCGTTCAGAACGACGTTCGCGCCGCCGCCGCTCATTCTGCCGAGAGGAGAGAAGCCCTGACAGGGCGGGCCACCTATCACAATGTCGGCGGAGGGAAGCTCCTCATTTGAGACATGTTCAATAAGTCTTTCTAGAACGTGATCGCCGTGATTCGCTCTGTATGTAGCCGCCGCGTCCGGATCCACTTCCACAGCGAGCACGGGGCGCATACCGGCCTCCACGAAGCCAGCGGTCAACCCGCCCGCTCCACAGAAGAGGTCTATGAAAGTGTACTCCATCTCGAACGCACATTAGTACGAAAGGGCCTCAGCAGTCAAGCATATTCGGTCAACTAGGCTGGACTTTCCCCAAGGCGCGAAAATATAGTACAATCCGATGCGTCTCCGCCGTATCCGTTGATTCCGTGCGACGGATCACCGGATCTCACTTGTCGTGGTGTCGCAAGGAGCGGGTCGCAGTGGAGGTGAAGCGGTGAATAAGGAACGCGACTTCGACCCGGGAGCGTGGGCTACCTCGTCAGAGATCGAAAGCCACGTTCGGCTAAGTGCGGGGGAGTGGATTGCCGCCTACAAGGCACGACCTCGGCTTGTCGAAGAGCATGCAAACTTCGAGAGGGCCACAGCGGAGGGCGGCTACGGCCGACGACAGATATTCGAGCTCGTTCAAAACGGCGCGGATGCTATGATCTCTTGTCCCGGGAGACGCATCGAGGTCGTTCTTGCACCCAACGCGCTGTACTGCGCGAACGAAGGCGTACCCGTGTCCAAGGAAGGTGTCGACGCCATACTCGGCGCCTATCTATCCGTCAAGCGGGGCTCTGAGATCGGGCGATTCGGCCTCGGATTCAAGTCTGTACTCGGAGTCACCAACAAACCGGAATTCTATAGTCGGACGGGGTCGTTCGGGTTTGACTCGGAGCTCTCGGCACAGCGAATCTACGAAGCCCTTCCCGAGATTCAAGACACACCTACACCGACGTTGCGCTTGGCCACTCCCATCAACCCCGCCGCCGCTGCGGAGGGCGACCCACTCCTTCGCGAACTGATGAGTTGGGCGGACACGGTGGTGAAACTGCCTAGAGAGCCGGGGTCGGCGGGCTGGCTGTCGAGTGACATAGAAGAGTTCCCCGCCGAGTTTCTTCTCTTCTCACCCCACGTCGGTGCACTGGTTCTCCGCGACCTAGAAAGCCGGGCAACGCGCACCGTCGAGGTGGCGAAAGACGACGAGAATGTGGTGCTGAAGTCCGGCACCGAGGAGCAGCGTTGGCGCATCTTCCACAAGGAACACACCCCCTCGGAAGCGGCCAAAGCTCAGGCGGGCGAGCTTGCAGGTCGAGATGTAATACCAATCCTCTGGGCTTTCCGGCTCGGCGGACGGCTTACACGGGGTCGTTTCTGGGCCTTCTTCCCAACAGAATACGAGACCACTCTCTCGGGCATAGTCAACGCCCCGTGGAAACTGAACGAGGACCGAAAGAGCCTCCTCGATGGACCGTTCAATCGGGAGTTGCTGGACGAAGCGGCGCGGCTTGTGTTGGAGAATCTCCAATGCCTCGTCGACCCGGCCGACCCGGGGGCCGTACTGGATGCGATGCCGGCCCGTGGGCGTGAGGCACCCAATTGGGCAGACGACTTGATTACGTCTCTCGTCTATGACAAGGCAAGAGACCATCCCTGTATTCCCGACGCCAGCCACAAACTCAGGAGACCGGACGAAATCAACCTTCACCCCGAGGGAGTCACACCGGAGGCTCTGGACGCGTGGTTCGGCTACTCCCGCAGCCCCGACGACTGGTGCCATCCGTCTGTCGAGACCACAAGCCGTCGTTCACGAGTGGAGCGCCTCTTCACACTCAAGGGCAGATGCGCGGTGCCCGTCAAAGAGTGGCTGGAGATACTCGTGCAGGACGGCTCCGCCGAGGCGTCGGCTGCAGCCATTAGAGCGGGTGCTCACATCGTCCTGGCCGAGGAGAAATGCGACCGAGAGGGAGTCGAACAGGCCAAGATCGTTCTCGACCAGCACGGAGACATGGTCGAGCCAATTCCCGGCACGGTGTTCCTCGCCAGAGACGAGCGAGACCTCGAAGGCAACCTGAAGGTGGTCCATCCGAAAGTGGTCGAGTTGCCTAATGTTCGCGAGGCCGTCGCCGACCTCGGGATCTCGGAAATCGACGCCTCGTCCGAGCTGGAGGATCTGGTTGTTAGGAGCGACGAACGAGACTTCACCGCGGCCGATTGGGACCACCTCTGGTCACTCGTTCGAGAGATCCACATCGACCGTGCCGAAGAACTCCTGCGGAGGGACGTCAAAGGAACGCTCAATGTGAGAAACCTCGACGGACGCTATGCGGGCATAGACAAAGTGCTGTTGCCCGGACCCGTCGTTCCCGCCGACGGCAGCAGAGATGCCAGCGCCACCATCGACACGGATTTCCACGCACAAGAACTGGAACTGATAAAGCGAATGGGCGCAGTCGGCAGCCCATCTCCCGGGTACGGAAGCAAGGATGCGCCCTGGTTTCAGACCTACACGGATGAGGCTAGAAAAGCCTATGTCGCTTCGCTACCCGACCACAGTAGTATGCCCGCGTCATCCTATCTGCGGTTTTCCGAGGAATCGATCCCCGGCCCACTGAAGCCTATCTTCAATTTGAGTGAAGAGGGGAGGGCGTGCTTCACGCATGCCCTGTTGGCAACGCAGGCCGGAGCCGACCCCTGGCACATGTCTCACACAACCCGCTGGGACGTGTACCCGACGCTAGAATTCCCTTCGCCCGTGGACTGGGTGCTACTCCGTGAGGGCCGACTCGGCACCTCGCTCGGCTACCGGCCCGTATCGGCATGTGTCGGGCCAGCGCTCGCGAAGTGGTCATCCGTTTTCCCGGTGGCGCAGTGCTCCGCCAAAGTCGCCGAAAGACTGAGCCTCCCTTCGGAGATGGGAGAACTCACCCCGGAGCAGGTATCCAAAGCCCTCGAAACCGCCGGAACCATGGATGACGACAGACTCCTTGGGGAGTTCTATTCGCAGATATGCCGAGCTGGACACTCGCCTCCCGGGCTTCTGAGATGCCGCGTCGGGCAGGACCGCGACTCCTTTCCGCCGCAAGATGTGACGGTGGTCAGCGATGCTGCAGAGTTCACGGCGCTGACCTTGGCGGGCAGGGCGAGCTTGCTGGTTCCCGCAAGCAGCGATGCACGCCTCATGGCGGAGAGATGGCAACTTGTTCCTTCCGGGCAGGCGATAACGACGACCGTCGAGGCAGACGAAAACGGAGAGCGCACAAGGATCATCGACCGCTATCCCAGTCTCGCGCCGCACCTGAAAGACGGCGGTGCCGATCTACTCCTCGTTCCTTGCTCGTCCGTCCGTCTCGAGGTCCTCACTTCCGACGGCAAGTACGGCGAAGAGAGAGATTTCGTCCCCCCTCTTGAGGGGTGCATATACTACAGAGACACGCTTCCTGAGGATGACGTCTTAGGTCGTGTCTGTCACGAACTGAATATCCAGCTCACGCTGGAGGAACGAGACGAAGCCCTCAACTACATAAGGTCCCTTGAGAAGCGGGATCTTGTGCGCAGGATCAGGGAGCTGGGATCACCATCCGAGAAGCTGCTGGAGCTCATCGGGTCGGAGGCTATCATGCGGCGCCTTCCCACGGGTCTCCTGCGGAGCGTGGAGGAGAGGATAGGCGGTACACCAAGTCCTGCGCAATTGGCGGATCTTGCCCTATCCGTCTACGGTGTCGATACGCTCCACGAATTCAGGAGCGAACTGCAGGAGGCGGGACTGGATCCCCCTCCTAGCTGGGCCGGCAGCCGCCACGCAAAGGCCTTCGTCAAGACCCTGGGATTCGCAGCTGAGTTTGCAGGCTTCGAATCGAGGCGCAGGGCGGCCATCATGCACGTCGAGGGGCCCCCGGACCTTCCCCCTCTCCATGCTTTCCAGCAGGAATCGGCTGCGCGCATTCAAGAATTGCTTCAGGCCGAGAGCGAGCGCCGAGGGGTCCTTTCCCTTCCGACGGGAGCGGGCAAAACAAGAGTGTGCGCCGAAGCGATCACCAAGTTCGTAGAACGCGGCCACGTCCTCTCCGGACCCATTCTCTGGATCGCTCAGAGTGACGAATTGTGCGAGCAAGCCGTTCAGTCGTGGAGCGAGATTTGGCGGTCCTTTGGGCCGCGGCATAGGCTTCGAATCAGCCGCCTTTGGTCGTCAAACGAAACCACTCAGTTCACAGAGGGCACCCACCTCGTCGTCGCCACGATCCAGAAACTCCAAGGATGCATCGGTGCGCCCGAATACGACTGGCTCGACGACGCCGCCTGCGTGGTCATCGATGAGGCTCATGGGGCTACCGAGACATCGTACACAAAGGTATTGGACTGGCTCGGTCTGGGACGAGGCCGCGACAGATGTCCTCTCATCGGTCTCACTGCCACACCCTTCAGGGGGGGGGAAGACGAGACAATGAGGCTTATCAGGCGCTTCCAGGGAAGGCGGCTAGACGCCATCGATGCACCTGTAGACAAGCGCTATAGGACGCTGCAGGAAATGAGGGTGCTGGCGTGGGTCGAGCCTGCGCTCCTCTCCGGCTCGGATGTGTCGCTGTCCGAGAGCGAACTTGCGGAACTGGAGAAACTGAATCGTCTCCCGGCATCCGTCACGGAACGCCTCGGACAGGACACATCGCGAAACGACATGTTGCTCAAGTCTATCACGAGCCTCGACCGCGATTGGCCCGTACTCCTCTTCGGAGCTTCGGTCGACCACGCCCAGACCATGGCGGCACTCTTGCGGATGGAAGGATTGTCCGCCGCCGCCATATGGGGGCAGCTCGAGTCCGGCGCCCGACGCTACTACATCGAAGAATTCAAGAAGGGCAGCATACAGGTACTCACGAACTTCAACGTCCTCACGACCGGCTTCGATGCCCCTCAGGTTCGGGCAATCTACGTGGCCAGGCCGACGTACAGCCCCGCGCTCTACCAGCAGATGATCGGTCGCGGTCTGCGTGGTCCTTTGAACGGTGGCAAAGACACATGCCTGATCGTCAACGTCGAAGACAACATCATCAACTACGGCGGCGCTCTGGCATTCACTCAGTTCGAGGACCTGTGGAAGCCGGGCGTCGCCGAGGAGACTTCCCCTTGACTTTGTCCCTTACGGACGAGCAGCGCGCCGTAGCCGAGGCCCCGCCGGATTCCCACCAACTGGTGTTGGCCTCGCCGGGGACCGGCAAGACGCACACCCTCATTGCGAGAATGATCCATCTCGTCGAGAACATGGGGTTGAAGCCGGGGGGCGAGCTTCTGGTGTTGAGTTTCTCGCGGGCCGCCGTAGCGGAGTTGAGAGATCGCCTCGCGAAGGCTGGCGGCAACGCTGCCTACGTTCGTGCCGTTACGTTTGACTCATTCGCGACTCGGCTTCTGTCTGATACCCAACCCGGTGGACCGTGGGAACACGAAGGGTACCTCGGACGGATCAAGCGGGCGACCAGATGGATCACCGTCGACGAGGGGGCGCAGGACTACCTGGCCCGGTTCAAGCATGTCCTAGTAGACGAAATACAAGATGTCGTTGGAGAACGCGTTAGACTGACCCAATCGATCCTCCACGCCGTGGACGGCGGATTCACTCTTTTCGGCGATCCGGCCCAAGGCATCTTCTCTTTCGTGGTCGACGGACCTAAGGAGACGCCGTGGACCCTAGTGAAATGGCTGCGTGACCGGATGCGTGACGAGCTACAAGAGCGAATCCTCACAGAGAACAAACGCACGGACGCCGAAAGCCCCGCCGCGACGGCGATGTGGGCAGCGCCAGCGCTTCTCGGCCAAGACCGCGAGTTCCTGAGTGAGGGCGAAATAGACTACGACAAGATATTCGACCGTCTAGTCGACACCGTTCTTAGTCTCCTCTCCCTCGGCGGTATCGGATCAGCCTACCCGCGGTTGACGACCGATCACCGAAGGACGGCGATACTCACCAGACGAAACGTCGATGCCCTCCTGATTTCGCGAGAGCTGTGGAGACTGGGTGTGCCCCACTCGCTCCAGCGCGAAGCCACCGACCGTGCGCTTCCGAGGTGGATCGGCGTAGCTCTTCGGGGCATTACTTCCGATCACCTCAGCCGCTCCGCGCTACGGGATGCCCAGTGCCCAGATGTCGGCAGCGAAGAGGCTTGGGATCTCCTCAAGCGAATTGAGAGGAGTGGCGGCCGCCATCTCGACGTTCATCGACTCTGGCAGAATGTCAAGGTCGGCGTTGTGCCCGACGACCTGTCGGCACCCGGGAGATCCGGTGGCCTCGTGGTTTCAACAATCCATCGTGCCAAGGGACGTGAGTTCGATTGTGTGGCGCTGGCCGTCGAACCCGAAGAAATGTACAAGGCCGCATCGATAGCGGAAGACCTTCCCGAAGAATGCCGCGTTGTGTTTGTCGGGTTAACCAGGTCCCGCAAGGAGTTGTTTCACGTTTCACCACCACCCACCTCCGGATACTTCCTGCAAAGGGATTTGGGTCGATGGATGAGGCGCTCCGGGGGGAACGTTACGGAGATGGAGGTCCAAGGGCGAGACTCGGCATGTTCGGAGCCACCAGGTTGGCCGTCGCTCAGCTCCGATGTGTTGGCCATACAGGAATACCTCAGCACTGAAGTATCCCCCGGTGATGAGGTAGAGCTGCGACTCCAATCCGTTGGTGACCGTCCGTCCGCCTATTTCATCTATCACAACGGGTATCCCATCGGCGCCATAGGAGAAGAGTTCAACAGGTGCTTGTTGAGAACGTGGGAGGTCTACGGCAAAGGCGGGCCGGGACTACCCGAGGCTGTAACCGACCTGTTCGTTGACGTAGTGGACACCGTGGCCGGCAACCGGGTCGTCGGACGACGGGCCGGTCTCGGAGCTTCGGGGCTCTGGCTAAGACCCCGAGTACACGGTCTTGGTAACTGTACAGAGGGGGGGCAGAATGTCGTTTGAAGACCACTACGACCTTCGATCGAGGCTCGTGCAGGCCGTAGCAACCGACCTGATAGGACCGAGCACGCCCGATGAGGAGATCCCGGACCCGCCGCTCACACACTACCTATCCGGAATACTGTATCCCCAGGGCGAGCACGGGGTCGGCGATCAAGACGAGTCTCAAGGTATTGATGAAGGAGAGGATTCGGAGGCGTTCGATCCCCCCGTCTCGCTTGCGAATACGCGATACCCCTCATCTATGGGCCTGAGCTTCGCCATCCAAGGTGAGTACACCGGAGAGATATCCGTGTCCGTTAGTGCCGGCCGCTATCGACCACTGGAGGGTGAGAGCCACACGGTCGACGAGAACATACCGGAGCCTTTCCGAACCGATGAACCGTGGAAGCGAGACCCACTGGATGTCGAGGATATCCGACTCGCGACATCGGCGCGGACTGATCGGCAACAGATCGCAGACGGCCTGGCGCTCTTCTACAGGTTCCGCGACGTCGATGAGCACGGAGCCAAACCGGTCACTCTCGTGCTGCTCAATACACTCAGGTCGCCCCCGGGAAGCCTTCGCGACCCCTACTCGTTCCTCCAGGTGAAGCTGAGTGTGAGCGCGGCAGATGGGTCGTCGCAATTCGTGGAGCGGAGGACCGAGGCACCGAATCTCGACGACGAAGAGCTCAAGTCATATGAGCTCTTGTACCGTCATGTGCGATCATTTGCTGTCGGCCACGGCTGTTCAGTTGAGTGGCACTTGGACGAGGCGGATCCGAGCAGGGCCAAAAAAATCGGCACCACCTTTGCCCCCACGGCTCCGGTCCGAGTAGCGGAGAGCAACCCCGACATAGACGCCGAACGGCTCGGTATGCGCTTCTTGGCTGCGGCGAACGCCGATGAGGTCGTGGATGCCCTCTCGGGGCTCTGCTCGGGCTATCAGCACTGGATCGAGGTCGAAACGGAGACCGCAAAAAATGAGCTGGACGGCAGACTGCTGGAGACTGCGGAAGCACACCTCGCCACGTGCCGAGATGCGGCGGAGCGAATCACCGGCGGCATCGAGCTCCTGAAGAACGACGACAAAGCCATGTTGGCCTTTCAACTGGCGAATGAAGCTATGCTGCAACAGAGGTCCCGGACCGAGTGGCTGAAGCTGCCCGAGACAGCACGGCCAGCTGCACCTGACCGGTCGGGACAGCACGTCTGGCATCCCTTCCAGTTGGCATTCATACTGTTGTGCCTCCGAGGTATCGCCCAGCCGAAATCACACGATCGTGAAGTTGCAGATCTGCTATGGTTTCCCACCGGCGGTGGCAAGACGGAGGCATACCTCGGCCTGATTGCCTTCACGATCTTCTATCGGCGCCTCAACTTTCGGGATTCGGACGGGGTGACCGCACTCATGCGTTATACACTGAGGCTTCTCACGATCCAGCAGTTCGAACGTGCGTCTCTTCTTGTTTGTTGCTGCGAATCGATAAGGAGCAGTCGTTCGGACTTGGGGACCACGCCCATCTCTATCGGCCTATGGGTCGGTGGGGATGCTACACCCAATAGTCGAGAGCCTAAGCCGGGACAATTCGGCTTCGATGCCAGAACCGCCATCGACCAGCTTCGGCGGGACATCGAGGTACAAAAGGGAAACCCTATTCAACTCCACTCCTGCCCATGGTGCGGGGGCGAGCTCGGCCCGTTCGATTACGTCCTGTACGGCGGCGAGAATCCGCGAATGGCGGTTGAATGCAAAGGAGAGGGGTGCCGATTCCGCGACGGTCTGCCAGTATACTTGATCGACGAAGACGTATTCGACTACCGACCGTCTCTGATTATCGCGACGGTTGACAAGTTCGCGAGCTTAGCATGGCGAGAGGACCGCGCAGACCTCTTCAATCTTGAGGATCGTCGGAGGCAGCGTCCCGAACAGCGATCTCCAGAGCTAATCGTTCAGGACGAACTCCACCTGATCTCAGGGCCGCTTGGTACCCTTACCGCTTTGTACGAGACTGCAGTAGACGCCCTGTGCGGGCATGACGGATCTCCGCCCAAGGTCGTCGCTTCCACTGCCACCATCCGTCGGGCCGAGTCTCAGACGAAGGCCCTGTTCAACCGGGACGTCCAGCAGTTTCCGCCCGCGGGCATCGACGCACGAGACACGTACTTCGCGGTGGAAGCGCCGAGAGAACGCCGCGGTGACAGAATGTACATGGGCCTCATGGCACCGGGAACGAGCCACGCGACGCTTCTCATCCGTGCGTACGCCGCGCTGCTCCAGGACACAGCCTCCCTTCCCGCCTCAGAGGAAGTGAAAGATGCGTACTGGACGCTTGTAGGCTACTTCAACAGCCTTCGAGTACTGGGAGGCGCTCGAATGCAGGTGCAGGACGACGTGGCCGACAGGATCTCGCTTCTCGCGACGAGGACTCACGTCACGCCGAGGAGTACAGATGCACCCCCGATCGAGCTTACGAGCAGAGAGTCGTCGGCAAAGATCCCGTCACACCTTAAGCAGATGGCGAAGGCGCACCCAGACCCGGACGCACTCGATGTGATTCTCGCGACGAACATGATCTCCGTGGGCGTTGACGTCGACCGCCTGGGGCTGATGGTTGTAATGGGGCAACCTCAATCCAGCTCAGAATACATCCAGGCTACAAGCAGAGTGGGCCGCAGATCACCCGGTTTGATCGTGGTGCTATTCAACAGCAGCCGATCACGAGATCGCTCCCACTACGAGGGATTCCTGACGTACCACTCCGCACTGTATCGTCAAGTGGAATCGGCAAGCGTGACGCCGTTTTCCGCCAGGGCAAGAGATCGGGCGCTGCATGCCGTCTTGATCGGACTAGCCCGCATGCTTCTCCCATCATTTCGCCCAAACAGCGGTGCCCGCGAAATCGTTACGAGCCGCGGTGACCTGGAACCGGTAATCGATCTGATACTCGACCGAGTACGGGAGGTGGCCCCAGATGAGTTCGAGGGCACTCGAGAACAGCTCAAAGAGATACTAGATACGTGGGCGGGCCGGGCGGCCGACGAGACTGAGCTCTCATACAGTCGTCCCTTGGACCCGTCAAAGTCCCTACTTGTACCGGCAGAACGCCCGACAGACGAGGCAAGTACTCTCTTCCCAACTCCCTGGTCACTACGAGACGTCGATACAAGCTCGTCAATGTATCTGGTGTGAGGACGCTGTGAGGACGCAATGAAGGGCACTTGGGGAAAGGGATCGTCGAAACCGCGCACGCTCGGGGAGATCCGTACGAGTCAGGTCGTCACGACGTACGGGGTGGGATCGCTCGTGCCCGTCGGCGATCAAAGCTTCATGATCGCCGGATTGGACCGATGGACCGTGACCGAATCCGAGGAAATACACGAGCCCCGGCTTGAGAGACTGTTGAGCGTTGGGAGATTCTACCTACCGCCCGCCGGGCGCGAGCACGGTGACGTTCCGGTGGTGCGGTTCCCGGAGTGGCACTCCTGTCCGTCATGTCGGCGACTCGCACCACACACACACTTCTGCAGCAGCAAACATGACAACGTCTGCAACGCGTGTAATGCACCACTCGTTCCCTCTCGATTCGTGGCAGCGTGCCAGAACGGACATATCGAAGACTTCCCCTATAAATCATGGGTGCATGCCGGCCACCGAGAGTCCTCTCGCTCCCCGGGACATGACATGGAGATTAGGACCACAGGAACAAGCGCCTCACTCAGAGATATTGTGATCACCTGCAGCTGCGGGGTTCCGCCGCGCAGCATGGAAGGAGCCTTCGGCGCGAAGGCCCTCCGCGGCATCGCGAGGTGTCATGGCCGGCGTCCGTGGCTGGGCGATTCGCAAGGAGAATGCGATCAGGACCTGCGCACGCTCCAAAGGGGAGCCTCCAATGTCCACTTCTCCATTCAGCGCTCGGCTCTGTCCATTCCGCCTTGGTCCGAAGAGGGCTACAAACTCCTCAGCACCGCATGGTCTGAGATCAAGTACATTGTTCGTGATTTCGGAGATGCGGCGCTTGCTATGTTGAAAGGGAAGCTGGAAGGCCCATGGAGAGGTGCGGACGCTACCGCCGAGGAGCTGCTGGAGATCGCAAGGGAGCGGCTTGACCGAGAGTCCAGCGATGGTACGACAGCACTCAGCTACGAGGACCTCAGGGCGCAGGAGTACGTAGCTCTCTCCCGTGGCAAGGAAGGCGGTGGAGAACGGCAGGATTTCATCGCCGTTCCGACGCGCGTGAAGAACACCGAGGTCGAGCGTTGGTTTGACCATGTAACCATCGTGAAGCGTCTCCGTGAAGTGCGTGCCCTTGAGAGCTTCACTCGACTCCTGCCCTACACTCCCGGAGAGCCCGATGAAAGAAAGGCAGCCCTATTCAGGGAAGATCCTGACTGGAGACCTGCAATTGAGGTGGTCGGCGAGGGCGTCTTCCTTCGACTCAGAGAGGATTCCCTCGCAAATTGGGAGAACAAAGAAGACGTTCGGAGGCGCGCTGGCAAGATACACAGCAACCTTGTACACAAGTTCTCGTCGCTCGGCCGCGAGCCCACACTTCAGGTTACACCCCGTTTGTTGCTGATACACAGTATCGCTCACGCGTTGATAGACCAGTGGTCTCTCGACTGCGGGTATCCGGCGGCATCACTGAGGGAGCGACTGTACATCTCAGACTCAATGGCCGGCCTCCTCATTTACACAGCCACGACGGACTCAGCCGGTAGCCTCGGGGGCGTAATCGCTCAAGCGGAGAGCGGACGCCTCGCGTCCACCTTCGTCAGGGCCGTGAACTCGTCGAGTTGGTGCTCTTCTGACCCCGTCTGTATCGAGTCTGAGGCGGCTGGAGTCGATGCATTGAATCTCGCGGCCTGTCACGCGTGCCTGCTATTGCCGGAGACCAGTTGCGAGCATTCCAATGTCTTCCTGGATCGAGGTCTCCTTGTTGGAGTGCCTGAGCAGCCCAACCTTGGCTTCTATCATGATCTCCTTGTAGGCCAGCATGGCTAGAATGCTGCCGGAGCTGCCTTCGGACGCAACTCAGAGTCAGGCCGAGGTCCGTGTCTTCAATCTCATACGGTCGGAACTCAGTGATGAATGGACCGCTCTCCACTCGCTCGGCATAGGTACCCACCGCGTCAAACCCTGGGCCGAGATAGACTTCGTCCTCATCGGCCCAGAGGGCGTGTACTGCCTCGAGGTCAAGGGCGGACGCGTCGCTCGACATTCACGAGTGTGGGAGTTCACAAATCGTCACGGCAAGGTGTACAAGAAGTCGGAGGGCCCGTTCGATCAGGTCGGTGGTGCCGCTGCTGCCCTTAGGAATTACCTGTTGGAGCATCTGCCCCCAGCGAAAGACGTGATAGTCGGCTACGGGGTCGTAATGCCTGACGTGGTCTTCAAGACGGAAGGACCCGACATCCTGCACGAGGTTCTATGCGACGAACGACACGTTCCACACTTCTCGCAATACGTCTCTAGGCTCATCCAATACTGGAAAGGTCGAATCGGGCGAAAGTCAACTGTCGCATCCAGACTGAGACGTAGCCTGTCAGAGATTCTGGTGCGGGACTTCCATCTGACCCCGTCGCTTCGAACGCTGGTGGGACTCGCCAGTGGTGAGATGGTGCGGTTGACCGAAGGTCAGTTCAGGGTGCTTGACGAAATGCAGGAGAACCGAAGACTCGTGGTTCGCGGCGGAGCCGGAACCGGCAAAACTCTTCTCGCATTGGAGGAAGCGAGAAGGCGAGGCGAGCGGGGGGAGTCGGTCTTCCTGAGTTGTTTCAACAGGAATCTGGCAATGCATCTAAAGAGGGCCACGACCAACATGCGGAACGTCCGTGCGTTCCACTTGCACGGTTTCATGGAGGGAGTCCTGCGACGGGCTGGCATCAAGTCGGACCTACCGGAGCTGAATCAGACAGATCTGCTGGAAGTCTACTACCCGCGCCAGTGCTGCGAGGCTCTCATCGAATTGGATGAGGCAGAGAGCATCGACACCCTCGTGATCGACGAAGGACAGGACCTTCTAATGCCGCCCTACCTCGACGTGTTTGACACGCTCCTCCGTGGCGGACTGCGAGATGGAGAGTGGCGCATCTTTCTCGATCATAGTCAGGACATCTTCGGCGGTACTGCCGTTTCCGTGCTACGAGGGCTGGAGGAGTTCCATCCTGCGCACTGTACACTGACCATCAATTGCCGCAACACAGCTCCCATTGCGCTGGCCGCTGGCCTCATTTCCGGCGCCGACACGGCGAAGACACTGGTCGTCGAGGGGCCAAGCGTCGAGCACAGGTGGTATGCGGATGCCCAGGACCAAAGACGGAAAGTATCACGCTTCGTAGGCCAGCTGCTATCGCAAGAATTGGCGCCCGAACAGATCGTTATTCTATCTCCATACACGCTGATTAACAGCTGTCTGGCCGCCGGCCTCAAAGATGTTCCGTGTCCTCTTGAGGTGTGGGAGGGCCCCGAGAGTCGCCCGCGCACTATTCGATTCTCGACGGTGAGTTCGTTCAAGGGACTCGAGGCCGATGCCGTGGCTCTGGTCGACATTGATGACCTCGAGTCACCGGCACGACGACAGCTAGTCTATGTGGGAGCGTCGAGAGCCCGCGCGGTCCTAGGAGTCTTTATGCGCGTCGATCAGAAGGACCTGTACCAAGAGCGAGCAGGGGAGTTCGGCGCCAGATCAACCTTTCGGGTGAGGCCGTCGACCGCAACATGAAAACCGAGCGGCCCAGATCGATCAAGTCATTAGCATTGGACTATCTCGTCCGGAACTCCGGGAAGGTGGTTTCTCGAGAAGAGATCGAGGCGTATGTTCGCGAGGCGCGAGGCCTCGCCTCGGCCGGAGAGGTAACGCGACGAATCCGCGATCTGAAACAGGAAGGGTGGGTGATCGAGACGAGCGCGACCCATCCGAACCTGAAGCCCGGTCAATATCGTCTCGCCTCAATAACGAAACGTGCCCGGAGGCAAGGCAAGCCTGAGCGCAAGCTTGGCTCACTGATCGAGGAGCTGCTGGACCGCCCAAGGTCTGATATTCGCGAAGTCTACGAAGTGCTTGAACGTCAACTCAAACTCCACAATGAGCAGGCCGAGTAGTGACAACCTCCGGGGCCAGCAAGGGAGTGCATGGCGGCCCGCCAGGGCTGGCCACGCGGAAGCCCGTCGCGTGTCTCACCGGTCCATCTGCTCTTCCAGCGTCCCCAAATGTCGGCATGGGATGTAGTCAATGCTTCTCCCTCTTTCCCCTCACATGACGGCTTCTTGGGGACACTCTTTGTTGGCGCGATAGCGCTTCTCCGGAAGCTCTTGGCGTCTTCGGTTGGCCACCTCAACCTGCTCAAAGAGGGATGTCGGGACACCACTCCTTTAGCCAATCGGCGGCCCCACTGCTGGCGTGGGGTCGAAGCCGTGCTATTTCCGCTTCTAGTCTGCCCCTGTCAGGGTTCCACTGATGGAAGCTCTTCGTGGCCTGATCGGGCACCACTGAATCGAGGGCCGCATACCCGTGCTCCTGCTCTATGCTCCTAAGCATATCGGTCAGAGACCACAGAACGCGCTCGAGCATGTCAGGTTTCCAGTGGCCCCGCTCCGGTTCACCCACGGCATTCCTGAGGCACTCAAGGTAGCGAAGGTAGACCAGCTTCCGCGCCTCCTCGATCTCCTGTCGGTGTCCGTCGTTCATCCTTTTCAGCAAATCGGTGCGCTCTTCGAGATTCTCATCGAGCTGTGCGTCGAGGGCATGCGCCGTGTTCTTGGCTTTCACGGCAGTCTGCTCGTCGCTCGGGTATGCCAGGAAATCTAGTGCTGCGTCAAACATCTTGCCCAGCTCGCGTGCCTCGCCCCGCAGTTTGGACAGGCACATGATGTCCTCCTGCCGTTTGGCCAGCCTCGTCGCCGTCATTTCGCGATACCTCCTTCTTCCTCGTGCGGAACAGTCTTGCGATTTCGCGCCCTTCCTTTCTTATACCGGCGGACTCCCTCTCCGAGCCTCCTTTCAAGAACCCTCCCATGGGCGATCCACTGCTCCAGGGCAAGACGGGTGATGCGGATGATACGCCCTCTCAGCTTGATGGCAGGCAATTCTCCCCGCTGCGCCAACTCACAGGCGATGTTGCAGCCGATGCACAGAAGCTTGGCAGTCTCCGCCACTGTCAGAAGTAGCGTCTGGTCGTCACCCTTCGTCATCCGGCTGAGCTCTCCCCGAAGTGACGCCAGCAGAGCATCGGCCCGCCAGGACGCCGCTGGCGAAGCACGACGCCCATCCCCTGCGCGCCGCAGCGTGGATACTGACAGCGCGAGTCTTCCAGGACTCTCTCCCACAAGGACACTGCAGCGTCCGCCTGATCAAGCTCGTTCATCTCCCTCGCTCGCTGAACCTTAGGCGTCGCGCTCACTTCGGGCGTGCCGCCATCGCCATGACGGTCGTCAGCAGTCGCTGAATCGCCCGTCTTATCATCAGCCAGCACCAGATCGAAAAACGAAAGCTGCCCTACCCGAACATCCTTTCGCACGGTCAACCCCGTCAGATTCCGATCCTGGCGCGTCTCGTGGGCTTCCCGACGCCGACCGACGGCCCGCACGGCCGCCCTACCGCCCACTGACGCCAACGCCGTCCTAAGGCTGACGACGACGGTGACTTGGCGCTGGTCCTCCCGCAATAGCAGCCCGCGTGTCCCCTCGTCCAGCGTCTGCTGCCGCTCGCGCTGGCCTAGTCGCGTCTTCCTTTCCGCTAAGTCGCTAGTCACCATCGATCAACGCCTCCATCGGGTCGTCGGGCTTGCCCGCTGGGACCGGCACCGATATCCGGCCCCGGCTCGCCGGCGTCAGGCCCAATTCCTGGCAGAAGGCCTTGACCAACAGGGCGTTCTGCTTCGAGATCGTGGAGTAGGGGCTAACTTGGATGTAGTCGCTAGTCTTGGACTTCAAGACGCCGCCGTATTGACTCAGCATCTCCTCAGCCTCTACATACCTGGCCCAGGCCTGGCAATAGGTGACGAGTGCTGCTCGGTCGACGACGGTGAGCAGGCCCAGGTGGTCCAGCTCGGGGACGACCCGCTTCCATTCCTTGCGGGCCTCGCCCTTGAGCCATCGCGGGCAGGACGGCCGGCCACGCCGCGGCTGCGGCTCCTGCTTGTTCAGGGGACGCTTGCCGCGATTGCCCTCGATTACCTTGAGCTGCGTCGGCTTCGGTTTCCTGCCACGCATATCTACAGACCCCCCCTACCTAATTTCGCGGACGTTCACGCGAGGCTGACCCATCGGTCTACCTTGAAAGCCGCCAGACTTTTGACCCGCCCTTCCCCTTGCCGGTCGCGGCCAGGTCTTTGAGCCGTCGCCATGACGCGTATGACGCGTTTGAGGCGTTTTTCGTATAACCTCGCGTAGGGGCTTTTACTAGGGTCTTAACCGGAACTCCCTCTGAACGCGTCATTTTATATCTAAGCCTCCGTCTGAACCCGTCATTTGAGGCAGGAAAACCGAGAGTCCGTACCACCAGCGATCCCGCATTGTGCGGTCGGATGCGAAGCCCCGTTCGGCCAGCCGGCGGCCGAAGGCAGTCTTAGACCGCGGTCTCTCGCCCGAGTCCTTGCACCAGTTGGTGTAGGCTATGTAAAGGGCGTTGGCAGTCACCTTCTCATCCTGGCCTGTCCTACAGCAGTCCGCGATGAAGTCCCCAAGCACGTCCTGTTCGGTGCGGTAGGCTTCGGTAGCGGCCCGCACTTCATCTGGCGGGCATAGACCCCCCTCTTGCCATAGCAGGCAGCCCTTCACAGCCCAGCACAGTATCCCCGGTAGCTCCTCCCTTAGCTTGGTGGGTAGGTCCCCGTCCTGCTCTTCCTCAGGGATCTCGACAGTGAACGGCACCAGCTTGATCCTTCGCCAGATGGCGAGGTCTGTACCGATAATGGTGGGCTTGTGGTTGGCGGCGAGGAAGAGTTTGTATGTCGGGGTAAATTCGAAGAAGTCCTGGCGCATGAAGCGGGCCTTCATCCGGTCGCCGCCCGTAAGCCACTTGGTCATGGCTTCGGCCAAGCGTCTGCCCTCTTCTACTTCTAGCGACGCTACGAGGCGGCTTCCCATCAGATCCGCGTATTCGGTGGGATGAGTCTCCCCGCGCTTAGGTGTAAGAAGTCCTGGCGCAGCCTGCCGGCCATAGTCGCCCAGCATATCGAGAATGGCCCCCAGGAAGGTACTCTTACCGTTTGCCCCTGTGCCATGTAGGAAGAACAACACCTGCTCCGAAACGTTGCCGGTTAGCGAGTAGCCGACCGCCCTCTGGAGGAATCCGATAAGGTCAGCGTTCCCCGCCATGATGCGAACCAGGAAGGCCAGCCACTGGGAGCAGGAGGCATCGGGGTTGTAGGCGACGGGGCTGTGCAGGGTGATGCGGTCTTCTTGTCGGCCTGCTCGTAGAGTGCCCGTGCGCAAGTCGACGATGCCGTTGGCGACACCCATTGTCCAGGGGTCGGTGTCCCAACCCTCGCCGGCGTCCGCTATTGGACACTCAGCTTGGCCTAACGCAAGCATGGCCTCGAGCCGCATACGGGATTCGCTGTTGATGGCAAAGCGGGCCTCTGCTTCGCGTTCCTTTAGGTCGTCAACTGCAGCGCCGGCGTGATAGCGGTGCCGGGCCGCGTCCTTAGCAAGGCGGCGCACCTCGGCGTCCGCGTCAGGGTGCCACCAGTGGCCTTCCCAGAGGAGCCACCGCTTGCGCCGGTGATCGAAGCGAAGGTGATCACCATGTAGGTGGGCGAAGAGTTCACCGTTGCCTGCGTCGGTTCGCGGAAATCGCGGGGTTTCCTCCCCTGCCTCCACCTCCCGCCCGAAGACACCGGCAAGGAAGCTGGAAGCTTCGGCCTGCCGACCAGGTTCACTGGCGGGGATGACCGACGGTGGGGGGGCCGGGTCGGCCCCGTAGGTCTTATGGCCGACGGTGCCGCACCACCACTCGCCCATCGCGCCGTAGTATTCTATCGGGCGGTCGCAGCGGGGGCAAAACGCCTTCTTGGTTGGCTTGACTGGGGCCTTGCGCTTGACAGGCGTGAGACGTCGGTCTAAACTAAGTTTAGACAGTGCATTTAGTGTGTTAGTCTGTCTCTTGCCTTTGCCCCCGGTTTCGTCTGGCCGGGGGCTTTCTCTATCTGGCCCGTTCATGAGGCACCGCCGTATCGCCGTCTCTCTGCCCGACGGCGGCGCTCGGCCTTCCTGCTGCCCTCTTCCGGTGCGTCGTTGCTCATAGGAAGGGCGAGCAACGCGGCGATCTTCGCCAACGCGCCGGGGTCGGAGATCGTTGCAGGCAGTCCTTGACTCTGGCGGGTGCGGCTGATCTCGGCCGGGGTCATGACGCACCTCCATCCTCATCTCGCGGGACGTAGGTGCGCTCAAACCTGGCAACGGCCTGGTCGACCGCTGCGCGACGCGCCTCTGCCTTCAGCCGGCGGTTCCGGGCAGAGTTGAATGCCAGCTTCGTCATGTGGGCCTTGAGGGCGTACTCTGCGCGGCGTCGGCGCTCATCCTCAGGGAGATCGGCAGGTATAGCGTCCAGAAAACGCTGCAGGAAAGCTCGTCTAGCGGGGATGGTGGTCAGCCTCGGGTCATGGGTGCTATGGAGGCGAAAGGCCCCCAGCCTCCCCCGGAGGGACAGTTCGGTGGGTGACAACAAGACGCACGGTTCCCTTCCGCCTCACCCGCTCCCTTTGGATAGGGGCTTCAGCTGAATGGCCGTGCGGCTGGGGTTTTCCCCATGGGCGGGTTTCAGCCCGCCCGTAGCAGGAGGCCCCCACTGGAGACCGCGCCCTGCCTACCTTCCGGTCTAGCTTTTGTTCAAAGGTACTATATCGCCGTGGCGCTGTCAAGCGGTATGGCTAAAATGCTGAATCTCATTAAGGGTTAGGCAGCGGGGGCAGATGGCCATGATGGGGAAGTCGTAAACGATCTCCCCAGCCCGCTCACCCTGGGGACCCAGGTCGCGAATGTTACTCCAATGCTCGTCATGGGGATAGTTGGAGTTGCGAACGTGGCTTCGTCTCAGGCGGATCGGCCTGCCCTGTGCCCGCTCCTCCAGCGCCCGAACGGTAGGCCGATAGATGCCCTTGTTATCAGGGCGCAGAATCCCGTTAACGCGCATGTCCGGCGGCCCCCCGTGGAGTGGGGTTTGCACTCCGAACGCTCCAGGGCAGGTTGCCCGCCCCGCCTTGTCGCGCTTGCCACAGAGGACCAGGCGCGTGTCACGATCCGTCGCCAGCCTAAACCGGGCCCTTACCGTAGCGTCCACTTAGAACCTCCAGACCAGCTGCACCAGCGTCGGGTCGAACTTGTTTTTCCCCTTCACGGCCGGCAGCAGCACTACGTGGTCGATAACGGCGGCTATGAGCGCCCGCTTCCACTCCAGCGACCGGCCCGGCCACTGCTTGCGAATCTCGGCACCCGCGCTCAGTACGCCCTCCATGATAGCGTAACCCTGGTGGCTTCCTAGGTGAGCGCGGTTGCGCTCGAGGCGGGCCTGGACGGCATCCCTGGCCGCAAAGAACTCCCCGCGGCTGATGGCCTTGTCGGCATAGTAGTCGCGGCTCAGTTGCTCCAGCGCGTCCTCATCCTCGCGGATGGCATCAACGAGCGCACCCTCGTCGCTCTTCATCTCCCGGCGCAAGTAAGCAGTGAGATCGGCGCCCTCCAGAGCGGCGAAGACGGCCTCGACCACGACGGCCTCGACCGGCTCGGCAAGCCGCGCCAGCTTCCCGCAGTTGGGGAGCCCTGGCTGCCGTCCGCAGACATACCGGCGCACCTTGTCCTGTCGTGGCCTTGCCATCAGCACGGAGCCACAGCGACCGCACCGCAGGAAGCCGCTCAACAAGTAGCTCCTGCTGTTGGTGGTGCTCTTTCGCCGGTGGGGGTCGCTCAGGAACAGCCGGATCTTCTGGCTCTCCTCGCGGGTCAAGATCGCGAGCCAGGTGCCCTCGGTGGTGGTACCCTCGTATTCCCGCACACCGGCCAATGTCGGGCTCGTGAGCGCCCGCTTCAGAGGGGTCACCTGCCAAGGACGGCCAGTAGGCGACCGCACTCCCCGGGCTTGCCAGTCGAGAGCGATCCCGCGCAGGCCCTCGCCGGCTAGGACTCGGTCGAGCGCCTCGCGCACAAGCGCGGCCTCTTCGACCACGATGGTCCTGCGGTCGCGAGAGTAGCCGAAGGCCCGAGTCCCGCCCAGAACTGGGCGCCCCTGCTTCGCCATCTGCTCATGGGCTCGCCGCACGCGAGTGGAGATGTTCTCGCTCTCCATTCTCGCCTGAGCGGTCAACAGCTCTGCAACGAAACGGCCGGTAGACTGACGGGTGTCGATGCCCTCCACCACCGTCGCGATGAAGCCGCCACTCGCCTCGCATTCCTCGTCGACGCGGACGAAGTCGCGCTGGCGGCGGGTCAGGCGGTCTATCTTCCACGCCAGCACGCCGTCGATCGCGCCTTCCCGAAGGGCCGCGAGCATTCTCTCGAACTCTGGCCGCTTGACCGTCCTCTTGAAAGCGCTGATGTCGATGTCAGAGAACGTGTCGACCACTTGCCAGCCCCGCGAGGCCGCATACTTGCGGCAGTCCTCTGCCTGCCTCGCCGTCGCCGTCTGGGTCCCGTGTGGGTCGTCGCTGATTCTCAGGTAGATGCCCAGCCGCTCCATAATGTCTACCCTCCTTCGGGTGACATTATAGCATACCGTGCTGACTGAGGCTTATCTCCCCCGGTCGCGGCTGACGCCCTCCCCCTACCAGACCGGCGTGCGAGATAGTGTGGTGCGGTGCCCGGAAGGGCCGCTGAGTGATCAAGGGCCGGTCGGACGGCAGGAGGCCGCTCACACTGTAGACCTTGGTCACCTCCAGGGCTTCCTCGTTGGCCATCGATGGCAGGATCGAGGGCAAGGCGCGGGCGAGGAGCGTCTTGCCGGCGCCGGGCGGGCCGCTCATGACCACGTTGTGGCCGCCGGCCGCCGCCACCTCCAGGGCCCGCTTGACGTGCTCCTGCCCCTTGATGTGGCAGAAGTCCACCCCCTCCCACAAGACCTCGGTCGTGGGAGGAGCCGCCGCCTCGCGGTCGAAGGGAGCGATGGCAGCCAACCCCTGCAGGTGTGCCGCCAGTTGACCCAGGCTGGCTACCGGGATGATCTCCACCCCATCAATGAGAGCCGCCTCGCGGCCATCGGCCTCGGGGACGAAGACCCTGCCGATGCCTCGCTCCCTGGCCAGCGCCGCCATCGGCAGTATCCCGTGCGTATGGCGCACCTGCCCATCAAGCGATAGCTCCCCCAGGAAGAGACCGCTGGAGACGTCTGCCCTCACCTGCTCGGACGCGCCGAGAATGCCAATGGCGATGGGCAAGTCGTAGGCTGGGCCCTCTTTACGGATGTCGGCCGGGGCGAGATTGACCGTGATGCGCTTCTGGGGGAAGGTCAGCCCGCAGTTGCGGATCGCCGAGCGCACCCGCTCCTTGGCCTCCTGAACCGCGGTATCAGGCAGGCCAACGATAGTGAAGGCGGGGAGCCCGCTGGAGATATCGACCTCCACCTCCACCAGCTCCCCGTCCAGCCCGATGACGGCGCAACTGCTTACCTTAGCCAGCATTGGAGTCCCCCTGGGAGGGTTCTGAGGCATGATAGCAAGAATCGGGGACGAATTGAAGAGGTGGAAAGGGGCCGGCCCTTACTTATTCGCTCCGGCCGCCCTCCAGGCGGCGGCTGACCGAGATGACACCCCGCACTGACGACAGCCTGCTCAGCAGGCGGGCGAGCTGCTCGATGCCGGTGGTCTCCAGCGTCACGAACACGGACAGGGTACCATCCCCATGTTCCTGGGCATGCAGGCCCGCCATGTTCACCTTCTCCTCAGCTACCAGGGCGCTAACGTCTCGCAACAGTCCCACCCGATCCCACGCCTCGATGTGTACCGCCACCGGGTAGAACTGGCCACGCCGCCCCCATTCCACCTCGACAAGCCGCTCCTTTTCCGCCACGTGGAGGATGTTGTGGCAGTCGCACCGATGCACCGTCACCCCTTCGCCACGAGTCACATAGCCGATGATATCGTCGCCGGGCACAGGGTTGCAGCATCGCGCCGTGCGGGTGAGAAGATCGCCGGTCCCAAGGACACGTACGCTCGGAGTGATAACAGCCGGCGGAGCCGCCGCCCCCGTGGGAAGAGTCGGTGGCTCTTCCAGGGGCTGCAAGAGAGGAGCAAGCCTGAGGATCATATGGTGGGTGCTGATGCCACCATAGCCCACAGCCTCCAGGAAGCCATCCAGTTCCTCGTACTTGAAAATGCGCAAGATCTCATCTTCCACCTGCGACAGTGCTGCCCCCAGGCGGCGCAGTTCCTTCTCCACCAGGTCACGGCCGCGGCTGATGTTCTCGGCCCGCTCCTGCTTCTTGAACCACTGGCGGATTTTCTCGCGAGCGTGGCTGGTGCGCGTATACCTCAGGCTAGGGCCGAGCCAGTCGCGCGAGGGCCCTCGCGAGCTCTTGCTGGTCATGATCTCCACGGCGTCGCCGTTCTGTAGCTGGTAGTTGAGGGACACCAGCCGACCGTTGACCTTCGCGCCCACACAGGTGTGCCCCAGCTCTGTATGGATGCGATAGGCGAAGTCGATGGGCGTGGAACCCACGGGCAGGTCCTTCACCTCCCCCTTGGGGGTAAAGACGAAGACCTGGTCGCCAAAGATGTCCGTCTTGACCGCTTCCACCAGGTCTTCCGCCTGCGACAGCTCCCGCTGCCACTCCAGCAGCTGCCGCAGCCAGGCCAGGCGCTCCTCATAGCGCATGTCCCGCTTGCCGCCCTCCTTGTAGCGCCAGTGAGCGGCCACTCCATATTCGTCCATCTGGTGCATCTGGTGAGTGCGGACCTGTACCTCCAGAGGGCGCTGCCCCAGGCACATCACAATGGTGTGCAGCGACTGGTACATACTCTCCTTGGGGTTGGCGATGTAGTCATCGAAGGTGCCCGGGAGAGGCCGCCAGATCTGGTGGATCGCACCCAGGGCGTTGTAGCAATCGGCCACCGTGTCCACCAGAATGCGCACTGCCAGCAAATCATAGATCTCGTGGAAGCTCTTGCCCTCGGCGGTGTACTTCTCCATCTTCTGATGGATGCTATACAGGTGCTTCGCTCGTCCCTGCACCTCCGCCTTGACCCCCTGCTTGGTCAGCTCCTCCTGAATGATCCCCTCCACGTAGCCAATGTAGCGTTCCCGCGCCTCCCGACGGGCGTCCAGCATCTCCGCTATTTGGCGATAGGCCTGGGGTTCCAGATAGCGAAAGGCCAGATCCTCCAGCTGCCACTTAAGCTGCCAGATGCCGAGGCGGCCGGCCAGGGGAGCGTATATCTCCATCGTCTGCCGCGAGATGCGCTGCTGGTCAGCAGGCGGAAGGGGATGCAGGGTCTGCATATTGTGGAAGCGATCGGCCAGCTTGATGATCACCACCCGCAGGTCCTCCGCCATGGCCAGAAACATCTTGCGCAGGTTCTCCGCCTGGGCCTGCTGTTCGCGGTCTCGCTGTTCGGGGGCCTGCCACGAGATCTGACCCAGCTTGGTGACACCGTCCACCAGCTTCGCCACCTCCGACCCGAACCGCTTCTCAATAGCGCCACTCTCGACACCGCAGTCCTCCTGCACATCATGGAGAAGAGCAGCGGCCACGGCAACGGCATCTAGCTGCAGGTCGATGATAGTCAGAGCTGTATGAAGAGGATGGCTGATAACAGGATCACCGGAGAGGCGCATCTGCCCGGCGTGACACTCGGCAGCGAACTGGTAAGCCTCCTTTATCAGGGAGACCCCCTTGGCGGGAAGATACTGCCCTGCCCTGTCGAAAAGCTCCTCAGCATCCACCAGCGCCTGGTCACCAATCCTCCGCATACCTTAGTCTAGCATCTTGCCCAGCTTCACGTCACGCCCGCCTTTACAGAGTGACGCCCCCTTTTGTATGCTCAGGTCGATGAGTCCTCTTTATCGAGCCCCACGGGGAACGGTCGACGTCCTGCCTAAGGAGCAGCCCTACTGGGAGCACGTCTACCAGACGGCTACTCGCCTCTGCCAGCTCTACGGCTACTCTCGCATCGACACGCCCATATTCGAGGAGGCCGGCCTGTTCGCCCGCGGCGTAGGCCAGACCACCGATATCGTCCAGAAGGAGATGTACGTCTTCCAGGATCGTGGCGGCGAAATGATGGCCCTGCGCCCCGAGGGCACGGCCAACGTCTGCCGCGCCTACATTCAGCACGGCATGCACAACCTGCCCCAGCCCGTCCGCCTGTACTACTGGGGGCCGGCCTTCCGCTACGACCGCCCCCAGGCGGGACGGCAGCGCCAGTTCACTCACTTCGGCTATGAGGCCATCGGCGAGGACGACCCCGCCCTCGACGCGGAGGTCATCGAGCTAGCCTGGCGTCTCTATCAAGAGCTCGGCCTCACCGACCTCACCCTCCACCTCAACAGCATCGGCGACCCTAATTGCCAGCCCGGCTACCTGGCGGCTCTCAAGGCCTACTACGAGGATAAGCTGGGCAAGGTCTGCCCCGACTGCCGCGCCCGCTTTCAGAAGAACCCCCTGCGGCTCCTCGACTGCAAGGTAGAGAGCTGCCAGCCGATCATCGCTAGCGCGCCGCCCTTCACCGACTACCTGTGCGAAGAGTGCGCTCGCCACTTCCAGGAGCTGCGCTCCTACCTGGAGACCATGACCATCCCCTACAGCCTCAACCCCCGCCTGGTGCGCGGACTCGACTACTATACCCGCACCGTGTTCGAGATCCAGCCGCCCGAGGAGGGGGCCCAGAATACCATCGGCGCCGGCGGCCGCTACGATGGCCTCATCGAGGAGCTGGGCGGCAGACCCACGCCGGCCATCGGCTTGGCCACAGGCATCGAGCGTATCATCGCTAACCTCAAGCGGGCCAAGGTGCCCACCCCTGCACCTGCCAGGCCAGCGGCCTTCGTCGTCTACCAGACGGCCGCTGCTCGTTCGGCCGCCGTCAGGCTGGCCAGCGAGCTACGGCGAGCGGGCATCGCCGCCGTCATGGCCCTGGGCGAGCGCAGCCTTAAGGCCCAGATGCGCCAGGCCAACGCCGCCGGCGTGCTCTACACCGCCATCCTGGGGGAGGAAGAGCTGGCCACCGGCACTGTCATCCTCCGTCGCATGGAGGACGGCCACCAAGAGCGCGTAGCCACGAAGGCCGTTCGTCGCTCGATTGCCAAGGGCCTGCGCCAGGCCAGGTAACGCCCCTTCTCGCTCAGGAGTGTTTGTGCTATAATCCAGATAGTGGAAAGCCCCCAATGGGGCTTTATGTATGTTGGGATCGGCTATGTGGGACAAGCTGGCAGGCATCGAGAAGCGGTACGAGGAGCTGGCGCAGGAAATGGCCCAGCCGGAGGTGGCGGCCGATTTCCAGCGCGTCCAGGCTCTGGCCAAGGAGCATGCCTCCCTGGAGAGCATCGTCTCCCTCTATCGCGAGTACAAGCGCGTTAACGCCGCCCTGGCCGAGGCGCAGTCGCTGGCGGACGAGGGCTCCGATCCGGAGCTGGCCGCCATGGCCCGGGACGAGGCCGCTCAGCTCACCCAGGAGCGGCAGCGCCTCGAAGAGGAGGTTCGCCTTGCTCTCCTGCCCAAGGACCCCTACGACGAACGGCCGGTGATCATGGAGGTGCGCGCCGCCGCCGGAGGCCAGGAGGCTGCCCTGTTCGCCGGTGACCTCTTCCGCATGTACAGCCGCTACGCCGAGCGTCAGGGCTGGCCTGTAGAGGTTATGTCGAGCCACCCCAGCGACCTGGGAGGGTTCAAGGAGATCATCTGGGCGGTGCGCGGCCGTGGGGCCTACTCCCGCCTGAAGTACGAGGGCGGCGCCCATCGGGTGCAGCGCATTCCCGTCACCGAGGCCGGCGGCCGCATCCACACCTCCACCGCCACCGTAGCCGTGCTCCCTGAAGCCGACGAGGTCGACCTGAAGATCGACGAGGGCGACCTGCGCATCGACATCTTTCGTGCTGGCGGCGCCGGCGGTCAGAACGTCAACAAGGTCTCCACCGCCGTTCGCATCACCCACATCCCCTCCGGCATAACCGCTGTCTGCCAGGACGAGCGCTCGCAGCTCAAGAACAAGCTCAAGGCTCTCACCGTCCTGCGCGCGCGCCTGCTCGACGTGAAGCAGAAGCGTCAGCGCCAGGAGATCAGCGAGGCTCGCCGCGCCCAGGTAGGAAGCGGCGAGCGGGCAGAGAAGGTCCGCACCTACAACTTCCCCCAGGACCGGGTGACCGACCACCGAGTTAGCCTCAGCGTCCACAATCTCCCCGCCATCCTCGATGGCGACCTCGACGACATCATCGACACCCTGGCCACCGACGAGCAGGCCAAACGTCTCCAAGAGACCCTGGCGTGACCGTAGCGGAAGCCCTGCGCTGCGCTACCAAACACTTCGTCGCCCTCCCAGTCCTCGAAACCGCCAACCCCCGCCTCGAGGCCGAGCTTCTGCTACAGCACGCCCTTGGCCTCAGTCGAACCCAGCTCTACCAGCGCCTCCGCGATGAGATCGCACCTGACAAAGAGGCCGCCTACTATGACCTCGTCTGGCGGCGACTATGCGGCGAGCCCACGCCCTACATCATCGGACGGGCAGACTTTTTCGACATCGAGCTGGCGGTGGCCCCCGTCGCTGCCATCCCCCGCCCGGAGACGGAGCTCCTGGTGGAGGAGGCCTTGGCCCTGGCTGGCAAGCGGCTGCAACACACCTCCTCCCTTACCATCGTGGACGTCGGCACGGGCTGCGGCGCCATCGCCCTGGCCCTTGCCACTCGCCTGCCCGCAGCGCAGATCATCGCCACCGACATCTCCCCAGCAGCCCTCGCCCTGGCCCAAGCCAACGCTGAGACCCTCGGCCTGGCGTCCCGCCTGCGCTTCCTCTGCGGCGACCTCCTAGCGCCCCTCGAGGAGCCAGTCGATATCGTTGTCGCCAACCTTCCTTACGTCAGGTCGGACGATTGGCAGCGCCTGCCCGTCGAGATCCGCTGCCATGAGCCGCGACAGGCACTGGATGGCGGCCCCGACGGCCTGCGAGTCATCGAGCGGCTCCTGCGCCAGGCGCCACCCCTTCTACGCTCCGGCGCCGCCCTTCTTCTGGAGATAGGCTACGATCAGGGGCCGCCCGTTATGGCCCTGGCCTCAGAGGTCTTCCCCGAGACGGCGATCGAGGTCAAGAAGGACCTGGCTTCCCTGGACCGCCTGCTGATCATTCAACTCTAGCGTCTTATAGGCGTATCTTAGGAAAGCTTTTGACGTTGTGATTAGTGTCGGCGGCCCCTGGAGAAAGAAGGTCGGGGGACACGATGAAGGGGCGTATTGAGACGCTTCTGGCCGGCCTGCTGCTGATTGCTGCCTGCAAGCCGGAGCAAGCAGCAATTACCCACAGGAGCGACGTCCAGAAGCCTCTCATCGGAAGGGAGGACTCCCGGCCCTCCAGCGGCCGCTGACACTATGGCCGCCCCGTCGGCCACAGCGAGGCCTGAGCGCCGCGCGAGGGAGCCTACCTGCGCTGCTGCGCTAGCTGGTACTTCTTGCCCTCGGTCTTGGTCAAGAGAAAAGGTTCGCCACCTGAGCTTTCGGCAGCGCCTGGCGACGTAGGCCCGAAGGGTGCCGTGCGCACCTACGTCCACGGGCAGGGAGCGGTGATCCTGTACGCGTTGACGAGGCTGGCTGCTCTTCTCCTACTCGAATACAAATAGCGGGCCGAAGTACTCCCACTTCCCCTTCCCATCCTCTACGGTAGCCCGCATCATCCTCATCTGGTCGAGGGCCCTGCGGTCGGTCTCGCTGAGGCTGACGGTGCTACCGTCCAACATGAGGTCGCTGCGCCAGTCTTGGGTAGACTCAACGGCATCCATCAGTCCCTCTCGCGTCAGGTTGTCGCAGGTCCGGCCCAGAATGTCGACCGCTAGTTCTGCCAGCACCTGGGAATAGACAGTCAAGCCAAAGTTGGGCCCGCCGTAGTCGCGCATGATCTCATGGTGCCGGGCTATGGCCGGGTCGTCAGTCGAAACGGCCAGCTTGACGAAGCCGAGGCTGATGGTACCCTCCAGGACTTCGGGCGAAACGAACAGAAATATTATCTCGCCGCCATTGACGTAGCTTATGAACCAGTCGGGCTCCCAGCCCAGGCGGTTGGCGTTCTCAATGGCCTGAGCGATGAAGGGGGGACTACCATTGAAGACCACCACCTCAGCGCCGGCGTTCTTCATGCTGGTTACCTGGCGGCTGATGTCGACGGCCGTGATCTCGTAGCCCTGCTCGGAGACGATCTCGTTCTTATCGGGGTCCAAGCCGTCCTTTACCCCTTCCAGTGCGTCGATGCCGCTCATGATATTCTGGTGGAGGACGGCCACCTTCTTGCCGGGCAGGTTTTGGGAGATGTACTCGCCGAAGAACGTCCCCTCGATCCCGTAGCTGGGGATGATCGGGACGGTCCAGGGGTGCCCCTCGGGGTCGGCGCCGAACATGTGAGCCCCGGACTGCGCCAGGATGTCGGGCACACTCTCATCGTTCAGGTAGTCCCAAACGGCGGCATGGGAAGTCCCGCCCATGTTCCCGACCATGGCGAATACCTTGTCCTGCTCCACCAGCTTGCGCACCACCTCGAGGCCCTTGACCGCGTCGTCCTCGTTGTCCTCCACCCTGTAGACGATCTTGCGCCCACAGACGCCCCCCTGGGTGTCGTTGATGTAATTGAAGTAGGCTTCTGCGGCCTGGGGGATCGTGCTGTAGACCACCCCCTGGGTCCCGGAGAGCAGGCAATGGGCTCCCAGGATTATCTCCGTGTCCGTGATGCCCGGCACCTCCGCCGCGGGAGTAGGGGTGCCGGTCACCGTCGCCGCAGGCGTGGTGGTGGGAGTAGGTGCCTCCTCTTCTTCCTCCTCGCAGGCCACCAGCAGCATGCAGCCTGTTATCAGAGCCCCAACAACCAGCAAACACCGACATGGAAACTTCATGGCTGACCTCCCACGAATCACGCTTTGACCCGCCATTCTGTTCGCGGGGTGTCGGCAAAAGACTAACCGTCCCCGCAAAGAGCCGCTACAAACGTAGCGCGGGGATATAGTACTCCCCTGAGGCATTTTGTCAAGGTCGTCACAACGCTTGCTGGCCCGACGCCTTTTCGGGCGCTTCTCCCTACTCGCAGCCGCGAGGGCTGGGTGAGGGAGCCTACCTGCGCTGCTGGGCTAGCTGGTGCTTCTTGCCCTCCGTCTTGACGGAGGGCGCTACAATGAGCTCCACGTCGTGGAACTCGTGGACAGTCTGGGCCCCGCACATCCCCATAGCGGTGCGAATGGCTCCCACCAGGTTCTCCGTGCCATCGGTCCGAGAGGTGGGGCCGAAGAGCAGGCGCTCCACCGTGGTGTTCACGCCGACATGAATGCGGATCCCGCGCGGTAGCTGAGCGTGCCCCGTAGACATCCCCCAGGAGTAGCCTCGTCCGGGCGCCTCCTCGGTGCCCGCGAAGATGGAGCCCATCATCACTGCATCGGCACCCGCAGCCAGGGCCTTGCAAACGTCGCCGCCGGTGCGCATGCCGCCGTCGGTGATGACGGGCACATAGATGCCCGTCTCCCGATGATGCTCGTCGCGAGCGGCGGCGCACTCGATGGTGGCTGTCACCTGAGGCACGCCCACTCCCAGCACCTCGCGAGTTGTGCAAATAGCACCCGGGCCTACGCCCACCAGCACGCCAGCGATCCCTGTTTCCATCAGCTCCTTGCAAGCCCCATAGGTGACGGTGTTTCCCACCAGCACCGGTACCTGCAGCTGCTGGCAAAGCTCCGGCAGGATGAGGCCCCGAATGCTGCGGGAGATGTGGCGAGCCGTGGTCACCGTCGCTTTCGCCACAAAGATGTCCGCGCCAGCCTCCACTGCCACTGGCGCCAGACGCTTCGTGTTGGCGGGGGTAGCCGAAACGGCGCACACCGCTCCCTCAGCCTTCATGTAGCCAACCCGCTCGCCGATCAGCTCCTCCCGAATAGGCTGCGAGTAGACCTTCTGCATGACGGCGGTAGCATCCTCGTCGCTGGCCGAGAGGACCTCCGCCAGGGCGGCATCGGGGTCGCTGTAGCGGGTCTGGAGCCCCTCCAGGTTGAGGAGCGCCAGACCACCCATCTGGTGAAACGCGATAGCGAAGCGGGGGTCGACCACAGCATCCAGGTCGGCGGCCAGAACAGGCATGGCGAAGCGGAAGCGATCGAGGGCGAAAGAGACATCGCACAGCTCGGGATTGATGGTCACTTCGCCTGGGACAATGGCCACATCGTCGAATCCATAAGCCGGCCGCAGCTCCTTGAGATGTGGCACAACCATCGCCCTATCGTCCCCCTGCCCTGGTTTCCCTGACCTCGATTATTGCCCAAAATATATCAGAGCCCCTAGGCCCAGTCAATAAGAATTTCGCCCGAAAAGGCCTGCAATTGTGAAACCAGATAAGCAGCTAAATCTTAGACCGAACTGCTATAATGAGGCGACCATCCAAGGAGCGCCATGCCGACCCTCTACCTGGTGGCCACGCCCATAGGCAACCTGCAGGACATTACCCTGCGGGCCCTGCGTATCCTGCGAGAGGTCTCTCTCATCGCCGCCGAGGATACCCGTACCACCCGCAAGCTCCTCAGCCACTACGGCATTAAGGCTCGCCTCACCAGCTACCACGAGCACAACAAGGGGGCCAAGATCCCCTACATTCTGAACGCCCTCCAGCAAGGCGACGTCGCCCTGGTCTCCGAGGCGGGCACGCCCGCCGTGAGCGACCCCGGCTACGACCTGGTGGCAGCGGCGGCAGAGGCCGAGGTGCCAGTGGCAGCGGTGCCCGGCCCCTCGGCGGTGGTGGCTGCCCTGGCCGTCTCCGGCCTGCCCACCCGTCAGTTCACCTACGTTGGCTTCCTGCCGCGGCGACGAGGCGAGCGCCGTCGCCTCCTCTCTACCCTGGCCGCTCAGCCTCAAACCATCGTCGCCCTCGAATCGCCCCATCGCCTCCTGGCCACCCTGTCCGACCTGCTGACCGTCCTGGGCGACCGTCGTATCGCCGTCTGTCGCGAGCTCACCAAGCTGCACGAGGAGGTGTTTCGCGGCAGCATCAGCGAGGCCATCGCCCACTTCCGGGAGCCTCGCGGCGAGTTCACCCTGGTGCTGGCGGGAGCGCCCCGACCCGCCGAGGCCGTGGTGCCCACGGAGGCT
This sequence comes from Dehalococcoidia bacterium, assembly GCA_030615765.1. GTDB lineage: Bacteria > Chloroflexota > Dehalococcoidia > SM23-28-2 > SM23-28-2 > SM23-28-2. The sequence continues at coordinate 1,768 of JAUWYP010000001.1, read as the reverse complement.
GTCCTGGCAGAGCTGCGCCAGCTTCGCCAGCAGGGGATAGCTCCCCGCCAGGCGGTGACCCAGGTGGCCCAGCAGTTTGGCCTGGCGCGGCGCCAGGTGTACCGCCTCTGGCTGCAGCTACGGTGAAAGCCTGGGCAGTGACGCCCAGCTATGCTAAAATTGCCGCGTAATCGCGCTTGCCTGCCGGCAGGCAGGAGGGAATCCTTGGCTGAAAAGATCTTCATCGGTATAGCTTGGCCTTATGCCAATGGCTCCCTGCACCTGGGGCAGATCGTCAGCTCCCACCTTCCGGCCGACATCCTCGCCCGATACCACCGCACCAAGGGCAACCGTGTTCTCATGGTCTCCGGTAGCGACCAGCACGGCACCCCCATCACCGTCCGCGCCGAGCAGGAGGGCCGCTCGCCGCAGGAAGTGGCCGCCCACTTCCACGAAGAGTTCCTGGACTGCTGGCAGGCCCTGGGCATAACCTTCGACCTCTACACCACCACCGGCACCGAGAACCACGCCACAGTCACTCAGGACATCTTCCTGACCCTCCTGAACAAGGGCCATATCTACAAAGAGAGCATGTCTCTTCCCTACTGCCTCAACGATCGCCGCTTTCTCCCTGACCGCTACGTAGAAGGAACCTGCCCCTATTGCGGCGACCCCGGTGCCCGCGGCGACCAGTGCGATGAGTGCGGCAAGACGCTCAACGCCGCCGATCTCTTGGAGATGCGCTGCCGCTTCTGTGGCACCGCGCCTGAGATCCGCCAGTCGGACCACTTCTTCCTTCGCCTCAGCGCATTCAACGACTCTCTTAAGGAGTGGGTAAGCGCCAAGGCCCACTGGCGCAAGGCCGTCCTTAATTGGACCCTGGGCTTGCTCAACGAAGGGCTTCAGGATCGGGCGGTCACCCGCGACATCGACTGGGGCGTGGCTATTCCCCTCGAGGGCTATGAGGACAAGCGCATCTACGTCTGGTTTGAGGCGGTCATCGGCTACCTGTCGGCGGCCAAGGAGTGGGCCCAGAATAGCGGCGACCCCGAGGCTTGGCGAGAGTTCTGGCAGGACGAAGATTGCAAGAGCTACTACTTCTTGGGCAAAGACAACATCCCCTTCCATACCATCATCTGGCCGTCCATGCTCATGGGCTACGGCGGCCTCAATCTACCCTACGACGTCCCTGCCAGTCAGTATCTCACTATGCGGGGCAGCAAGGTCTCCACCAGCCGCAAGTGGGCCGTCTGGCTCCCCGACTACCTCTCGCGCTACGACCCCGACCCTCTGCGCTACTGCCTGTCGGTGACCATGCCCGAGTCGTCCGACACCGACTTCACCTGGGCGGATTTCGTTCGCCGCAACAACGATGAGCTGGTGGCTACCTGGGGCAACCTAGTGCACCGCGTGCTCACCTTCACCTACCGCAACTTCGACGGGGCCGTCCCTCAGCCTGGCGAGCTGGATGAGGCCGACCGCCGTCTGCTGGAGCGAGCCGAGCAGAGCCTTGCCCAGGTGGGCGAAGAGATAGCCCTCTGCCACTTCCGTGGCGGCATCGGCGCCGCCATGGCCATGGCCCAGGAGGCCAACCGCTACCTGGAGGAGAAATCGCCCTGGAAGCTTATCCGTGACGACCGTCAGAAGGCGGCCACCACCCTCTACACAGCCATCGGGGCCATCAACGCTCTGAAGACGGCTTTCTACCCCTACATGCCCTTCATCAGCCAGCGGCTGCACGGCTACCTGGGCTACGATGGGCCCGTCCAGGATAGTGGCTGGCAGTTCG
>JAUWYP010000026.1 GCA_030615765.1 Dehalococcoidia bacterium | reverse complement strand
AGTGCGTTCTCTGCGGACGCTGTGTCTGGGTATGCCGCCAGGACGTAAAATCGGGCGTCTTCGGGTTCGCGCACCGGGGATTCGAGAGGGTGATGACCACCTTTGCCGATGAGCCGATAGGCAGCGAAAGGTGTCTGGACTGTCATAAGTGCATTGAAGCATGTCCTACGGGGGCGCTTTCATTTAAAGAAGGGAAAAGGCCGTCCACCGAGGACGGCTAGCGGTAGCGTCCCGTCTTGCCGCGGGAGGACAACCTCTTTTTATCGGCGCGTCTATCACCACGAAAATCAGGAGCCATAATATTAAAGGGTGTGCTGGTATTCCGGTCAACCAGCCGGGAACTGATGGCACTGTCGACTTCTCCCAGAATCTCGTCAAAAGAATAGCGGGTAGTGATAACGGTCGGCAGTCTCCCATTATAGCGGTAGTTGATAAGCTGATAGAGCTTCTCCTTTACCCAGGGCGTGGCCGAATGCTCGCCGAAGTCATCCAATACCAGCAGCGGCGCCGTCTTGACGCTTTCGAAAAGCTGGTCGTAGGACACCTTGCTGTCCGGGCTGAAGGCCGAGCGGAGGTGGTCGAGGAACTCGGGCACCACCACGAAAAGGGCCGGTTTACCCGCCTCGTAACGATAGTTAACGATAGCCGCCGCCAGGTGCGTCTTGCCACAACCGGTGCGCCCCAGGAGCACAAGCCATCCTTCCGGGCTCTCCGCGTAGTTCTTGGCCGCCCGGAAGGCATTGCGCAGGCTCTGGCTGGCCTCCGAGCTGCTATCGAAGCCTCCCGGACAGAACCTCTCGAACGTCATCTCCCGGACGACCGGCAGAGCCAGCCCACCGAAGGCAGCCGTCCCCTTACCCAGCCCATCCTCCAACTGGAAGACCTGCGACAGACTCGCATCGCTCAGGCGAGTGCGCAGCCGCTCGTCCATCTCCTCCAGGGGAACGCTGGTGGTGAACACGGTGGGTAGACGATGGTTGTAACGATGGTTGACTAGCTGGAAGAGCTTCTCCTGCGCCCAGGCGGTGGCACTGTGACCCCCCAGGTCGTCCAGGATCACCAGCGAAGCGTTGCGCACCTGCTCGAACAGCTCATCGTAGGAGACCTCGCTGCCCGGCCCATAGGCAGCCCGAAGATGGTCTAGCAGGTCGGGCACCACCACAAAGAAGGCCGGGTAGCTCCCCTCGATGGAGGCGTTGCCGATGGCCGCTGCCAGGTGCGTCTTGCCGCAGCCGCTGGGTCCGCACAGGACCAGCCAGCCGCTGGGCTCCTGGGCGAACTGCTGGGCCGCCGCTACTGCCTTGGCGAATCTCTCCTGATTGCCAGGGTCGGTGCTGCGGCCGCGGCTCATGAGGTTGGCAAAGGTCAGGCGGGTTAGAGGCCCCAGGTTGCTGTACCGCTGCAGGCGGGCCAGCCGCTCCTCTTCCCTCTCCTCCAGCACACAGCGGCAGGGGAAGGCGCGACCGAAGTCGGCATGATCGAGGGGAACGTCCTTGCGCACGAAGCCTGCCCCCCGGCAGAGGGGGCACACACCCTCTTCGACCCTCTCGCCGGCCTCAGTGACGGACGAGATGCCGGTATCGCCCGGAGAGGGAGCGCTTGCGCCCAGGCCTTTCAAGATCTCGTCCAGCCTTCTCATAGTCCGGACCCTCTGCCTCCCATCGCCTGAGAATGGCGGCTATGTAGCTCCAACTCCGCTTGTTCTGTTCCACCGCTCTCTGGAACGCTGGCTCGAACCAGTCAGCGGGGTATTGCTCCTCGGCGTCCTTCAGATACTCGGCGACCATCGGCGTCAGGGGGCCGATGTTCTGCTCGTAGATCTCAAAGATGTTCGGCTTGGGTTCGTGCGGCTCAGCTGGCGGCGGAAGGAGCCGCCCCAAGCCCTCTTGGTCAGCCTTCATGGCTGCCGCCGCCCGCTGGCCAGCCGCAGTGTTGAGGAAGTACAGCTCTTGCGCTTGCCCCTCGTGCCCGCCTGCCGGACCGGCGGGCTCCACATCCAGGCGCAGAAGCGTCCCCCGCTCCACCGTTGCATTCAGGCCCCGTCGCAGAGCGCCCTCGCCCAACGAATCGAGGGCGGCGACCAGTACGTTATCCGCGGCCAGCTCAGCGTAGGTCAGAAAGCGGGGCTGCCCCTTCTTGCGCCGATGGGCAAAGAAGAAGTAAACGCTGACCACCAGCTCGGCGGGGTCGCTGATGCGCGGCAGCACAGCAGTGAAAAAGAGGTTGGGGATGGCAGTGGCCAACGCCCCGGCGGGAAACCCCGCGAACCGACCCTGCTCTAGCTCCATCCGTCCTCCCCCTCTGGCGGGAGGACGAGAAGGTCCTCAAAGCGAGCCGTCTTCTCCCGAAAGCGCAGGTGGATGGTTCCCGTAGGCCCGTTGCGGTGCTTGGCCACGATGATCTGGGCCATGCCCGCCGGATAGCTGTCGCTCGGGCGATCGGGGTGCACCCGCTCCCACTCGTCCCTGCGCACGTAGGCATCCTCGCGATAGATGAAAAGGACCACGTCGGCGTCCTGCTCGATGCTGCCCGACTCCCGCAGGTCGCTGAGCATAGGGATGTGGGTGGCCCGCGCCTCCACCGCCCGCGAGAGCTGGGAGACAGCCACGACCGGCACGTTTAGCTCCCGCGCCAGCTCCTTGAGGGAGCGAGTGATGTAGCTGATCTCCTGCACTCGGTTCTCCGCCGGCACCCCACCGTGCATGAGCTGCAGGTAGTCGACGATCACCAGGTCCAGGCGGCGCTCTCTGGATAGACGCCAGGCCTTGCCCCGCATCTCAGGCATGCGCACCACGGCGCTGTCGTCCACGTAGATGCTCACGTTGGCCAGCACGCCGATAGCCCTCATGATCCGCCGCTCCTCGGCCTCGTTATGAGTGCCCAGCCGCAGGCGGGTGGAATCGACGTTGGACTCCATGGCCAGCAGGCGCTGAGCCACCTGCTCACCGGCCGTCTCCAGGCTGAAGACGGCCACCGTCGCCTGCTGGGCCACGGCGGCATTGCGAGCGATGTTCAGCGCCAGAGAGGTCTTGCCCAGGCTAGGGCGCGCGGCCAGGATGACCAGGTCGGCCCGCTTCAGCCCGCCCAGGAGGGTGTCCAGGTCCATGAAGCCGGTGCGGATGTGAGCCTCGGAGCCAGCAGCCGCCTCCTCCATCCCTGGCCCCTCCACATGCCGTTCCAGCAGATCCCTAATGTGAATGAAATCGCTGGCGAGTTTTTCCCCTTGCACGGCTACCAGCAGACCCTCGGCCCGCGACAGGATCGCCGGCAGGTCCGGGCCGCCCTGGTAGGCCATCTGCTGTATCCTCTGGCTAGCATCGAGCAGACGGCGATAGACAGCGTCCCTCTGCACGATCTGGGCGTAGTACTCGACGCCCAGGGGGGTGGGCAGCTCTGCCACCAGCTGGCTCAGGTAGGCCACGCCGCCCATCTCCTCCAGCCGCCCTCGCCGGGCCAGCTCGTGGGCCAGCGTGATCTGATTTATGGCCTCGTTGCGCCCCCAGAGGGCCAGGCAGGCATCGTAGGCCCAGGCGTTCTTCTCCCGAAAGAAGTCCCCCGGCTGCAGTACGGGCGCTACCTTAAAAATGGCCTCGCCGTCCACCAGGAGAGAGGCGATAACCGCCTCCTCAGCCTCGACGTCATGCGGGGGCAGCTTCTCGGCTACCTGGATGGCCACGGCCTCAGCCTACTCCTGCTGGCGAGACCGTCTGCGGGCGACGATCTCGTCGGCCGAGCGGCCGATAAGCAGCCTTCCCAGGCTGCGGTGCCCTACCTGGAGATAGTACTTCCGCCAGACCTGGCGGATCTGGTCCGCGGTCTTGGCGCCGTCCAGTTCTTTCTCTGCTTGCTTGAGAAGGGCCTCCGTTTCTTCGACAGGCATGGTCATAGTTGGCTCCTTTATTCCTGCGACGTCTCTTCAGCCGCTTCCTGTGACTTCTTCTCTTCCGCCTCTTCCGATGGCTCCTCCTCGCCGGCCTCCGCTGGCTGCTCCTCCGCCGCCTCTTCCGATGGCTCCTCCTCGCCAGCCTCCGCTGCCTGCTCCTCCGCCGCCTCTTCCGGTGGCTCCTCCTCCGCCTCTGCGGGTGGCTCCTCCTCCGCCACCTCTACGGATGGTTCCTCCTCTTCCGTGGGTGGAGGCGCCAGCAGTTCCTCCAGCGTCTGCCCCTCCCCCAGCACCGCCACCTGCACGCTGACACGCACATTGCGCGAAAGCCTGAGGGGCACCTCGAACATTCCCACCTGGCGAATGGGCTCTTCCAGTTCCACCTGCCGATGCTCCAGGAGCAGCCCCAGCGGCTTCTCCAGCGCCTCGCTGATGTCGCGGTTGGTCACCGAGCCGTATAGACGGCCCTGCTCACCCACCTTCACCTCGAGGGTGATGGTCAGGCCAGCGAGCTTCTTCGCCAGCACCTCAGCATCGGCGTCCAGCCCGGCCTGGCGCTTGGCTTCTGTTTCGGCTCTGGCCTGGGCTATGCGAATGTTGTGGTCGGTGGCGGCAACGGCCAGCTTGCGCGGCAGAAGGTAGTTGCGAGCGTAGCCGTTGGCCACGTTCCTCACCTCGCCGGTGTGGCCGGAGCCCTCCACCTCCTCCAGAAATACCACTTTCACTGAGCACCCTCCCGATCAGGATGACCGCCGCCCACCGTCAGCATGATGCCATGCCCTGAAGACGGCGGTTCAAGACACTTTCCCACGAAACTATCCACCCCCCTATCTAGCGACTTATCCTTTCTTTTCCACGCTCTCCACCGAACAGCAGTTCTGGATGACCGCCGCCCACCGACCACCATCTGTCAGTTGTCAGTTATCAGTTGTCAGGTGTCAGGTGTCACTAGAACAAATATACTGTATCCTCCGCCAAAGTCAAGCCCACAAAAAAGAAGGGCTTCTCGCCCTTCTTTCCTTCCGGCAAGCCCGACTCGCCTCACGCCCCCAGCGCCCTCTCCACACCTCCCCCGTAGGCAGCCGCCAGCTCGGCCACCGGCAGGTCGATGTGGCGCCCCAGCACCAGCCGCTGGCCCGTCACCCGCCCGATGCGCGCGATGGGCACGTCGTGGCCGGCCGCCACCTCCGCCAAGCGCTTCCCCGCCTCCGGCGCAACCGCCATCACGATGCGCGACTGGCCCTCGCCGAACAGGGCAGCGTCCAGGCGGCCGCCCAGCTTGATGCCGGAGCCGTCCAGGCCCAGGCCGCCGCCGATGCACATCTCCGCCAGGGCCACCGCCAGGCCTCCCTCCGAGCAGTCGTGGCAGGCTGTCGCCAGGCCCTCACCAATCGCCGCCAGCACCGCCCGCTGCACCCGCACCTCCAGATCGAGGTCGATAGATGGCCGCCCGGCCACCAGACCGTGCGCCTCTTTCAGGTGCTCGCTCCCCGCCAGTGCTGAGGCATCGCCCTCCAGCTCGCCGCTCAGCAGGAACACCTCCTGCCCCTCCTCAGCGAAGGCCATCGGGCAGCAGCGGGAGACGTCCTCCAGCAGCCCCAGCATGCCGATGACCGGCGATGGATGGACGGCCTGGCCGCCGGTCTCGTTATACAGGCTCACGTTGCCTGATATGACAGGGACGCCCAGCTTATGGCAGGCTTCAGCCATGCCGCCGATGACCTGCTCCATCTGGTAGTACACCTCGGGGCGATTGGGGTCGCCGAAGTTCAGGCAATCCGTGATCGCGATCGGCTGTCCGCCCACGCAGACCACATTGCGGGCCGCCTCCGCCACAGCGATGGCCCCGCCGGCGTAGGGGTCGAGATAGCAGTAGCGGCCGTTGCCGTCGGTGCACAGGGCGATACCCTTCTTTGTGCCCCGGATACGCATCACGGCAGCGTCCCCGCCGGGGCCGTCCACCGTATTGGTCAGCACGTGGTGGTCGTACTGGCGGTGGACCCATTGCTTGCCAGCGATAGTGGGCAGCGAGAGCAGCCGCAGGAGGGCAGCCGCCGGGTCGGTCACGTCGGGCAGCGAATCGAGAGCGAACGATTGCATCTCGGCCAGTCCGGCCGACGGCACCCCCTCGCGGCTGTACTGCGGCGCCTCGGTGAGCAGGCCCACCGGCAGGCAGGCCACCTCCCGCTCGCCCTCGCGGATGCGCGCCAGACCGTCGTCCGTCACCGCGCCGATGATCGTCGAGCGCAGCTCCCACCGGTCGAACAGGGCCTTCACGTCCTCCTCGTGCCCCTTCCTGACGATGATCAGCATGCGTTCCTGCGACTCGGCGATCATCACCTCGTAGGGGGTCATCCCCTCCTCTCGCCGCGGCACCTTGGCCACGTCGATCTCCAGGCCGGTGCCCCCTCTGGCCACCGACTCCAGGGAGGAGGCGGTGAGACCGGCCGCCCCCAGGTCCTGGATCCCGACGATCCACTCCGAGTGGTTGTGGGCCAGGTCCAGGCAGGCCTCCATCAGCAGCTTCTCCAGGAACGGATCGCCTATCTGCACCGCCGGCCGCAGCTCGTCGTAGCGAGCGTGCGGGTCGGTGCGCGAGGCCAGGCCCGAGGCGCCGTGCAGGCCGTCGCGGCCCGTGTCCGCCCCCACCAGCATCAGCGGGTTGCCCGCCCCTGTGGCCCGGGCGCTCGCCAGCCGCTCGTTGGGCGCCACCCCAACGCACATCACATTGATCAGCGGGTTCTGAGAGTAGGCCTCCTCGAAGTAGACCTCACCCCCCACGGTCGGGATGCCCAGGCAGTTGCCATAGCCGGCGATGCCCGCTACCACGCCCTCGAACAGGTAGCGATTGCGCTGCTCGCTGAGCGGCCCGAACCGCAGCGAGTCCAGCAACGCGATCGGCCGCGCCCCCATCGCGAAGATGTCCCGCACGATGCCGCCGATGCCGGTGGCCGCCCCCTGGTATGGCTCGATGGCCGAGGGGTGATTGTGGGACTCGATCTTCATCACCACGCACAGCCCATCGCCGATGTCGACGGCGCCGGCGTTCTCGGCCCCCCGCTGGGTGAGCACGAAGGGGCCCTCAGAGGGTAGGAGGCGCAGGAGCGGCCGCGAGTTCTTATAGCCGCAGTGCTCGCTCCACAGCGCGCCGAACATGCCCAGCTCGAGCTCGTTCGGCTCGCGCCCCAGGCGCTCCACGATAAGCTCGTACTCCTGGCGATTGAGGGCGATCTGGTCGAGGAAGCTCTGCGATACAGACATGGCTGCGGCCCCGCACTGGGGCCACAGCCATCTTAGCACAAGGCGGGCGGTCTATTGCAGGGAGAAGGGCGGATATTCGTCCGTCAGCAGGAGCACGTAGGCGTACACCCGATTGTTCCAGCGATAGTAGCCCGCGACAAGGTCGAACAGCGCCTTGGGATAGCGGGCAGTAAACAGGATGACGAAGAAAGCCACGAACGTGATGGCACTGGCCAGCATGCCGAAGCCGTAGAGGATGATCATGTGGGGGATGGCCAGAAACCACTTGACGAATATCTTCCAGCGCGAGAGCTGCTCCGGGTACTCGATCTCCAGGCGCGCCGGGTAGTCGCCGGTCGCGCTGAACGGCGGATACTCGTCCCGCATGAGATTCGTGTAGACATTCACGCGAAGGTTCCAGCGCAACAGGCCCACCGCGAAGTCGAACAGCCCCCGTGGATAGCGACCGGTGAACAGGATGGCGAACCCGGCGATAATGAGGGTAACGAAATAGGCGATGCCGTAGAGCATCAGCACAACGAAGTGCGGGAAAGCCAGAAGCCACTTGACGAAGATCAGCCAGCGCGAGAGGCGCTCCGGGTAGTCGACATCGAAGGTCACGGGATAAGCAGCAGCCTCAGTAGCCATAGCACTCCCTCCTCGAAACAAGTCTTGCCGCCGCCACCTTACACGCCAGGGCGAAGGCTGTCAACGCCAGCTCGGATGAGCTCGTACCCCTGACGGCTGACGACGATCTGGTCGAGGAACCTGTGCAAGACGAAGAGAACGTCCGCAGAATGCTACCTGGATCTCAACCCCTCACCACAGCTTGAGCAGAACACATCGTCGGCTTCCACCCGGGCCCCACAGTGAGAGCAAAAGCGGCGTTCCGTCGTTCCTGCCGACGCACGAGCGGCGGGCGGTGGCGCGGGCGCTGGCTGCGCCTCTGCCGCCCCGCTCACGCCGATCACAGCAGGCGCCGGGATCGCCTCAAAGCGCGAGAGCGACTCCTTGTAGGAAGTGGTCTCGAAGGCGAACAAGTAGTGAGTTCCCACGGCCAGGAGGGCCACGACCAGGGGCCCAAGGGCCGGCAGCCACGCTACAGGGTCCACATCCTCCACACCAAACGCGCTGGCCAGCCCGCCTCCCAAGAGCCACATGCCGGAGAGGAAGGCAATGATCCAGGAGACGCCGAACAGGGTATACAGATAGGCCCGGTGGAGAAAGAAGCTGGCCCGAAATTCTTCGTCCTCTGTGATGCTGCCTAACCGCCTCTCCGCTCGCAGCCAGTGATAGGCCCAGATAGCCGCGCCGATGATGATAGCAGTAACGGACGAGGCCAGAGCCTGCCGATAGCCCTCACCTCCGACGGCGTCCTCAGATATGACTCGGGCGATGGTGGTGCTGGTAAGCAGGGCCAGACCGATAACCAGCGTCGCGAAGCCCGCAAAGCTAACAATGTAGAGATACTGACGGCGTCCGGCCCCTGGAGCTACGGCAGTCCGCGCCCCGACATCACGGAAGATGAGGTAGAGGATAAGGGGTACCAGGGCCCAGCCCAGAAAGAACATGGCCAGCGCCCAGCCAATGGCCGCTTTGCCTCGCTCGGTGGCATCAAAGTATACCCACATGGCCAGCGCCAGCCACAGAATGAAGAACCCGATGCTTATGCCCGCCATTCAGTACCTCCTGTGCAACCACCCATTATGGCCGGGCCCCGTACTGGGGCCACGGCCATCTTAGCACAAGGCGGGTGGTCTATTGCAGTGAGAAGGGCGGGTACTTGTCGGTGAAGAGCTAGAACGCGTGAGCCGACACCCGCACGGGCCAGCCCTGAAGGCCGGCCCTCAACCTTGTGCGCCGGACGCAACGATTACGATGACCAAAACCACAAAGACGACCAGGCTGATCCAAGTCGCTAGCCAACCGCGCTCACGCAAGAAGTAGGTAAGCCCCAGCCCGATCAGCCCCGCCAAAAAGAAGTTCAAGACGTACCGCCCAGTCCCGACGACGTCTCTGTCCTCCACCCGCGCTGGCGCCTCTCCAGTCCAGCCGGCGGGCCGCGACTCTACAGCGGCTGCCAGAGCCCTTGCTGTCTGGCGGTCAGCCTCAGCCTCACTGATACGTTCCAGCTTCTCCAGCACCTCAGCCCGGTTGCGGTACGCGGTAGCGTAGCTCGGGGCCAGCGCCACAGCCTCATCAAGAGCTGCCAGCGCCTCGTCCAGCTTGCCCTCAATTAGTAGTCCCTGACCCTTGTTGCGGAGCTCGATGGCCTCTCTTGGGACATCTTGCATGACGAGCTCGCCCCTTTCCGCCGCGAGCCCACGGCTGCGTCCGCAGCAGACCCTAGCGGCAATGAGCGATTCATGCTAGGAATTTACACGGCGAGGCAAAGCTTGTCAACTCTCGTCAGCGGAAGACGTACTTCACCGTCTTCCGGAATTCAGCGAAGCCCGGCGAGAAGTCCAGGCGGGCCGGCTCCGCCTCCGAGGGCAGCTCGAAGACAACCTGCACTGCTGCCCGCTCGTCCTCCTCCACCTCCTCCGGCGCGGGGTGACCGCCAACCATCACCAGCTCGGCGTCGTGCTTGTCCCCCTCCTCGTCCCTGAGCTTGAAGTCCGACTCCCTGATCTCGACGCCCCGCCGGCTACCGTTCAGCATCGAGAACTCGAACATCACCAGGCGGTTGCCGCTCTCCGGCTCCAGAAGCGTTTCCTCCTCCGCCAGCGGATCGCTCACCGAGAGCAGGGCCACCAAGACGTCGGCGACCTCCACGCTCGCCGCCGGTCTGCCCTCCCGCAGTCCAGCATAGTTAACCTCCACCTCCAACTCCTCGGGCAGGGTTATCGCCAGTACCACTCCTCCAGCGATGATACCTCCGGTCAGCAGAAAGCCAATGATGGACGAGATGAGGTAGGCGTCGCCGCCGGCCGGCCCGGCCGTCGCCGACAGGTTGAAGGGCGGATACTCGTCCGTCAGGGACAGGACATAGGCGTTGACCCGCGCACTCCAGCGCATCACTCCCGCCACGTAGTCGAACAGCCCCTGCGGATATCGCCCCATGACAAGGATGAAGACCCAGGCCAGGATCGTCACCAGCAGAGCGCCTATCCACAGGAAGGAGAGGAGGATGAAGTGGGGGATCGCCGTGATGAACTTCCAGATGAGCACCTTCCAGCGGATAAGCCGCTCCGGGTAGCGCACGTCGAAGTCGATGGGGTAGTCGCCCTCGAAGGGCGGATAAGCGTCCGTCAGCAGAAGAAAATAGCCGAGCGCTCGGTTCTGCCAGCGATAGAGGGCCACCAGAAAGTCGAACAGCCAGCGCGGTATGCGCCCCCTGACGATGATCGCCAGCCACGACGCTACTGTCACAGCGTTGACGGCGGACGACACGACCGCCCAAAAGATCAGGACCGGAATCGCCAGGAAGATGCGCAGCAGCGTCTTCCAGCGCGACACGCGCTCCGGATACACCGCCTCGAAGATCACAGGGTAAGGTGCCGCTTCAGCCGTAGCCATGGTCGTACCCCCTTCTCACGCCACGCTGGGCGCCGAGGCTTCGATGATCGAGCGCCAGATGGGCAGCCCGCCTTCGCCTCCCAGCAGGGCCTCGCTGGCCCGCTCGGGGTGAGGCATCATCCCCAGCACGTTTCCCCGCTCGTTGACGATGCCCGCGATGTTGTTGGCGCTGCCGTTGGGGTTCGCCTCCGCCGTGGCCTGGCCATCGGCGTCGCAGTAGCGGAAGACCACCCGCCCTTCCGCCTCCAGGCGGCCTAGCGTTTCGGCGTCCGCGTAGTAGCGGCCCTCGCCGTGCCCGATGGGAATGGCCAGCACCTGCCCCCGCCGAGAGGCACCCGTGAAGGGCGTATCAGTATTCTCCACCCGCAGGTTCACCCACTGGCAGCGGTACTGAAGGCTCTCGTTGCGCATGAGAACACCCGGCAGCAGCCCCGCCTCGCACAGGATCTGGAACCCGTTGCAGATGCCCAGCACCAGCTTGCCCGCCTGCGCCTGCCGCACCACCGCCTCCATCACCGGCGAGAAGCGGGCGATAGCCCCCGCCCGCAGGTAGTCGCCATAGGAGAAGCCGCCGGGCAGGATGATGCAATCGTAGGGGGAGAGGTCGGCCTCGCGATGCCACACATAGTCCGTGGGCTGGCCCAGGATGTCGTTGAGGACGTAGTAGCAGTCGCCGTCGCTCCAGGTGCCCGGGAAAACGATAACCGCGAAGCGCAATCAGGCTTCCTCCGCCTGCCCATTATACACCAGCGTTCGTTCAGCCGGGCCGCTCTATCTCCAGAGGGGGCGAGCTGCCGTCGATGGGGGAAGAAGGCACCTGCTCCAGGAAGCGGGCTGCCTGCGCCTCCCTCTCCTCCTCCGTGGGAGGAGGGTACTCGATGCGGCGATGGTAGATCCCCCGCAGGGTAACCTTGATGGACTCGCCGATCACCTTCAGGTCGCGTAGCGTGAGGTCGCATTCGTCAAGCTGGCCCTCGGCCAGCCGCTCCGAGATCACGGCATCCACCAGCGCGTCGATCCGCTCCGGCGAGCGGTCGCGACTGCTCCGCACCACCGACTCCGCCGAGTCGGCCAGCATGACGATCGCCGTCTCCCTGCTCCGCGGCTTAGGGCCCGCGTAGGCAAACTGGCGCGAGTCCACATCGGGGTTCTCCTGGCTCGCCTTGCGATAGAAATAGGTCACCAGGCGCGTCCCGTGGTGCTCGCTGATGAAAGCCCGCACCTGAGCCGGAAGCCTGTACTTGCGGGCCATCTCCATGCCCGCAGCCACATGGGCGGAGATGATCCTGGCGCTGGTGTACGGGTCCAGCCTCTCGTGAGGGTTCCGCCCCTCTAGCTGGTTCTCAATATAGAAGCTCGGACGCGCCAGCTTGCCGATATCGTGGTAGTAGCAACCCGCTCGCACCAGCAGCGAGTCGGCCCCCACCAGGTCGGCCGCCCGCTCGGCCAGGTTGCTCACCACAACGCTGTGGTGGAAGGTGCCCGGCGCCTCCGCCTGTAGACGCCGCAAGAGCGGATGGTCGAGCTGAGCCAGCTCCATAAGCTGAACGCGGGTGGTGATGCCAAACAGCAGGCCGAGCACGATGAAAGCGCCCACTGTGATCACCGCCGACAGGAGTCCGCCCAGGGTGGTGGTCAGAAGGGCCCACGCCAGGTCTATCACCTCGCCGCGGGGGTCCAGCAGCCAGAAGACAAGCAGACCAACGAACGAGACAAGGGCCACCGCTCCACCGGCGAGCAGGTAGCGATTCACCCGCTCCGCTCGATGAACACCGTATATGCCCACCAGGCCAGCCAGAGTGAATACCGATACCATCTGGAAAGCCCCCGTCGCGTTGCTGGCCACCATGCTACGAGCATCGGGCTGATAGAAGCCGGCGAAGGTAACCAGAAAGGCCAGAACGACCGCCACCACCACCGCCAGGCCGCCATCGAGGAGGGCGGCCACCAGCATCGGTGCCGCTGCTACCGGCAGAAGGTACGCCAGAAAGAGCCTGTCGTTGTCCGGCAGGGCCGGGGCCAGCAGAAGCTTGGCGGCTGCCACCCACAGTACAACCAGTAGCGCCAGCAGGAGAAGGCGCGCCAGGCTGGCGGCCTCCCTGGGTTGAAACAGATATAGGTAGCCCCCCAGGGCCAGAGCCCCCAGCAGTGCCGCCAACACCGCCGCTGCGACGTGGTCTCCCTGCAGATGCACGTCCGCCAGGCCGGCATCCCGAAGCTGCTCCATGACGTCGGCGGTGATGACCTGCCCCGCGGAGACGATGACCTCGCCGTGGACGCTGATGTCCCGCGTGGCAACCTCGCCTTCCCCAACGTCGAGACCGGCGGGAAAGACGGGGAAAAGGATGAAAATGAGAGCCACCCCTACGACGGCGCTGAAGATGGCCGCCCGCAGGACGGAAATTCTTTTCTCAGCAGTCGATCTCGCAAGCATAAGTTACGCCTGCTTAGCGGCGTCTATCCATGATATCAGACGCAAATCGCAGGCGAAAGGACATGAGGAGAAAGGAAGACTAAGAGCTGGAGATTTCGGCCAGCAGCTCGGTGACCACCTCGTTTATCTCGCGGCCCTCGGCTCGGCCTGCTAGCTGAGAGATGAGGACGGGCATCACCTTGCCCTTGTCAGCCGGCCCACGCGCTCCCGCCTGGGCGATGACCTCGCGCGCTGCCTTGACGATCTCCTCGCGAGACATGGCAGGGGGCAAATAAGCGAGAAGGACGGCCAGCTCTGCTTCCTCCCCGTCCACCAGGTCCTGGCGGCTGCCCTTCTGGAACCCTTCGATGCTCTCGCGGTGCCTGCGCACCTCTTTGCTGATCACCTTAAGGACACCGGCATCGTCCAGGGGCTCACCGCCGGCCACCTCGGCGTTCTTGACAGCCGCCATCACAAGACGAATGGCCGTCTTGCGGCGCTCATCACGGCCGCGGATTGCCTCCTTCAGATCGCTGGCAAGCTTATCTTTGAGGGCCATATTGAGAAAGGCTACGCTACTGGAAGCGGCGGCTGTTCTTGCGGCTCTTGCGCAGTTTGGCAGCTTTCTTCTTCTTGGCCTTGACGCTGGGCGGCTCGTAGTGCTCCCGCCGTCGTGCCTCGGCCAGAACGCCCGAATGCTGGACGAGCTTGCTGAATCGCCTCAGCGCTTGCTCGAACGTCTCGTTCGGGCCGATTGTGACTTCTGGCAAGTACTTCCCCTCCCCTGGCCAGAGATGATAAAGGCACCGTCCCCAATCTTATTTATGTCATAGCTTACAGTCAACCCTGAATAGAGCCCCATTCGTCGGCGCGCCAGGCCACCTGCCCTCCGACGATGGTCATCTGCAGTCGCAGCGTCGGGAGTTCGCCCGAGAGCACCACCAGGTCGGCCAGCTTGGCGCGAGCGATGCTGCCCCGTTCCCCTTCAGCGAAGCCAGCATAGGCAGCCCCCATCGTGTACAGGCCCAGCGCCTCCTCGATGGGAATGCTCTCCTCTCCCCCAATCACCTGACCACCCTTGCTCCGGCGGGCGACGGCCCCGTAGAGGCCAGCAACCACCTCCGGCCCGACCACCGGACAGTCGGAGCCAGCAGCTAAGGGAACGCCCGCCCTCAGGAGCGAGCGCAGGGGATAGAGGTAGCGCTGCCTCTGCGGCGGCACCTCCCGCAGGTAGCGGTCGCCGTTGTAGTAGAGGAAGGAGGGCTGAGTGACCACCATCAGCCCCGCCCTCGCTATCCGCTCCACCAGCGGCGGCGGGCAGATACCGCAGTGCTCTATACGATGGCGATGATCCTGGCGTGGCAGTTGAGCCAGCGCCCGCGACAGGGCACCGGCTGCGGCAGCCACCGCCCGCTCCTCCACGGCGTGAATGGCCACCTGCCAGCCCTGGCCATGGGCCTGAGAGACCATCTCTGCCAGGGCATCCTCCTCGGGGTAGATCTCCTCCCCTAATTCCTTGATGGCGATCTTCACCGCCCCCAGCTCCAGGAGACCATCGCCGCCTTCGCTCTCCCGCCAGCGGGCCGCTGCCTCCCTGTGCTCGAAGCCCACCATGGCCGTCAGGCGGGGCAACAGGTGCCCCTCCTGGCGCAGCCGCCGCAGAAGCTCCCACTCCGGGGGCCCGTTAGTATGGCTGGCGTCGACGATGGACGTGACGCCTGCGGCCAGGAAGCGCTGACTGGCCAGACGCACGCCCTCGACAAGCTCTTCCCAGCTCAGAGGAGGCACAGCTCGATCCACCAGCTCGTCCATCTCCAGCAGGAGCCCGCTGGGCTCGCCGCTGGTGTGATCACGCTCCATGTACCCGCCGGGCGGCTCCTCGCTCTCCATGCCGATGCCGCACAGACGGAGGGCCAGGCTGTTGAGCACGCAGGCGTGGCCGCTGCGGTGAATCAGCCGCACCGGATGATCCGGGGCGGCAAGGTCAAGGTCCCAGCGGGTGGGATGGCGTCCCTCGGCCAGATCGACCTCGCTGTAGCCGACGGCGCGGATCCAGCGGCCAGCGGGAGTGACCTCCGCCTGCCGACGCAGGGCGGCCTGGATGTCGGCGATGGACGATACAGCATCGGGGCTGCAATCGAGGGAAAGCAGACTCGCCGCGTAGGCCAGCACGTGGCAGTGGGCGTCGATGAAGCCGGGCAGCAGCGTCTGCCCTCGGCAGTCGATCACCTCCGCATTCGGGCTTCTGGCCTGGCTGCGGATCTCGCCGTCCGAGCCGACAGCCAGGATGCGCTCGCCCTGGACAGCAACAGCCTGGGCGCGCGGCTGTCGCCGGTCCATGGTGATGACGCGAGCGTTGCGGAGGACGAGAGTAGCAGTCAGGGCAATCTCCTTACAGCAGAGTCATCTCCTTTGCGCTAGCTAGAGCATCTTAGCATTGCTGAAAGCCCTTTGCCTATCAAGGAAGACCGTAATAAACTCGATCTGCGTGGCTAGAGAGGAGCACCATGGAGAAGACGGTCAGCTTCGAGGAGGCCCTGGAGCGGGCCAGGCGCATGTCCGAGCGCTACGTCGAGCGCGGGCCCTACTACTTCTTCCCCCTCGCCGACACGGTGGACAGCATCCAGCGAGGGCTCGCCAAGAACCTGGTCAACCACGGCCGCCTCTACTGCCCCTGAATGACCCTGAACGGCGATCCCGTGGAGGATCGCAAGAAGATCTGCCCCTGCGAACGGCATCACGAGGACATCGCCCGCGATGGCTTCTGCATATGAATGTTCTTCGTCAGCGAAGAGTTTCTTCGCAGGTACGAGGAAACGGGGGAGATAGCGCCCAGCACTCTGGGAGAGGTGGCACCCCTGGGAGAGAGCCTCTTCCCTGCCGGAAAGGAAGCAACCAGGCTCCCCAAGAGCAAGCGGGGACCCAAGAAGCCATAGGCTGTTCTATCACCGAGTTGCAGCGCCACCCAGGCGCAGTATGCCATCTGGAGTGAGACCCTTCGCTACGCTCAGGGTGACAGCATGGCCCAGCGTCATTCTGAGCGTAGCGAAGAATCTCAGCTGGGCACAAGAAGGCCGCTGAGAACATTCCCAGCGGCCTTTGCTTTCCTCGAGCGAACGGGCTAGTCAGCCGAGGGCAGAACCTTCGGCTCTTGCAGCTTCATGGGAGCCCCGCAGCAGTGGGCGTTACCATCGCCCGGCTTAATGCACAGCACCTCGGTGCCGCAAGTCTCGCACTGAAATCGCTTACCCAGCTGGTTAGCCATGCTCTACCTCCCCCTATTTCTTCAGTTGCATGGGCTCACCACAGCAGGAGAGGTTTCCCTCGCCACCTTTCGTAACGATCATCTCCGTGCCGCACTTAGCACATAGATAGCGCTTGCCCACCTGATTGGCCACTTCCCCTCAGCCTCCGTCACGCATATACGCGGCAATGCTTTGAAATCTGAAGCCCGCCCTCTCCAGCCTCAGTCTAGCGCAATCTAGAATGGTAGTCAATGCTACGCACTCGTCCCATACATTGGTGCCATCGTAGGAGGGTCTGAAGAGACGTGCGCTAGCCCAGGGCCTGGTAGGCCCGGAAGTCAGCGCTGATCCGTCGAACGCGCCGTCTTCGCCGCCTTCTGGGCGTCGGCCAGGAAGCGCTCGATTCCTATGTCGGTCAAGGGGTGGCGAAGCATGCCCATGAGCACGCTGTAGGGCATAGTAGCGATGTGGGCGCCAGCCTTGGCAGCCTCGATGACATGCAGGGGATGCCTCAGGCTGGCCGCTATCACCTGATTCGGCAGGTGATAGCGCTCCAGGATCTGCACCATCTCCTCCACCACCGCCATCCCCTTGTGGCCCACGTCGTCCAGCCGCCCGACAAACGGGCTGATGTAGGTAGCGCCCACCTGGGCGGCCAGGAGAGCCTGGTTGGCGGAGAAGACCAGGGTCATGTTGACCTTGACCCCCTCTTTCGATAGGCGGGATGTCGCCTCTAGGCCCACCTCATCGATCGGTATCTTCACCACCACGTTTGGGTGCCAGGAGGCGACGCGACGCGCCTCCTCCACCAGCCCTTCCACCTCGCGGGAGAGGCACTCGGCAGAGATGGGCCCGTCGATGATATCGCAGATCTCCAGGACTATGTCGCGGTAGTTGCCTCCCCCCGCCTTGGCCCAAAGGCTGGGGTTAGTGGTCACCCCAGAGATGACCCCCAGCTTTGCCGCCGCCCGGATCTCGTCAACACTGGCCGTGTCCAGAAATAGTCGCATCCTCACCCTCTCAGATCGGATTGTAACTTCCTTTGGCCCCCCGCAAAAGCGCCCTGCCCCCCAGCGGACTCACGGACGGCGGGAGGCCTCCTCGACGGCGGCTGCCGGGGCAGGCAACTGCCCAGCCTTTCGAGCGGCCGCCTCCAGAAAGCCCCGAAACAGGGGATGCGGACGATTTGGCCGAGAGAGAAACTCAGCGTGGAACTGAGACCCCACCATCCAGGGATGATCCCGCAGCTCGCAGATCTCCACCAATGCCCCGTCGGGCGACAGGCCACTGGGGATGAGACCGGCTTCAGCCAGGGCCTCCCGATAGGCGTTGTTGAACTCGTAGCGGTGGCGGTGCCGCTCCACCACCTCTGCCTGACCATAGGCGGCGTAGGTCTTGGTACCGGCCACCAGCTGGCAGGGGTAACCGCCCAGACGCATGGTGCCGCCCTTGTCCTCGATACCCTCCTGCTCGGAAAGAAGGCTTATCACCGGATAGGGCGTGTCGGGGCAGAACTCCGTAGAGTTTGGAGCATCGCTCTGGAACACATGACGCGCGAATTCGATGACCATGATCTGCAGGCCCAGGCAGAGCCCCAGGTAGGGCACCCCCTCCTCGCGAGCGTAGCGGGCGGCCCGAACCATCCCCTCGATGGCCCGCTCGCCGAAGCCGCCTGGCACCAGAATCGCATCCACCCCCTCCAGAGCGGCCTCACCACCGTCCTCCTCCAGCTTGCCCGAGGGCACCCAGCGAATGTCCACACCCAAGCCGTAATGAACGGCGGCGTGGATCAGCGCCTCCTTCACCGAAAGGTAAGCGTCGGGCAGCTCGGCGTACTTGCCGACCACCGCCACCGAAACCCGACCGCGCGGGCTCTTGAGCCGCGCCACCCACTTCTGCCAATCGGCCAGGTCACGCGAGACGCCTGGGAGATCCAGGCGTTCCATGATGTAGGCCGTCAGCCCAGCCTCCTCCAGGATCAGCGGCACCTCGTAGATAGTGGCCATAGTGGGAAGGGGCACAACCGCCCGCTTCTCCACGTCGCAGAACAGCGAGATTTTGTCCCGCAGGTCATCGGTCATCTGGGAATCGCTGCGACAGGCGATGACGTCGGGCTGGATGCCCATGCTGCGCAGCTCGCGAACGCTGTGCTGAGTGGGCTTTGTTTTCAGCTCGCCGGTGGTGGACATATAGGGCAGGAGGGTCACATGGATAGCCAGGGTATCCTCCCGCCCCTCCTCCTTGCGCATCTGGCGCACGGCCTCCAGGAAAGGCTGCCCCTCGATGTCGCCCACGGTGCCCCCCACCTCCACAATGACCACGCTGGCGTCGCTCTCCCGCCCGACAGCGCGAATGCGCTCCTTGATCTCATTGGTCACGTGGGGAATAGACTGGATGGTCCGGCCCAGGTACACGCCCCGTCGCTCCTTGGCGATGACCGCCTGGTAGATCTGACCGGAGGTCACCGAGCTGGCCTCGGTGAGGTCCTGATCCAGGAAGCGCTCGTAGTGGCCCAAGTCGAGGTCGGTTTCGGCACCGTCGCTGGTGACAAACACCTCGCCGTGCTGGTAGGGGGACATAGTGCCGGGGTCGACGTTGAGATAGGGGTCCAGCTTCTGGATGACGACGGAGATGCTGCGGGCCTTGAGGAGCCGACCGAGAGCGGCGGTGGTGATCCCTTTCCCTACGGAACTCACCACTCCACCGGTGACGAAAATGTACTTCGTCATGTAATTCACAGTCATCATACGGGCCACGGCGAAGGCCTGTCAAGCGTTAGAGGGCCCGGGAGAACTGCCTAAAGAGCTAGATTCATTAGCAAAATCTGCCCTGCCAAGAGACTTACAAGCCGCAGATCAGGCCGGCGCCTTTCTTGACCGTCCCATTATGGCTCACCTATACTGGGCCTGCTCTTGCCGGGATTGGAAAGGGGACGTGCATGACCATCTCCTGGGAGATCTCCGAGCTGCCCAACGGCCTGCGGATCGTGACCACACCCCTTCCCACTGCCCAGTCGGTCAGCGTCAGCCTGTTCACCGGGACGGGCTCGCGCGCCGAGGAGCGGGGCTCTCAAGGGCTCGCCCATTTCCTGGAGCATATGATCTTCAAGGGAAGCGAGCGCCGCCCCACCGCCATGGCCATCGCCGAGGCCGTTGAGGGAGCAGGAGGCGTCCTCAACGCCTACACCACGAAGGAGGTCACCTGCTTCTGGAACCACCTCCCCTTCGATAAGCTGGAGTTGGCCATGGATGTGCTGGCCGATATGGTCCTGCATCCCCTGCTCGACGCCCAGGAGATGGAGCGAGAGCGCTCGGTGGTGCAGCAGGAGATCCGCCGCAATCGCGACCAGCCCGGCGTCTGGGTGGGCGAGTTGCTGACCCAGGCCCTCTTCGGCGACCAGCCCCTGGGCTGGAGCACTGCCGGCAACGAGGAGACGGTGGCCACCATCCAGCGCCAGCACTTCCTGGACTACATGGATGCCTGGTACGTGCCGGCCAACCTGGTGCTCAGCGTGGCCGGCAACGTCGACCACCAACAGGTAGTGACCCTGGCCCGCCGCCACTTCCAAGACCGGCCAGCCAAGCCCTCCCCTTCCTTCCTGCCCCTCGATTCCGACGTTCCTGCCCAGCGAGTGGCCGCCGAGGCCCGCCCCATAAGCCAGGCCAACCTGGCCATGGCCCTCCCCGCTTTCGCCAGAAAGGACCCCGACCGCTACGCCCTGATGATATTCAACAGCCTCCTGGGCCGGGGCATGAGCTCCCGCCTGTTCAAGGAGGTGCGGGAGAAGCGAGGGCTCGCCTACTCCGTGGGCTCGGCCGTGAGCCGCTACTTCGACACCGGGCTGCTGCTGATCAGCGCCGGCGTCGCCCCCCAGAACCTGAAGGAAGCGACGCGGGTCATCGTCGGCGAGCTGCGCAAGCTACTGGAGGAGCCCGTGAGCGAGGAGGAGATGACCAGGGTGCGCGACTACAGCGTGGGCGGCTTCCGCCTGAGCCTGGAGACATCCATGGCCCTGGGGCAGCGGGCCGGCGACCTGCTGCTGACCATGGACGAGATCGAGTCCATCGAGTCAGTGGTGGAGAAGCTGCGGGCCATCACCGCCGACGACGTCATGCGGGTGGCCCACCGCATCGTCCAGGCGGGCAAGCTGGTCCTGGCGGTGGTCGGCCCCGACGCCCAAAGCGAGGAGCTAGGCGAGCTACTGGCCGCTACGGCGGCCTGAAGCCCGCCCATGCCAAGGGGCCATGCCAGCACTAGCGTCGCCGCCGTCCTCGCCGACGTAGGGCACATTGAGCGTCGAGCCGTAGAGGATGAGGTCGGGGTCTTCCAGGCCGTTGAGCTCGACGAGAGCCTCCACAGTGGTGCCGAAGCGAGCCGCGGTGTCGATTAGCGTATCGCCCGGCTGCACCTCATATTCCACCGGGGGTGCGGACGGCGGAGGTGGCGGCTCCTGAGGCGCAGCCGGCTGTGCATCCTCGGTGCTGCCCGTGGTTGGCGTAGAGGAGGGGGTTGGGTTGCTGTCTTCCGATTCTCCGGCGTTGGCCTCGACCACCTCCACCCAGATAGCCCCGGATGTCACGCTGAACTGCTTGCCATTGACGAGACCGGTGAGGGTAGCACCGCTATTCAGAGAGTGCGGGCCGGCCTCCGTGTATTCCTGGTGCCCGCCAGGATTGACGTCCGTAGCAGCGACCACTATGAGTTCAGCTTGGTCCCCAGGAAGGAGCTGACCCAAGCCCCAGGTTACCTCCCACTCCAGAAATGGCTTCTCGCTCTTGCCGACGACCGAGGTGGTGACGTCGCCTACGGTGGCCGTAGTGCTAAGTATCTCCAGCTCTCCGCCAAAGGCATCGCTGACCACAACGTCCGTCACGGTTCCGTCTGTCGAGAGGTTCCCGACCGCGATGCGCAAAGTGAACTCTACCCGCTCGCCCACCTCGATCTTGCCGTCGCCGTCGGCATCGTTCACCTCGATCAGCTCCTTGGAGATGGTGGCCGGCTCAAAGAAAGCGGCCGTCCGGAGCGTGTTGCCAGAGGACGTTTCGCTATCTGAAAAGAGGGCGTAACTTCCGGTTGCCCACAAGCCCGCCCCGCTGCCGACCAATCCGAGCGTTAGGATCGCCAAGCACACGGGCGGCCAAAGCCGTGGGGCCTTTCGCGCCCGCGTGGGGTCTCTCTTGTGGCGATGGCCCTGTCGAGTAGGACTACGCCGCAGCAGCGCTGGCGAGACCGCCAGAGCGGCCATCCCGCCCAGCGTCAGCCACGCAGCGAGGCGATGGGGCTTGCGCGCCTTCTGGTTAACCTGCTGCGGCCGATCTTCCCCCTGTCTCCCTCGGCGCAAGGTGGTAAATATGTTGAAGACCTCGCTGATGATAAGGAAGGTACCTGGAATGCCTATGAGCGTGAGAAAGCCGACAGGCGTCCTCAGGTAGGGAGCCAGGTAGCCTAGCCACGGTATGTGCCAGCGAACCCTGCCGAGCACCTCCGAAGCCGGTACAATATAGTTGTCGGGGGCGTCGTTGGCGTCACCCTTGGTCCTGAACGCCAAGCCACCCTCCTCCCTTATCACGTCTACTACTCTATGGGTGACCCGCGTCTCCGAAGGCGTCATATCAGGCAGGCGGTAACTGACTATGTCCCCCACCCTGACATCCCGACCGTCTACTGGAGCTACGAACATCACCGACCCCACCGGTAGAGCCGGCTCCATGCTGCCGCCCTGGACGACCACAAGCTCCCACCCCAAGAGGCGGGGCATCATAAAGAAGACCATAACACCGATAAGTCCTACCGCCGCTACCGCGGTGGCCAGCCAGGTCGCCAGGCTAAAAAGCCACCTTGCCCACACCATCTCGCTCAATCCTAATCACTCGCACCCTGGCCGGGCGGGTGAGACCCGCCCGGCCAGGGCTCTTCCACACCCCTATTCGCCACATGTAGATCGCGCTACGGCGAGAGCGCCTCCGCCCGAAAGCTATTCGTGCAGCGTGAAGAGAATGTCGAACGTGGTCTTGTCGTCCTGGTACCGGTTATCCACGTCCTGCAGGTGGAAGGACAGGCAGAGCTCGGCGCACTGCCCGGCCGGCAGCGGACCGATGTCATGGGTGATGCTCTCGATTGCCTTTAGCTTGCCCAACCAGACGACCGTGCCCGTGCAGGCGCCATCGATCACGTCGTCCTGCTGGTAGTCGACGCCGATGTGGTTGGAGATGTCGTCGACCGCCACGTTGCCGCTGCAAGTCGGGTCAGTCCAGACACCGCCTTCAGCCTCGCACTCCGGCTCGTTTATGCCGTCGCCGAAGTCCTGCACGTTATTGAAGTGCAGGTCCTTCATGCCGTCGGAGCTACCGATGTTACACAGCTTAAACGGCCCCTTGACGACGATGTCACCCGTGCCCATGTCCTGGATGGACACGATCGGGCCCAAGGGGTCATCCGCGCCGTCCACCTTCAGGTCGATGGCCTCGGAGTCAATGGCGCCGGTGCCGAGCTCCTCGTCATTAAAGATGGCGAGAGTGGCGCCGAGCATGGCCACCGCCGCACCAATCACCAGCAGGCTCATCAGTATGCTTCGCTTCATCTTCCTCTACCTCCTATGGTCTGAATCTCGCTTGCCTATGGCCGTTGCCCCGATCCGGTCGGGGTCGGCCCTGTCGTAGCGTTTCCGCGCCGCACCGCCTCCTCTCTCGGGGAGGGAGCGGGGTTGGCGTAGGGGGAGAAAAAGGCGAGAATTTTTTGGCGGGCCGCTAGCGCGCCTCGCCCGGCCTGGGTTACGATCAGAAATGGCAAAGGGGTGTGGTGACTCGCGCTTCCTGTGCCGGGCTCCCCGACCTGTCGGGGGGCCATTTTTCTCTTCCCTGTACTACCGCCTATCCGCTAGCCCCAGCTCCCTTCCATATACAACTAATCGGCAACAGACCGTTGCCGACTTCCACCGCTCCTTCGAGGCCGGGAGGTCTGCCCCCGGCAGCCCACCACCGCACCTCGGTCTAACGGCCACGAAACTACTCTTCTGAGCCTTTGCGTCCCCAGTCTATACACCCATTGACGTACTATGTCAAGAGGTTCGCCAGAAATAATCGGGACTATTGAGATATCTATGGCCCTGGCCATCTGTTGGCCTTAGCGTTTATACTTAGGCCCGTCTGCTGACAAGCCCACGACCAAACAGGGAGGACGACATGCCCGACTTTACCAACATCACCTACGAGAAGAAGGGCCGCATCGCCTACGTCACCATCAACCGGCCCCAGCGCATGAACGCCGTCGACCCCGACACCAGCCGCGAGCTACTCCAAGCCTTCAGCGACTTCCGCGACGACGACGAGCTGTGGGTGGCCATCCTCACCGGCGCAGGCGAGAAGGCATTCTCGGCGGGGGCCGACCTGGTGGCCATGACCCAGGCCTTCGCTGGCGGCGAGGCCCGCTTCTATGACACACCTTTCGGCGGCATCACCCGGGACTTCCACACCTGGAAGCCGATGATCGCCGCCATCAACGGCTACTGCCTGGCCGGCGGCCTGGAGCTCACCCTGGCCTGCGACATCCGCGTGGCCGCCGAGCACGCCACCTTCGGCCAGCCCGAGCCCAAGCGTGCCCTCATGCCCGGCGCCGGCGGCACCCAGAGGCTGCCGCGGGCCATCCCCCTCGCTTTCGCCATGGAGATCCTCCTCACCGGCGGCCGCATCGACGCCCAGACCGCCCTCCACTGGGGCCTCGTGAGCCACGTGGTGCCCCTGCCAGAGCTCATGCCCAAGGCCGAGGAGATCGCCCAGGCCATCTGCGAGTGCGGGCCACTGGCCGTGCGGGCCATCAAACAAGCCATCTATCAGGGCCTGGGCATGAGCCTCGAAGAAGGTCTGGCCCTGGAGCTTAAGCTCCTCGGCGACATCCTCCGCACGGAGGACGTCCGCGAGGGCCCCCTGGCCTTCGCCCAGAAGCGTAAACCCGAGTACAAGGGACGTTAGGCCAAGTTGACACAGCCCTTAGCCTCTGATAGCATCGTTAGCACAATTGAATAGGCCCTCTTATCCAGAGTGGCGGAGGGAACGGCCCTGCGAAGCCCGGCAACCAGCCCCACCATGTGGGGCAACGGTGCTAATGCCGGCCCCCTGCCTTAGGTGGGGGCACGATAAGAGGTTGGTCTAGATTCCATGCACACAAGCCTCTTCGAGTTGGGCCGAAGAGGTTTTCGATTTGTAGATGAGCACTCTACAGCCTTGGACAGCGCAGACAATGGTGATGTCCCGCCCCGACGAGGTCGGGGCAATGGGAGAGGGCATCACACTGCCATGAACCGGCAGTGGCCAAGCAAGGGGGAATCGCCAACATGTCTTACGCTAGTCATTTACGCTGTAGAGAATGCGGACGCTGCTATCCGCTAGAGCCTGTCCACGCCTGCGAGTTCTGCTTCGGCCCCCTGGAAGTAGACTACGACTACCGAGCCATTGGGCGAGCCATCAGCCGCCGGCGCATCGAGAGCGGTCCTCTCACCGTCTGGCGCTACAGCGATCTTCTCCCCGCGGACAGCGAGCAGGCGGTGGATATCGGCGCTGGCTTCACGCCCCTTCTGCCGGCTCAGAACCTGGGCGAGGCCTTGGGCCTGTGCCGACTCTACATCAAGAACGATTGCGCCAATCCCACCTGGTCGTTCAAAGACCGCGTGGTGACGGTGGCGAGCACCAAGGCCCGCGAGTTCGGCTTCGATACCCTGGCCTGCGCCTCCACCGGCAATCTGGCAAACGCCGTGGCCGCTCACGCCGCCAGGGCAGGGATGAAAGCTCTGGTCTTCATCCCCGCTGACCTCGAGCAGGGGAAGGTCGTCGGCTCCGCGGTCTATGGCCCCACCCTGGTGGCAGTAAAGGGCAGCTACGACGACGCCAATCGCCTGTGCAGCGAGCTGACCGACAGGTATCCCTGGGCCTTCGTCAACATCAACATCCGCCCCTACTACGCCGAGGGCAGCAAGACGTTGGCCTACGAGGTGGTGGAGCAGCTTGGCTGGCGGGCCCCCGATCACTGCATCGTCCCCATGGCCAGCGGCTGTCTGCTTACCAAGGTCTGGAAGGGGATCAAGGAACTGGCCTGGCTGGGCCTGGTGGATTGGGCTCACACCCGCATGTCGGGGGCCCAGGCCGAGGGCTGTTCACCCATCGTCCAGGCCTGGGAGCGCCACAGCTTCAACGTCCGGCCGGTGCGCCCCAACACCATCGCTAAGTCGCTGGCCGTTGGCAACCCCGCCGACGGCTACTATGCTCTCAAGGTGCTGGCCGACTCGGGCGGATCCGCTGTCGCCGTGAGCGATGACGAGGTGGTGGAGGGGATTAAGCTCCTGGCCGAGACCGAGGGCATCTTCGCCGAGACGGCCGGCGGCGTGGTTATCGCCGGCCTGAGGCAGCTGGTCGCCCAGGGTCGCATTCAGCCCGACGAGCTGGTGGTGGCCTTCATCACCGGCGCCGGCCTCAAGACCCAGGAGGCGGTGCTGGACAGGCTGGTGCCCTGCCTCGTCATCGAGCCGCACCTGGCCTCCTTCGAGGAGGCCATCGCTGAGCATCGAGAGGCCGTGGCTGCCGGTCGGCAGACTAATCAAGGAGAGAGTCATGGCTAAGCAAAGGGTAAAGTTCACCTTCCCTACGGAGCTAATCAAGGAGCCCGTTATCTACAAGCTGGGCAAGCAGTTCGAGCTGATCACCAACATCCGCCGCGCCGACGTCACCGAGGACCGGGGCTGGGTGATCCTGGAGCTGGAGGGGGAGATGGGGGAGATCGAGCGGGGCATCCAGTGGGTGATCGACCAGGGGGTGCGGGTGGACCCAGTAACAGGCGACATCGTGGAAGGATAGGAGGAGGGAGTGAGCGTTATCGTCAGAATACCCACGCCCCTGCGGAAGATCACCGCCGACCAGGACAGCGTGCCCGCCGACGGTGCCAGCCTCGCGGAGTGCATCGCCTCCCTCGAGGCCTCCTACCCCGGCCTCAAGGAGCGCCTGTGTGACGAGTCGGGCGAGATTCGCCGCTTTGTGAACATCTACATCGATGGCGAGGACGTGCGCTTCCTCCAGGGCCTGGCCACCCCCCTCAAGGACGGCGCCGAGGTGAGCATCGTGCCGGCAGTGGCCGGCGGTGGGGGATGGGCAACGGAGCTCGCAACGTAGGCCCCACCAGCGCTCGCTATGTAAGAACTTTCGCCGGGGGAAGGAAGGCATGACCGTAACCGTCTACATACCCGCACCATTCCGCAGGCTCACAGGCAACCGCAGCTATGTGGAAGGCCACGGCCAGACGGTGGCTGAGCTCCTGGAGGACCTGGGGACTCGCTACCCTGCCCTCGGCGACATGCTCCAGAACGAAGCGGGCGAGCTCCCCGCCCACATCAACATCTACGTCAACAATCAGGAGATTCACAGCCTCCAGGGAATAGCAACTCCTTTGAACGATGGCGATGAGGTGGCGGTGATCCCGGCCATCGCTGGCGGTCAGGATCTCACCCCGGAGCAGATGCTGCGCTACTCCCGCCAGATCATGATCCCCCAGGTGGGGTCCGCCGGCCAGCGCAAGCTATTGGATGCCAAAGTGCTCATCGTCGGAGCCGGCGGTCTCGGCTCGCCTGCGGCAGTCTACCTGGCCGCGGCTGGCGTGGGCACCCTCGGCATCGTCGACGACGACGAGCTGGAGCTTTCCAACCTCCAGCGTCAGATCCTCCACCACACTCCTGATGTAGGACGGCCCAAGGTCGAGTCAGCCCAGGAAACGATCGCCCGCTATAACCCCGACGTGCGGGTCACCCCTCACAGAGTGCGTTTGACATCAGCCAATGCCATGGAGATCATCGCCCCGTACGATATGATACTGGGTGGGGTGGACAATTTCGCTACCCGCTATCTACTGAACGACGCCTGCTACCTGGCGGGCAAGCCCTTCATAGACGGCGCCGTCTTCCTGTTCGAGGGGCAGGCCACGGTGTTCATCCCCGG
>JAUWYP010000050.1 GCA_030615765.1 Dehalococcoidia bacterium | reverse complement strand
ACTCGTGGGCCGCGGGTCATCGACGAGCACGTCCGCCAGACCATGCGCCAAATCCTTAAGGAGGTTCAGGACGGTAGCTTCGCCCGCGAATGGATCCTGGAGAATCAGGCGGGGCGCCCCAGCTTCCTGGCCCTGCGCAAGCAGAACGCCGAGCACCAGGTCGAGCAGGTGGGCAAGGAGCTGCGGGGGATGATGAAGGGGCTGAAGGAGCAGGAGGCTTCCTAGCCCGGTGGAAGAGAATAATCTCCGCATCTGCACCCAGTGGGAACGGTTAGACAGATATGAGCGATAAGAACAGCAGTGATGCCCCAACCTTCAGGTTGGGGTCGAAGGATGCAGCCATCCCCCGGCCTTCAGGCTGGAGTGGAGAGAGACGAGCCCTCATCCTTAGCCGGCCCTCCTCGCCATAGGCGGGAGAGGGCCCGGGGGAAGCATCATGAGGGATGAGGAGGAATAGCAAAATGGCTGAGGACAAGGTACTCATTTTCGATACCACTCTCCGCGATGGCGAGCAGTCGCCGGGGGTGGCCCTGAATGCCAAGGACAAGCTGGCGATCGCCCGCGCCTTGGAGCGCCTGCGGGTGGACATCATTGAGGCAGGCTTTCCCGCCTCCTCCCCAGGCGACCTGGAGGCAGTGTCCACCATCGCCAAGGAGGTGCGCGGCTCAGTCATCGCTGGCCTGGCCCGCGCTGTGCCTGGCGACGTGGACGCCTGCTGGGAGGCGGTTCGCCACGCCGCCGAGCCGCGCATCCACATCTTCCTCTCCGCCTCCGACATCCACCTCATGCATCAACTGGTGAAAAACAAGGATGAGGTGCGGGAGATGGCCCGCACCATGGTGGCCAGGGCGGCAAAGTATTGTCCCGACGTGGAGTTCTCTCCCATGGACGCCACCCGCTCCGACCCCAACTACGTCTACCAGCTGGTGGAGGAGTGCATCGACGCCGGCGCTACCACCGTCAACATCCCCGACACCGTGGGCTACGCCATCCCCTACGAGTTCGAAGCCTTCATCCGCAGCATCCTGGAGAAGGTGCCCAACATCCACAAAGCGGTAATCTCCGTGCATTGCCACAACGACCTGGGCCTGGCGGTAGCCAACAGCCTGGCGGCCATCAGGGCCGGGGCCCGTCAGGTGGAGTGCACCATCAACGGCATCGGCGAGCGGGCTGGCAACGCCTCCCTGGAAGAGATCGTGATGGCCATCAGGACCCGCAACGACCTGATCGGGCTGTCGACCAACATCGAGACCATCCACCTCATACGGACCAGCCGCCTGGTATCCGACCTGACCGGTCTGGGGGTGCAGCCCAACAAGGCCATCGTGGGCGCCAACGCCTTTCGCCACCAGTCGGGCGTCCACCAGCATGGCATCCTGAAGCTGCTGGAGACCTACGAGATCATAGACGCCCGCGATGTCGGCCTGGCCCGCGGCGGCATCCTCGTGCTCAACAAGAACTCCGGTCGCCACGGCGTCAAGGCCCGCCTGGAGGAGCTGGGCTTCGAGCTAAGCGAGGAGGAGCTGAACCGCGTCTTCGAGGCCTTCAAGGAGCTGGCCGACAAGAAGGGCGAGATCGACGACCGCGACCTGGAGGCCCTGGTGGCCGACGAGCGGCGCACCTTCGAGGAGCTGTATCACCTCGACCTGCTCCAGGTCTCCTGCGGCAACCACCTGGTGCCCACGGCTACCGTCCGCCTCATCGGCCCCGACGACCAGATGCTGGTGGATACGGCCACCGGCACCGGCCCCGTCGACGCCACCTACAAGGCCATCAATCACCTGGTGGGGGTGCCCAACGTCCTGACCGAGTTCTCGATCAAGAGCATCACCGAGGGCATCGACGCCCTCGGCGAGGTGACGGTGCGCATCGAGAGCGGGGAGCAGACCTACATGGGCCGCAGCGGCGACACCGACATCGTGGTCGCCTCGGCCAAGGCGCTGCTGAATGCCCTCAACCGTCTGCTCTCGGCCCAGGGGCGAGGGGAGACAGTGCGGACGCCGTCGTAGGGCGCGGCCCCCCGCTCAGGAAAGACGTCCAGCTAGAAAGGCTTTCGCCATGGGGATGACCCTGGCCGAGAAGATCCTGGCCGCTCACTGCGACCGCCAGGAGGTGCGGCCCGGCGAGCTGATCGACTGCCGGGTGGACTTCGTGCTGGCCAACGACGTCACGGCGCCCCTGGCGATCAAACAGTTCCGCAAGCTGGGCGTGGCCAAGGTCTTCGACCCTCAGCGGGTGGCCATGATCCCCGACCACTTCACTCCCAACAAGGACATCAGGAGCGCCGAGAACGCCAAGACGATGAAAGAGTTCGCCCTTGAGCAGGGGCTCGTCTACTACGAACAGGGGCGAGGAGGCATCGAGCACGCTCTCCTGCCCGACCACGGCTGGGTCCTGCCCGGCGAGGTGGTGGTGGGCGCCGATTCCCACACCTGCACCTACGGCGCTCTGGGCTGCTTCGCCACCGGCATGGGCTCCACCGACATCGGCTGTGCCATGGCCACCGGCGACATCTGGATGCGGGTGCCGCCGTCGCTCAAGCTGGTCTACGACGGCCAACTCAAGCCCTGGGTAGGAGGCAAGGACATTAGCCTCCACACCATCGGCGACATGGGCACCGACGGCGCCCTGTACTCAGCCATGGAGTTCCAGGGCGAGGCCATCGCCCAGCTTCCGATGGAGGGCCGCTTCACCATGGCCAACATGGCCATCGAGGCTGGTGCCAAGGCGGGGCTGATGGTGCCCGATGCCACGACCCTGGGCTACGTGAGAGGGCGCGCTCGCCGTGCCTGGCAGGCCTACGAGCCTGACGCCGACGCCGAGTACGCCGAGGTGCGGCAGTACGACGTGGGAGAACTGGAGCCGACCGTCGCGCTGCCTCACTCGCCGGGTAATGCCGTGCCGCTGAGCCAGGCGCCAAGGGTGGAGATCGATCAGGTCTTCATCGGCTCCTGCACCAACGGCAGGCTGTCCGACCTGCGCCTGGCCGCCCAGATCATGGCGGGCCGCCAGGTTCACCCCCGCGTACGCTGCATCGTTATCCCCGCCTCCCACGATATCTACATGGCCGCCCTCAAGGAGGGACTGCTCGCCACCTTCGCCGAGGCGGGCTGCGCCGTCTCCACGCCCACCTGCGGCCCCTGCCTGGGCGGCTACATGGGTATCCTGGCCGAGGGCGAGCGCTGCGTGGCGACGAGCAATCGCAACTTCCGCGGCCGCATGGGCCACCCCCAGGCCGAGGTCTACCTGGCCAACCCAGCCGTGGCGGCGGCGAGCGCCATCGCCGGAAGGCTGGCGGGGCCGGAAGAGGTGCTGGGGTCGGCAGCGAAGTAGACGAGAGAGTGCGCAGGGAAGGATTACGCTCATGACCCTTCGCGGCAGAGTCCACAAGTACGGCGCCAACGTCGACACCGACGTCATCATCCCGGCGCGCTACCTGAACCTGAACACGACGGAGGAGCTGGCCCCCCACTGCATGGAGGACATCGACGCCGAGTTCGCCCAGCGGGTGCGGCCGGGCGACGTCATCGTGGCCGACACCAACTTCGGTTGCGGCTCCTCGCGGGAGCACGCGCCGCTGGCCATCAAGGGGGCAGGCGTGAGCTGCGTCGTCGCCAAGAGCTTCGCCCGCATCTTCTATCGCAACGCCATCAACCTGGGCCTGCCCATCCTGGAGTGCGCCGAAGCCGTCGACGCCAGCGAGGCGGGCGACGAGCTGGGCGTGGAGCTGGAGACAGGCACCATCCGCAATCTGACCAAGGGCAGCGAGTTCAAGGCCAAGCCCTACCCTGAGTTCATGCTGGAGCTGATGCAGGCGGGCGGGCTGGTGGAGTACACGAAACGCAGGCTGGCAGGCGAGAAACGCTGAGCAAGGCCAGCGGGGGTGAAGCAGCATGAGCATGTTCAAGCAGGCAATCGATAAGCTGAGGAAGATGGGCACGGAGGTGGAGGACGAGCTCTACGAATGGGCCGACCAGGAGGAAGAAGAGGAGCCGGTGCGGGGGACGCTGTTCACCTCGCTTCAGGGGTTTCTTACCTTGTGGAAAGCCAGCGAGGCAACGGTGTACGAGAGGGTGCTGGGGCTGCTGGGCTTTGGCGGCCTGCTCTGGCTGCTCACCGGCGACCTCATCTTCGGCATCAGGCCCAGGCTCGTGCGCGGGATAGCCGCGGCCTTCGCGGCCGTCTGGTTCATCCCGGGGCTGATAGCGGCCGTGGCCACCTTCGTCTACAGCCTGGGGTTGGTGCATGCCAAGCAGTGGCGGACCTACCCCGTATTTCTGGCCTTCGCTGCCGGCGGCCTGATCACCTTCAGGGCGGTGTTCGGGGAGGTGGCCAAGGAGCAAGCCCAGCTTATCCGACGCTTCCGCCGCCGGAGCAGGGCCACGTAGTCATATGCTTTGGCATCGGGAGCGTTAGCCGGCGTCGCTCTACGGCCAACGTCTATGCTACACTTTCCAGCAAATGAAGCTCATGTTCAGGAGAAGGAGTGACCCCTCGAAGGGAAGGCGTCAATGTACCGAATAGCTGTCATCCCAGGCGACGGAACCGGCGGGGAGGTGGTGCGCGAGGGCCTGAAGGTGCTGGAAGCGGCTGCCCAGGCCACCGGCTTTCGCTACGACACCGCCACCTATGACTTCGGCGGCGACCGCTACCTGCGGACGGGCGAGACCTTGCCTGACTCTGCCCTCGAGGAGCTGCGGGGCTTCGACGCCATCTACCTGGGAGCCATCGGCCATCCAGACGTGCCGCCGGGGCCGCTGGAGGTAGGCATCCTGCTGCGCATCCGCTTTGAGCTGGACCAGTACATCAACCTTCGCCCGGTGAAGCTGTATCCCGGCGTGGACTGCCCTCTGAAGGACAAGGGCCCGGAAGACATCGACTTCGTCGTCGTTCGCGAGAACACCGAGGGGCTCTACACGGGCATGGGCGGCGTCCAGTACAAGGGCACGCCCCAGGAGATCTCCACCCAGATCCACTGCACCACCCGCTTCGGCGCCGAGCGGGCCATCCGCTATGCATTTGAGCTGACCCGCAATCGCAACAAGCAGAAGCAGCTCCACCTGGTGGCCAAGACCAACGTCCTGACCCATGTCCACGATACCTGGTGGCGGGCCTTCTGTGAGGTGGGCGACGCCGACTATCCCGACATCAAGCGGGAGTACGCCCACGTCGACGCCGCCTGCATGTGGTTTGTCAAGAACCCGGAGTGGTTCGACGTCATCGTGGTCGACAACATGTTCGGCGATATCATCACCGACCTGGGAGCAATGATTCAGGGTGGTATGGGCGTGGCGGCAGGGGGCAACATCAACCCGCAGGGCGTCTCCATGTTCGAGCCTATTGGCGGCAGCGCGCCGAAGTACACGGGCCAGAACGTCATCTGCCCCCTGGCGGCCATCGCCGCCGTGCAGATGATGCTCGCTCAGCTGGGGGAGGCGGAAGCCGCCGATCGCGTCGAGCAGGCGATCATCAAGGCCCTGAGCAGCGGCAAGATCAAGTCGTTGAGCGCCGGCCGCATGGGCCTGGGCACGTCTGAGATGGGCGACCTGGTGGCGTCGTACGTGTGAGCGCCGCCGAGAGAAGATAGGGGAGCGAGCGGTGGAAGCGGTTGGAGGTGAGCGGACATGACCAAGGTTGAGCTTTACGACACCACCCTTCGTGACGGGACGCAGATGGAGGGGATATCGCTGTCCGTCGAGGACAAGCTGAAGATCGCCCGCAAGGTGGACGAGATGGGCGTGCACTACGTCGAGGGAGGCTGGCCGGGCTCCAACCCCAAGGACGCCGAGTTCTTCGTGCGGGCGCGGTCGCTCAAGCTCTCCCACGCCAAGCTGGCCGCCTTCGGCTCCACCCGTCGCGCCGGCGGCAAAGCGGACAAGGACCCTAACCTCCGCGCCCTGGTCGACG
>JAUWYP010000007.1 GCA_030615765.1 Dehalococcoidia bacterium | reverse complement strand
CGTCACCGTCATCGGCGTGGGCGTCCTCGTGAAAGCAGCGCTGGACGCCGCCGAGCTGTTGGCCCAGGAGGGGGTCGACTGCCGGGTGCTCAACGCCGCTTCCCTCAAGCCGGCGGACAGAGAGGCGGTGCTGGCCGCGGCCGCCGAGACCGGGGCCATCGTCACGGCCGAGGACCACCAGGTGCACGGCGGCCTGGGCAGCCTCGTGGCACAGATCGTGGCCCGCGAGAGGCCCGTGCCCATGGCCTTCGTCGGCATGCAGGACCGCTACGGCACGAGCGGCCGCTGGGACCAGCTCCTGGAGTACTTCCACCTCACCCCCGCGGCCATAGCAGAGGGGGCCCGCAACGTGATCTCCCGCAAGAGCGCCTAACGGGGCGAGAGCCGCCTGCGTCTCTCCATACGAGATGAACGCGCCCGTACGAATAGCAGCGATCTCCCTGGCCACCACCATCTGCCTGCTGGCCCTCAAGCTCATCCTGGGCATCATCAGCGGCAGCATCGCCGTCCTCTCCGACGCCATCGACAGCGGGACGGACGTGGTGGGAGGCACCGCCGCCCTGATCAGCGTTCGTATCGCCGCCTGGCCGGCGGACGAGGACCACCCCTACGGCCACGGCAAGGTGGAGAGCATCTCCGCCTCCGTTGCCGCCACCGTGGTGGCTATCGGCGGCGGCTTCGTGGTGTTCCAGGCCGTGCGGCGGCTGGTCGTGGGCAGCCCGGAGATCAACGTCGGCCTGGCTCTGGCGCCAATGGTGGTCGCGGTCGCCGCCAACGTCGTCCTCGCCTTCTACATGCGCCGGGAGGCGCGGCGGGCCCGCTCTCTGGCCCTCGCCTCGGAGGCCACCCACCTCCAGACCAACGTCATCCAGGCGGGGGCGGTCATCGCCGGCCTGACCGTGGTGGGCGTCACCGGCCTGCGCCTGTTCGACCCCCTGGTGGCCCTGGGGCTGGCCGCCTACATGGGCTGGGCCGCCGTTCACCTGGCCCGCGAGGCCCTCACCGAGGTTATGGACGTGGCCCTGCCCGACGAGGAGTTGCGGGCCATCCACGACGTCATCGTCGCCCACCAGGACGAGATCCGCGGCTTCCACCGCCTGCGCAGCCGCAAGTCCGGCCCCACCCGCCACGTGGACATGCACCTCCTCGTAGACCCCCAGCGGACGGTGGAAGAGGTGCACACCCTGTGCGATGAGATCGAGCGCGAGATCAGCGATCGCCTGCCCGGGGCTACCGTCACCATCCACGCGGAGCCGGACGACGGCCGCTACCGCGGTCCCCTGGATCGCATCCTCCAAGAGGGCTCATAGGCGAGAACCGGGTTCGGGTGTGGCCTGGTGGGGCCGCTCCAGCGCCCGGATAATTTGCGGACCCCCTAGGGTTCACGCCCCCGGCGGCCGTTCCCCTCCGTCCCCTCCTCCTCTTCTTCCTCCTCGCCCTCCAGGTCCTCATCGGAGAAGACGGCGGCCTCGCGTCCCGCCCACACCGTGACCACGAAGTCCTCGCGGAACGGGTCCGTGGTCAGGACCAGCCGCTCGTCGATCTCCGAGGCCAGTTCGCGGAGGTCCTCCTCCGTCATGTCCTCGCCGACGCAGAGGGTGGCATAAGCCATGGAGGGCGTGTAGTGGATGTCCACGCGACCGATCTCCTCTTCCCCGGACTCGATGATGTAGCACTCGGAGTGGGGCGTGCGGCACTCTCGTTCGAACACGTACTCAGTCACGAGGACCTCCCTTCTGGTGGAACAAGGAGCATGGAAGGGGGAACAAGGCCCCGCCACCCCCTGTGCTTGTTCCGTGTTCCACGTTCCTTGTTCCCTCTACAGGGGCCTCGTCTGGCCGCTGCCCAGGATGATCCATTTATAGCTGGTGAGCTCACGGGGGCCCATGGGGCCGCGGGCGTGCATCTTCTGGGTGGAGATGCCCACCTCCGCTCCCAGGCCGAACTGGGCCCCGTCGGTGAACTGGGTGGAGGCGTTGACGTAGACCGCCGCGGCGTCTACCTCGTCCAGGAAGCGCATCGCCGCCGCGTAGTCGGCGGTGA
The DNA here is from genome assembly GCA_030615765.1 of Dehalococcoidia bacterium. GTDB lineage: Bacteria > Chloroflexota > Dehalococcoidia > SM23-28-2 > SM23-28-2 > SM23-28-2. The sequence goes on along the minus strand of JAUWYP010000007.1, from coordinate 79,237 downwards.
GGATCGCCTCCGAGTGGCCGGAGCCGTGCCGCTCGATGTGGGCCAGCGCTTCGTCCAGGGAATCGACGACGCGGACGGCGGCGATGAGGGCCAGGAACTCCCGGCCGAAGTCGTCCTGAGCGGCGGGCTTGAGGGCCAGCTTGGGGATCTCGGCGGCGTTGAGGATGCGCAGGGAGCGCTCGTCGCAACGCATCTCCACTCCGGCCTCGGCCCAACGGCGGCCCAGGGCGGGCAGCAAGGGCGCGGCCACGGCCTCGTGGACCAGCAGCGTGTCCAGGGCGTTGCAGATGGAGGGCCGCCGGGTCTTGGCGTTGTGGGCCACCTCCACCGCCATCCCGATATCGGCGGAGGCGTCCACGTAGGTGTGGCAGACGCCGACGCCGCCGGTGACCACAGGCATGGTGGCATTCTCCGCCACGTAGCGGATGAGCTCGGCCCCGCCGCGGGGGATCAGGAGGTCGACAACGTCCCGCATCTGGAGCATCTCCCCCACCAGGGCGCGGTCGGTGTTCTCGATGAGCTGAATGGCCCCCTCGGGCACGCCGGCACCAGCCGCCGCCTCTCCCAGCACCCGCGCCAGCACGGTGTTCGAGCGGATGACCTCCTTGCCGCCGCGCAGGATGCAAGCGTTGCCGCTCTTCAGGCAGAGGGAGGCGATGTCCACCGTGACGTTGGGGCGGCTCTCGTAGATGGCGGCGATGATCCCCAGAGGCACGCGGCGGCGGCCGACGACCAGGCCGTTGGGCAGGGTGCGCATGTCGATGACCTCGCCCACGGGGTCGGGCAGGGCAGCCACCGTGCGCACGCCGTCGGCGACGGCCGCCAGGCGGTCGGGGTTAAGGAGCAGGCGGTCGAGGACGCTGGCCGAGAGGCCCGAGGCCTTTGCCGCCTCATGGTCCTCGGCGTTGGCGGCCAGGATCTCCTCCTGGCGGGAGAGGAGGGCCTCGGCGATGCTGTGAAGGGCGCGGTTCTTGACCTCCGTCGACAGGTGAGGCAGCCGGCGCGCCGCCTGGCGCGCGGCCTGGCCCTTCGTTTGCAGTTCAGATGTCATGCTGGTCATAGAATGTTACCCAACAGATTGACAAAACGCTCCTCTTACCCCATAATAGACCGTGGAATTGGCCCGGCTCCGAACTGTCACCTTCATGGTGCGCGTTCCCTCAGGGGATAGGAGTCGGGTTTCGCGTTACGTGGGCCACACGCGCACCTGAATCTCCCGACTAGCGATCAGTCGGCGGTACATGCTGGCATCTGGCTTGTTGTTCACGCACCGATTCGTGACCCCCGCAACATAGTCGGCCAACTGTACAAGGTTATTCTTTCTAGACTCCTCCATTTTAACCTTGCGGATGGGGTTTCCACCTCCCTCTTTCATCTTACGTCGTAGATAGACTGCTAGTTGGTTCCGGAACTCTCGGTCCCCGCTCTTGTCGATTATCACTGTCGCATCTGCAAGATACGGTTTCGCGTTCTCAAACACGAGTCCGCACACGTACTTGTAAAGCGGACCCTTGAAATTGAACCCTGGGCCATACAGTTTATCCGGGTCCTTGTTTAGGGCGAACGCATGGTAGAAGAATTCGTACGGTGCTACCGCTTCCAGAAAAGCGAGTCTAACCTTCCGTGAATTAGAAGTGAAATGAAACTCGTACTCCTTCGGAAGACTGAGCTCGTAACGCAGTAAGTTAATCCGCTCATCGCACGCTGCCGCCATTTCGTTCTCATCGAAGGTTACCATTGCCACCGTAAAGAACGGGCTAGAGCCTCTGTCTAGTTTCCTTCCCGGGTCGCCAGATTCGTCAATGAAGGCGAGCATCTGGTTGCGCCCGCCGCTTCCATCGCGCTTCAGGGGCAGCGGTGCTCATCAGTATCTCCAGGTTGTCGCCGTAGTAGAGAACGTTCGTCTTCAGTTCCATCACCACACCTCCACCCAGGCGCTCACTCCTGTGCCTTCTGCCGTGGCAGGCGGATCACGCTGCGCCCCGAAAGGCCGAGGATCAGGCGCGCCTGCGTCTCGTCGCTCAGCCGCACCCACACCTCCCAGGTCGGCCGGCCCACCGGCGGCGCGACCTCCGGAGCAAGCTCCTGAATAGTAGCCTCTATCCCCTGGCGCTCCAGCGCCGTCCGCCACACGTCCACCTCCACCTCGTGGATAGTGCCGGCCACCTTCACCAGCGGGTTCTCCGCTGGGCGGCGTCCCCTCAAGGACTGGACGGTTCGCCGAATCCTGTCGAACATGGGTCACCGTCCCGCCCCTGGCGGGACCTCCGGCGGCGGCCCTGTCCCCAGAAACTGGTAGACGGCCGGTGCCCCCAGGCCTCCCTCTTCGCGGACAAAGACCTGGTTGATAACGACCTCGCCCTCGCTGGCGGTGGGCAGCCGCAGGCGATACTGGCCGCTCTCGACGAGGGCGCCCGCCGGACTCACGTCGCGCAGGACGCCCTCCCACTCATCGAGGCCGAGACCAAGGGCGTCGATCACCAACTCACAATAGGCCTTGGCCACGACCACGCCTTCGGTATTCAAGACATCCACCATGCCCCGAAAACGCTGCGTTGCCACCTTACCCTCCCTGGGGCAGCCCGCTAGCCTGGCTGCTGGTGGGCAGGCAACTAGCGATGCCTGCGCTGCCAGCGGGCCTTTTTCAGCATCTTGCGGTGCTTGTGCTTGCGAATCTTCTTGCGTCGCTTCTTAACGACGGAACCCATACCTACTCCTGGCGATGGCCTGCCTCCTTCCCAACGGATCCTCTTACAGAAGCACCAGATTGTCGCGGTGAACTACCTCCGCTCCGTACTGGTAGCCTAGCACTTCCTCGATGCGCTCGGAGCGGAGGCCATGAATGGTTTCGATATCGCTGGAGCCGTAGCTGGCGATGCCGCAGGCGATGCGCTGCCCCTCGCTGTCGCAGATGGCTATGGCATCGCCTCGCTCGAAGGGGCCCTCCACCCGGCGTATCCCCGCTGGCAGAAGGCTCCGCTTCTCCTGGCGTAGGGCCCTGGCCGCCCCCTCGTCCACCACGATGTTCCCCTTCAGGGAGAGGCCAGTCAGCATCCAGCGCTTGCGACTCTCCAGGCGATCCACCGCCGCCGGGAAGAGGGTGCCCAGGGCCTCGCCCTCGGTCAGGCGCACCAGGATGTCTTTCTCGCGGCCGTCGGCGATGACCACGTGGGTTCCACCGGCGGTGGCCAGTTTGGCAGCCTGAATCTTGGTGGTCATGCCGCCAACACCCCGTTCGCCCCTCTCGCCGGCAAGCTGCTCGATCTCCCCGTCAATTCGCTCCACCCGTTGTATGAGGCGAGCGTCGGGGTGGAGGCGGGGATCGGCGGTGAAGAGGCCGGCCTGGTCGGTGAGCAGCACCAACAGGTCGGCATCCACCAGGTTGGCCACCAGGGCCGAGAGGTTATCGTTGTCGCCGATCTTGACCCCCTCGATCTCCTCCACCGCCACCACATCGTTCTCGTTGACGATAGGCACCGCCCTCACGTCGAGAAGGGCCAGGAGGGTGTTGCGGGCGTTCAGGTAGCCCTGGCGGTCGGCCAGGTCGCGCTTGGTGAGGAGGGTCTGGGCCACCACGATGTCGTGCCAGGCGAAGAGTTCGTCGTAGGCCTGCATGAGGTAGGTCTGGCCCACCGACGCCAGCACCTGCCGGAAGGGTATGTCTTTGCGCTCCTTGGCGGTGCCCAAACGATGGCGCCCGCAGGCGATGGCCCCTGAGCTGACGATGAGCACGTCCCTCCCCTGGCGGTGAAGACGGGCCACCTGTCCCACCAGGGATGACATCACCTCCAGGTCCAGACGGTCGGTGCCCGCCGTGAGGACGTTGGTGCCGATCTTGGCCACCATTCGCTGGTAGCGCCCCGATGGCATCGGGGCACCCACAGCCTGTGTTTCCATCAAGGGTTTCTGGGCCCTAGCCATGTCTAATCTGAAGGTTTGCCATGATTTGCTACCGCATTATAGCAGGGGGCTTCGCAAGCAAACAACAAAAGCCCTGACTTGCAGCCAGAGCCCCGTGTACTCGTTCTGTTCGCGCCTACTGTGGCATGGACATCTTGTATTTCGGCCGCTCCAGTTGCCCTATCCGGCCATGGCAGGTCTTGGGCTTCGACCTCTGCATCGGGGTCATGCAATCACTCGGGCGGTAACTCCTCCTCCTCTTCCTCTTCGACCTGAGGAGCCGTCTCCCGCCCGAGGGGCAGCACTACGTCTGGCCTCTCCTCGCGCCGCCGGGTCCTGGGCGGTAGCCCATCGATCGCCTGGCGCAGGTCGCCCAGCTGCTGCCAGGCGCCGGCCTCCATCCCGTTCACGGCAACGGCCACCACGCCGGCATCCCGCAGACACTCCAGCTCGGCGGGGCCGATGTCCGGCCGAACGGGAGCAAATAAGGGCGTGCGGGAAAGAAGATGCAAGCGACGGAGCTCTATCTGGCGATGCACCGTCAGCGGCCCCCGCCAATCATCGACCCAGAGGCCCTCCAGGCGAAAGGTGTCCATCGTCCTCAGGAGCGAATCGGGCGATTCGCCGGAGAGGGCGAGGATGTAGCCCATCTCTGTCTCCAGAAGGGCTTCGGCGCTGGTGGACTCGGCATCGAAGACCAGGAAGTCGGCCCCCGCCTCCTTGAGAGCGGCCACAGTCCTGCCGCTGGCGGCCATCACCTGGGCGCCGCAGGGCACATCGCCCGCCTCCTTGGCCCATCTCGCGAGCTGTTTCATGTCCGCCTGGGGATTGGAGAGGGACAGTAGAACAGCGTCCACGCCCCGGCCTGCCAGGTCGTCGGGGGGCCGCATGCCCGAGGCCGGCCCATGCACCATCAGGAGCATGGACGGAGCGCCGGGACGAGCAGCCGTGGCCCCAAAGCCGATAGCTCCCGCCTCCAGGCGTCTGGTCCTACGGATCTTGTCGCCGAGCTTGCTCATCTCCTCGCCTGAAAACAGCTACCTGCCTACCCAAGACATTATGCCTCGCCCGCTATCGAGCGACAAGGACAACAACCAGAGCCACACCCTAGCGGTCTGAATCCACTTCCATCTCCGATGCCGAGGGCCCATTGGATAGGAGCATCGCCTCGCCCGCGCCGTCGGGCCATCGGCGAGCGAGGGATCGACCAAAGTGTACAATTAGAAGATCGCTCAAGAGGTAGGGGAAGCTGTAACAATAGACCCCCGGCTCTCGAAGGCCTGGCCTGAAGCCCCACTCCTCCCCTTCCCTCCGGAACGGGCTATGGTATGACTATTGGAACCCTAGGTCACTCGTTCGGCTCGAACCACGACACGGTGCGTGTAGTTTCCTCCCAACGGGTTCGAAGCGTCGGGGGCCCAATTGCCGCCGCAGCTTATGAGGGTGATGACATCGTTGGGAGTCTTGTCCATGACCTTTACACCGTCAGGGTCATCGTGCTTGATCGTGACGTTGTCCGTGACGCGATACGGCAATTCGCCGCCGTCCTCGAGGACAAGCTTCACCACGTCACCTTCCTCCAGCTCTCCTAGCCCCCAGAAGACGCCGGTCACCGGCTGGCCGTTCACTGTCCAGTCCACGTGACCAGAGAAGACGGCGTTGCTCCCTTGGCCAGGCTTGGCGCTGAAGTCGTACCAGGCCACCATATCAGGGCCGTTTGGCACGTCTGGCAGGCTGTTGGCATTGAGCCCCAAGGTGATGATGGGCGCATCCACCCCCATCTTCTCGATGACCATTCGCGTGGGCGCAGCCTCCTCAGGGAGTGGGGTAATGGTAGCTGCGGGGGTCGCCTCGTCGTGTCCAGTGCGGGCAATTATTGCCCTCAGGTCGCCCGTGAGGAAGCTATCATCATTGTCCAGCTGGGCTTTGAGTATTCCGAAGACTCCCACGGCTATCAGAGCCACTGCGCCGCAAAGCATTATCCCCGCGACGATGAACCTGCTCCTGGGCGATCCGCCCCTCGGGAAATGGAGCTTCGCCTGAATCTTACTCAGCCCCTGTCTGACGGTGCCCAGGATTTCCCCAATGCGTTCAGAAAGTCTCATAGCAATGTTCCACCCTCCGACCTAGCTCTCTAGAGCCTCTCTCCTCGTCGAGCTCGTTTCCATCCAATATCTAAAACGCGCGGCCACGCGTTGGGTTAGCCTGTGAGTAGAATAGCAGGCCATGCTGTCTTGTTCCAGGTCAGGATGTGGCGCGCGGCGACCATGCCCATCTCAATAGCCTGATGAATGCCCAGCCTAGACGGGGAGCGGGCCTAGTTTCGCTCCAAACCGGTACCAGCCGACTCCGCATGGCCCGTCTGGGGCTCTGCAACTGGTCATCATCGACGGCGGCCCCGGCCTCCTCCCGGACCTCCGCTGGGCAACGCTCTTGCAGCACTGCTCGCTCCTTTCCTCTGGGCGGTACCCTACCGCCCCCTGGGAAGCGAGAGCAAGCCTTCAGGTGGCCACTAAGAACTGCTTACACAGATTCCGAAGGTCGCTGACGACTCACCTTGCAGCACACTGTGACGCACGTTATAATTCCGCTCGAATCGACGCTTGACGGTGAACGAATTGAACCTGCGATGTCTCTATCTTTTTCTACTGATTCGTGACCGAAGGGGTACCATGGCCGACCTTCACTTTGGTGCAAGAACGTTTGACAACATTTCGTTATCCGAGGCTGAGACTGAAGGAAGCTGATAGAGCAAAAGATTCGGCCAAAATGGGTGAGGCGGGGGGTGAGACGGCGGTGATCGCCGGGCCGCGAAGACTCGTTCTTTCCTTGAGGGCACGTCCAGCCTGGCTGCTCATCGCCTTCCTTGTCGGTTTCGCCTTTGCTGTTCCGATACTCATTTCAGCCTTCATTTTCCCTGTTCTCAGCAATAACCCCGATGAAACCGTGTACCTTGTGCAGGCGAAACTGCTGGCCCAGGGACGCTTGTTCATGGAGCCCAACCAATACAGCGAGTTCTTCAGCCCCTTCTTCTTTTTCAACGACGGCGACAAGATCTTCTCCAAGTACAGTCCGGTGCATGCGGCAATCCTGGCCATCGGCGAGATGGTGGCAGGAAGCCCGCGCCTCTCGTTAGGGCTTCTGGGAGCGGCAAATCTGGCCGTGATCTGGTTGCTGGGACGTGAGCTCTACGGCCGCCGCGGGGGGCTCATCGCCGCGGTAGTGCTTGCCTTCTCGGCCTGGTTCCTGATCCACTCATCGACGTACCTCTCCTACACATCTTCTCTGCTGTTCAACGCGCTCTTCCTGCTGGCGTTTCTCAAGTGGCAGCGGACGAATCGACCTGCCTGGGCGCTGGGTGCCGGACTGGCCATCGGTATCGAGTTTTTCGCCCGACCGTACTCGGCGATTCTCTTCTCTACACCCTTCGCGGTCTGGGCGCTGATCCTCGTTGCTCGCGACCATCAGAGAATTATGCCTCTGGCTGCCATGGTGGCGGGAGCCACGTCGATTATCGCCCTGGCTTTGGCCTACAACACGGTCATCACCGGTAACCCGCTGCTCTTCCCATTTCAGGCTCTCGAACCGTTGGATACTCTGGGCTTTGGTGCCCGCCGGACGCATCCGTCAGCGCCGCTCTTCGACTTCACGCCCGAAAAGGGGGTACGAGCGACAGTGACCGCGCTGAGGAGCCTGGGCATGTGGCTCCCGGGCGGGGCGCTGGGAGCACTTTTCATCGCGCTGCGCCTGTACTTTGCTCCCCTGCGCCGGGGCGAGATCGCCTTATTGGCTGTCATCGGTTCCGTTGTAGTCGGGAACGTCTTCTTCTGGGGGACCGCCCATTTGGTGACTCTGGGTGCGCACGACATATTCGGGCCCTTCTACCATTTCGACCTGCTGGTCCCTTATACGCTCCTGTTCGTAGGGTCCATCGGCGTGGCTGCTTCGTGGGTTAGTAAACTTCCCCGTCCGGCCTGGATGGGTCGCGCTTCGAGGTGGGTGCCGGCCTTCCACGGCGATGTGGCTGGAGGGCTGATAGCCGTCGCAGCAGCGCTTGTTGTGATCTATTCGATCAGTGTCCTGGGGTCCAAGCTCGAGTTGAACTATCGGTATACGACCCGCGACCAGGAGCTGTACGCGCCCATCTGGGCGGCGACCTCGGGCTCGCATGAGTCTCTGGTCTTCCTGCCGGTGACCCTCATCGGTCTGCCTCTTAATGATCTGATCAACGACCCTGATCTGGACGGGAGCGTAGTGTACGCCCGTGACCTGGGCCCCAAGAACCTGCGCCTGATGGAGGCCTACCCCGGCCGCCGCTACTACCGGTTCACTATCCAGGGCGCCGTCACCGCCTCCTACAGCGACTGGGCATCCTCCTCGATCGAGGAGGTGCGGCTAGAGCGTGCGAACGAGTTCGATGTGCGTACGACCATCGTCAATGACAGCGGCAAGCCCTTCGTCTTTGTCTACGTGTGGAACGAGGGAAACGTCCAGGAGTACTTGGTGGACGACGATTCACGGCGCGGAGAAACCTACGAGCTAACGTGGAATGTTGCTCCCGAGGGTATGGATCTCGTTGGCGACTTCCTTCGCCAGTTGTCAGAGATGGACGGCCCAGCCGAGGAAGGCGTTGTCACTTTCGCTGTTGCGTTCAGCGATGTGCCCGATCGGGAGCGTGGCGAGAGGCTGGAATATCGCTACTGGATGAGAGTTGAGGACGGAGAGATCGTCTTCGCCGATCCGCCGCAACAGTGGCGCAACACCAGTTGGACAAATCGAAAGTGGGTCGAGAGCGAAGTAGGGCCAGCGATGGTGATCAGCCTTGAGAACCCCGTGACCATCACCGGAGGCGTTTCAGATGAGTAACAACCTGCCCACCTCTCGTGACGAGGTTTCCCCAGCGGCCCGCGTCGGCCTTTTCGGGGAGCTTATCTCCCTTGTCATTCGCTTCCAGAAGTTCATACTCGTCGGCACTGTTGGCTTCGCGGTCAACATGCTGGGACTCTTCGTGCTCACGGATTGGGCGCGGCTCTTCTATGTGGCCTCTTCGTTCCTGGCTATCGAGCTCTCGCTGTTCGTCACCTTCGCCCTGAACGAACGGTGGACCTGGGCGGATCGACGCACCGGTTCGATTGTCACCCGCTTCTGGAAGTACCAAGCCATCAACGGCATCGGCATCGGCATCAACGTTGCCGTCCTCTTCGTCTTGACGGAATATGGCGGATTTCACTATATTTTTTCCAACGTTTGGGGTGCTGCTGTGGCTGCGATCTGGAACTTCGGCGCCAACCATCGCCTCACCTGGACTGCCCGATTGCGGCCCTAGCTCTTGACCGGCCGGACCGGTTGCGCGAAGCTGAGTGTGATGTATCAGGTACGCTCCGTCTCGATTGTCATCCCTGCTCTCAACGAGGAGCAGGCAATCGAGCGCGTGGTTCGTTCTGTGCCTCGCGATGAGCTTGCCTCGCTGGGCTATGAGACCCAGGTGCTGGTCGTCGACAACGGCTCTACCGACCGGACCGGCGAATTGGCCCGGGCTGCCGGCGCCGAGGTGGTGCTGGAGCTCAACCGCGGCTACGGCCGCGCCTACAAGGCCGGCTTCGCCCATGCGACTGGCGACATCGTCGTCTCCGCCGACGCTGACCTTACCTACCCCTTGGAGACACTGCCAGAACTGATCTCCCTGATGGTGTCGGACGGGCTGGAGTTCATCAGCGCCAACCGCCTGAAGGCGATGGCAGAGGGGGCAATGTCGTTCCGCAACCGTGTGGGGAACACGCTCCTCTCGATCATGGTTCGGTTGCTCTTTCGGGTGAAGCTGGCCGACTCTCAGTCTGGCATGTGGCTGGTGCGGAAGGACCTGCTGGACCGCCTGGAGTTGAAGTCGGATGGCATGCCGCTTTCGGCGGAAATCAAGATCAAGGCGATACGTCTCGCCAAGGCCTGGCGCGAGGTACCCATCGAGTACCGGCCGCGCGTGGGCGAGGTGAAGCTCCGCGTCTGGCGGGATGGGCTCGACAACGTGATGAGCATGCTGAGGCTCAGGTTGGGCCGATGAAGCCGGGGAAAGTCCTGGTTCTGGGAGCCGGGCCCACAGGTCTGACCACGGCTTACCTTTTGGCCAAGGAAGGTGTGCAGGTGGAAGTCCTCGAGCGCCTTCCTTGGGCAGGTGGGCTATGCAAGACGTTTCAGCACGGCCCTTACTCTCTCGATCTCGGTCCCCATCGTTTCACGCCCCACACAGACGGAGTGTACGGGTTCGTGAAGGAGCTCTGCGGTGACGACTTGGTCCTGGTCGATGAGCGCATCTCCTTCTACCTTTTCGGTGACTACCTTCACTACCCCCCTAAACTCGGCCAACTGCTGCGGCGGGTGGCTCCCTGGGAAGCAGGTGCTTTAGGCCTGAGCTGGCTTTGGGAGTCGGCACGCGGTGCCTTTCGACGTAGCGCCGACTCAGACGAATCCTACGAGCAGTGGATGCGCGCACGCTTCGGAGGGAAAATGGTCGACCTCATCTTCCGCCCGATCGTGGAGAAGACCTGGGGATTGCCTCTCCGCGACTTGTCCTGGCGGCTGGCCCGACAGCGGGTGGCTGTCTCCGGACTGGGGCAGGCGGTGTGGCAAGTGGTTACAGGCTCGCGCGGCGAGCTTTACCGCTCTCGTTACTACCCAGAGGGGAAGTTCTTCTATCCCCGCAAGGGTTTCGGTAGCATTACCGATCGCATGGCAGAGGAGATTCGCGGTCACGGGGGAACTATCCGGCTGGAATCGCAGGTGGAGGCGATCCACCTGCGGGACGGGCGGGTGGCTAGCGTTGAGTATTCTTCGAACGGCCGGCGCAATACGACGATTGCCGACGCCGTAGTCTCGGTCCTGCCAGCAACGATCTTGCCGATGATGCTCACGCCGGTGGAGCAGGATCCCTACTTGGAGGAGGTGCGGGAGGCCGCTGGTCACCTTCGCTTCCGGAAGCTCATTCTGCTCTACCTCGTGGTAGAGCGGGTGCCGATCTACGAGCACACCGTCGCCTTCTTTCCCAGCGGCGATTTCATCTTCGGCCGCACCTGGGAACAGGGGAACTTCAGCCGCGAAATGATGCCGGACGAATGCAGCGTTTTTGGTGCCGAGATCACCTGCTGGGAGGATGACGACATCTGGACCGCCGACGACGCTCAGGTCTTCGAACGGGTGATCCCTCAGCTCGAGGCGGCTAGGGTGGTGCGCCGCGACGAAGTGGAGGAGTACTTCACCGTCCGCCTGGACTATGTTTACCCAGTGTTGGATCGCTACTTCGAAAAGCGTCTAAGGGCCGTCGAGGACTATGCTGCAAATGTCGAGAATCTCTGGATCAATGGGCGGCCTGGGCTCTTTAGTTACATCAATATTCATCAGGCTATTGAGATGGGAATGGTTGCCGCGCGCCACATCCTGACCTGTGACAAGGCAGCATGGCAGCAGGACCGCGAGAGGTTCTGGGAATACAGGCTCATTGAGTAGCGCGCCAGGGGCAATAGCCGCGTCGGTGGAACGCAGTGTCGGGGGCGCTCCTGGTGAAGGGGACGGCGGTACGGACGTGGGACCGAACGGGTCCAGCCGTGGAGGTTGCATGCCGAAGGTCCAGGGATGAACGCACGCACTCTGCTTCAGCCGCGGGCCAGTAGTCTGGCTGCCGGCGGTCTGGTTGCCGTATTACTCGCCAGTCTCTCGTTCCGGCTCTGGAACGGTCTTGAACGGGCGGGGTTCATGGTCGATGAGCCGGAGAACCTCTGGTACGCTCAGCAGATATTCGACGGCAAGGAAATGTACGTCGACTTTCCCAACCTGCACCCGCCCTATACGACCTATCTCCTGGCCCCTCTTCAGGCGCTCAGCACGTGGGAGCTTCAGCGAGTGGCTGCTGCCGTGGCTGGCGTTGTTGCTCTGGCGCTGCTCTACTACATTGCCCGCGGACTGTACGGGAGCCGGTGGGGGCTCGTGCCGGTCGCCCTAATGGCGATTAGCCCTCTATTCAATCGTTTCGGGATCATGGTTATCCCGGATACGTTTATGCTCCCCGTATTGGTGGCGGCGATGGCCTGCATGTGGCAGGCTCTCCGCTCTAAACAACCGGCGTGGTGGTTTGCGACTGGCTTCTTCGTGGGCTCTGCCGTGTTATTCAAATACACATCTATCACGCTCGCCGTTGTTCTGGGCGTCATCGCGCTATATCGGGCCATCCGGTTCCGGGAGGATCTATCTCTCCTCCTCTACCTGCTTGGGGGCGCGGTTCACTGGATTTGGCTGTCGTCCGCGTGGAATGTTCGAGCGCTCTGGGACGATACGGTCGCCGAAAATCTGACAGACTACTCGGGGTCGTTGGGAGAGCGTTGGTCACTGTTCCTAAACCACATTCTGGCTCCGGATATTGGGCTCTATGCCCTGGCCGCTGTCGGCGGTGTGATTCTCCTACTCAGGGGTGTTCGGGAACTGGGGACGAGTGAGAGCCGCGTCATCCTCTGGGCCTGCGTGGCTATGGTGCTCCTTGCTTTGGTGATGAACTTCGGGATTGTGAATGATGCCTGGAGCCAGTACTACCTGCCCCTCCTGCCCTGGTTGGCCCTGCTGGCTGTCCTGCCCCTGAGATGGCTGGTCAGCCGCCTGCGAAGCCTGGCCAGGCCGCTCGCGGTGGCGTTCTCGGCTCCCCTGGTGTTCTTGGTCTTCGTCCAGCCAATTGGTGGGAGCTGGTACCCCTTTGAGTCGGACCTGGGAGCACAACTCGAGTTCGCCGATTACGTGCGGGACATGGACACCGACACTGTGTGGGAGCCGTGGGTGTTCTATGCCTACCTTGGTGACAAGCAGTTGGCTGGAGAAACCCCCGTCTGGAGTCGCGTGGTGGTCTCCGGACGGTTGGAAGAAGCAGACCTGGCTGGGGAGATCGAGGAAGCCGACGCTGTGCTGATCCACCCTGTCTACGAGCCGCCGGTCCGCCGTATTGTGGACCCCATTCTCGCTGGGCAGGCGGAGTGGGCGCTTGTTCACGATGGGACGTACGGAACGATGCCCTGGGCTGGCTCACCACCGCGCTTCTGGTACCCAGGCAGGACGTGGGAGACCGTGTACTACGAGCTCGAGGCATGGCGACGAGTCGATGTGGCACGGAGCGAGGAGCACGTCGTTCGCTTCGACTTCCGGAACCCGACAGACTATCCCCTGGTGGATGTCTTCGTGTGGAACGAGGGGAAGATAACAGCCTACCGCCTCGACTCCAATTCGGGTCGAGGATATGAGTACGGTGGCCTGTGGGAGTTGACGGCCGAGGGAGCCAACCTTGTCGGCGACTACGAATATCAGCGCTCGCGGCCACTCCGGGTGAGCGCAGACATCGGGGCAGGAGAGGCAGTACGAACTCCCGACAACCTGTTTCGAACCCTTTCGAGAAACTTGGCCGTTTCAGGCACCTTGACGGTTTCTGCGAGGTTCTATGACGACGCCCACTTTGGCACTATTGTGGAACATCGCTTCAGCGTGGAACGAGACGGCGAGGAACTGCTTCTGGCTGAAGGACGAGGTGTTAGCTGCGAGGAGTGCGACGAGACCAGCATCGCTCAGCCCGATGCCTGGAGCGAAAAGACACTCGGCGACTTCGAGGCCGTCCTGGTGCCCGATGCCGCCTGGGGCGAGCGGCAGGTGGTCAGCCTCGACCTCCGCAACCCGACAGACTATCCCCTGGTGGATGTCTACGTGTGGAACGAGGGGAAGATAACAGCCTACCGCCTCGACTCCAATTCGGGCCGAGGGTATGAGTACGGTGGCCTGTGGGAGCTGACGGCCGGGGGAGCCTACTTTGTGGGTGAGCCCGAATATGAGGCCTCACGGCCGAGCCCTGGGGAAGAGTCGCTTGCTTCGGGTGTCTTGACGGTTTCTGCGAGGTTCTATGACGACAGCCATTTTGGCACTATTGTGGACCGTCGATTCGCCGTGCTGCGGGACGGTGACGAACTGCTCCTGGCTGAAGGACGGTATGTTCGCTGCGAGGAGTGCGACGAGACCACCATCGCTCAGCCCGATGCCTGGAGCGAAGGGACACTTGGCGGCTTCGAGGCTATCTTACGAACGGTCGACTAGAGGCTAGCCCGCGAAGCCCTTTGGCTATCACTGGAGGCGCCTCAAACGAGTAGCAACCTGCCCACCTATCGCGACGAGGTCTCCCCAACGGGTGTCGATGGGACAGATGTCTTCGCCACGTGGTAGAACATGAGCAACCTGAGGGAAATCTTCTGTCGTTCCACCCTATGGCAACGTCCAGGCCATACGATGACTGGTGGCCTGCGTCTTCTGAAGCCTGAGACGGGTGCTTTCATCCTGGTTCTAATTGCTGCAGCGGTATTGCGGTTCTGCGATCTCACTGAAAGCTTCCATCTCGACGACTACTGGGACGTCACCAGAGCTCGGCCTCCGCTGCCGGAACTTTTCAATGGGCTAGCGCGGGAAAGCTATCTGGAGCCACCTCTAAGCCACTTGATATTGAAACCCGCACTTCTACTTAGCGAGTCCGAATGGGTCGCAAGGCTGCCTTCCGTCCTTACCAGCATCGCGGGAGTAGGGCTCGTATATCTGTTGGGTAGGCGTCTGTTTAATCCCGCCGTCGGCCTGATGGCTGCTGCCATCGTGGCCGTGGCCCCGTCGGACATCCGCTACGCTCAGGACGTCCGTTACTGGAGCGAGTTCTCGGCGGTACACTTGGCATCGCTGGTTCTGCTGGTCTGGGCCCTACAGCGGAATGAAAGCAGGCTATGGGTGGCCTACTCGATAGTACTGCTGCTGGGCCTTTACCTGAATCCTACCACGCCGGTGGTGCTGGCCGTACAAGCTGGCCTTGGCCTGGTCCTAGTCTTCGTGAAGGCCAGATACGGCTTGCAGGCGGAAACTCTCCCCATATCATGGGACAGGCTACGCAGGCTGCTTGTCGCCATCGGGGCCGCCTTCGCCGCCTTTCTGCCGTGGGTCGCGTTCCTTGGCGTCCACCGGCTCACTCAGGAAGTGTCGGGAGAAAGGTTCCGTGGAGCCATAGAATACGACCTAACACCGAATCCGGCCTTTTTCCACGAGACGGCAAACTGGTTGTTTACGAACGGTTCCGGGACTAGCCCCTTGGTCTGGCTGTTGTACGCACTAATAGCCATCGCTCTGATTGGTTCCGTCAGGAAGCGGCAACTCGTACCGTGGCTACTGACAGGCTATGCTCTGGCCTTCCTGCCGATCCTCATGATCTTGTCGCATATGATAGTTAGTTTCTTGCCTACGAGGAGGATCGTCTTCCTGCTGCCCCTGTTTGCAGTGGCTGCTGCGGTGGGGATTCAATACCTGGCGGAGTGGGTGTCTTCCCTGGCGAAGCAGTGGCGGTTCATTGCCAGTGTGGAGAAGGAGCGTATGGCTAGGGTTGTCGGCCGTGCCGTATTGGTTGCGACCACGGTGCTAGCCGTCGGGCTGAGCGTGCCTCCGACGCTGAGCTACTACGAGAGCGAGAGGGCAAACTTCAGGGGCGTGGGGGAGTTCCTGCGCGAAAACGTTACACCTTCAGATGTTGTAGTTCTGGCGCCGATGCATCAAGAGGCTCACTGGGTTATCAGGTACTACCTGGGCGATGATCTGGCCGCGCGGAGCATGACGCTGGAAGAGTTCGCGCACGACGAGAAGCTGTTTGATGAGACCCGGACCCTCTCGAAGAGCATGCGCGTGTGGTGGGTAACGGAATTCCCGCCTTCTGCAGAACGCTACACAGTTCTGGCCTTTAATAGTCCCAGCAGGATCCAGCGCGTCGCGGGAGCTCGGGGGCTGAGTTGGGTGGGGCTGAGCATGTTCGTGGCCTATGAGGACCTGCCAAGCCCGCTTACGCCGCGGGCGATTAAGCTGGCGGCCCTGGCCCTGGTCCTAGAGCAGACGAACACTCCCCAGCCAATGCTGGCAGCGGAGCGTGATATGGCCGAGCGCTTGGGGAGGAGCTTGAGTGAGGAGGTTGATCTGAGAGACGGCTTGCTGATCGCAGGAAGTGGGCCCGACGTTTTCATGATGGAAGAAGGCAAGAGGCGCCATGTTGGCAAAGATCTGTCGGGGTGGTGTAGCTACGACCGCGATAGCATCTACAGGGTAGAGGACGAGCTCTTGGAAAGCATACCGAGAGGCGAGCCGCTTGCCGGCCCGCCCTGTCCGGAGCAGATCAGGGCGGTGGAGGTGCTGGACCTGAGCGACGGCTCGATCGTTAGGGGGGAAAGGAGCGGCACCGTTTTCATAGTCGAAGGCGGCAAGAAACGGCCCTTCGCCAACTCTGAGGCATTCAAGCGTTGTGGCTACGATTTTGGTAGTGTTCAGGTGGTAGCAGACGCTCCGCCTCGAGGTTCGGCGATTCAGGTATGCCCCTACGTGCTGTGGGTCGTCAGCAACTTTCGAAATCCGAATAAGCAGTTCCTAATGGCCACCTGAAGGCTTGCTCTCGTTCTTCCTTCCGTGGTAAGGTTCTGCGGAGGATGATCAGCGACCGCCGCCAGCTCGCCCAGCCCCCCAGGCGTATCATCGCGACGAGGCTCCAAGGGCGCGCGGGGTCTTGTTGGGCCTAGTGGCCCGATGGCTCAGGAGAAACGCTGCGACGGGCCGCAAATGTTCATTTGCCTGAAGCCTAGAACCGCGGGAGAACAGGATTGAAGGTCACGGTCGTTGGGGCAGGCAGGGTCGGTCTGGCCACAGCATTGGTATTCGATCATATCGGCCATGACGTGGCCTGCATCGACACAGACGAAAGCCTTATAGGACTCCTGCGCAGACGAGAACCGCCCTTTTGCGAGCCGGGGCTGGCACCCCTTCTAAAGAATTGTGACGTCCAGTTTGCCAATGAGATGACAGAGGGCTACGCCAATTCCGACGTTGTGATGGTCGCTGTGGGGACCCCACCGCTCCCCGATGGTCAGGCAGACCTGGCCGCAGTAAGAGCCGTCGTGCAGGCAACAGTGGCCCTTCTCAGGCCAGGTTCCCAAGTCACGTTGGTCATTAAGTCTACCGTTCCACCGGGCACCACCGATAACGTCCAGAAGCTTGTCGAAGAGCAACTGGCCGATCACGATTGCCGTGCAGCAGTGGCCGCTAGTCCAGAATTCTTGAGAGGTGGCGCAGCGATTGTAGACACCCTCTACCCAGATCGAATCGTAATTGGCGCACACGACGAAGGAGCCAAACAGCGGCTTCAGGAGCTGTACCGCCCCATCGTGAATCGAGCCTTCTTGGACGTTCCTGATATCCGGCCAGCC
The DNA here is from genome assembly GCA_030615765.1 of Dehalococcoidia bacterium. Lineage (GTDB taxonomy): Bacteria > Chloroflexota > Dehalococcoidia > SM23-28-2 > SM23-28-2 > SM23-28-2. Next base: position 62,057 of record JAUWYP010000007.1, on the reverse strand, counting down.
AACGAACGCCAAAGTGTACCGATGGTGATTACCACACCTGTCAACGCAGAACTAGTCAAGTACGCCTCGAACACTTTTCTAGTTACAAAGCTATCTTTTGTCAACGAGTTGGCAGGGCTAGCGGAGCGCGTGGGAGGTGACATTAAAGAAGTAGTTAAGGGTGTCGGGCTGGATCCCCGCATAGGCCCACACTATATGGAAGCTGGCATCGGCTGGGGTGGTCCTTGTCTTGGAAAGGACGCTAGCGCGCTACTGCGCGTGGGGGAGTCACACAATTACGGGATGCCGATGCTCCGGTCAGCGATTGAGATTAACCGTCGGCAACGCCGAGCTGTAGTAGAGAAGCTGGAACAAGCACTTGGAAGTCTTCAAGACGTAACGATTGGTATCTTGGGTCTGGCGTATAAAGCGGGGACGGATGACATTACTGATTCGCCAGGAATAGAAGTCGCGTCCATGCTTATCGCGGCAGGGGCTCGCGTCCGTGGCTACGACCCCGGGGTGGCTACCAAGGCAGCCCAACACAACCCCAGTCTCAGGGTGTGTTCTACCATTGAGGAGCTGATCGAGGGTTGCGATGCCCTGTTCCTCATCTCCAATGCGCAGCAGTTTCAAGAGCTGCCTGTGGCGGAGCTGGGTAGGTTGATGCGGCGGCGAGTCCTTGTCGATGCCAAGAACCTCCTCGACCAAAGGAGTGTGGAGGCGGCTGGATTCACCTACCTAGGGCTCGGGAGATCAAGGCGGAGCACGGCGTACGCCACGCGGTCCGAATTCGCTGCGCGCCATTCGGGTTAGATGTTGTCCTTTGCTCTTGACGTCAGTTTGCCAGGGCCCACGGGACTGTCGACTGTGTGACCTACATCGGAGAATAGGGGTGTCCGGCGAGGCCGACGCCTACACGTAGGCCCACAGCTACGCCAGGCCTGCCGGGCGACGTGAACTACGACGGCGAGATAACCACGACGTTTCGAGGGCTGTCGTGGCAGACAAGACTACGCATGGAATGAAACGTAAGTTGCTCGTCCTCGCCTCCACCTTTCCTCGCTGGAAGGGTGACACGGAGCCGGCCTTCGTGTACGAACTTTCCCGCCGGCTCACCGACCGTTTCTCCGTCACTGCCTTAGTTCCCCATGCGCCGGGGGCACAGCTAGAAGAGGACTGGGATGGAGTGCGCGTCTGCCGCTTCCGCTATATGTGGCCCGCCCGCTGGCAACGGCTCGCCTACGGCGGGATCCTTCCCAATATCCAACGTAATCGCATGCTCCTGCTACAGGTCCCTCTCTTCCTTGCTGGTGAGCTTGCTGCTACTCTACGATTGGTGAAGAGGGAGCGCATCGACCTGATTCATGCCCATTGGGTTGTCCCGCAAGGTTTCGTGGCGGCTTTGGTGAGGCAGCTTACCGGTATTCCGGTCCTCATCACCGCTCACGGTGCCGACATCTATGCGCTGAAGGGCTCCTTGGTGAGGAAATTAAAACAGTGGACGCTGAACCACTGCGACGGTATCACGGCGGTTAGCACATCCCTGGCGAAGAAGATTCAAGAGCTGAACATAAGCGGCAGCCGACCGGTGCATGTGATCTCCATGGGTGTGGACACTACCTTCTTTCAGCCAAGCCAAGACGACGGCTCCCTGAGGGAACGCCTGGGGATTAAGGGGCCCTTTCTGCTATTCGTGGGGCGGCTAGCCGAAAAGAAAGGCGTCCGCTATCTCATCGACGCTATGCCTCAGGTGTTGAAGGAATTGCCCGACTCCACCCTTGTTATCGTGGGGGATGGGCCCCTTCGAAGCCAGTTGGAGGCACAGGCGCAGCGCCAGGGCGTGGGCGGGAACGTACGCTTCGTCGGTGCCCTACCGCGGGAGGCACTTCCCCCCTACTACGCGGTGGCCGACGTGTTCGTTGGACCGTCCATAGAGACAGCCAGCGGGGATACGGAAAGCTTCGGTGTGGTATTTGCCGAGGCTATGGCGTCGGAGTGCCTGGTCGTGGGCACGGCGGTAGGGGGGACGAGCGATATAATCCGCCATCGGGAGACTGGCCTTCTGGTTGAACCTGCCTCTTCAGAGGCGCTTGCGGCAGCCATCAACGAGCTGCTCAGTTCCTCGGGTGAGGCGCGCAAGATGGCCGTCCGCGGCCGCCGCTGGGTCAAGCAGCAGTTCGACAGCCAACGGGTCGCTGATCGTTATGCGGATGCGCTGTTTGACGCATCTGGTGGCCGGCGAAGAAGTGATTTGGTCCGTATACAAGCCTCTTGATTTAGAAGGGGAGTTCTGGGGACCGGCAAAGTTTTGGGCCTATGTCTTGGAACAGTTCCTTGGCACAACGAGGCGGTGTAAAACGCGACCGGACAGAGACCCGACTAGGATCGTACTATCGATGGATTCTGACGAGTGCATTCGAGCCAACCGAGAGTACGCCAGCCCGAATACTGGACGTGGGGTGCCACGACGGCTTCTGGTTGCACCAACAGTCTGGCTGCGGCAGCAGAGTAGGCTGTGATCTAGAGCCAATCGCCGGCTATAACGACGTCGAGTATGTCAGATGTGACGGCACTAGGCTTCCGTTCAAGAACAGTTGCTTTGATCTCTGCACGGCGTGGGACGTGCTCGAGCATGTCGATGATGGCCGTACGATGTTGACGGAGATAGCCAGGGTGCTGCGGCCTGGCGGTCGTGCCAGGCTGTCGGTACCCCACAAGGACATCAGCGTACTCCCAGCATTTCTTATGCCCTGGATCAACCGCCGTTGGCAGCACTCGATTCGGAGCGGTTACACGGCGAGCGAGATCCGATCCTTGGCCGAGTCCGCCGACTTTGCCATGTGCCGGGTAAAGGGGCTGAAAGTTCAGTGGTTCCGCTCCCTCTATTTAGTGGCAGCCCTGCTATGGAGGGTTTGCCGCCCAGCTGGCCGCTCTCTTGTCGCTGCCCTTGCACGTAGAGATGCGTCGGGTGGGGAGGGGCCAAGCGGCTACCTCCTCGTCGAGATGGAGAAGGCCTAGCGAGCGAGGATTAAACTTGGAACGTCCAGTCGCCCCTGCCAGACCGCCGTCAGCAATCGGCACAGTGGGACGTACCCTAGTGGGAGCAATCCTCCCAGCGCTAGCGGGTCAACTGCTTCGGCCCTGGTTGTTTCTTATCGTGCTGAGCCTGCTGGCGGCAATTCCCGCGTTGTACCTCTCAACTGGACCCCGCGGCGTGTTTAACAGTCCCGACGAGACAGCAGCATTTTCCGCCGCCCGGCAATTCGCCGAGACCGGGCGATTCTATGAGCGGGACGAGCTTACGATGGCCGACGAGGAGGGCTTGATAAAGCAACGGGGCTATGTGAGCTATCGAGGGCGAGCTGTCACCAGTTACCCTCTGGGCCACCCGTTGCTGCTCGGCATTGTGCGACGGGCATTCGGCGACAATTCGGAAATAGCCTTGGCTGCAATCCCCGCTTTAACCGCACTGGCGTTAGGATTGGTGATCTATCGCCTCACCGCCGGCCGCCGAATCCCAATAACCCTTGCCCCTGTCTTGGCACTGCCGGCCTGGTGGTGGGCCAGCCAGGTATACTTCAACATGTCAGCCTATTTGCTCTTCCTTAGCTGGGGACTGCTGTGGTTTGTCACAGCAGCCCAAAAGCGGTCGTTGCGCTGGTATTTTGCGGGAGCGGTTTTCTTCGCGATAGCATCGCTAATGCGCTATCAGGACACCATCATAACCGGGTTGATAGGTCTTGCCTTCGCCGCCCAATTGGCCTGGCGAGAGCGAACGCTGGCATTGAAGGTACTGGGAGCAGCCATCGGGACCTATGCGGCGGCACAATTGATGTTCTTCCTCTTGCCGGCCACTCTGCTGCACTGGTGGACCTTTGGGAATCCCTTTACCTATGGGCTCCAAATCTTCAACGAACGTTGGTTTCCAGAACGATTGGGCGACGACGCCAGCGGGCTGCTCCGCGTGCTTTTCTCGGTCAAGCTCGCCCTTTTCCCATCAGAGGTATCTATCGCAACGGCCGCAAACGGTGTCCTGCGGCAGGTCATCCAGTTGGCACCCGTGTTGACGATGCTGGGTGTCGCCGGGGTGTTCATCATCCGACGGGCAGTTGGAGCGACGATTTCCCCTTGGGCCATGGGCTTGGGCCTGTTGGCCCTGGCCTATCTCATTGTGTCGAGGGCGAACCCGGGCGGCTTCGGCGCGCAGGCATCGGAACCGATGCTGGCGAGCGCATTTGCCCGACACTGGAGCGTTATCTATCTCGTTTTGGCGATAAGCGCAGGCTTTTTTCTGTCGCGCTTCAGCGGGACGTGGGTTGCCGGGGTACTGGCCGTCATTCTACTCGCCTCAGGGATGACGACCTTGTGGATTCAGTATGATACCCCGTTCGGGAAGATCGCTTGGCGCAACGCGTCGGGATTCAGCGAGTACGGGCAGACGATCGCTGAAAAGACTGAGGATAATGCCATAATTTACACGGGCGTTTTTGACAAGTGGGTCGTCCCCGTTCGGCGGGTGGCCGCTTGGTGGTGGGGTGAGCATCCCGAGCGCTACTTTTCTGCACCAGAAGTGGCTTCATCCGCCGGACGCGTGCACCGCCTTGGCTACCCCGTCTACTTCTACCTTGCAACGGAGCCCGTCGACGAGCTCCGCCGCGAGCTGAGCCATAAAGGATTTGAAATAGTCCCCGTCGAAATTGACGCAAGACACGCCTCGCTGTGGAAGATGGTGACCACAGAGAAGTCTACTGATCAGGAATTCTAGCTGCAGGCATTCGGGGAATCCGCTCTGTTTTTCGCGCTAGCACTACGTATCCAACTCCCCGATCCAAGTGGGAAAACATCGATTCGAAATAGGAGAGGGCCGCAAATAATGGACGGATCAGAGTCAGTAAAGGTAACAGTAATCGATGACGATGCTCGGGGGCTATCGGTCGTCTGCTATGCTGGAACGCCTCACTGGTTCAACGCTTTTCTTGAGCGGTACCAGCGGGCGCGCGACATTTCCTTGCGGCGTCGACACGCGGTATGAACTTGAGAACGGTATCTGCGCCTGGCCCCGTGGCTGGCATCTTCTTGCTTCTATCGCTCGCACTTGTCGTGGGACTGGGGCTGCGTGCCTATGGCGGTATCACGTGGGGGCTCCCCGAGCGATTTCATCACGACGAGCCCGCTATCATCGACCAGGCCGCACGCATTGCAGTCACTCGCAACCCAGATATCCAGTGGTTCATCTACCCGTCCCTGTACATCTATCTGCAAGCAGCCCTTGAGCCTATAGGACGACCCCTGCAACCGCTAGTTGATCAAGCCTACGACGGGGACAGAGAGACTCTCGTTAAGGCGCGGCAGCTTCTAGTTGGGCGAATTGTGACCGTCCTCATAGGAACCGCCTCGATCGCTGGCGTGTTCCTACTCGCGTCCAGGAGCTATGGACGTTCAGCAGGCCTTCTGGGCGCCGCAATTCTCGCCGTCCATGTCCTTCATGTTAAGAATTCTCAGTGGGTAACGACCGATGTTCCCTCGGCTGCGGCAGTACTTGGGGCGGGCATTGCCGCAATTGTTGGATTGCAAACGCGTTCGTTCTCTTGGCTCCTTGCCGGCGGTGTGGTCGCCGGGCTGGCCGCCGGGGTCAAGTACCCGGTGGGCCTGTCCGTGCTAATGCCGTTGATGGCTGCGGCCATGCTCTGGCGTGGTGGAGAATTGGCTCGCAACTGCGGGGCAATCCTCTTAGTGGCAGGATGTACGTTCCTGGCAACGACCCCATACGCGCTGATTCACCTCGAGAAGTTCCTATCGGCCATGCAGTACAACGCGGAGCATCATCGCGTCATTGGTCACCCGGGGGCGGAGGGCCCCGACACGTGGAAGTGGTACGTTGAGCGATTCATCCTCGCCTCTCCACCTGTGGGCGCGCTCATGGCTGCTGGTATCGTTTATGCCTTGATCAGACATCGCCGTGAGGACGCTATTCTGGCCGTGTTCCTCTTCGCGTACTATGCCCTCATTGCTGCGCAGATCGTAAGGTGGGAACGATGGCTCATCCCCATCGTACCGGTGGCTGCCGCCTTGGCGGGCCGCCTAGCAGCAGATGCGTTGCAGTGGGCTCGCCGTGTGCCCTTCCGGCGCGTCGCGGCTCCAGCGCTATCAGTTGTGCTCGTGCTCGTCCTCGCATCGGGTGCGCTTCAGGCTTTGGAATATGACCGGACCCTCACGTTGAATGACACCAGGCACGAGGCAAGACAGTGGATTGCGGATAACATTCCTGCCGGTGCTCGGATCGTCAAGGAGTTCTACACCCCAACGCTGGGGTCGGAGTACGAAGTGACCAAGTACTTCGGCCTCTACCAGCACAGCTTTGAGCAGCTCGTCTGTGAAGGTGACTACCTCATTGCCAGCAGTTTCAACTTCGACCGGTACTTCGTACCGTCGGATCCTTATCCGGAGCGACGGGAAGTCTACGAGCGCGTGTTTGAACTCCCCATTCGTCATGAGATCCGTCCGGGTGCCGATATGGCGGGACCACGTATTGTCATCCTGCGTGTTCCCACGGGCATGTGTCAAGGAGGGGAAAGCGGCGGTGTGCCCACCCGGTTCGGCAGCTAAGGGCGTGGATGCGGGGGCAGCCTCTCTCTTGGCTAGAAGACACCCGAAAGGCTCTCATTTTGGCTGAACACATACAGGTTGGCTCCTCTTATACAAGAACGTATGGTGGAAACGGGACTACAACAGTTGGCTAACGACGGTGACGGGGGAACTGCCGCAGCATTATCGCCGAATCGAGAACGGTGCCGCCTTCGAAAAGGTCGCTCGCGGTAGATCCTACGTGCTTTACAAAGTGAAAGAAAAAGCCGCCCGCTAGTGAACGGCGGGATATCAACTGGCATCAGCAGCTGGATCAGTAGTTATTCTGGGCTTTCGCGCCAGCACGACGTATCCCACCCCCCGATCGAATCGGGAAAACATGGGTTCTAAATAGGCAAGGGCCGCAAACAATGGACGGACCAGAGTCAGTAACGGTAAGAATAATCGATGCCCTCTGCCGTCGCTCTGCCGGGGGCGGCGAGCCAGTAGTAAGCGAACCTCTAAAAGATACAACCACCTTGTCACCGGAAATCCCCAATTGATCATTTGCACAATTTCAAATCCCCGTTTGGTTAATTTGGAGCGCAGCTCTTCTCTCGTATAGCGGCGGACGTGCCCTGCTTGCTCGTCTTCCACCGTCCACAGCTTGGGATCGCCGGGAACAGTCAGAAGGAGCCATCCTCTCTCGCCAAGCAGCTCCCATACAGCATTTAGAGCTCTTTCATCATCATCTATGTGCTCAAGCACTTCACTTAACACCACTAGGTCGAAGGATTCCTTCCAATCGGTTATGGCCTGCCTCGACTCGAAGACATCCACCACCCTCAGAAGAACATTGGTTGCGTCGCCCAAGGCCCCTCTGCTCGCGTCGATAGCTTCCTGGCTTATGTCTACGGCCACCACATGATTAGATGCTTCAGCCAACATCTTGGTGATAAGACCGGAACCGCACCCTATGTCCAGGGTTCGATTGGGCCTTATCCGCTTAACATAGCGACGGATCAGCCGGCTCCGTGAAATAAATCGAGGGCCGTAGCCCTGTAATCTTCGCGGTCCCCCTGGCCACCCATAGTCCACGTCTAATTCCGCTCCCTAGGAACTTTTTTAACCGGCTGTGCCTCGCGACTGATTGCGGCAGGTGGCAAGTCACCGTCAACCTGGACGGTTACAGGCGCCCCCAGCACCACACCCATCAATCTGTCTCCCCAACCCAGGTCGTAGATCGAAACTGCCCCCACCAGCAGGACATCTACGGCCGTGGCGATAACCCGCATTGCTATCGCTACCAGGGCCGCCATCTCTACGGATAGCGTTACGCTCAGGATGACCACCAGAGTCCCCTCTCGAACGCCCAGGCCCGCGGGCGTGAAAAAGGATAGCATACCGAGGGACCCTGCTACGCCAATGGCGCCGATGGACAGAGGAAGGTCCGCCAGCGAATAAGAAGTCATGGAGCTGATGATCAGATGAAGGGCCAGACCGTTAAGCACCAAGGCCAGGAGGTACACCAGACTGATGCGCACCACCTGCCCCCGCGGGAGAGGCGGGACTGTTTCCGGGCTATCGCGCTGTACCAATTGGGCGCTCAGCCTGAGCAAGGGGGCAAGGAGCCTGGGGAAGGCCAGAATCAGGGCCAGGGCCAAGGCGAAGATAAGGGCCGCCAACAGGAAATAGCGCTGAACCTCGATCCCCGTGGCCAAGAGGACAAGGAATCCACCAGCGCTGCCCGCCACGAGAATATGGATAAGAGCTTCGTAGACGACAACGGGGATCAAGACTCGCCTGGGATAGCCGATGGCGCTGGCTAGGTAGAACTTGCCCAGGAAGAAGGGGAGTCTCCCGGGAACATATCGGCCCAGCCAGGAGTACATGAAGGCGACAAAGGTGGAGCTTTTCCGTACGGGCGCTTTGGGTGCGAAGTGACGCAGCAACAAGATCCAGGGAACGGAAATGACCACGATGGCCAAGGCCAGGGGCAGGGCGCTCATTACCAAACCGGTGGCGTTGAGGCGAACTTCCTCCTCTTGTAAGGTTCCCCAGCCCGAGACTAAGGAACTGGCCAGGAAGTAAAAGATAACCCCCACTACGGCGAGGCCTAGAGCAATCCTCAAGGGCCGGTTCTGACGGATCAGGCCCAGCAATCGCCCAAGCATATTAGGAATCCTATTGTTCCTCCCCGGTTTCGGGCGACGCCTGGTCCAGCGGCTGGAGAACATGGAGTCTCGTCAGGGGATACAAAGACACTCCCGGTTCGGCTCGGGACATAGGAAAAAAGAAAGAGAGCAACGAACAGTGTCAGAACGAGGGAAGTTGGTGAACTCTTGGCCGACGTCAAAGACGCCCCGATGAAGTCAAATCTGAAACCGCCCCGTAACTCCACCCGACTTCGGCCCCATATCGCGGATACTACACTGTTCGACTCTCTTTCCATCAGGGCCTCATAGCCCTTTTCTTCGCCGTCTATTGGAGCTTCTTGCTGGGAAGGGTCAGCTCTGGAGGAACCATCTCGCGATCAGGTCTATCGGCATCTCGCTGCCCCAGTGGAGACCCAGGCTGATGGTTCTGCCGCCGCTGCTGATAGATCATTTCCTCCAACAGACGGCGGTTCTTGGCCAGGCCAGCAGCGAAGAAACTGCCAATCAAAAGCTGTATCCCCAGGATGATCAAGAGGGATCCCGCGATCAAGGATTGGATGTGGCCAGCGCCGCCGGAACTGAAGTACAAGAAGAGGAAGCGGACGAAGGCAGCCGCGCCGGCCAGCACTAGCAGCCCCGAAACCAAGGCCAGAATGCGAAACAACCGGTGTACCACGAAACTGAGGACGGCTATGCTGCCCGCCCGCAAAATATGGGAGCCAACGCTCGACATCAGCCGGGAAGGCCTGCTCACGTCCCGGGCCGGAAGGAGTCTGCTGACGATGGTCAGACCGTGATCCCTGGCCGCGATCAGGGTCTCGTGGGTATAGGTATATCTAGAGGTGACGGTAAGGCGCAGAGCGGCCTCGCGAGAATAGGCGCGAAAGCCGGAAGAGACGTCGGTGCCGGCGGGCAGGCCATACAGAAAAGAAAACAGGAAGTTGGCGATGCGATTGCCCCATTTGCGCGCCCGGCCCATCTCCCGCAGCCCGTTCAGGTCGCGGGAGCCGATGACGATGTCCGCAGTCCCCGAAAGGATAGGCTCGACCAACTGGGGGATACGGGTCTGGTCGTAGTGATTGTCGGCGTCGGTGTTTACGATGATGTCGGCCCCCAGGGCGAGGGCCGCATCCAGGCATTCCCGGAAGGTGATGGCGAGGCCCTTGTTTCGCCTGTGGGCCAGGATCACGTCGGCACCGGCCTGATGGGCGATCTGCCCTGTGCCATCGGTCGAGCCGTCGTCAAAGACTAGTACCTGGACGTTGTTGATCCCCGGGATGTGGCGGGGAATCTGCCCGATCACCTCAGCGATAGTCGATCGCTCGTTGTATGCGGGAATGGTGACAATCAGCGTCGTCATCTTCAGCCTCGTATTCTACCGACCTTTTCCCCTGCCTGCAAGTCCCTAGGGCTTTTGACTTTCATGGGATAGAGCGACTGAGTCCCCCCCAAGAAGAGAGCCATCCGCCTTCGACAGGCTTCAATCGGAGGCCGTAGCAAAGCAAGGCTCTATTGAGGTGCTAGCTTATTTCCTCTCTGCGTAGGTCGTCAGCAACCTTCGGAATCTGTATAAGCAGTTCCTAATCGATACCTGAAGGCTCGCTCTTGCTCCTCAGAGGGCGGTAGGGTACCGCCCAGAGGAAAGGGCCGAGCAGTGCTGCAGGAGCGTTCCCCAGCAGAGGTTCGGGCGGCGGCCAGGACCGAAGAAACCCGGCAGTTCGTTCGTCGAGTAAGAAAAGTCACCGGTCGCGTCGCCCCCAAAAGACCTAGCCCCACTGCTCAAGAGGCTTGTTGGTGATGATGGATCGTCGCTCTCAACGGCGGCTGACCAGTTAAAGAACAGACTGGATCGACCGCTGTTGGGTAGGCTGCCGACGGGTGAGACAACCGTCGCCTATTCCGGGCCCTCACCGCTTTGGTCGCTGGGCTGGGCGAGTGACTAAGGGGCCAGGATGCCTCCCGAACCCTGCCACGGTCCAAAGCCGACGCCGTCCCTATCCATAATGCTTGTAGTAAGGCTTGCCTGCGGCGTTAACCCCGAATAGGTACACGTCGTTGCTTGCCGTCGCCGCCGCACTGAGCTGCCCGGTGAGCCTGCCGCCCATGCTTTGCCAGCCAGTCCAGCTGCCACCACTGAGACGATTGTAATAGGGGCGGTCGTCACCGCCACCGCCAAGGCCGAACACGTAGACGTCGGTGCCGGCCGCCACAGCGGACAGGGAGTTGCTACTGAGTCTACCGCCCAAGCCTTTCCAGCCCTCCCAGCTCGTCCCGTTCCAGTGATTGTAGTAAGGCTTGCCTGCGGCGTTAACCCCGAATAGGTACACGTCGTTGCTTGCCGTCGCTGCCGCACTAAGCTGCCCACTCAGCTTGCCGCCCAGGTGTTGCCAGGCACTCCAGGTGGCGGGCGCCGTGCAGTTCACCGTGACCCGGAAGGTATCCTCATCCCATAGCCCACTCGGGTCAGCAACCCTGATGGTTACGTCGCTCTGGCCGCACCAGCCAGGCGTGGGATTGATGTCGACGTACCTGTTAGAGTCGATGCTCACTCCTACGTTGGGATTGGTGTCCTCCGTCTTGGAGAAGGTCAGCAATATGTCCCAGCTCTCGGGGTCGGAGGCGTAGACCCACAGGTCGATGGCGTTGTCCCGGCTGGTGTCCTGAGGCAGTGTCTGGTCGGGCAGGCCAGAGATGGTTGGCGGCTGGTTGACACAGGTCACCGTGACCCGGAAGGTATCCTCGTCCCATAGCCCACTCGGGTCAGCAACCCTGATGGTCACATCGCTCCAGCCGCACCAGCCGGCCGTGGGGGTGATGTCGATGAACCTGTTAGAGCCGATGCTCACTCCTACGTTGGGATTGGTGTCCCCCGTCTTGGAGAAGGTCAGCAATATGTCCCAGCTCTCGGGGTCGGAGGTGTAGGCCCACAGGTCGATGGTGTTGTCCAGGCTGGTGTCCTGATCCAGAGAGCGGTCGGGCAGGCCGGAGAGAGTGGGCGGGCAGTTCACGTAGACACTGAAGGTATCCTCGTCCCAGAGGCCGCCGGGGTCGGTAACCCTGATAGTTACGTCGCTCTGGCCGCACCAGTCGGCCGTGGGGTTGATGTCGATGTAGCGGTTGGAGTCGATGCTCACCCCCACGTCGGGGTTGGTGTCCCCTGTCTTGGAGAAGGTGAGCAGCTGGTCTGCGGTCTCAGGATCAGAGGCGTAGGCCCACAGGTCGATGGTGTTGTCCAGGCTGGTGTCCTGGTTCACATATTGGGCGGGCAGGCCGGAGATAGTGGGCGCATCGTTGATACAGATGACCGTGACCCTGAACTGGTCGGTGTCGGATTTGATTCCGTCGCTCGCCCTCAGTGTCACGTCGCAGTAGCCACACCAGTCAGCGGTCGGGTTGATGTCGATGTACTCCAATGAGTCGAGGCTGACGCCGCAGTCAGGCGCTGTATTGGCGATGATGGTGTAGTCGAGCTGCCCATCAGAGCTCTCTGGGTCGTAAGCGTACTGGTACGGGTCGATAGCGTTGTTCCAAGACGCGTCCTCGTTGAGCGACTTGTTCGGGATGCCGGAGAGAGTGGGGGCGGTGTCGTAGTCAATCGTGTTCTGGAAGATCGCCTGCACCACGTCGTGCTTGTTGTGGCCGCGCGCTTTCCAGGCGTTCCAGAAGTACCGGAACCTACTGTCGTCCTGGTTGTAGAAGGTATCCCAGATGTCGTAGAAGCCGCCATCGTGGTGGTCATCCCCGTCGTCATGTGAGTCGAAGATATCGAGAAGCGCTCCCGCTACCCGGCCCTCAACGGCATCGCCGTCGTCGCAATACGAGGGAGGAGTCTCGACATTGATGCTCGCGCCAACCCCGCACGCCCCACCGGACAGGTGGTACGTGCCTGGCCAGTTGTAGTGTTGGTCTTGATAGACGGCCACGGGTAAGAAGTCGGCCCACCCCTCGCCCCAGGCGCAGTTGACGTGGTGCGCGCTGCAAAAGTCGTGCGGACTCGGACAGTGGAAGTCAGGCATGCTGCTGTAGACGTTGTCCATGTAGGCGTGGGCGGCTTCGTGGATGATGGTGTCGCGGCTGCAGCCCGCGTTCGCCCTGAGATGTACGTGTCCTCCCCCGAGCAGCCACTTGGGGTGGTAGTGGTTGCCGTGGGTGCTGTCGCGGTCCCATCGCACAACAACCTTCCCCGGGTCGCCAATCGAATGGGGAGGAAACGCCCAGCCGTCCCGCAGCGTGTTGAAGATCCACACCGCCCCTCTGTTGTGGCTGCTGCAGGGAACCTCCCAAGACGGATGATTGACGATCCCATCCGGGACATTGTTCTGCTTGCAGCAACTTTTGCTGCTCCAGCTGTAGTCGTAGTAGGGAAAGTCTTGGCTCTCGACCAGACGCTTATCCGTCTTTAGGGGAACCTTGGTGTAGATGTCGCGACCACCCGCACCCCAACCGTCGTCGTTGTTGTAAGGGCCGAACTGGTAGTATCCGTTGGCGTCCGTGAAATCGTACCCCAGGTACTCATCAGGGCCGGTCTCCGAGTCCCATATCTCAACGGGGGCGTAGCGGAGGGGCTTTACTACGTTGTCCCGATCGCAGTAGTAAACGTGGCCCCGAACCGTTATGCTCCCCGGGCTCGACGCCTCGTCTGCGGATGGGCTCGACACCTCGTCTGCGGATGAGCTCACCCCTTCCTCAGCATCGACATCGACGGGACTGGAGTGGAGCTCCTCATACTCGGCGCCCGGCACCGGCGTCTCTGCAGGTTGGGGCGGTGGGACGTCACCGAAAAAGGGCTCCCCCTGTTCCTCGGTGTGGGACAAGCCCGCGGCCGGCGCGGCCAGGCCGAACTGGCCGGACTCGCTCTTGACGGTAAGGAACACCTGGGCCACGTCGCCCCATGTATTGTCGGCGTCCACAGGTCTGAGGGCGGTGGCTGCTATCGTCCACTCGCCCTCCTGGACAAAGCGCAGAGAGAGCGACAGGTCGACCTGCTCGCCCTCCTCCAGGTCGCCAGCCCAGGCAGTCTCGCCTGAAACGACCTCCGCTCCCGCCGGCACCTCGATTTGCAGGGTCGTTCCTGGTGCCGGAAGCACTGAAGTAACGCTAGCGGTCACGTTGGCAACTTCGCCGAGAGCGGGCGCCCTATCGATGTCCAGGGTCACCTGGATAGGCGTGCTGGGCGCCACAAGCTCTGTCGGTGCAGTTGCCTCGCTGGAGGCGATGCTAGCGTCGTTAGCAGACGGCGCTCCCGCTGAGGGCAACGCCGCCAGAACGATCACGCTCGCGATCAGAACCAGGATCGAGACTAGTCTTCTACACATTGGATGTTCCTTCCTGAGACATGCTCGCAAAGATTACCTCCTCAGCGTAGAGATTTGGTACACATACCACATAGTCGCCGTTCTGTCAAGAGGTTCTGTCAAGAGGTTCTGTCAAGAGAATGTATAGGTAGGGCTCACAATTTCCATGAAAAATATTTGGGCCATCTGGGGAACCAAACTTTGCTTTACATCGTCTAATGATTAGACTGCGGAAACAGAGCGGTACTATATGGGAGGTGCTACGATGCGAAGCCGGTGGCGACTACTGAGCATTTTCACGGCGTTGATGGCGGTGCTACCGCTGGTTGCCCTAGCTGCTTGCCATTCGCAGGGCGGATCAACGCCTGACGGCGGCGAAACGCCTCGGCCCAGTTCAAGAATCCAGCACCCATCGGGCGGAAGTGACGTCATCCTGCAAGTGAGCAGGAGCGGGGGGCTCCTGACATGGCTTTATCATGGGATGGACTTCCCTCGCTTCACTCTATACGGCGACGGCACTCTCATCTACTGGCGGCCCGCGCCCGAGGGGGGTCTTTTCAAGGGAAGGCTGACGGAAGATGCTATCCAGGAGCTTCTCCAGCTTGTCGTCAGGGATAATCGCTTCTTTGACTCCAAGACGGACTACACTAATCAGCGCGTAGTGGACGGCCTCACCACCATCTTCAATGTGCGGGCCGACGGCAGGGAGCTGACGGTGCGGGCCTACGGCCTCGAGCCCGGTCTGCCCGACGGGGCTGTTCCAAACGAGGACCGCGAGCAGTTCGCCCGGCTGGCCGCAATTCAGGAGCGAATCCTCTCGCTGGACCCGCGCATCATCGATTCGCCGGACTACCAGTGGGAAGGGGCCTGGGTGCCCGCTTCGCTGACTCTGGCCGTGAGGCAAGTGGAGGAGCCCCAGGCGTGGCAAGCCAGCCCTTGGCCACTAACTAGCATTCGCATCGATCGATTGGTGCCGTACGACCGTGGCGTGGCCCGCATCGTGCTCATGGGCGAGGATGCACAAACCCTGGTCGATAACTTCCCTTACGGTCAGTACCACCTCGTCAGAGCCAACAACGCTACATTCGGTATGGTCTACAAGCCTCACTTGCCTTATGACGGGTCACCGCTGGAGCTACCACTGCCACCTCACATCGCTTCAATCAGCCCTGAGGACGGCAGCGCCGTGTCCAATGAAGAGCCCATAGTAGACGACGACCAGATAGGCAAGGGCGTGTGCGCTACCTTCCAGTTCCAGCCTGTCCACGCCCCCGGCATGGGCGACACGCCTCTCCCCCTCATCGCGATGTTTGTGGACCAAGTGGACGTGACCGCCGTCCTCGGCTTCTGGAGCACCGAAGACCTGCCGCCCTCGCAGGGAGGCGTCTGCTACGCACCGCCAGCGCCCCTGAGCCCAGGGCCGCATGTTGTGACGCTTCGCTACCGTGACCTAGCGGGAGGAGAATACGCCTACACGTGGCGGATCACGATCCTAGAAGATGTTCAAAGTTCGGCTTCAGCATCACGGTAGACGAGCAGAGCGCAGAGCACGGCGTCAAGCCTGCGGCGGCGACGGCAAGCAACGACGTGTACGTATTCGGGCTTAACGCCGCAGGGAAGCCTTACTACCGTCACTGGAACGGGACGAAGTGGGAGGCCTGGGCAGGCTTGGGCGGCAAACTCAGTACCTCCCCCACCGCTGTGGCGGCCGGCGCAGACGTCTACGTGTTCGGCCTTGGCGGTGGCGACCGCCTCTATTACAACCGTCTCAGTGGCAGTACCTGGAGTGGCTGGCAAAGCCTGGGCGGCAGGCTGAGTGGACAGGTTAGTGCGGCGGCGATAGCAAGCAATGACCTATATGTCTTCGGACTGAATGAAGCCGGCAGGTTGTGGTACCGGCACAGGGACGGCGTTGGCTTTGGACCGTGGACGAGTCTGGGAGGCCGTCTAGCCCTCTGGTGATTTGCCCAGTCTAAGCACTTGGGACGCTCTGCCGAGGGGCGCTCAACTTCGGCTAGATAGTGTCGTCAAGCCAATGGGGTGCAAGCAGGCTCATCTTGATGGGATCTGGCGGCCCAGGTGATTCTTGTCTTCTCACAACTGAAGCTCTAGCCTTGACGAAACAGCACGGTGCGAGTCATCGTGCCAGAGCTTTGAGCCTGGTGGCTTGAATGGTCCGCCAAAGAACCTGCGTGCCCTGCCCGTGGCCAACGCTGTAGGTCGTCAGCAACTTTCGGAATCTGTATAAGCAGTTCCTAATCGACACCTGAAGGCTCGCTCTCGCTCTCCAGAGGGCCATAGGGTACCGCCTAGAGGAAAGGACCGAGCAGTGCCGCAGGAGCGTTCCTCAGCAGAGGTTCGGGCGGAGGCCAGGACCGAAGAAACCCGGCAGTTCGTTCGTCGGGTAAGAAAAGTCACCCGTCACGTCGCCCCCAAAAGACCTGGCCCCACTGCTCAAGAAGCTTGTTGGTGGTGATGATGATGGATCCCCGTCCGTAACGGCGGCTGACCAGTTAAAGAACAGACTGGCCCGCTGGGAGTCCGTAGGCTGGTAAGCCCTGCTCGTCGGCCATGAGGAGGTCCAGCTTCCCCAGGTCGTGGAGGTGGCGCCGCAGGGAGCGCTCTAAGTGGCGGCGAGCAGCTGATCCAGAAGGGTGGTCACGTAGGCGGACAGCACCCGCTTATGCGGCCGACCAGGGATCTAGATTTCTCCGGCGACTATGAGGCGCTCAAGACGAGTTCGCCTGTAGACCTTGGCCCCATAGGCCAGAATCGCTAGGGCCATCAGGCCGCCGGCGTCGATGAGAAGGGACCAGGGACTCGCTCCGCCGTAGGTGCCGAGGATGTCCGCGATCCGGTCTCCCACTCGGTCTGCATATGATTGTCCTGCTGCCTCTCCTAAGCCGCCCGGTATTTCAACGCTGCTCAAGTCGGTCCCCAAGAACGGCCAGAAGAGCTGGTCAGCTGACTGGCCTCCCAGGTCGAGCAAGAGATGAACAAGGGGCAGCACGCCATATATCCACAGATCCCTGCGGATGGCTACCAACACGGCCAGGAGCACCAGGTTGAATAGGAGAGTGTGGGCGAACAGTCGTCCGGACTCGGCCCCGGGTATGACGAAGACATATAGCGCCCGGTCTATGACATCGGGGAGGATGGCCATGAGGACGACGAGGCGATAGTCCAGGGGGCGTCGGAGGGCGAACTTGTGCGATATCCGGACAGCACCTGTCGTGTAGCCGATGTGTGCCAGTAGGAGCAACGCTTCTACCTAGTAGCGAGAGCCCGCGGATATAGCCCTTGGCCGCGTTCCAGGTAGAACATCTTGTCACGCGGCCGAGGGCCCATCGCCTTGGACGTCCACATCCACTGCGACAGGCGCCAGCGCCATGGCATTTTGGCGAGCTGCTTGCAGGCGCTGGAGCTCATGGAGTGCCTTGTACATTTGCCGCTCTTTTGTCGTCTCGTACCTCTGAATCTTGTCCAAGCGGTGATCCGTTACCATCTCAATCGCAGCATGAAGTGCACGCTGATCGAGCTTCCACTCCCGTTCGTCCTCATAGTATTCTGGTTCCCAGCGCATTCCGAGTCCGTGTTCCCATTCCATCAGCGCTGTCTCGGCCCACAGCGCCCGCCGATGCAACCACGCACTGGCGATAATCCTTTCCACAAGCACTTCCTCCAGTGTGCCGACCGGTTGCAGATCTGCGTAGAAGCCTTCCCGAAGAGCCTCCAACTCATTCGCGTCCTCGTGCTCTAGCAAGATCTGGCTGGATAGCAGACCGTGCTTGAGCGCGTTGCGGCTGCTCCTCGCTTTGCCCTGCGTCGTCCTGGGGCCTGTCGACAGCTGCGCGTTGGCCCGATTCGCCGCTAGCTTGCGTTCCGATATGGATCCGCCCAACCTCCATCCCCTCCTTATAAGGAGGAACTCCGCCCGGTAAGGGGGAGCTCCTCACCTAGGTCTTGGTTATTGATATTATAGCACATTTGTGTTTGATCCCCTAATACAACTCTTGGAGAGTGGAGCTTGAGGCATCCCGTCGCCTAGCAACCACCGCGCCAGCAGCTGAGCCGCTACTGCTCTGCTTCCGCCTCAGAGGCGGGCACATAGATGAACAGCTGCCCAGGCTGACAATCGAAGAAGGCGCAGAGCCGGTCCATGGTGCTCTTACCAATGAGCTCCGCCTTGTCGTTGGCTAGGCGGACCAGCGTGGTCTTACTGAGTCGCGTCTCCGCCTTGATGATGTCATACGTTATCTTCCTGTGCGTCTGACGCGTCTTTACGGCCATCAGCTCCCGAAGCCGACACTGGATCATGTACATACTCCTGTCAGAAGATAACTCGCTTGACGAACAAAATTCACAATACGTGGCCCTTGACATCTTGACAAGTACCCGTAAAGGGTTGTAAAATAACCTTACTGAGGTATTGCAGCATAATGACGAGCAACAACATATCTCCTTTAGCGACTACACAACACTGCCAGATCTGCGGCGCCATCCACAGCCTAGATGAGCACCACATCCAACGCAAGGGTATGGGCGGAAGCAAGGGCCCGACTGTGGAGTCCCCAGAGAACAAGATCACACTCTGCCGCACCTGCCACCGCAACATCCACGACCACCGCTGGGAACTCCAGCGGTCCGACCAGGAGCTCACCGTTGTCGACTCGCAGACCGGGGAGCTTGTCATGCGTCGCGTCTTCAACAGAGACTTCGATGCCCCCGCCTTCTTCCACCAGCTCGCCCTCTCCGAGGACTGCCTTGAGCGTCTCATCCACGATGTCCCCTTCCTCACCGATGAGCAGCTGGTGGAAGCCTTCGCCTCCGCCCGTTCCCTGGGCAAGCGGGCCTGGATCATCCAGGCGGCCATCCTCTACGAGGCCCAGCAAAGGAGCGTCTACGGCGACCACAGCCTGGAGGCCATCGCCCGCCGCTTCGACATCAGTCTGCGCCAGGCCCAGAAGTATGCCTTGGTCTGGAAGCTGTACTTCGGAGATGGCGTCAACGTTGACGCAATTCTGCTAAACGAACCCAGTTGGTACGTAGTGGCGGCGAGCGAGAGCCCTGACCCTGAGTTCTGGCTGGGCCACGCCCAGGACCGCAAGGCCCAGGACTCCCGCTACAGTATCGCCGAGTTCCGGGAGGACATCCGTCTGGGCAAGGAAACCATAGAGGCAGGCATCGAGTCGCCCATACCGCCCTGCCCCTGGCAGACAACCTACTGCGAGAAGGTCCTCGAGCTCATCACCTCCGTCTCCCGCTGCCGGGACTGCACAGTGGGCCAGCGACTCCTGGGAATAACTAGAGAAGAACAGCTGACAGCTTCGAATCCGATTCCATAACTAGAGGTGCACCATGGCAGAGAGCTATCAAGACAAGCTAGACAACTTCTCCCGGGGCAAGAGCTTCGTGAAGCTGCGGGGCGGCGTCCGCAACTCGAGGGGCGAGCTCTGTGAGGCCTGCGGCTCAGGTCAGCCAGGATGGCTCTATGGCATCCGGGAGCTTCTGACCGGCCTGGACCACTTCGTGGGCTACAACTGCCTGCGGGAGCTCATGCGGAAGAAGGCCGTCCTCCAGGGCCGAGTGAGGGAGACCACAGAAGAGGCCTTCAGTAGAGCCCAGAAGAGCAAAGAGAGGAGCGGCAACGGGCAGTTCAGCCAGGGCCAGGCCGCAAAGCAAGCCGGCGACACCGGAATCTCAGCCCGACAGGCGGAGCGAGAGGCGGCTTCAAGCCTCCTCACGCTCGCCGAAGGGCCTCGCCATGCGCTACCCATCGACGTTCCCGTCATCGCCACTCCCACCCTCGTGGTGTGGGAGACCGAGGAGGCATTCAGGGCCGCAGTCCAGGTACATGGCCAGAATGGTTTGGCCGGCGTGTGGGGTGCGGCCGAGCAGCCCAAGTGCCGCCAGGTCTTGACCATCCACGTTGATGAGGGCTTCATCCTCGCCAAAGAGGAGCGCCATGACCGAGCCGCCCTGGCTCGCTGCGTCCGGTTGGCCACCCAGAACGCCTATTCCACCCTGCAGTCCCACCTGATCAACGACAACGGAAGGAAGGCAGCCACGGCGGAAGGGGCCACTAGTGGATAGGTTGGAGCAGTTGGAGAGAGCTCGGGCCAGGGCCCGCGGCGTCAGGGTGGTGAAGCTGGCCGGCCAGGACCGCTATCTGGCCAGGAGCCGGACCTACGAGCCGGGGAGCTACTTCGAGCTCTGGGTGAGCCCCTGGGGACATGTTCGCTGCACCTGCCCGGGGTTCACCTACCGCGGCATCTGCAAGCACGCTGAGGCCCTGAGGGGCAGACTCAAACCCCGTGTGCCCGATACCCGATGAACAATGGGAGCGCTCCCGCGAGCGGCGGACATCCCGGTTCCTGGAAGCTGTCCGATGCCTGCCGCGGCTACACCGCCTGAGCATCGGCCAGACCCCCTGGCGAAGGAGACAACAATGGTGCTAGACACGACTAACGAGCGGACCGGCGGGATGAACGTGGCGCCCGCCCTCGTGGACGAATACCTCGACCTCAAAGAGAAGCTGGAACCCCTGGAGAAGCGGCTGGGACAGGTGAAGAACCTCCTCAAGGACCTGGTGACCGAGGAGGGCTCCTTCGTCGACGAGCTCCGGGGCGTCACCGTCTACCTCCAGCCACGCTTCCGCAAGGAGTACGACGCCGAGCGACTCCTTGCTACCTTCCCCCACCTGGCTGGGTGCGTCAAGCCCGCCGTGGACGCAAGCCAGCTAGAGGCCTGCCTGCATTCGGGCATGACCACCGAGGGACAGCTGGAACGCGGTGGTGTTCTCACACGGACCCTCCACTCCCGGGCCCTCATTGTCAAGCCCCTCGAGGGGCGGCGACCGTAGCCCCAACGAATTCCGCACTAGGCACCTACCCCCTGTCCTTGGCATCACCCCAGGGTGAGTTCGGGGAAGTAGCTGGCGTAGTACCCTCTATCCCGTGTCAGCAGTCGGTCGGCGTGCACCAATGCGTGCGCCCCGATGATGAAGTCGGCGACCACGTGCTGTCGGGGCTGAATGCTGGAGCCACACCGCTCGCAGAGAAGCTCTTGTGACGCCCCGCACTGGGGACAGGCCGGGTGTGTAGGCCGCCGACGCATGTACTCGCGCCAGGCTCTGCCGGCCTGATACAGGGCGTCGGGCGTAGACGCCTCCAGTCGAAGGCCGGTACCGGTCAGAAAGCGCCCCAGCTCCTCCTGCTCGGGGAAGTGGGCGGCCAGCTCGGCGTAGACCGGCTCGCTGATGATGAGGGCGCCGGCCCTCAGGGCCTCGGCCAGGGCGCGTTCGGACGCGTCGCCGTGAGGCGCGTCGGGGATGAGGACGTCAAGCAAAATATTGGTGTCGACGGCCGTGATCATCGACCGCGCATCTGCTCCACCAGGTCATCAGGGTCGCGACCGGCCAGCCCCCTCAGGTAACCGCGATACTTCTTGAAGGGAGAGGCGAGGACGCGCTTCATCACCCGGAACCCCGCCCCGTCCTCGACGAACTCGATCTCGTCTCCGGGCCTAAGGCCGAGGCGTTCTCGTACGTCCTTGGGTATAGTGACCTGACCTTTGGTGGTGATCTTGCTCTTTCCCATGGACATAGTCCTCCGAGTAAGCATACCCCTCCTTACCTTATTGTAAGGAAAATGCCTTCGGTCCGCAACCTTCTCCAGCACGGCCTACTGCCTGCAGCTTCGTGAAGCTGCGGGGCGGCGTCCGCAACTCGGCGGGTCGGCTCTGCGAGGCCCGCGGCGTCAGGGTGGTGAAGCTGGCCGGCCGGGACCGCTACCTGGCCAGGAGCCGGACCTACGAGCCGGGGAGCTACTTCGAGCTATGGGTGAGCCCCTGGGGCCATGTTCGCTGCACCTGCCCGGGGTTCACCTATCGAGGGGTCTGCAAGCACGCTGAGGCTCTAAGGGACAAGCTGAACAAGAGACATAGCTCACCGGGACGCCTTGGCGGCGGTAGCTGAGCGGTTCTCGCTGCCTATCTTGTTGCTCTAACGGTGGGATGCTTCTGCAAGCCGCAACTCTCGGGGATTCAACACGGCGGTGCTATAACCGGGAAGAGTGTAGGCCACCGTGGCCATCCTCGGCAAGGCCATCTATTACGGGCCAATGGGAGTGTCGATGCTCCTAGTACCCAAAGTGGCCTCTGCCTGGACCTTGCGACGATCGCCCTCCTGGGCTAGTACTACCTGGCCAGGCACCCAAGCCGCTTCGTCTGGGCCTTTGCCCGTGGCCTTCTGGTGACCCTGGTCGCCGTCCTCATCAACCATCAGTGCCCCAACGACCTGGCCATAGCACTCATAGCCGGCGACAGCACAACGTTGGTCGGAATGACTCTCCTGGAGGTTGCTTCCAGGCCTCGGGGGCGCTGCGGCATTCGCTCTGAAACCGATGCGGATCCACAGCCTGGAGGCGCTGGTGGACTATGTGCGTCGCTGCAGGATCAAAACGACTCTTCAGAGACAGGCGGCCCCGGGGAAGATCGGCAAGTAGCCTTATCAGCGTGACTGTTAGGGCCTCGCGCTAGGTCTGAGCGGCGGAGTGGGGTGAGCTGCCCTGTCGACGTGGCTTGACAGCGAGAACCCCCTAACGCTAGATTCGAACGCGTACTTGTAGTATTGTTCGGTTATCCCTGCCTAGCTGCGCAGTCGTCCAGTACGATCGCCTTACACAGGCATGCGGGCAGGGAGTCAGGGTAGTTCTCGGGGTCACAATTAGTGCACATCGCTTGGAACAGAAAGGGTCTTCTCCTCGTTGCCAGCCTTTCGGGCTTGACCGCATTGGCGGTACTGGTCCGGCTAGGAGCCCAGGGAGGCATCCCCCTTTACCCTGATTCCTTCCAGTCCATGCTTCTGGCAAGGGCCCTATCCAACTCGGTACCTGTCGATCCCTCCATGGGCGTCGGGGGCGATCCCTGGGCGATCCCCTTCTACCGGATGGGCTACCCCTTGTTTGCCTCGCTCCTCTCGTGGCTCAGCGACGACCCTCTTGTATCTGGGCTCGTCCTCTCGTTCGTGGCGGGTACGGTCACAATTCCCCTTATGTACTTCCTCACCCTCGAAGGGTTGGGTTCTCGGATGGCTGCAACAGGCGCCGCTCTCGCGATGGCCATCTCATTCAGTGGAGTGGCCTGGTCGCGTTTTGTCATGTCGGAGGCGCTGGCGAGCTTCCTGATCGTTCTGACATTCCTTCTGTGCGTCCTCGCCGGGCGGAGGCAGATGAGGTTTCTGGGCATTGTGGCGGGCCTGGCGGCCGCGCTCATGCTTCTGGTTCGGCTAGAGCTTCTGTTGCTTCTTCCGACCTGCGTCCTGTTCCTTCGCATGAACGCCAGAGGTGCGCAGGAAGGGCGAGCCTCCGTACAACGCGATTTCCTGCTGGCCTTGGCCGTCTCCATCGTTGCTCTGTCGGTTCTCTGTGGGTGGCTGACCCAGAATGTCGCCGACGGGTTCTCGCTTAATCCTTTCTACTTGCTGCGTTCTGGCTTTTCTGGGGTAGCCCATTCGGGCGATGCGGCGAAGCTGGGCTTTGCGTCAGGTATGGCGAGCTTTGTCATCCAAGAGCCCGTGGTGGTTCTCGGCGG
Source organism: Dehalococcoidia bacterium (assembly GCA_030615765.1). Lineage (GTDB taxonomy): Bacteria > Chloroflexota > Dehalococcoidia > SM23-28-2 > SM23-28-2 > SM23-28-2. Next base: position 38,470 of record JAUWYP010000007.1, on the reverse strand, counting down.
CGCCGTCGGCCTGGCTGTCGGCCTGCGGAGAAGAGACACGAGGCTCTGGCCGCTGTGGCCTGGTCTGGTGCTTCTGGTGGCGCTGCAGGCCCCCCGGAACGATATCCGTTTGCTCGCTGGCATGGTGCCGCTTCTGGCATACGCAGCGGGTGTCGGGTTCGAGACCACCTGGGAGTGGGCTGCTCGCGCCATTCGCGAGGCGTCGCCGATGCGGGCGGCAGTGCTATCCGGCGTGTTTGGCCTGGCGGCAGGGCTGTTGCTGCTGGGGCAGCTTGGCCAGACCGAAGCACGATGGCACCCTAGTCACAGCTACCAATACGAAATCGCCCAGGGCGTACAGGAAGGCGTCGCGGGCCTGGCCCTGCCTGACGTCATCGTCTGCAGTTACTCTCCTGAGGTCTACTACCTTGTCGCTGACCTGCCGGCCAGAAGGCTTTCGGCACCAGACCTCTCCAAATGCCTGTCATCAGAGTCGGATGACCGTCCTGTGCTGGTCATCGTGGACGAAGCGGTCCGCCAGCACTTCGGAGACGCGTTCGAAGAGGACGTGCGCTCCGCTGGCACCCTGGTCTTCAAGATAAAGACAGATGCCCCCTACCTTGAGGGGGCATCGAAATTCGATAATGTCTTGCCGGCTACTGTGTACTTGCTAAATAACCCACACCTACGGCCACCCTCGTCAGTCGAGGACGGCCGTAGGTCACATTCAGTTTCTTCCTCTGGGCCTTAGCTCTCGGCCTTGGAACGGCGCGCCGCCAGGAAGATCCCCGCCGCCAGCAAGGCGATGCCAGCGAGGCCAGTCCCGATCCACAGCGTCAGGTCAAACCCGCCGCCACCTGCCTGACCGAGACCCGTAGGGGGAAGACCGATTGGGATCACCGGTGTCTCCTGCGCGTGGCTCACTAGTGTCGGCTCGAGGGAGAACAAGAACGTACTAATCCCCAGGGCCAACGCAACAACCCCGACCAAGCCCAGGCCCACCAATACGCGAATCAGATCTTTTCGCACAGCATCCTCCTATACAGTTTTAACGATTGTCCGAAACTTCCTCACTCTTGTCAAGCCTTAGCGCCGTCTTTTCATGGTCAATCGTTAACTTACTCTGGATTTCCTTCCGTCGAGCCTCTAGCAACATCTCCACCCGGTACGCAGGCTCCCCCGCCACAAGCTCTACAGCCACCAAGGCCAGACTTTATACAACCACCACAGGTTTGTCAAGAGTCTCAGGCAGAGACTTCCAATCAGCGGTCAACTTTTTAAAACGCTCGACGATCAGCAAAGGTTAACCAGTCACTGCCCACAAGAGGGCCGAGGGGCGAGGGCAAGAGTCGGATGTCCGTGCCCCCTGCCCCTTGGCTCTCGAAGGTTACCTTTATTGTGGTGGTGGGCGTTCTACGTATTCGCGAGGATATGGGGTATGATATCGGGCTAGCCAGCCTGGCTGCCGAAAGTCGCGGGCGGCAACCGCAGCCATCTTTTTTGACGCTACCCGCCACGGCCGGACGCATCAGGCAACCGAATCGCCCCCATCAACGAGGGCCGACTTCTCACGGGTCGAACGTCCACCGCGCCCCGGCTCCGTCGGTCACCAGGATGAGGGCGCAACCAAAACGCTCCAGGCTGGCGGCCTCGCCGAGTATTTCATCCTCAAACCTGAGCCCTCATCGACGAATTCAGTTGGGGCGCCTTCTGGGTGCCCGCCCTAATTCTTCTTATTGGTACAGGCTTCGATGAGGAGTTGGTGTTTCGAGGCGTCATGCAGTCGGCGTCCAGCGATGCCTTGGGAAAGTCTGCCATCCTGTATGTGACGGTCATCTTCGCCGTCCTCCACTTGGGCTACAAGTCAGCGGTCGACGTGGCCTTCGTATTCGCGGTAGGGTTGATGTTTGGCTTGGTAGTGGCCAAGACGCGCTGTCTCCTGGGCGTCACCCTTTCCCACGGCATGACTAACATCGCCCTATATCTCGTAGTGCCCTTCCTGGGGATCGCCGCTACCACCGCCCCCAGTATTAGTGTGCAGAATGTGCAGATTTCTGCACACGAGCTTTCGCAGGAAGTGCAGCGAATGCAGGCCCTTGCCTCGCCGCCTCAGATAGAGCCGGTCCTGTCGCCTAGCCCTACTCCCACCCCCAGACCACCACGAACCTCACCAGGGCATCAGCCAGCAGGATGTTCACCTTCCCAGGTCGTGGAGGCGGCGCCGCAGGGAGCCATCTACGTGGCGGCCAGCAGCTGATCCAGAAGGGTGGCCACCTAGGCGAACAGCACCCGCTTATGCGGCCGACCAGGGATCTATAGCTCTCCGGTGACTATGAGCCGCTCAAGACGATTTCGCCTGTAGAGCTTGGCCCCATAGGCCAGAATCGCTAGTGCCGCCAGACCGCCGGCGTCGATGAGAAAGGACCGGACGCTCGCTCCGCCGTATGTACCGAGGATGGCTTCGATGCGGTCTCCAAGCCCGGTCTATGACATCGGGCAGGATGGCCATGAGGACGACGAGCCGATAGTCCAGAGGCCGCCTGAATCACCAGCAGCAGGATCGCCCTGGCGCGCGAAGGTGCGGTTCGACAGTGCACCATGAAAGTCTCCGGGGTTTCGGTCAACGGGGGTATTGCGTCATCAATAGCATAGCCACGGAGGCGGGCACGTGCCAGTGCGTCAGCATAAGCGCCATGGCCCGCTGCATGCCTGTTGACATCGACTAGCTACCGAAAGGCATCGAGACTCCGGAGGGGGCGCCTGTATGAGGAACACCCAAGCATGGTGCACACATGTACGACTAGGGTACAAGGTATCCATCCTCAGACCAGGGGCGAGGGCCCAGGGCGTGAGGGTGGTGAAGCTGGCCGGCCAGGACCGCTACTTGGCCAGGAGTCGGACCTATCAGGCGGGGAGCTATTTCTCACTGGAAGAGCTGTCTACCCACGATCAGCACGGGGTCCAACAAGTTCAGCGTGGGGGTCTCGCTGGCGCTCGCCTCCCAATGAATCGTCGACTGCCGATGACCAGCGCCTACGCCCGCTAGCTGCGCTGACAGTGCCTCCGGCGACTAGGCTGTTGTCCTCGCGCTGCCTTGCGCCATCGCCCATGGCCTCTACAAACGTCTTCACCACTTGCTGGTCGAACTGGGTTCCGGCGTTGCGGAGCAGCTCCTCAAAGGCTTGGTCTCGCGATAGTGGGTCCCTGTAGGGACGGCGCGAGGTCATGGCGTCGAAAGCATCGATGACGGCGAAGATGCGGGCCGCGAATGGGATCTCGTCACCAGCCAGTCCCCTTGGATAGCCTGCTCCGTCGTACCTCTCGTGATGAGCGACGACGATCTCTGCCGCCTCTTTGAGGAAATCGAACCCTCTTAGCAGTTCGTAGCCGAGTTCCGGGTGGCGGCGTATCTCTTTCCACTCGTTTTCGTCCAGGCCGGCAGGCTTGGACAGAACGCTGTCGGCTACACCTATCTTGCCGATGTCGTGCAGAACGGCGGCGTTAGCCAACTGGGTAAGGTATGCTTCGGTCAGTCCCAAACGTCGACCCATGGCTACGGTCATTGTGGCCACACGCTGCGAGTGCCGGTGGGTGAGCTTGTCTCGAATGTCGAGGGCTGCACATAGGACGCCAACGACCCCCGAAGCGAACTGTGAGCCGTCTCGTCCGAAAAAGCCTTTGGCTATCCCCTTGCGAGCAAGCTTGTTCGCGTACAGGTCGGCGTCTGCCCAGTGCACCAGTGCCTGCGCTTCATCACCGTTCCGGGGGAAGCCCGAGACGCCGATCGACACTCCGAGATAGATATAGGCGTCGGGCGTTCGGTGGATGGGGTTGTTGTCGAGCTCCTGCCAGAGGCGACTCGCCAGGGCGCTGGCTCCGCGACGATCCGTGTTCGGCATGATAATCGCGAACTCGTCGCCGCCCAGGCGGGCGACGGTATCCCTTGGTCTAGCGCACCTGGTCATAAGCTTGGCCAAATCAACTAGTGCAGCGTCTCCCAGATGGTGTCCAAATTCATCGTTTATCGCCTTGAGAGCATCGACGTCGATCATCAGAATGGTCATGGGGTGTTTGGTTTGGGCGGACGTTTGTAGCTCTTCTTGCAGCCGAGCATAGAAGAAGCGTCGGTTCCCCAACTGGGTGAGGTCGTCGCGGTTGGCGATCTCGTCAAGTTCAGCTTCCCGCTTCGACAGGTCTGCCGCCAACCTCTGCGCTAATCGGGCCAGCGCTCTTCGGTCCAGGTAGACAAGACCAGAGGCAACGAGAGCGAGACCCAATAGGAGCAGCCCCTGGGCCACGTATCCGGCCGGGGTTTGGAGGGTGAGCTGTACGGCAAAGGTCGCAGCGATGGTGACGAGAAACGCCAGCCCTCCTGCCAGGTGCACCACGGCGAGACGCGCTCCGACAGTCGCGCCTGCGTGCAAGGCGGAGCCGCCGTCCTGCTGGCCGGGCCGGGTCGGGCTTGGTCCGGTGATTACGTCTTGACGGCTATTGCCCAACTGTCCCTCCAAGATCGCACTTCCTATCTCCTTGCCATAACGAAAGTCCTCCCCACCATAGTAAAGACACCGGGATAGCTCAATCGCTACGAGCGGCGTTAACAGTATCTAGGTGAAAAATGGGTGAACAGCCGGCAAATGGGAACATGTGGAAACCCCTGGGGCGTGGGAAGGGCTAAAATGGATAGGGTGGAGCAGCTGGAGAGAGCTCGGGTCAGGGCCCGCGGCGTCAGGGTAGTGAAGCTGGCTGGCCAGGAGCCGGGCTCATGAGCCGGGGAGCTACTTCGAACTGTGGATGAGGCTCCGGCGGTCTGCTAGATGGATGGTATGATCGCCTGTGCCACCTGACGGACGGCTTACTGATGTCACAAAGACGAATCGCCAGAAGGCGCGGCCCGCATGCTCGGCTGACTGACCTCGTATTGCTCCTGGTCGTGGCAGCTCTCCTATCCGCCTGCGCTGACGAAAAGGGTGTATCGGGATCGGGTGGCACGGTCACTCCGGTCGCCTCGTCTGCTCTCGCCGTGCCAGCACCCCTGGCCGTTAATACCAGTATCAATCGCATATACGTAGCCAGCGAGTCGCCTGACAACATATCCGTAATCGACGGCGCCAGCAACTCTGTCGTCGCCACCCTGCCCACTGGCCTCTTCCCCCACGCCATCGATGTCGACCCCAGCAGGAACCGAATCTATGTGGCCAGTCGGCGCTCGGAGCTCTGGGTCATCGACGGGGCCAGCAATAGCGTTGACGCCTCCATTGCCCTGGACCACAGCCCGATGGCGCTGGCCGTCAACCCTGACGCCGGCCGCATCTACGCAGCCGACTTCGAGGGCATGCTCTCGGTCATCGACGCCGAGACCAACGCCGTGGTTGCCACCCTGCCCGTCGGCCAGAATCCCGTGTCGATGGCGGTCAACCCCAGCACCGGTCGCATCTACGTGGTCACCTATGGCAGCCCCGAAATCTCGGTGGTCGACGGGGGGAGTAACACCGTTGTCGCCAAAGTGAGCGTGGGCGAGCTGCCAATCGCTCTAGCGCTGAACCCGGAGACGAACCGCATCTATGTAGCCGACGGAGCGGCCGGCAGTGTCGCCGTCATCGACGGCTCAACGAACGCTCTGGTCGCCACTGTCAAGCTAGGTGGCATGCCGAGCAGCCTCGCCCTGAACGCAGCCACTGGACGTATCTACGTGGCGGAGGCTGGCAGCGACACCATTTCCGTCCTGGACGGCGACAGCAACACAGTGATTGCAACCGTGGCTGTCGGCAGTCCTCCTCGAGGCCTGGCGGTCAATGCCGTCACCAACCGCATCTACGTAGCCCGGTCGTTGACCGCTGATGTGTTGGTGATTGATGGCGCCACCAACGCCATCATCGCCACCGTAGCGCTGGGTGGCGCGCAGTAGGACCCCTGGACAGCTGGCCCCGATCGCGTTGTCAGTCAGACAATGCCTAGGCCCATCAGGCGGCCCGCACCCGCATCTATCGGCCATTCGTAGCGTCATTGGCGCGGGCTATCGACTGTAACGGCAGAGAGGTATTGCTTATCTAGATCGTTGTGAAGATCGGCCTGTCCTGTAATGCATTCTTAGTGAAGGGGAATCTGTCCAGTAACGTGTTCTTACGCTATTATGGATACGTGAAGATATTCTCCTTCAATCTTGACAAGGCTGACGTTTGCCTGCGCCCTACGAGGAGGTCTGGATATGGTCGCTGCCCTGCCGAAAAACCTCGATGAGGACGGGTTCTACGGCATTCGTCTGGAGTCCATCGGCGGGCTGGGGGCTCACCTGGCCGGCCAGATCCTGGCCGAGGCCGGGGTTCTGCGCCTGGGTCTCAATGGCTCCCACTTCTCCTCCTACGGCTCCGAGAAAAAGGGCACGCTCCTGAAGTCCTACATCCGCTTCTGCAGCCCTGACCAGGCAGTGCGCACCAACAGCCCCGTCGAGCGGCCTCACCTGATAGCGGTCTTCCACGAGGCCCTCATCGGTCGCGAGAAGGTTGCCCTGGGCCTACGACCGGATGGGATCATTATCGTGAACAGCGTCGCCTCGCCGAAGGAGATAAAGGAGCATGTTGGGCTGCCAGGCGGCACCATTGGCGTGGTGGACGCTCTGGGCATCGCCGTGGCTGAAAACAGCCGTCCAAACATGGCGATGCTGGGGGCGGTGACCCGTGCCGTTGCCTTCATCGACCCCGAGGCGGTGAAAGCCGCCATTCGAGAGACCTTCGAGCGTCACTACCCCCACCTGCTGGAAGCTAACATGCACGCCTTCCAGCGGGGCTACGATGAACTCCGCTTGGAGACATTCCCGCTGGAGGGAGAGTGGGCGACCGGCGTCGCTCGTCCCCAACCGGCTTACGGCTACCTCAATGCCCCCTGGGGTGGCATGGTCACCAACCCGGGCAACAGCGCTACTAAGGATCTATCGACCTCCCGTCAGGGCTTTCTGCCTGCCCTGGATCTGGAGAAGTGTGTTCACTGCGGTCTTTGCGACATCGTCTGCCCAGACTACTGCTTTGTCTGGGAGACCTACACTAAAGAGGATGGCAAGCCTGGGGTGCGCTTGGTTGGCATCGATTACCGTTACTGCAAGGGTTGCCTGAAGTGCATCGAGGCCTGCCCCACAGATGCCCTGGTGGAGATGCGGGAGACGGAGGGCTACGCCGAGGCTCATAGGGTAGCCGTGTTTCCCCACTTGGAACAAGACAAGTAAGGACGCCAGGTGACTCTAGGCTGATCCGCGCAAGGAGGGAAATCATGGCTCAGTTAGTTGCGGAAGAAAAGGCTAAGCTGGTCCAGAAGGTGGACTTCCGCACCGGCAACGAGATGGCCGCCCGCGCTGCCAAGCAGATCGACTTTCACCTGATGGGCTACTACCCCATCACGCCCTCCACCGAGGTTGCCGAGTTCCTGGACGAGATGAAGGCGGCGGGCGAGCACGAGATCCGCATGGTCCCCGCCGACGGCGAGCACGGGGCCGCTGGCATCTGCTACGGTGCCACCAGCGGCGGCGGGCGCGTCTTCAATTGCACCGCCTCCCAGGGCTTCCTCTACTCTCTGGAGCAGCTCCCCGTTCAGTCGAGCAGCCGCTTCCCCATGCTCCTACAGCTCGTGAATCGCACGGTCAGCGGCCCCCTGGACATCCGCTGCGACCACTCCGACCTCTACTATGCCCTGACCACCGGCTGGATCATCCTCCTGGCTCGCGAACCCCAGGCCGCCTACGACATGAACATCGTGGCCGTGCGTATCGGCGAGCACCCGAAGGTTCGCCTGCCGGTCATCGTGGCCTACGATGGGTTCTTCACCAGCCACCAGAAGCGACGCGTGCAGTACTTCGAGAACGATGAGGCAGTGGCGGATTTCATCGGGCGCCCGCCCGACTTTCCCCACGCCTTGGACCCTCGTCACCCCATCACCTTCGGTGCCTACATGAACGACCCCGACCTGATCAACAACAAATACCAACTGAAGCTGGCTATGGACGCTGCCCGCGAAGTGATCCCCCAGGTCTTCGAGGAGTATGCCCGGATCAGCGGACGGCGCTACTCCTTCCTCGATCTCTACAGAATGGACGACGCCGAGGTAGCTATCCTCCTTCTCAATTCGGCCGCCGAGACGGCCAAGGACGTGGCCGACCGCTTGCGCCAGAAGGGGCAGCGGGTGGGCGTTGTCAGTCTCACTGTGCTGCGCCCCTTCCCGGCCGAGGAAGTGAGACAGGCCCTGAGGGGCGTCAAGGCCCTGGTTATCGGCGAGCGGGGCGACTCCTATGGCGCTCATGGTGGCCCCCTGTCCCACGAGGTGAAGGCAGCCCTCCAGGAGGACCCCCAGAATCGCACCCTTTGCCTCACCCGCATCTACGGCTTGGGGGGCAAGGACTTCTACGGCGAGGACGCCGAGGAGTTCTTCAACCTGGCCCTGAAGGCAGCCGAAACAGGGCAGGTCGAGACGCGCTTCGAGTACCACGGCGTCACCCCCGGCGATCCCCAGAAGCCGCCAATGCAGGTGCTACCGCCCCTCACCAAGGAGGAAGTCTCGCCCGGCCTGGTGCAGGTGACCCGCAACGAGGAGACGGGAGAACTCAGGGTAAAGCCCATTGCGCGCTGGCAGCTGGCCGCGCAGGCCAAGCGTATCGCCCCCGGCCACGGCGCTTGCCCCGGCTGCGGCATATTACCCGCCCTCAACCTATTCTTCAAGGGCATCGAGGGCGACGTCGTCATCGTCAACCAGACCGGCTGCGCCGAGATCGTCACCAGCGGCTACCCCTTCAGCAACCATCGCGTGACCTATATCCACAACCTTTTCCAGAACGGAGCGGCCACCCTGGCTGGCCTGGTGGAGATGTTCCAGGAGCGGCAGCGCCGGGGCGAGCTGCCCGCCGGTGAAGACATCACCTTCGTCATGATCAGCGGCGACGGCGGCATGGACATCGGCATGGGCGCTGTCCTGGGCGCCGCCATCCGCAACCACAAGATGATCATCCTGGAGTACGACAATCAGGGCTACATGAACACCGGCAGCCAGCTCAGCTACTCAACGCCCCTGGGCCATATGACCACCACCAGCCACGTCGGCCCGGCTCAGGCCGGCAAGGCCTTCCACCATCGCGACACCCCCCAGATCCTGGCCGCCTGCCATATTCCCTACGTGTTCACCGGCACGGAGGCCTTCCCCGATGACCTGGTAAGGAAGGCAGCCAAGGCCCAGTGGTACGCCAAAAACGAAGGGCTGGTCTACGGCAAGGTCCTCATCGCCTGCCCTCTCAACTGGCGCAGCGAGGATCGCATCGGCACGAAGGTCCTGGAGACCGCTGCCAACTGCCGTTTCTTCCCCCTATATGAGGTGGAGCGGGGCATCACCAAGCTCACCCACGACCCCGACAGGGCGCGTCATCGCACTGATGTGCGCGATTGGCTGGGCCTGATGGGCAAGACCAGGCATCTGCTCCAGCCTCAGTATGAGCCCCAGCTGGAAGCCCTGGAGGCGGAGATCGAGCGGCGCTGGCAGCGCCTCAAGGCCATGCACGAGCACCCACAGCTCTAGCAGCAACATTGGAGAGGCGGCCCTCATCCACCTCTATCTGCAAGACAGGGCCATGGCCAGGGCAGGCTAAGCCTTGCCCTTCACACACGCGTCCCCGAATCTTCACGCCTGCAAGGGGAAAAAGCCATTGCCAATCGGTCCCCCGCGCGGTATGATCCCTGCGACTTGACAGGTTGCCGCTTTCAGGAGGTGCACAATGAAGTTGCCGCTAAGGTTTGTTCTTATCCTGGCGGCTCTCATCGCCGCTGCCTTCCTCGTCCTGGCCGTCGCCTGTGGGGGGGATGAGGATGAGGAGGCGCCTACGGTCGCCGCCGAGGAGACCCCGGAGCTTGCGCCTGGGGAGGAGACGCCGGAGGGGCCCGGGCCCGGCGACGGGGGCGAACTCCCGTCCATTCCTGCCTACCCCGGTGCCGAGGAGGTTTTCAGCGGTACGTTCACCGGCGCAGGGGCCTTTCCCATTCCCATGGTCGGCGATGGAGGCCTCGAGCCCGACGAGTACGGCGCTATCCAGTACACCATGTACGAGACCAGCGACTCCCCGGAAAAAGTCCTAGACTTCTACAAGAAGGAGTTCAAGGGCTGGGAAGAGGTATGGGCGTTCAGCATGGAGGAGGTGGGGCAGAAGGGCGAGGTAGCGGTGTGGAGCAAGGACGACGGGAACATGGCCGCTTGGATGTCTGCCTTCGAGGAGGAGGGAACGACTAACGTCGCCGTTGCCGTGGGAACTACTCAGTAGTAGGTGATGAAAGACTGGCTGGTACCATTGGAGGAGCGGCGCAGGAAGACCTACTGAACAGCGGCCAGGGTAGCGCTTGTTGTCGGCCGTGGCAGGGGTTATAATCCCTCTTCGGCCGTCGTGTGATCTTTAGGAGGCGTTACATGAGACACCGAACTTGGTTGCTGGCACTGGTAACGATAGTCGCTGCCGCTTTCCTCGTGCTCGCCGTCGGCTGCGAGGAGGAAGCGCCGGGGATCGAAAAGTACCCAGACGCCGAAGACGTCAAGACCGGCAGCCGCGGTACCTTCCCCATAGCGCTGCTTGGCGAGGAGCCCCTCGAACCGCACAAGTTCAAGGGCAATATGCGCTACAGGGCCTTCGAGACGAGTGATTCCGCTGACAGTGTCTTGGACTTCTACAACGACAAGTTCGAAGGCTGGACGACGGAACTGACCTTTGATGTGGATGAAGCGGGGATGAAGATCCGCGTGGCGGTCTGGAGCAAGGACCAACGGAAGTCCGCTGCCTGGCTGGCGGCCACGGAGTCACAGGGGACCACAGAGGTCATCGTGATGACAGGGACTCGCTAGCAGGAGAGGCCGAGAGCAACGTCGCACCGCAAACTGCCCCTGGTGGGTGAGAGCGACCGTCGAGAGACGGAAAGAAAGGTCCCGGAGAACATGGCCGGGGCCTTTTGTATTCCAGTCGAGAGAATGACTCTAGCCCGCTATCGCTCGCGAGCTCACTCTGCAAAAGATCAGCACTATCCCCCATACCGTTGCCTAGGCCGTCGGCGCAAAGTACATGCGAGCGCTGGGCGAGTACCTGCGGGAAAGACTGCCGACCCTGGTGCTGCCGCGCTTGTAGGGAGCTCGCGGATACAAAACGTATGGAGCCGGGGAAGGGATTCGAACCCCCGACCCGCGCTTTACGAAAGCGCTGCTCTACCCCTGAGCTACCCCGGCCCCGCCGATCCTTATCTTAACACCTTCCAGCCAGAGGGCGAAAATCCCGCAGACTGTTGCCGCCAGCGGGGCGCACCGGCTATATCATCGTGACACCACCGCCAACACTGAGGCTCTGGCCGGTGATGAAGCTGGCGACGTCGGAGGCCAGAAAGACGGCAGCGTTCGCTGTGTCCTCCGCCGTTCCCAGGCGGCGCAGGGGATAGAGCCGTTTGGCCTTCTCCTGTGTCTCCGCTGTAAAGAATTGGAGCCCAAGCTTCCACATGCTGTGCTCGCTTATCTCCTCCTCACTGCTGGGTACGGTGAGGGCGGGACAGACCGAATTGAGGGTGATCCCGTAGCGGCCCATCTCGCGGGCCAGTGATTTCGTGAGGCCTATGATCCCTGCTTTGCAGGCCGCATACACCGCCTCTCGGTACTCCCCCACGCGCCCAGCCTCGGAGCTGATGCTGACGACGCGGCCGTAGCCGTTCTCCACCATTTGGGGCAGGACAGCCCGCATGCAGTAGATGACGCTCCACAGGTTGAGGTTGACTGCCTTTTCCCAGTCCTCGCGGGGCTGGTCCAGGAAGAGGCGGTCGAGGACCCAGCCCACGTTGTTGACCAGGACGTGGATACGGCCGAACTCATCGCTGACCCGGCCCACCATGGCCTCCACCTCTCGCTGGTCAGTCACATCGGTCCTGATAACGATAGTCTTGCCTCCGCCCCCTAGCGTGTTGGCCTCAGACGCCACCTTGTGGGCCTGGCCCTCGTCGATGTCAGCGATGACCACATTGGACCCCTCGCGGGCGAAGGCCAAGGCGATAGCTCGGCCAATGTGGGATGCGCCGCCGGTGACGATGACGGTCTTGCCTGCTAGCTCCAGATCCATGGCGTACCCCCTCCCTTACGACGTTGCGGCCAGCCAAATAGCGAGCAGCGGCCTCCAGCCACGAGACCGCTGCCCTGCCGCTGAGCTACGCTGGCCCCGCTAGCAGATCGAAATCAGGCCCGCAAGGCCCAGGTGTCTCCACCATTACCATAGCGCTGCCAAGCCGAACGGCTAAAGGCCCGGCATCCTGAGCGCCGGCAGACGTTATTGCTATAAGGCTCGTTAGGCCAGGGCGGCACTGAGGCGGGCGATCTCTTCGTTGGACTGGTTGAAGGGCTGCGCTCCCTCCAGCTTCTTGATGTCCTCCAGCCGGTCCCTGATGTCTTCGATGCTGATGCCCTTCTTGGCGTCCAGGGTGATACCCGGCCCCTCTACCATGACAGCCCGCGAGAAGTAGCCGGCGCCCGCCACGAAGACGATGCCGCTATCGGTGCACTCCTCGGAGCACATGTAGGCCACGATGGGCGACACGTAGTCCGGCTTCAGCTTATCCACCATGTCCGGCGGCATGACCGTGGCCGTCATCCGCGTACCGGCTATGGGGGCGATGGTGTTGACCAGGATGTTGTATCGGGCTCCCTCTATCTTGAGGGTGTTCATGAACCCCACCAGGCCCAACTTGGCCGCGCCGTAGTTGGCCTGGCCGAAGTTTCCGTACAGCCCGGTAGCCGATGTGGTCATGACGATGCGACCGTAGTTGTTCTCCCTCATCACGGGGAAAGCTGCCTTGGTCACGTTGAAGGCACCCTTCAGGTGCACCGACAGCACCTTGTCGATGTCCTCTTCGTCCATCTTCATGAAGGACTTGTCGCGGAGGATACCGGCGTTGTTGATAAGGATGTCCACCTTTCCAAAGGCGTCCAGGGCGGTCTTTACGATGGCCTGGCCACCCTGCCAGGTGTCCACACCGTCGTAGTTTGGCACCGCCTCGCCCCCGGCAGAGCGGATCTCCTCCGCCACTTTCTCCGCCATTGTGGTGCCGGCGCCGGTGCCATCGAAGGCGCCTCCCAGGTCGTTGACCACCACCTTAGCGCCGCGGGACGCTAGCAAAAGGGCGTGCGTGCGCCCCAGCCCGCCGCCGGCGCCGGTGACGATGGCCACCCTTCCGTCGAATCGAACCTCAGCCATGTTTGCCTCCTCTCTGAGACTGGCTACAACAATTACTCACCTTGGGCAGATCACCGCCTGACATCGCCGACCGCAACGCCTCGGCGGTGGTTCGATTGTTCCGCCGAGCACAATCTTACCACCAGCAGCGCCGAGCGCAATCCCCCAAAATGTTGCCCAATCCGGCCCTCCCTAGGCCACCAGGTAGGTGGCTAGGCCTTCTCTGAGGGGCGTGAGCCGCAGGCCGAGCGTCTCGACCAGCTCCGAGCTGTCGGCCAGGCCATCCATCGTTATGAAGTCGATAGCATCGGGCGTCAAGGGAGGCCCCGGCAGGAACTGCAACAGGGCGGACTGGGCCTTTATCAGCACCTTGGGGACGGGCAGGAGGAAGCGCCGCCTGTCCATCACTTCCAGGCCCGTGCGGATGATTTCCTTCATGGTCAGCACCTCTGGGCCGCCTATCTCGAACACCCTGTTGTCTGCTGCCCGGTTGTCCACTGCCTCTGCCACGGCCCAGCCCAGGTCGTCGATGAACACCGGCTGCAGCCGCTGCCTGCTGCCAATGCCGATAATGGGCACAAAGGGGAAAAAGCGGCTCATCGTCAGGAAACGGTTGAGACTGCGGTCCTCCGGCCCATAGACCCAGGACGGCCGAAAGATCACGTAGGTGACGCCGCTATCTCTAACGGCCGTCTCCGCCCGCCATTTGGCCCGGAACCAGTGGTACTCGGAGTCGGGCGAGGCGCCGGCGCCGCTCACGTAGATGTAGCGCTGGACGCCTGCCGCCTTGGCTGCCTCTACCAGGCGCTCGGTGCCGGCGGCATCGACCTCCTCGAAGGTATAGCCTCGCCGCCGATTCTCGATGGGCGAGTTGGGGAACTGGACGCAGCCGATGACCACCTCCGCCCCCTGAACGGCGGCGGCCAAGCTCGCCGGGTCTCTCACATCCCCCTCGCGGTACTCGACCTCGATGTAGGGAAAGCGAGTCGCCGCCTTGGCCGCGTTGCGGGTCAGGACGGCCACCGGCTTGCCGCGGCGGGCCAGCTCGCGCACGATGCCACCGCCCACGAATCCGGTGCCACCTGCCACCAAGATCATCTCATCCTCCGTTCGCCCCCCTGGGCAGCAGGTCGAGGGTACAGGTGAGGGCGGCCGGCGTCTAGATCGTCTGAAGTTCGCGGATCAGCGCCTTCAGCCGCTCCTTATCTCCCTGGTTACGGATGGGGACGGCGAAGGCGATGCGGTCCACTATGCCGCCCCAGCGCTCCTTGATCCTGGCCGCGATCTCGTCATAGGTGCCAATGACGGCGAACTGGTCCAGCATCTCGTCGCTGATCTGCTGTCCCATCTCTGCCCACTTGCCCGCTGCCGCCAGCCGATGCAGCCGGAGGCAGGTCTCACCCCAGCCGTGGATGTCCAGGACGCCCTTGTAGGTTCGGGTGGAGCCGTAGAAGGCGACCTGGGCGCGGATGGCCTGCTTCTGCCTCTCGACGTCCTCCTCCCTCTCGCCGGTGATGACGAAGCCGCCGCCGGAAATGTCGATATCTTTCAGGGAGCGGCCGGCCTTTTTGGCCCCGGCCTCCATGTTGGGCAGGACGACCTCCCGCAGGTACTTGGCGGTGCAGAAGCCGTGCAGGCGAACGCCGTCGCACAGCTCGCCCGCCAGGCGGCACATGTAGGGATTGACCGCCGAGATGTGGATGGCGACGTGAGGATGCTCGATGGGCCCCGGATCGAAGAAGGGGGTCATGAGGGTATAGGAGTAGTGCTTGCCCCGGAAGTTGGGGCGGCTCTTGTTCTGCCAGGAGTCCCAGATCGCCCTCAGCACCAGGATGTACTCTCGCAGGCGCGGCCCAGGCGGCGAGGGCCAGGGGGTGCTGTAGCGCCGCTCGTTGTGGCCCTTCACCTGGGTGCCTAGGCCCAGAAGGAGGCGCCCCCGCGAGAGGGCCTGGATGTCCCAGGCCATCTGAGCCACCGTCAGCGGACTGCGCGGGAAGGCGATGGCTACCGCCGAGCCAAGGGTGACCCGCTGGGTGTGCTCGGCGGCGATGGCCAACGGCAGGAAGGGATCGTGGCCAACCTCGAAGGAGAGGACGCCGTCGTAACCCATCTCCTCGGCCTCCCTGGCGGCGGCGGCCACCTGGCCCAGGTCACCTATCGGCAGAGCGGTCTCCACTTTCATCTAATCTTCCCCCAGTGCCCAGCAGTGCAGAAGAGATTCCGGTTCCCTTACACCGAGCAGTTACAGCGCCTCGATTCTATTGGCCCCCGCCGAGGGCGTCAAGCCTACGGTCGGCGGCCATATGTAGACAAACGGGGTTCCCGGCATCAGTCGGGAACCCCGTTTGGATAACCGGGGTACGGCGTTTTTCTCGTCGCTAGTCGTGGCGGCCCAGGATAGTTACCGAGCAGACGGAGGCCGGCCCGCCCAGGTTGTGGGCCATGCCCAGGACGGGGTCCTTCACCTGCATGCCGTCGGCTCGCCCCTGGAGTTGCTTGGTCACCTCGTACAGCATGCGGCAGCCGGTGGCGCCGATGGGGTGGCCGAAGCACTTGAGGCCGCCGCTGGGGTTGACGGGGATGTCCCCCTCCACCTCCGTCATGCCGTCGCGGACAGCCTCGGCCGCCTTGGACGGATCGACGAAGCCCAGGTCGCCCATGTTGAGCAGCTCGGTGATGGTGAAGCAGTCATGCACCTCGGCGAAGCTGATCTCCTTGCGAGGGTCTTTAATGCCTGCCTCCTCGTAAGCCATGGCAGACGCCTTCTTGGTGGCTGGGAAGCCCAGCCAGTTGAAGCCCGGCCTCCACATAGGGAAGGTGGAGTCAACAGCGAGGGCGTTGGCCTTGGCCACCACATAGTCGTCCTTATGCTTCATTGTCTTGGCGATCTCCGGCCGAGTGACCACCAGGGCGGCGGAGCCATCGGACATGGCGCAGCAGTCGAAGCGGCCCAGGGGCGAGGCGATCATCGGGGCCTTCAGGACGTCGTCAACGGTGATTGCCCGACGGAAGTGGGCCTTAGGGTGGGCGACGCCATTCTTGTGGTTCTTGACGGCCACGTGCGCCAGGTCCTCCTTGGTCCAGCCCCACTCGTGAAAGGCGCGGGTGGCAGCCAGAGCGAACATGCCCGGTGCGCTAGTTCCGCCCATCACTGGGTGGCCCCCCTCCATGGGCAGGCCGCTGGAGCCCTGGTCCAGGAGCTTTTCCACCCCGCAGGCAACCACGATGTCGTAGACGCCGGCGGCCACGGCGAAGCAGGCGTTGCGGAAGGCGTCCATGCCGGAGGCGCAGAAGTTCTCTACCCGGGTAACGGGCTTGCCGAAAAGCTTCATGGGCTCGGCGAATGTGCCTCCGGACATACCGGTGAAGCTGTACATCACCCCCACCCAGGCTGCCTCGATGTCCTGGGGGGTGATGCCGGCGTCGTCCAGAGCCTCGTACACCGCCTCTACCAGCAGGTCCTCCTGGTCTTTCTCCCAGATCTCGCCGAACTTGGTGCAACCAACGCCGACGATAGCCACTCGATCCTTAATCCCTGGCATGTCTCCTCCTTTTCACCGCAGCGTCAGCGAGAAGGCTTAGCCTCCCCTCACCGGCTGGCACTTCCAGTAGTAGTTGTGGAATCCTGCCCCCTCGTGGAGCCGACGCAAGGTGAACTCCACTGGCATGCCGATGCTCACCTCCTTGGGGTCGCAGTCGGTCATCTGCAGGAAGATGCGGCCCCCTCCCTCCAATTCAACCACAATCCTGGGGACGGGGGTGCTCAGGTACTCGCCGCCCACCAGATGGTCGAGGGTGAAGGTGAACACCGTCCCCTTGCGGGCCAGCTGTACGTCGTCCAGCTCATCCTTTGTCCCACACTCCACGCACACCCGCGCCGGCGGGTACTGCACCGTGCCGCACTTGCGGCAGCGGGAGCCGTAGAGCGCCAGCTCCATCTTGCTGTCCCGCCAGTAGGTAACAGGCGACGAGGGGGGAACATACCTGTCCCTGTCCATGAGCTTGCGGAAGGACGCGTAGGCGTTGTAGTTGGGAAGCATCCGCTTGTTCATGAGGTAGGTCTGAAGCGGTCTCTTGCCGGCGACGGTAGGGAAGGCGTCGTTGACCTCCACCAGGAAGGCATCAGCGCCGTCACCGTAGTTGGCCACCAGGAGCTTGTCGCCGGCCTTGGCCATGTCCAGGGTCGCCGCCAGCATCATCAGCACCTGGGGCGTGCCTGTGTTGCCCAGCAAGAGGAAACCCGTGTCCTGGAGCTGGGGCATCTCCAGGCCTAGCTGGCGGCCGAGGACGGCGTGGGCGCGGGGATCGCCAGCGGAAAAGACCCCCTTGCTTATGTCCTTAGGGCCAAGGCCCTCCTTCTCCGCCAGCGCCTTCGCCGCGGCCACCATGCTGACCATGTAGCCGTATTTAGTGTCCAGCTTCGGCTCGAAGGCGCGCACATACCGGTCATCGGAGCGCCGCCAGGGGCCGATAACCTCGCTGGTGACGGACTGGAAGCCACGAACAGTGGCTGGGCCTTCCTTGGATAGAAGGAAGGCAGCGGCGCCGTCGCCCAGGAGCTGCTCCCACATCGTCTCCGGCTCGGCCGGACGATTGTCCGCCGCCACCACCAGCACGCTCTTGGCCGAGCCGCTCTCGATGGCGTCGTAGGCTGCCCTCATGGCCACGGTGGCCGCGCGGACGGAATCGGTGAAATCGGCCGTAAAGATGTCCTGGCGCAAGTCCAGGGCGCCAGCAACCACGGAAGCGCACTGCTTCTCAGTATAGGGCGGAGTGGTGCTGGCGAAGTACACACCGTCGATACTGGCCGGGTCGATGCCTGCCACGCACTCGAAGGCAGCGGCGGCGCCCATGGTGATGCTATCCTCGTCGGCGTTGGCCACCGAGCGCTCCCCGGGTACGCCGGGAATGCCCCAAGCTTGGGCCATCTCCTGGCGTCCCAACCGGTAGATGGGTATATAGGCTCCGTAGGATGCTATCGCTACCATTCAACCCTCCTCATCTCACAACCGGTACGGTGAAACCGCATTCTGGCTATCTGCGACAACAGGTACCCAGGGTAGGGTCATAGTAGGAGCAGAAGACCTCGTCCCAATAAGGGTCCTCAAACAGAAAGCCCCGCTCGGCTTGGCTCTCGCCCCTCTTCTCGGCGTCCTTGCGACTGCTTGCCCGCCGCCGAGGCGCTCTGCCCTTCTTTGCCTTTACACTGCGGGGCTTGTCGACGTTCCTCATCGAAAGTGAATCCTGTCACATTCTAGCCTAGGGTTCGCCTTCGAACAAGGCCAGAAATATTCTGGATTTGGCTTTCGGCATGGTACGAGCTACGCACCAGCGGTCCCGCCTCCACGTGGCGCAATCCCAGGCGCTGGCCCTCTTCGGCCAGTTCCCGGAATTCCTGGGGCCAGTAGTAGCGAGCCACCGGCAGTAGCTTCGGCATGGGCTGCAAGTACTGACCGATGGTCAGTATGTCGCAGCCGACCGCCACCAGATCACCCATGGCTTCCAAGAGCTCTTCGCGAGTTTCCCCCAGGCCCACCATCAGGCCGCTCTTGGTGGGGATGGTGGGATCGAGGGCCTTGGCCCTGGCCAGAAGCTCCAGCGAGCGCTCGTATACGGCGTTGGGGCGCACACGCGGATAAAGGCGGCGCACCGTCTCCAGGTTATGGTTGAGGATATCCGGCCGCGCCGCTATGAGCGTGGCCAGCGCCTGTTGCGAGCCCTGGAAATCGGGGACGAGCACCTCCACGCTGGTGGTCGGTGACAGGCCGCGAATCTGGTGGATGGCATCGGCGAAGACAGCCGCACCACCGTCGGGTAGGTCGTCGCGGGTGACAGAGGTGATGACGGCATGCCTCAGGCCTAGACGGCGCACCACCTCGGCCACTCGCAGGGGCTCCTCGCTGTCCAGGCCGACCGGCTGCCCGCTCCTGACGGCGCAGAAGTGGCAGGCGCGGCTACATACGTCGCCCAGGATCATGAAGGTAGCGGTGCCGGCCTGGAAGCACTCGCCGATGTTGGGGCAGCGGGCCTCCTCGCAGACGGTGTGCAGGCCCGAGGCTCGCAGTATGGCCTTCAGGCGCAGGTAGCGCGGCCCGCCAGGGAAGGGCACCTTCAGCCACGCTGGTTTGCGCGGCCGCTGCTCGCTCACCAGTGCTTCAGCAGCCATCAGCGTTCCCTATCATAACACCGGCAGGCTGCCACCGCTGGGCAGGGGCTCTGGTCTTCATCGGGGACAATTGGGCCCAAGGAGATGGGCCCCGGCCAGGGCTACTGGGTCCGTGCCAGCCGCGACTGCGTCCTGACCGTTGGGTAGCCCCCACGAGTGACGGCGGAAAAATCAGAGGCCTGGGGCCTAGCCTCCCAAGGCTCTCTTGCGCTAAGATGATGCCACCACAGGGGGAGGTTGACGCCATGAGCACCAGCGAGAGCAAAGAATACGTCCTCCAGATGGCCAAAGAGCAGGATGTCAAGTTCATCCGCTTGTGGTTCTCCGACATCTTGGGCAACCTCAAGAGCGTGGCCATCACTGTGGAGGAGCTGGAAGAGGCTCTGGAGGAGGGTATCGGCTTTGACGGCTCCTCCATTGAGGGCTTCGCCCGCATCGACGAGAGCGACATGGTGGCCATGCCCGACCCTAATACCTTCGCCATCCTCCCCTGGCGCCCCGCTGCGAATCGGGTGGCCCGCGTCTTCTGCGACATCCTCCTGCCCGGCGGCCAGCCGTTCGAGGGGGACCCCCGCTATATCCTCAAGCGCAACCTCAAACGGGCCGCCGACTTGGGCTACACCTTCTACGTCGCCCCCGAGCTCGAGTACTTCTACTTCGCCAGCCCCGAGGGCACCGTCCTCCTGGATAAGGGCGGCTACTTCGACCTCACCCCTCTGGACGCCGCCACCGACCTACGGCGAGAGACTGTCCTGGCCCTGGAAGAGGTGGGCATCAGGGTGGAGGCCAGTCACCACGAGGTGGCCCCCAGCCAGCACGAGATCGACCTGCGCTACACCGACGCTCTCACTATGGCCGACAACACCATGACCTACCGCCTGATAGTCAAGGAGGTCGCCCTCAGGCACGGGGTCTACGCCACCTTCATGCCCAAGCCCCTGGCCGACCAGAACGGCAGTGGCATGCATGTCCATCAGTCCCTGTTCCGGGGCGAGCGCAACGCCTTCTTCGATGCCAAGGATAAGTACCACCTGTCGGCCATCGCCAAGAGCTACGTCGCCGGTCTGCTCCGCCACGCCCGCGAGATAACCATCGTTACCAACCAGTGGGTGAACTCCTACAAGCGGCTGGTGCCGGGCTATGAGGCGCCGGTCTATCTCTCCTGGGCCCTGCGCAATCGCTCCGACCTCATCCGCGTGCCCGAATACAAGCCGGGCAAAGAGGAAGACGCGCGCATCGAGTACCGCTCTCCCGATCCAGCCTGCAGCCCCTACCTGGCCTTCGCCGTGATGCTGGCAGCCGGCCTGGAGGGCATCGAGAAGGAGTACCCTTGCCCCGAGCCGGTGGAGGAGAACGTCTTTCAGATGACAGCGGATGAGCGGGAGCGGCGGGGCGTCGCCCACCTGCCGGGCAGCCTATACGAGGCCATCCAGCTGGCCGAGCAGAGCGAGCTACTGCAGCACTGCCTGGGCGACCACCTGTACGAAATCCTTCTCAAGAACAAGCTCATCGAGTGGAGCGACTACCGCCGCCACGTCACGGACTACGAGATCAACCGCTATTTGCCTGTCCTGTAGAGGCCGAGCTCGCTGGCCAGAAAAAGGGCCTGAGCACATCTGCTCAGGCCCTTCGTTGTTGCCATACTGTGAGGCCTACGTCAGTTCCTCCAGCCGGGCCTGCAAGCCCTCCAGGAGGGCGCGGGCCGGCCCGAAGTAGAGTTATTTCAGGCCACCAGACTTTTTGGTTAGAGGCGTGTCGAATGGTGACAACCTTCAATGTTACCAGCAATGGAGATATTCATCGGCCAGCTTCCTGATCTCATCTTCCATACCCTGTAATTTCTTACTCAGGCCCCTATCGTCGTGACTCTTAAGCTGTTTCGCTACCTCATCAATTACCTCGGCAGGAAAGACGCCGTCCCTCTCATATATTTCACGATCTCTCAAGAGAGTGGCGGCTGATTCCCAGCATGAAGCCGGCAACTGGGGCAGGGTCTCCCTAATCTTCTCATGCTGGCGGGAAAAGATGTTTACATCCACGTAGAGTTCATCAGCCAATTGCAGCGCGCCTTCCATCTGCAAGCCATGTCGAGCCGCCACAGCTAGCCCGGCCAGCAGGAGATAAGTGTTAGCTGAACCATCAGGACAGCGAAATTCCACCGTCTGGCTATCCATAAGCTCTGAAGGTTCTCCCTTCTCCTGGGGGTTGGCATCTCCGACCATATCCTCAGCGTTCAGCCATGCCAAGGGAACTCTTACCAGCACAGAGCGGTTTCTATAACCCCAGCATACATTTGTCGGCGCTTCCTGGTGGGGAACCAGTCTCAGATAAGAAATAGGGACAGTATTGCCAAGGGCAGTCAAAGAAGGGGCCAGAGCGAGATAGCCAGCAATAGTCCTCTTGGCCGTATCGCTTAACTGACCTCTTTCGATCATCATATTCTTGCCATCTTTGAGTAGCCTCGTATGAACATGGAAGCCGTTGCCGGCGTGCCCGGCGCAGATCTTGGGTGCCAGGGTGATCGTTACACCATGCTTATATCCGATCATCCTTAGCATCCATCTGGCGATAACCATCTGATCGGCCGCATCCTCCAGAGGCGCGGGGAGAAACTCGATCTCATGCTGCTCCATCTCCCGGTCCTCTCCGGGGATATTGCCTACCTCATTGTGCCCGTACTTTATCTTTCCTCCCGCCTGAGCGATAGCCCACATGACCTCCCATCTTAGCTCCTCCCATTTAGAAAACGGGGCAGACTCGTGGTAGCCCTTCTGAGCCACGACCGGGTAAAGGAGCTGTTTATCGTAGCAAACGTAATACTCTAGCTCGCCCATAGCTTCGAGGGTTAGGCCGGTGCTTTTTCTCAATGCCTCATGGGCCGCTCTAAGGATGTTCTCTGGAGAACTCGGCAGCCGAACCCCTTCATCTGTGTAGTAAGAGCAAAGCATGTCTACTGCAGGAATAGTAGAGAATGGATTCACATAGGCAGTTCTGTAGCGAGGGATGACATATAGATCGCTTGAGGCTACATCGATGTGAGACAACAGGCTGGAGCCGTCCACCCTCTCTCCTGCCGACAGTAGCTCATCCAGTTGAGCCTTGCTGGTAATCACGAAGTTGAGACTCTTCAATCTGCCGTCTCCGCCTACGTACCTGAAGTTCACCATCTGAATCTCATTACCCTCTATGAACTTGATCAGGTCTTTCTTGGTGAATTCTTCCGCTGGCTTTTGCAGATACTGAACCAATCGGTTCGAATTCATTGCTAACCATCTATCGTTCATAACTTACCTCTCTTTCTGTAGAGGGCGAGCTCGTCGGCCAGAAGTAGAAACTCTACGCTAGTTCCTCCAGCCGCGCGCGGAGGCCCTCCAGGCGAGCGCGAGCGGCGGCCAGCTTCTCCTCCTCCCTGCCCACCACCGCCGCCGGAGCCCGCGTGCGGAACTGCTCGTTGGCCAGCTTGGTCTCCAGGCGGGTCACCTCCGCCTGGGCCTCGTCGACCTGGCGGCCCAGACGCGCCCGCTCGGCCTCGAGGTCGAACAAACCAGCCAGGGGCACCACCACCTGCACGTCCCGGAGAACGGCGGTGATCACCCGCTCCCGCGGAGCCGCCCCGGCCCCATCGACAATGTGCAGGGGGCGCACACGAGCTAACGTTTCAATGATGGGGCGACTGGCCTCAGCTGCCTCGTGCATGCCGTCAACCACCAGGTAGGCTTCCACGTATCGGACCGGCTCTACCCCCCGCTCGGCCCGGATGTTGCGGATGGCCCGCACTACGTCTATCACCGCCTGGGCCTGGGCCTCTGCCTCCTTGTCCAGCCAGCGCTTGTTCGCCCGCGGCCAGGGTGCAACGATCAGGGCCTCGGCCTCCGGCAGGCGCAGGCGAGGTCTTAGGTTCTGCCAGATGGCCTCCGTCACGAAGGGCATGAAGGGATGGAGCAGGCGCAGGCTCACGTCCAGCACGTGGGCCAGTATCGGCAGCGGCGCAGGGTCGTCGGCCTTTAGGCGCACCTTGGCCATCTCGATATACCAGTCGCAGAACTCGCCCCAGAAGAAATCGTGCACCTGGTGACCGGCCTCGCCCGCCTGAAAAGCAGAGAGTAGCTTTTCGACATCGCCGATCAGCCTGTGCAGCCGCGACATGATCCAGCGGTCTTCCAGGGGCATGTCGTGCCGCTGGCCTGGTTGCGGCGGCTCCACCGTCTCGCCCGCCAGGCTGGTGATGACGAAGCGAGCGGCGTTCCAGACCTTGTTGGCGAAGTTGCGACCGCCCTCTAGCCTCTCGTCGGAGATACGCATATCGTTGCCGGGGGCACCGCCGGTGGCCAGCGCGAAGCGGAGCGCATCGGTGCCGTACTTCTCGGCGGCCTCCACCGGGTCGACCACGTTGCCCAGGCTCTTGGTCATTTTGCGGCCGTCGCGGTCGCGCAAGAGGCCGTGCAGGTACACGTGGCGGAAGGGCACGTCGCCCGTGTTGTACAGTCCCATCATGATCATGCGCGCCACCCAGAAGAAGAGAATGTCGTAGCCTGTCTCCATGACCGTGGTGGGGTAGAAATAGCGCAGGTCCTCTGTGTCGTCGGGCCAGCCCAGGGTGGAGTGAGGCCAGAGAGCCGAGGAGAACCAGGTGTCGAGCACGTCCGGGTCCTGGTGGAGCTTGGCCGATCCACACTGCTCGCACTGGCTGGGGTCCTGCAAGGCCACCGTGATCTGGTGGCAGTCGTCGCAGTACCACACAGGGATGCGGTGCCCCCACCAGAGCTGGCGGGAGATGCACCAGTCGCGGATGTTCTCCATCCAGTGGAGGTACACCCTCGTGAACCGCCGCGGGACGATCTTGATGCGGCCGTCTTTGACCGCCGCCATCGCTGGCTCGGCCAGGGCCTTCATGCTCACGAACCACTGCTGGCTGATGATGGGCTCGATGACGGTGTCGCAGCGCTGGCAGTGGCCGATGGAGTGGCCGTAGGGCTCGATCTTCTCTATCAGACCCAGGGCCTGGAGGTCGTCCACGATGGCCTCGCGGCAAACGAAGCGGTCCTGGCCAGCGTAGGGGCCTGCTTCTTCGTTCATCATCCCATCCGGCCCCACCGACACGATGGTGGAAAGGCCGTGGCGCTCACCCACCTCGAAGTCCACCTGGTCGTGGCCGGGCGTTATCTTCAGAGCGCCCGTGCCAAAGGCGGGATCCACTGCTGCATCACCAACCACTGGGATGCGACGATCCATGATGGGCAAGAGCGCCGTGCGGCCGATAGTGCCCTGATAGCGAGGGTCGTCCGGATTCACCGCCACCGCCACGTCGGCGACGATAGTCTCTGGTCGGGTGGTGGCGATGGTAATGTACTCGCCGCTAGGCTCCCCACTCTCGTCCAGCAGGGGGTAGCGGACGTACCAGAGGTGATCAGCGTGCTCCTTGTGCTCCACCTCCAGGTCGGACAGGGCAGTCTGGCAGCGGGGGCACCAATTGATAATCCGCTCGCCCCGATAGATGAGGCCGTCGCGGTAGAGGTTGACGAAGGTAGTGCGCACCGCCTTCTGGGGCCCCTCGTCCATGGTGAAGCGCTCGCGGGTCCAATCGCAGGAGGCGCCCAGCCGCTGATGCTGGCGGCTGATGATGTGGCGATACCTACCCACCCACTCCCACACCCGCTCCAGGAAGCCATCGCGCCCGATGTCGTGGCGGGTGAGGCTCTCCCTGAGGAGTTCCTTCTCCACCACGTTCTGGGTGGCGATGCCGGCGTGATCCACCCCCGGTAGCCAGAGGGTGGAGTCGCCTTTCATCCGATGCCAGCGAATGAGGAGGTCCTCGATGGTGGCGGTGAGGGCGTGGCCCAGGTGCAGCTCGCCCGTGACGTTAGGGGGCGGCATGATGATAGTGAAGGGCTGTTTAGCCGGATCGATGCGGGCGGTGAAGTAGCCTCCATCCAGCCAGAGGCGATAGAGGCGCTCCTCTACCTGGCTGGCGTCGTAGGCTTTGGCCATCTCGATGCGAGGGCTGCGGCCGCCTTTCTTGGCTCGGCTGGTCATCCTGACCGGCTCCCTGCCCACCGTCAGGCAGGCACGACATAAGGGCGGCAGATGCTTGCCCCGAACAGTGGGGATAGGCTCGCCGCCCCAAGTGGTAGCATTTTAATATTCCTGTCTGGCTACGTCAAACCAGTTTGGGCACTCGCCCTTTGGAAGATCGCCCTCTTGGGCGAGTTCATCTCGCAGTTATCGTCGGCACCACTTGCGTCTAAACAGAAAACCTTTAATATATTCGGTACCGAAGCTAGGCGTCTTGTAAGTCATGCTGACGACGCCTTTTCTCTAGGGTCATGACTGGACTACAGATAAGCGGCCTCACTAAGTCTTTCGGCGGGATCATCGCCCTGGACGATGTATCGTTTGAGGTGCGGCCGGGCGAGATCGTGGGTCTTATTGGGCCCAACGGCGCCGGCAAGACCACCCTCTTCAACTGCATAAGCCGCCTCTACGACCCTGACCGGGGGGATATCTTCTTCGACGGCCATGATCTAGTGAAGCTAGCCGCCGACGACGTTGTGAACGTGGGCATCGCTCGCACCTTCCAGAACGTGGAGATGTTCAAGACCATGACCGTCATAGAGAACCTGCTGGTGGGCCAGCACAGCCGCTTCTCTCCACCCCTCAAGAAGAACGTGTTCTTGCGACATGCCAACACCGTCATCCACACATTTGGCGAGGTGATCGCCTGCATCGGCCGGCTACCGGCGGCATGGAGGGAGGAGCAGCTGGCGCGGGACACGGCAGAAGAAGTGGTCAAGTTCCTCCACCTGGAGGAGGTGAAGGACATGCCCGCTGGCGGCCTCTCCTTCGGCATTCAGAAGCGGGTGGAGCTGGCACGGGCCCTCGTCTCCAGGCCACGGATGATTCTTCTGGACGAGCCAGCCAGCGGCCTCAGCCATCAGGAACTGGGCCAGCTAGGCGAGGTTATCAAGGGTGTCCGTGACGAATTCCGGCTGACCATACTGGTGGTGGAGCACCACATGGAGCTTGTCATGCCCATTTCCGATCGCATTTGCGTCCTCAACTTCGGCCGGAAGATCGCCGAGGGGACGCCGGCGGAGGTGCAAAAGGACCCCGCCGTCATTGAGGCCTACCTGGGCGGTTAGGAACGATGTTGCAGCTCCGCGAGGTCGTTGCCGCCTATGGGCCCATCGTTGCCCTGCACGGCGTGTCCCTGGAGGTGCCGAAGGGAAGCATCGTAGCGGTTCTAGGGGCCAACGGCGCCGGCAAGACCTCCACCCTGCGGGCCATATCGGGCCTGCTACGACCCCGGAGCGGCAGCATCGAGTTCGAGGGACAGCGGATCGACCGCCTCTCAGCGGAGCAGATTGTCTCCCTGGGCATGTCCCACATTCCCGAGGGGCGGCAGCTTTTCAGCGAGCTCACGGTGCTGGAGAACCTGAGGCTGGGGGCTTACTCCAGGTTTACCGGACTGGTACGCAGCATCGGGGAATATCGGTGGCGGAAGCAGGACTTCGAAGACGCCCTCAAGCAGGTATATGAGTACTTCCCCATCCTGGCCGAGCGAAAGAACCAGATAGCGGGCACCCTCAGCGGCGGCGAGCAGCAGATGCTGGCCATCGCCCGCGGCCTGATGGGCAACCCGCGCCTTTGCCTGCTAGACGAGCCGTCCATGGGCCTGGCCCCCATGGTCACGCGGGAGATATTCCAGATTATCAAGACTATCAACCGAACGCAGGGGGTAACTATCCTCCTGGTGGAGCAGAACGCCAATCTCGCTCTGGAGATCGCGCACTACGGCTACGTGCTGGAGACGGGCCGCATCGCCCTGGCAGACACCAGCGAGAACCTGCGAAAGAGCGAGGCGGTGCGACGCTCCTATCTGGGCTACTAGGAACTCGGGAGGGCTGAAGTGGACGAGTTTTTGCAGCAGATGGTGACGGGCCTGGCCACGGGCAGCGTCTATGGACTGCTGGCCCTGGCCATCGTCCTCATCTATCGCTCCACCACCGTCCTCAACTTCGCCCAGGGCGAGTTGGCTATGTTGACCACTTTCATAGGCTGGTCGATCTGGGAATTTGGGGGGCACTACTGGCTCATGTTCCCCCTCGTCCTGCTCATAGCAGCTGGCCTCGGTGCTTTCATCGAGCGGGTGATCATACGGCCGGTGGAAGGGGCGCCCACCCTGAACATCATCATCGTCACCCTGGGGTTGTTCGCCATCTTCAACAACGTAGCCACCTGGCATTGGGGTGGCATACCCAAGGGCTTCCCCGCGCCTCCCGAGATCCAGGTGACAGGGATCAAGTTCTTCGGCGAAGGGGCTCTGGATATGGGGCCTACGGTGGTCAGCTACCATGACCTGACCATTCTGGTTTTCGCGGTGGGTATCATGGCCGCCCTCTACATGTTTTTCCAATACACCCCCATTGGCCTGGCCATGCGGGCCACCGCTCAGAACCCCATCGCCAGCCGCCTGATGGGCATTCGGGTGGGGCGTATGCTAACCGTGGGATGGTCCCTCTCAGCTGCCGTTGGGGCGGTGGCCGGGATACTTATCGCTCACCTCATTCTGCTCCAGCCCCCCATGATGATGGGTGTTCTCCTATACGCCTTCGCCGCTGCCGTCCTGGGCGGCCTGGACAGCCCAGTGGGGGCGATAGTTGGCGGCCTCATTATCGGCGTGAGCGAGAACATGGTGGGAACCTACACTCCACAGGAGTGGCTGGGACCCGATATGAAGCTGACGGTGACTCTGATGATCATGATTTCGGTGTTGCTGATCAGGCCGACCGGTCTCTTCGGTAAACGAACGCTGAGGCGAGTATGAGACGACCAGGCCCATTGCCGACAGGAAAGCTCATCGTCTTCGCTATTCTGGCATTCTTCCTGCTTTGGTGGGTGCCCTTGAGCCACGTCCTGCCTGAATGGGTGCCGTTGAGCCTCGGCACCTATCGCACCTATCAGGCCAGCATGATCGCCATGTGGGCCATCGTGGCCCTGGGCCTCAACATTCTCACCGGCTACAATGGCCAGATCTCCCTGGGCCACGGCGCCTTCGTGGCTGCAGGCGGCTACACGTCTGCCATCCTGATGGTCGATTACGGCTGGCCTTTCCCGGTCACCATAATTCTGGGGGGGGTCATTGCCGGCACCCTGGGCTTTCTCATCGGCATTCCGGCCCTGCGCCTCACCGGACCCTATCTAGGCATCGCCACCCTGGGCCTGGCCTTGGCCACCCCCCAGATACTAAAGAAATACGACGGCCTCACCCACGGCACCCAGGGTATCAACGTTAGGACAGAGGTGGGTGACCAGGTGGGCGTCCTAGCGGACTTCATGCACGACGTCTTCGGCATCCACCTGAACAACGATCAGTGGATATATTTCGTGGCCCTGTTCATCGCCGTGGTCATGACTGTCCTTGCCATAAACATTGTCCGCAGCCGCATCGGCAGGGCCTTCGTGGCCATTCGCGACAGCGAGATAGCGGCCCAAGCGATGGGCATAAGCGTGCCCCGCTACAAGACCATGGCCTTCGCCATCAGCGCCTTCTACGCCGGCATCGCTGGCGGAACCTACACTCAGGTAGTGGGATATGTCAGCCCCGAGAGCTTCAACTTCCTGCTGTCCATAAACTTCCTGACCACCATCGTAGTAGGGGGCCTAGCCTCCATATTGGGTTCCGTCCTGGGCGCTGCGGGCCTCGTTGTGGTGCCCGAGCTGCCGGGCATTGTCGGCTTTATCCCCGGCGCCGGTCTGCCCGCTGAGCTTTCCTGGGCTTTCTACGGCGCCGCTCTCATCCTGGTGATGATCTTCGCCCCCTATGGTCTGGCGGGCCTTTTCCACCGTTTGGTCAGGTGGCTCGCTGCCAGGCCGCGGGCCGCGCTTGGCAACGTAGCGGCTGGGGTAGTGCTGGGCATGGCTGCCCTGGTCCTGGCAGAGCAACTAGTCGGCGAGTCTGTCGGCCAGATCGTTGGTGTGACTGTTTTCCTCTTAATTACCTCGTGGCTCTGGGTGCCGGCGCTCACGAGGGCCGGGGCACACGGTTACAGGCGCTCGGCCGAGGCGCTCAGAGGACCCCCGGCACCGCCAGGACAGACTGGGGCCGGGCCAGACGATCGATCCTCCGAGGACCGTCCGGACGCTGAAAGATGAAAGTGAGATGATGGCAGCCCCTAGCGCAAGGCCATTTTGGTGGACTAGGGTATCTCCCTGGCACAGGGAGAGCAAGTGTGACAATCCAAGAAAGGAGGCTAAGGAGCCGTGTGGAAGCTAGGCAAATTCTCGCTGATCTTCCTCGCCCTGGCAGCGGCGTTGCTGGTGCTGGCAGTGGCCTGCGAGGATGAGGGAGAGGAGGGAACCCCCACTGGCACACCTACCGCTGCGGTCACCGGCACCCCGGCCGAGACCCCTACCCCGGCCGAGACCCCTACCCCGGCCGAGACCCCTACCCCGGCCGAGACTCCTACCCCGGCCGAGACTCCTACCCCGGCCGAGACTCCTACCCCGGCCGAGACTCCTACCCCGGCCGAGACTCCTACCCCGGCCGAGACTCCTACCCCGGCCGAGACCCCTACCCCAGCCGAGACCCCTACAGCAGTGCCGACGGACCCCGGCATCACCGACGATAAGATAATCCTGGGCAGCCACTTCGCCAAGAGCGGCACCTACGGAGCGGCGTTCGCTCCCGTCCTCGCCGGCATGGAAGCCTACTTCAAATACGTCAATGCGGAGGAAGACGGCGTCTGCGGCCGCGAGATCGATTTCAGGGCGGAGGATGATAACTACGACCCGGCCAGGGCCGTCGAGGTCGTCCGCAAGCTGGTGGAGCAGGATGAGGTGTTCGCCATCATCGGCGGTCTGGGAACGGCCGCCCACTCAGCCGTCTGGGAGCGGCTGAACGAGGAGGGAATTCCCGACCTGTGGATTATGACCGGGGCCCACAAGTGGGCCGCGGACCCCGAGGCGCACCCCTGGTCGGTTGCCATCCTGCCGGACTACTACGTGGCAGGCAACATCACCGGCAAGTACATCTCCGAGAGCATGCCGGGAAAGAAGGTGGGCGTCCTCTACCAGAACGATGACTTCGGCAAGGACCACTTGGACGGCCTGAAGGACGGCCTGGACCCCGACAAGAACGAGGTGGTGTCCGAGCAGAGCTTTGAGGCCACCGCCGTGGACATCCGCTCTCAGGTCAATAACATGAAGAATGCTGGCGCAGAGATTGTGTTCGGCGCCTGCATCCCAGGCCACTGTTCTCAGCTCGCCAAGGCGGCTGACCAGATGGGCTGGGATGCCCAGATCTTCATGAGCTACGTGAATTCTGACGCTGCCATGTTCCAGTATTGCCCCGCGGCCGCCATGGAAGGAGTCATCACCCTCCAGGCCAACAAGATGTACGACTGGACTGACGACCCGGCGATAGCGGAGCACCACCGGATCATGAGCGAGTACGGTGACTTGCCTCCCGGCAACTTCACCGTCGTCGGCCAGGTCGCGGGCGAACTAACGGTCGTGGCTCTGCGCGCCACCTGTGACAACCTGACGCGACAGGGCCTGATGGACGTCGTCCACACTATCTTTAAGGATTACCAGAGCGAGCTCAGCTTGCCAGGCGTCACCCTCACTCTCAGCCCGACAGACCACTTGGGCTTCGAAGCCATGAGGATGCTGAGGGCCACGCTGGTGGACGGCAAGGGCAAGTGGGAGTACTTCGGCGACCTCATCTCGTTCGAGTAGAACTAGGAGGCAACCCCTGGGGGCGGAGGGGCGCTGCGTCTCTCCGTCCCGCCGTTAGGGGACCTCGATGACGCTGGGGGGTTCCTTAAGAGCATTGCTGAGGCAGCGCGCGCGGCAGGGCTCCAGGCGACGGAGCATGCTCAGGGCGCGACGGGTGTCGCTAGCCACTCTGGCCGGGTCGCAGTAGCGCAGACGATACTTGAACAACCAGTAGGTGAACTCCTTGGCCTCTGTCAGGGAGATGGTGGTGTCGTCGGCTGCGCCTTGCTCCCGCCGGAACTGGCACAATAGATCTTGGCGGGGGTGCCCGTAGAGGCGCCGAAACCCCTCTTCATCCACCGATAGGTGGTTCTTCCACACACGCGAGCGCTGCTCCTTGTAAACGTCATCCTCAATCACCAGCTGGAGCATCTCCTCCAGGGTGACACCGTACAGGTAGTTGAGGTGAGCCCGATACTTGGCGTGGCCCATCAGGCGGCGGAACTCCTCCTCGTTGAGCTCCAGCGGCAGCTGCCCGAAGAACAGCAGCGGTTCATGCTCCTCCCGAGGGATGAGGTCGTCCACCACCTCGCACAGACGCTCCGCCAATAGAAGCCAGTCGAAGGCCTCACCACCGACAAGGTAGCAGTAGTGCCGCTCGCCTACCGTCTCCTCGGGCAGAGGCCAGCGGGCGATGGCCTGCAGCAGAGCGATGAACCAGGGCTTGCCGTCTGCTATCTCCTGACACAGGTTGGTCAGCAGTTCCTCGGCCTCGGTGGACTCCTCCCTGGCGACGGCCTTTGCGCTCATGAGTACTGCCGCTTCCCTCATCCAGCTTGCGGCGGCCTAGGCCGCCCTCCCGCAGCACTTCTTGTACTTGAGGCCGCTGCCGCAGGGGCAGGGGTCGTTCCTGCCCACTTTGCGGGGTGCTGCTGGCGGTCCCCCTTCGGGCCGGCCAGCGCTCGTCCCCCTCCGCCCGCCTGCTCGCGCCGCCACTGCCGCCGGCCGCCGCGGCGCGGGCGCAGCCTGAGGGCTCAAGGTCACGTGGTATATCCTGCGGGTTATGTTGCGCCGTATGTGGTCCATGAGCTGATCCCACATATCGTGGGCTTCCCGCTTGAAGGCTACCAAGGGATCCTGACCACCGTAGCCAGCCAGGCCAACGCCCTGGCGCATCTCGTCCAGGGCTGTCAGGTGCCCCACCCACAGCCTATCGATAGTGCCCAGCATCACCAGGCGTTCCAGGGTGCGCATGTTCTCGGCACCAATCTTTTGCTCTTTTGCCTCGTACTCCTCCTGGGCGTGGGCCAGAAGCTCCTCGACTATGTCCTCGCGGGGCAGGTCCGCGAAGCGAGCCTGGGTGAAATGAGGTGGCAGCGGCATGATAGCCTTCAGTTCATTGAGCAGCCTCTTGAGGTCACGCTCGTCCTCCTGATCGTCGGTCAGGTAGGTGCCCACCAGCTCGTTGATCTCCTCCACGATCATTTCCTGGATGTTGGCCTTGAGGTCGGCCCCCTCTAGGATCTTGTTCCGCTCGGTGTAGATAAGGTCGCGCTGGGTGTTCATCACGTCGTCGTATTCGACCACGTGCTTGCGGATGTCGAAGTTGTGACCCTCCACCTTGGTCTGGGCCGACTCGATGGCCTTGCTGGCCATGCCGCTCTCCAGAGGCATGTCCTCGTCCATGCCCAGGCGGCCCATCATGCCCCCTACCCATTCGGGGGCGAAGCGGTGCATCACGTCATCGCCAAAGGAGACGAAGAAGCGGGAGCTGCCGGGGTCGCCCTGGCGGCCGGCACGACCGCGAAGCTGGTTATCAATGCGGCGGGCCTCATGGCGCTCCGTGCCGATGATGTGCAGGCCGCCGACCTCCACCACCTTCTCGTGGTCGTCCTGCCATATCTGGCGGGCCTCTCGCCGTATGCGTTCCAGTTCCTCTGGGGGAGCCGTGTCCGGGTCGATGCTCTTCTTGCGGAAGAGCTCCTCGGCCAGGCGGCCGGGATTGCCGCCCAGGATGATGTCAACGCCGCGGCCGGCCATGTTGGTGGCGATGGTGACCCCGCCATTGCGCCCGGCCTGGGCAATGATCTGGCCCTCGCGCTCGTGGTGCTTAGCGTTGAGGACCTGGGGTTCCTTGAGGGGACACACGGGGTGGTAGTGGACGCACTCTGGGTTGCGGCACTGGCTGCGCCGCTTGAGGAGGTCAGCCAGGTGCTCGGAGATTTCGATGGAGACGGTGCCCACCAGCACCGGCCGGCCGCTGGCGTGCATCTCCTCGATCTCCCCCACCACCGCCCGGAACTTGCCCTCCGGCGTGCGGTAGATGAAGTCGGGATTGTCCTGGCGGATCATCGGCACGTTGGTGGGAATGGGGATCACGTCCAAGCGATAGATCGTGTGGAACTCCTCCTTTTCGGTGTAGGCGGTGCCGGTCATGCCGCCCAGCCTCTCGTAGAGGCGGAAGTAGTTCTGGAGGGTGATGGTGGCGTAGGTCACACTCTCTCGCTGCACCCGCACACCCTCCTTGGCCTCCACCGCTTGGTGAAGGCCGTCCGACCAGCGGCGGCCGAACATCAGGCGGCCGGTGAACTCATCGACGATGACGACCTCGCCATCCTTCACCACGTAGTGGTGATCGCGCTGATAGATGGCGTTGGCCTTGAGGGCGGCCTCCAGGAAGCGAGTCAGGCGATAGTTTTGAGAGTCGTAGATATTCTTGATGTTCAGCCATTTCTCTAGCTTGGCCACCCCTTCCTCGCTGAGGGCCACCGAGCGGGTCTTGTGATCTATGGTGTAGTCCACTTCCGGCTGGAGACGGGGTATCAGCCGACCGAACATTCGGTAGACCTCCTCTGTCTCCTCGGCAGGGCCGCTGATAATGAGGGGGGTGCGGGCTTCGTCGACGAGGATGTTGTCCACCTCGTCCACGATGGCGTAATGGTGGGGCTGCTTTGGCCGCTGGACAACCTGGGAGAGATCCGCCACCATATTGTCCCGCAGGTAGTCGAAGCCGAACTCGTTGTTAGTGCCGTAGGTGATATCGGCGAGATAGGCCTCGCGGCGAGGCACTGGCCGCAGGTGGCGTAGGCTGGGGTTGTCGGTATTGAAACCAGGGTCGTAGACGTAGGCGGCGTCGTGCTGGAGGCAAGCCACCGACAGGCCCAGGTTGTGATAGATCGAGCTCATCCAGGTCGTGTCGCGCTTGGCCAGGTAGTCGTTCACCGTCACCAGGTGGGCGCCCTTGCCCTGCAGGCCATTGAGATAGAGGGGAAGGGTGGCTACTAGCGTCTTGCCCTCACCCGTCCTCATCTCGGCGACCTTGCCCTGATGAAGAACAATGCCTCCCAAGAGCTGGACATCGAAGTGGCGCTCGCCCAGACGCCGCTTGGCCATCTCGCGCACCACGGCAAAGGCATCAGGCAGGATGTCATCCAGGGTTTCGCCGTCGGCCAGGCGCTGGCGAAACTGGTCGGTTCTGGCTCGCAGCTCGGCATCGCTGAGGGGCGCTACCCCGTCCTCGAGAGCGTTGATCTCGTTGACCAGCGGCTGAAGCTTCTCCAGCTTTCTCTCACTGCTATCGCTGATAATGCCCTTAAGCCACTTGAGCATGACGGACCTTTACTGGAACAACTCCCCCACTGAATGGCCGGTATGGATGCGTTGTATGGCTTCCCCCAGCAGGGGTGCCAGAGACAAGACCGTGATCTTGGGCAAATGCTTCTCTACCGGCAGGGGGATCGTGTCGGTTACCACCAACTCCCTGGTGGGCGACTGCTCGATCCTCTCGACGGCCGGTCCCGAGAGCACGGGGTGGGTGCAGCAGGCGTAGATGTCCACTGCTCCTTGCTTCTGCAGCAGGTCCATGGTGGCTACCAGGGTGCTGCCGGTATCCACCTCATCGTCCACAATGAGAGCATTCCTGCCTTTGACTTCACCGATTATATTGACTGCCTCTGCCCGCTGTTCGTTACCGATTCGGCGCTTCTCTACGATCGCCAGGGGAACGTCCAGGCGATCGGCCACATTGCGAGCGCGCTTGGCGTCGCCCACATCGGTCGACACCACTGTGAGATTAGGTATGCTCTTGTCCTTGAAGTAGCGGCTGAGGATGTACAGGGCGGTCAGCTCGTCGACCGGGATGTTGAAAAAGCCCTGAATCTGGCCAGCGTGGAGGTCCACGGTGAGCAGGCGGTCGGCCCCGGCTGTCTCCATGAAGTTGGCCACCAGGCGGGCGGTGATGGGCACCCGTGGCTGGTCCTTCTTATCGCTGCGCCCGTAGGCGTAGTAGGGGACGACAGCCGTGATCCGCCCCGCCGAGGCCCGCTTGGCGGCGTCGATCATCACGAATAGCTCCATCAAGCGATCGTTCACCGGGGAGACGATGGGCTGGACCAGGAAAACATCACGGGCGCGGATGTTTTCACAGAAGCGCACAAAAATGTTCTCGTTGCTGAACTTGAAAGCCTCGCACTGTCCCAGGGGCATCTCCAAATAGTCGCAGATGGCCTGGGCAAGATCGGGGTGAGCGTTGCCGCTGAATACACGCAACTCTTGATACACCGACCATCTCTCCTTTGCTTCGCTCTGGCAGCTAATATCAATATAGCACAAAGGACGAAGGGAACGGTATGGAACGCTCGATTGGGACCCTTGATCGCTCCAAGGATTATGGAAAGAGAAAAGCCGAAAGCCAGTTGCTTCCGGCCGGCGCTGCTGAGCGAGCGTTTGTCTGGTAGACGATCCAAATATACCACGCGCGGGGAGTACAGGAAAGGGGGAATTATTCTCAATATCTTCGGTCTGGGAGTTGACAAATCTGGCAAAGCTGAGCTATACTATTTGTTTGATGGCGGGACGATATTCCCCGAGTTTCTATTCCCCTGTTAGCTATCCACCATAGCTGCTTGTGCATTTCTAGCCACGAGGGGCCCCGGACATTGGAGGCCCTATAGGGGGTTTTTGTCTATGACGACAGCCAGGGACTTTGCCCCGGAAAGCGATAGTGTGTCCCGATTGGTCAAGTCCTACTCACGCATACCTGAGGTGATTCAGGTACCCAACCTTATACGCGTCCAGCTCGACTCCTACCGCTGGTTCCAGGAGGAGGCTCTGCGCGAGTTGTTCGATGAGCTCTCGCCCATCCAGGACTTTACCGGCAGCCGCCTGGAGATGCGTTTCGGCGAGCACCAGTTCGGCAAGCCCAAGTACTGCGAGGCTGAGTGCCGCGAGCGAGATATGACCTATGCCGCCCCCCTGCGGGTCAACGTTAAACTCATCGTCAAGGAGAGCGGCGAGGTCAAAGAGCAGGAGATCTTCATGGGGGACTTCCCCCTGATGACGGACAATGGCACGTTCATCGTCAACGGTGCCGAGCGGGTGGTGGTCTCCCAGTTGGTGCGCTCGCCAGGGGTTTACCTCACCCTAGAGCGCGACGCCACCAGTGGCCGCGACCTCTGCTACGCCAAGCTCATTCCCAACCGCGGCGCCTGGCTGGAGTTCGAGACCAGCAACAAGGACGTTATCTCCGTGAAGGTGGACCGCAAGCGCAAGATCCCCATCACTACCCTCCTGCGCGCCATCGATGAGGACGCCAAGATCAACGACGAGCAGCAGCTGGGCTCCAACGAGCGCGTCCTGGCCATGTTCAAGGCCGTGGATACCAACGCCGACCATCGCTATATCCAGGCCACCCTGGAGCGGGAACCATCCCAGAACAAGGAAGAAGCCCTCCTGGAGTTTTATCGCCGCCTGCGTCCGGGCGACCCGCCCACCTTAGACAATGCCCGTAACCTGATCACCACCCTATTCTTTAACCCTCGCCGTTACGACCTGGGCAAGGTAGGGCGGTACAAGCTTAACAGGCGCCTGGGCTATAAGAAGGCGCCGCACACCCACATCTTGGTGCCTCAGGACCTGGTGGCCATCATCCGCGAGATCATTCGCCTGAACAACGGCCAGGGACAGCCTGACGACATCGACCATCTGGGCAACCGCCGTGTGCGCACTGTGGGCGAGCTGATCCAGAACCAGTTCCGCATTGGCCTCTTGCGCATGGAGCGGGTGATACGGGAGCGCATGACTATCACCGATCCTGACAGCGCCACCCCCAGCGCCCTGATCAACATCCGGCCGGTGGTGGCCGCCGTCAAGGAGTTCTTCGGCGGCTCTCAGCTCTCCCAGTTCATGGATCAGACCAATCCCCTTGCCGAGTTGACCCACAAGCGTCGTCTGTCTGCCCTGGGCCCGGGCGGCCTGTCCCGTGACCGTGCTGGCTTCGATGTGCGCGATGTCCATCACAGCCACTATGGCCGCATCTGCCCCATTGAGACACCGGAGGGTCCCAACATCGGCCTCATCGGCAGTCTGGCCACTTACGCTCGCGTCAATGAGTACGGTTTCATCGAGACGCCCTATCGCAAAGTAGTGCGGGAGCTGGCCAACAACTCGTCCGATCTGGTGGGGCGTTTCCTGCGTGAGGATGTCGGCGGCCAGAAGGGCAAGATAGTAGCCTCGGCGGGCACCGAGGTGACCCCTGAGCTGGCGGGCAAGCTGGCCAAGCTGCCGGCCACCACCGTCCCCATCCGTCCCTTCGTGTCCGACCAGGTCGTCTACCTATCGGCGGATGACGAAGAGCGGTACGTGGTGGCCCAGGCCAACGAGCCCCTGGATGAAAGCAACCACTTCCTGGGTAGAAAGCTGGAGTCCCGTTCCGGCAGTCACTTCATTACCGCTGCGCCAGAGCAGGTGGACTTCATGGACCTCTCGCCCAAGCAGATCGTGTCGGTGGCCACCTCCCTTATCCCCTTCCTGGAGCACGACGATGCCAACCGGGCTCTTATGGGCTCCAACATGCAGCGCCAGGCCGTGCCCCTGGTGCGGCCGGAGGTGCCATTGGTAGCCACCGGCATGGAGCGCCAGGCGGCCAGCGATTCCGGCCAGGTCTTCTTCGCCGACGATGACGGCCTGGTGGTGAACTGCACCGCCCGCCACATCCGCGTCCAGTACGACAGCGGCGAGGAGAAGACCTACGAGCTGGCCAAGTTCGTGCGCTCCAACCAAGGGACGTGTGTCAACCAGAGGCCTATCGTACACAAGGGCCAGCGAGTGGAGAAGGACCAGCCCCTGGTCGACAGCTCCTCTACTGCCCAGGGGGAGCTGGCGCTGGGCCAGACCCTCCTCTGCGCCTTCATGAGTTGGGAAGGCTACAACTTCGAGGATGCCATCATCATCTCAGAAGAGATCGTTCGCTATGACAAGTTCACCTCCATCCACGTCGAGAAGCACGAAGTCGAGGGTCGCGACACCAAGCTGGGACCGGAGGAGATCACCCGCGACATACCCAATGTAGGCGAAGAGAGCCTGCGCGACCTGGACGAGGAGGGCATCATTCGCATCGG
>JAUWYP010000012.1 GCA_030615765.1 Dehalococcoidia bacterium | reverse complement strand
GGGGCCGTTGGCTGCCTCGGCGATGATCTTGGCCTTAACATCGGCGGCGTTGGCGGAGGTGATCTGGTTCTCGAAAGCGGCCGGCACCAGGATGTCCACCGGAAGGGTCAAGAGCTCCTCGTTGGTGATACGGTCGCCGTTCTTGTGGTCAGTGACACGACCGCTCTTCAGTTTCTGGGTAAGGGCTGCTTCGATGTCGAGACCACGCCCGTTGTGGATGCCGCCCGATGTGTCGCTGACGGCCACCACCTGGTATCCCAGGTTTGCCAGGAGGCGAGCCGACCACTGGCCGGCATTGCCAAAGCCCTGGATAGCTACGGTTGTGTCAGCCGGCGAGAGGCCGTTGCGGCGGGTAGCTTCCCGAACTACGTGCATGATGCCGGCGCCGGTGGCCTCATCCCTCCCTACGGTGCCACCAACGCTGATGGGCTTGCCGGTGACTACCGCCGGCGTCCAACGTCTCTGCATCCCGCCGTAGGCATCCATAAACCAGGCCATGGTTTGGGGAGTGGTGCCCACGTCAGGAGCGGGTATGTCCTGGTCGGGGCCGATCACTGGGCCTATGGCGATGGCATAGCGGCGGGTGAGACTCTCTAGCTCGCGCTTTGATAGCTTCTTGTGATCCACCACTATGCCGCCCTTGGCTCCCCCATAGGGGATGTCGACAACGGCGCACTTCCAGGTCATCCACATCGCCAGGGCCCTTATCTCGTCCAGACTGACGGCGGGGTGATAACGGATGCCCCCTTTGCTTGGGCCACGCGACCAATTGTGCTGGACGCGGCAACCCCAGAACACCGCTATGGAGCCATCGTCCATACGTACGGGCAGGTGGACTATTAGCTCTCGCCGATTGTTGCGCAAGTACTGACGGTTTGAGTCGTCCAGGCCAAGGTAGTCAGCGGCCGTATCGAACTGCGCCAGAGCAGTGACATACGGGTCCACTATCTCGCCGGGCGATAGGAGTTCTCGAGTCGGCTCAGCCATGGTGCTCCTCCTGATGATTGCGGTCAACGGTTGCCGGTTGCCGATCGGTAACCGGTGATGCTCCGATAGTGCACTACTTGGGGGCATGTGTCAAGCCCCGAACTGGGAGGTCTTGGTGCCATATGAGCTCGTCCTGGAGAACATTGACAGGGGGTGGCCCCGTCAGAGATGGTTTGCGGTGGTCGTGGGCGCGTGCCCCTGGCTGTCGAAGGCGGTCTACAGCTCCCGAAAGTTGACCAGGCGCTGGAAGTCAATGGTGCCGCTTTCCGAGAAATTGTCGGCTTGTATTCCAGCCTCTTCGGCAGCGGCCACAGGGTTCATTCCTCCCAGCATCACCATTCCCACCTTGTTCAGGCCCACGGGGATCTGGCAGACGGGCTCGCTGGCTTCGCCCATGAGCAGTATTCCGTGAATGCCGGCCTGCTTGAGCTCCGCTGCCGTGCTCTCCACGAGGGGTCTTGCCGCGGCCGGTATCTCCCGGAAGTTGGCCAGTATCTTTCCGTTTCCTGTGGTTGCGGCGTCGCGCACTCGTGTCATTCTGGCCCTGATGTAGGCTTCCGAGGGGTCAAGCGAGGAGCCGGCATAGGTGATTATGGCTAGGAACCTCCTGGGACGCGAGTTTCGCATCTCTAGCACCCCTCCGAACCTGGAGTCGGTGGGGACGCCTGCTTTCAACAGAACTCCGTTTGCGACGGCGCTGCAAACGGTGGCGAAGCCAACCATTCCCTCAGGGACGAGGAGGTCGCCCAGCTTCTCGCCCGGCGAGGCTACGGCCACCAATTCGCTAACACATAGGCCAGCGTTGAAGGCGTCGCGCATGGCTGCCAGGGCCTCCCCGAATCTGTCTTCGGGGAACAGGGATGTATTTACTGGCACCTGGCCGGTACGTCGGAACGGGTCGAAGGTGGTCTGGAAGGCCAGCAGCTCGATCCTCTCGATCACGAAACCAACCTGGTCCGGCACCAGGGCGCTTCTCAGTTCGGCCAGCCCCTCCGGCGTGAGCACCCTTCCGTCCCTGCCCCGGGGTTCGGTGAAGCCGCGCTCGTCAGTGATCTTGAGGTGATACCTGACGGTTCTTTCGCTCAGATGCACGCCATGGGATTCGAGGGCTCGAGCAATGAAAGTGGAGCCAAGCGGCTCTGAGGATTCGCTGAGGACCTTGAGAATTGCGATGACCTTTCTCTCGGTGTCACGATCATCTTCTCGAACAACCATGACATTCACCACCTGGTATGAGGGGCCTCGTTCCAACGGCTACTGACAGAATGTCTCTGCCGCTACTGTAGCGCTTTTTGGCAACCAGCGCTAGTAGGTGTAGGGCCTGCCGCAGCGTTGCAGCGGAAGCTTGGTGGCGATGGGCAGGGGAGCCGGGGGCTAAGGCGGTGCTTGCTGGGGCTGGCGCTGACGGGCTAAGGCGATGAGTTGCTCAACAGGCTGGAAGGGGAGGGGGATGTCGCCCAGGTCCCGCTCGTGCGCGCCTCCGATGCCATGGAAATCGCTGCCTCCTAGAGGCACCAGATCGTGCTGGTGGGCGACCGCGAGGAGGCGTTCAATGGTCTGTTGGTCGTAGTCCTGATAGTAGACCTCGATGCCGATGAGGCCGGCTTCCTTGAGCTCCAGCAGGAGGGGCTCCAGGTGCTGGAGGTCGCGGGGGTGAGCCAGGACGGGCAGGCCAGATGCGGCGGTGAGGATCTGCACTGCCTCAGTGGGGGTTATCTTCTCGCGCTCCACGTAGGCGGGGCCGTTGCGGGCGAGGTAGCGCTCGAAGGCTTCCTCCAGGGAGGAGATGTGGCCGGCCTCCAGCATGGCCAGGGCGATGTGAGGGCGGCCGACAGCGCCATCGCCGGCGATCTCCTTCACGCGTTGCCAGGAGACTTCGATCCCCAGGCCCTTGAGCTTGGCCAGCATTTTCCGGCCTCGCTCGAGGCGCGAGCGGCGCAGGCGAGCGAGGCGGTCTTGGAAGCGCGGGTTCTGCCAGTCGAGGAAGTAGCCCAGCACATGCACCTCTTCCCGGGGCAGATCGGTGCTCAGCTCTACGCCGGGGATGAAGAGCAGTCGAGGGTGCTTCTGGGCCGCTCCCAGGGCCTCGGCAATACCATCGGTGCAGTCGTGGTCGGTGAGAGCAAGCACCTCGAGACCGTTGCTAGCCGCTCGCTCGATGAGCTCAGTGGGAGTGAGGCGGCCGTCGGAGTAGGTGCTGTGGGTGTGGAGGTCGGCCCTACTTGGCATGCTTGTTGATCTCCCGGTCGATGCGGACAATGCTCTGGGCGCGGCCGCTGGTTTCATCGACGTCGATAAGGACGGAGTTGAAGATGGCAGGTCCCTTCTCCACTGGCGCGAAGCGGATAGGAAGCTGGGTGAGGAAACGCTGGATGACCGGCTTGACTGCCACGCCGATGATGGAGTCGCGTGGGCCCACCATGCCCGCGTCGGTGACGAAGGCGGTGCCTTTGGGCAGGACACGGGCATCGGCGGTAGCGACGTGGGTATGGGTGCCGATGACAGCGCTCACCCGTCCATCCAAGTACCAGGCCAGGGCTACCTTTTCGCTGGTGGCCTCGGCATGTATGTCGACGATGATCACT
The DNA here is from genome assembly GCA_030615765.1 of Dehalococcoidia bacterium. Lineage (GTDB taxonomy): Bacteria > Chloroflexota > Dehalococcoidia > SM23-28-2 > SM23-28-2 > SM23-28-2. Next base: position 52,825 of record JAUWYP010000012.1, on the reverse strand, counting down.
GGGGCATCCTTGAGACCTTCAAGTGCCTTGTCGGCGGCGCGAAAGGGGCAATCTGCGTCGGCGCCCATGAAGGTGCGGCCTTGCAGATTGATGAAGGCTGCTCCATGGGTGATCAGCAGGCCACGGCCAGGTACGCCGGGCGGGTAGTTCAAGGGTCGCAGGATGGGCGATTCGCTGTCCAGAATGGGGTAAATCTCGCGCATTTCCCAGACGTGGTTGCCGGAGGTGATAACGTCCACGCCAGCAGAGAAGAGCTCATCGGCGGTGGCCAGGGTGAGGCCGCGGCCGCCGGCGGAGTTCTCGCCGTTGATGACCACCACATGGGCCTCGGTCTCTTGTCTGAGGGCAGGGAGAAGGGCCTGCACCGTCTTGCGGCCCAAGCGGCCGACCACATCACCGATGAAGAGAATCTTCATTATTGCTTCTGAGGGCAGCAAAGGGGGGAGTGGCGATATTGAGTCAACCGGTCGCCGCTCCCCCTCCTTCGCTATTTGGCGTACTCGACGGCCCGCTTCTCGCGGATCACGGTAACCTTGATCTGCCCCGGATACTCCAGTGTGTCCTCGATCTTTTTGCTGATGTCTTTAGCTAGGCGCATTGCCTCCAGGTCGTCGATGTCTTCCGGCTTGACGATGATGCGAATCTCGCGGCCGGCCTGGATAGCATAGCACTTGTCGACCCCTTGGAAGCCGTTAGCTACTTCCTCCAGGGCCCGCAACCGCTTGATGTAATGCTCCAAGGATTCGCGGCGGGCACCTGGTCGGCTGCCGCTGATAGCATCGGCGATGATGGTAATCACCGCCTCGATGGTGGCCGGCTCCGTTTCTTCATGGTGGGCCTCGATGCAGTGGACCACCGCCGGGCTCATGCCATGGCGGCGAGCCATCTCGGCGCCGATAAGGGCGTGGGTTCCCTCCACCTCCTGGTCGATGGCCTTGCCCAGGTCGTGAAGGAAGCCGGCGCGACGGGCAATGTTGGCATCGGCGCCAAGCTCATCGGCGAGCATGCCGGCAATGTGTGCCGTCTCTATGGCGTGCTTGAGCTGGTTCTGGCCGTAGCTGTAGCGATACTTGAGGCGGCCTAGCGCCTTGAGGATCTCTGAGTGAAGGCCGGGCACACCTGCCTCCACCATAGCCTGTTCGCCCGCCTCTCTGATGGTGACCTCGACCTCTTTTTGGGCCTTCTCCACCATGTCCTCGATGCGAGCGGGGTGGATGCGGCCGTCGGTGATGAGTTTGGTGAGGGCCACCCGGGCGATCTCGCGGCGCACGGGGTCGAAGGTGGAGAGGGTTACGGCATCAGGGGTGTCGTCGATGATGACGTCCACGCCGGTGAGGTGCTCCAGGGTGCGGATGTTACGGCCCTCGCGACCGATGATCCGCCCCTTCATGTCGTCGCTGGGCAAGGGCACCACTGAGACGGTGGCTTCGGAGATGACGTCGGAGGAGAGGCGCTGTATGGCCGTGGCCAGGATGTCGCGCGCCCGCTGATCGGCTTCTTCCTTGAGTTCGATCTCGAGCTCGCGCACCCGGCGGCTGGCCTCATCGCGCACCTCGTGCTCGATCTCAGCCAGGAGGATCTCTCGTGCCTCCTGGGTGGTCAGGTTGGCCAGGTGCTCGATTTCCTGGCGGCGCTGTTGCTCTAGGTTCGTCAGCTGGGTCCTGACGTTGTCTAGGTTTTTCTCCTTGTTAGTCAAGGAGCGCTCGCGGCGCTCCAGGGACTCCAGCTTTCGGTCCAGGTTTTCCTCTTTGTGGATCAGGCGCCGCTCTAAGCGCTGTACCTCATTACGTCGGTCTCGTAGGTCCCCCTCTGCCTGGCTGCGCAGGCGGATGGCTTCTTCTTTCGCCTCCAGAAGTAACTCTTTTTGTCGTCGTTCGGCCTCACCAAGAATGCGGCTGGCTTTCATCTCGGCGCCGGCGGCGCGGCGGTACTCTATTCGCTGTTGTATCCAGGCGCCGCCGACAGCTCCCCCAACCAGAGCAATGAGGCCGATGGGTATAATGAACACTAGGGCCTCGGGCATCTTCACCTCACTTCCTGTTGACAGTTCGGGGCAGATTTCAAATTTTGCTAGGCTACCGCTTTCATGATACGTCTGGCCGTATTGAGGTGTCAAGGAAAGAGTAGCTTCGATTATATTTGGGAGAGGGAAGGATAGGCAGGTTCTATACGTGGAATAGGAAATCCCGATGTGGAGCACGCCCTCGATTAGGGGCGTTCTGAACTTTGCTGCTCTTCGCTCCACAGCTTTTCGATGGTGGTGCGGACAGTAGGGTAGGGGAAGCCGCGGCGGAGAAGGAAGTCACCTAGGCGGCGACGGAAGACGGGATAGCCCTGGCCCTGGAGTTGGCGAGCCTTCTTCTGAGCGGCGCGCAGGGCCGCATCGTCCTCTGCCACCGCGGCGATCGCCTGGCGGGCAATCTCCCGCTCGATCCCTTTGGCCGAAAGCTCCTGCCAAAGGAGACGGCGGCCGCGAGGGCTGTTCTGGTCGCGCGTCTCCACCCAGAAGCGGGCGAAGGCGGCGTCGCTCAGGAGGCCCTGCTCGCGCAGGCGGGCGATGGTCTCCTGGACGACCTCCTCTGGCAGGCCACGGCGGGCCAGCCGCTGGCGTATCTCCGCCTCGCTGCGGGGGCGATAGGCCAGCAGGCGAAGGGCAGCCTGGTGGGCCTGGTGCCTGACGTCGGCCTGACGCAGGGAGTCCACCTGCTGGGGGCTTAGGGGGTCGCCTTCGTGGAGGCCTGCCTGGGCCACCAGCTCAAGGCTGAGGGAGAAGGCGTAGCGGCCATCGAGGTAGACGTTGGCGCGCCGGCGTCGCCGTTGCTTCTCGATGGCTGTGATCTGCATCGCAGTGGTGGTCAGCCTCCGGAGCGATGGTCAAAGGGCGGGCCCACGCCTCGCCGGGAAGGGGCATTCCGGGATCTACTCTGGCTCCGGCGGCTCCTTGGGGGCGGGGGCAACGGCGGGGGAGGCGGCTTCGGCTTTGCGGCGGATCTGGGCCTCGATCTCTTCGGCCAGTTCGGGGTTGCCGCGCAGGAAGTCCTTGGCGTTCTCCCGTCCCTGGCCGAGGCGCTGGTTGCCGTAGCTGAAGAAGGCCCCCTGCTTGCTGACGATCCCCTTCTCCACGCCCAGGTCGATAATGTCGCCCTCGCGGCTGATGCCCATGCTCTTGCCGGCGAACATCATGTCGAACTCGGCGGTGCGGAAGGGGGGCGCTACCTTGTTCTTGACGACCTTGGCCCGCACGCGGCTGCCCACTATCTGGTTGGCCTGTTTGATGCTCTCCGCTCGCCGCAGGTCGATGCGCACCGAGCTGTAGAACTTGAGGGCGCGGCCGCCGGGCGTTACCTCCGGGTTGCCGAAGAAGACGCCGATCTTCTCCCGGAGCTGGTTGATGAAGATGACGGCGGTGCGGGAGCGGTGAATGGCGGCGGCCAGCTTGCGCAAGGCTTGGGACATGAGGCGGGCCTGGAGGCCGGGAAGGGAGTCGCCCATGTCACCCTCGAGCTCCGCTCGGGGCACCAGGGCCGCCACACTATCGATGACGATGACGTCCACAGCGTTGCTGCGCACCAGGGCCTCGGTGATCTCCAGGGCCTGCTCGCCGGTGTCCGGCTGGGAGATCAGCAGGTCATCCACCTTGACCCCCAAGTCAGAAGCATAGGTGGGGTCGAGGGCATGCTCCACATCGATGTAGGCGGCCAGGCCCCCCGTCTTCTGGGCCTCGGCGATGATATGCAGGGCGAGGGTGGACTTGCCGGTCATCTCCGGGCCGAAGATCTCGGTGACGCGGCCGCGGGGGATGCCACCCACTCCCAAGGCCATGTCCAGGGCCAGGGAGCCAGTGGGCACAACGTCTACCACTAGACGGTGGGAGACCTGGCCCAGGCGCATGATCGCCCCGCGCCCGAACTGCTTCTCGATCTGACCTATCGCCAGGTCTAAGGCCCGAAGCTTATCATCCGTAGTCGTGCTGCTTTCCTCCTTGCCAGCATTTGCCAAGCTATGATGGGCGAGCGGATCATAGCACGGGGTAGGGGGCATTACAAGGGGCGATTGTCACTCAGGTGGCACTGTCCCCAGGCAATGGCGACGCCAGGCCGTTGGAGGTGAGACCCTTCGCTACGCTCAGGGTGACAGCCACCGGTAGCGTCATTCTGAGCAAAGCGAAGAATCTCAGCCACAGGCGACGTTCTCAACAGCGCATGCATATCTCACCGCCGTTTGGCGTCTATCAACCGTCTGGGGCCGCCTCTAGCTATCTCCTGGCGAATGGCAGGACGTCGACAGTCTCTTCAGCACACCAAAGAGACGACCAGAATCAGGCGGATGCGTCGCCGCATCTCGGAGACAGTACCAGTTAGGCCAGCTGCTGCACCAGTACCCGTCCGATGACCTGAATAAGGATGATCGCCGCCAGGGGGGTGATGTCGATCATGCCGATGCGGGGGAGGACGTTGCGCAGGGGCGCCAGGATGGGCTCGGTGAGCTCGTAGAGGACGGTCACGAGCGGGTTGCGAGGGTCGATGGGGAACCAGGAGAGGATCGCCCGGAAAAAGATGAGCGCCGTGAGGACCTGGGTCAAGATCCAGATGAAGGTGACTAGAGTATCGATCCCTATCCTCCCAGTTGCTTGGCCTTCTGGTAGGCGGCCATGATCGCCTCGGCAAAGGCAGCGCGAATGCCGGCCTCCTCGAGGGCGAGCAACCCCTCGGCGGTGGTGCCGCCGGGGGAGGTGACCATGTTGCGCAGGTCGGCGAGGTGCTTGCCGCTGGCCTGGGCGTAGCGGGCCGAGCCCAGGAGCGTCTGGACGACTATGGGGGCGGCCATCTCGCGCCGCATGCCGATGTGGACAGCGGCGTCGATGAGGGCCTCCATCACCAGGAAGACAAAGGCCGGTCCGCTGGCGCTGAGGGCGGTGGCCATGTCGATGTACTTCTCGTCGTCGGCGTAGAGCTCCTGCCCCAGAGCGCCCAGAACTTTCCGCACTGACTGACGGCGCCGGCGGCTCACGGCCTCGGTGGCTGTCCAGACGGTCATGCCCTCGCCGATCTGGGCGGGGGTGTTGGGCATGGCCCGCACGATGGCCTCATGGCCGAGGCTGTCGCGGATGGTGGCAGTGCTGATGCCGGCCATGATCGAGAGCACTGTCTGGTCGGCCTTGAGGCGACCGCCTATGCCCTGGGCCGCTGAGGGAAACTCCTGGGGCTTCACCGCCAGGACGACGATGTCGCTGCCTTTGATGGCCAGGGCGCTGCTGTCCACGGCCTTGATGCTGTAGGTGCGCTCGAGGTGCTGACGGCGGCGGGCAACGACGTCGCAGACGGTGATATCGGTCGCCTGGACGATACCCTTGTCCAGCAGGGTGCTGATGATGGCCTCGCCCATGACGCCGCCGCCGATGAAGGCCAGCTTCATCTCAGGAGTCCCTTCGACTTCGCTCAGGATGTAACCTCTCGCCGAAGATGGCGCGGCCAATACGCACGAGAGTAGCTCCTTCCTCGATGGCCACCTCGAAGTCGTCGGTCATGCCCATCGAGAGCTCGGCGAGGCCGAGGGCGTCGCGCAGCCGCCGCAGCTCTCGAAAGACGGGCCGCACCTCCTCCGGATCGCTGACCAGGGGTGCTATGGTCATCAGGCCGCGCACGTTCAGGTGAGGCAGGCGAGCGACCGCTTCGGCAGCCCCAAGGACCTCCTCGGGGGGAAAGCCGAACTTGCTGGCCTCGCCGGCCACGCTGACTTCCAGCAGGACGGGGATGGCCCGCTCGGCGCGGCGGCTGAGTGCTTCGGCCAGACGCAGCGAATCCATGCTCTGGATTATATCAAAGAGTTCAAGGGCTGTCTTTACCTTGTTGGTCTGCAGGTGGCCTACCATGTGCCAGGTGACGGGCAGGTGACGCAGGGAGGGGATCTTGGCGGCGGCCTCCTGCACGCGGTTCTCGCCGATGTGGGCGATGCCAGCGGCTGCCGCCTCCTCGATGGCCTGGGCGGGGAAGGACTTGCTCACCGCCACGATGGTGACCTCGGCGGGGGAGCGGCCGGCCCGCTCCGCCGCCCGCGCCACTCGCTCGCGGATGAGGGCCAGTCTTTCAGCGACGGTGGTGACGGGCATGGGCCTACACTCCGGGAGGGCGAACACGGCGGCCCTCCCACCAGGCGAGGGCACCGATAACGGCGGCGATGGCGAGGATGGCCAGCAGGGCGAAGGCGGGGTGGATGGTGTACAGGACGAAGACGCCGAACACGGCTAGGATGACGGCGAGGATAGCCAGCAGGGGCCAGAGGAGGATGCCGTAGACGATGCGGGTAAGCGTCCAGACCTCGGTCCAGAGGGAGGGCGGCTTGGGTCGCTGATACATGATTGTGGGCATGCCTCCACGCACATGGTATCGCGAGGATGTGGGGAGGGGAAGGGGGGTGGTCGCGAACCTACGGCTCGCCGTGCTCTCTGCGGAACTTCGCGACGGCCTCGCTCATGGCCTCGAAGAACTGGTCCTCGACCTGATCGAGGAACCTCGAAGCGCGTGCCTGGTCCTCTGGAACGCGGGTCCAAAACCTGATTTGCTGGCGTTCCGCTTGGTCGGCTGCGTGCGCGGCCACAGCTTCCACGATCATGGGGAGAGGCATGACCATCGCTTCCTCGTGGCGCTGAAGCGCGAGATCGACAAAGTAGTTGCGCAGGGCCATCTCATTGTCAAGGTAGTGGACGCCCCACAGGAAGCGAGCGACAGAGCGAGGTTCGGCCTCGACGCCGACCAGGAGGTCCACCAGTTGAAATAGCGCTACATGGGATACTATTGCTCCTCCCACATACCCCAGGACGGGACCGACCGCTAGCCGCCGAAGTCTTCGATCCGCAGAGACGAATAGTGTGCGTTGCCCAGCCTGAAGGTCCGCTATTAGCGTGGCGAGCTGACGTGCTTCGTCCGTGATCAGGATAGCGGGCTTGGGATTGTGTCTGGTCCTCTCGTCCTCGTCATAGGCTGTTTGCAGGGCTGTTCGGATCTCGCGGTACGTATCTTCTTCCTCCCTGCCCACTCTTAATTCGACGGCCTCGATGCCCTGTCCGGCGAGGTAATGTCTCAGCTCGTCGACAGACGTGTAGGGGGCGTGCTCAGCTAGCCACGGACCAAAGGGGGGTGGGTTCTCTGCGTCCCGGGCGACCCAGGTGGCATAGGCTCCGATGAAAACGTTGGTGTACTCCCCGCCGTAGAAGAGCACATGCTTTCTCAGTTTCTCTGGGTCATCGAAACCCTGAGTGGCCGCGATGTCTAGCGCTCTTTCGCGGTGAGAGATAATCTCGTTCAGAAAAACATCCCCAAGCATGAGTTCGGGCTGAAGCCCCGCGGCCAGAGACGCGTCGCGCCATCTCTTGAGGATGTCCAGATAGGTGGGGCGATATGGGTGCCCATCGACTATCGCTGGCATAGCGACGTTTGCGTCCAAGTAGAGCCTGTCGGGGAGCACGCGAGGATGCAAGAGTGCGCTGCGGCCGTGCTGCAGGACGATATCTATCCCAAAGGCCAGGCGTCCTATGTCGGCTAGAATGGCGGCTTCCCTGTCTGTCGGTCGCCTGAGGAGGTCGAAGCACGATGCCACAATATCGAGACGTAGGGATTCGGGATGGGTGCGGGCCTTATGCTGGACCGTGTCGTTGAGTAGACGCCAGCAGTCGACTTGAACAGGCATGGACCCGCCGGCAAATTCCGCCCCTAGATCCCAGCCTCGCATAAGCAAGGCGTCCTCCAGAACTTCGCGAACGAGCTGGCCTATCTCGCCCACGATCTTGACATGTTCGCTAGTCTTTCCCCCGCGGCGCAGATTCAAACGATTGAGGGCACCCTCCGCGAGGCTCGCAATGTCGCGCTCCAGGCGGTTTTCGACGGGGCCACAAGTGATCCGGCCGTTGGTCAGATGACAGGTGGCAGTTGCCAAAAGAGCGGCAAGCGGCTCCGCCGTGACCTGCTCGGCCTCTTGGACGGTTAGCGGCAGAAGTCGGTGGACTGCCTGGCTGAGTTCGTGCCTGTCCAATCCCTCCGGGCAAGCGTCCGCCAGGATGGCAACAATGATGCCCTGGAGGACTAGGTCTTTTAGAGGGGGTAGGTGCGGGCGCATTTTTGCCCGGACGTAACAGGATGCCAGGAGGCCACGCGCGGGCTCCAGCGAGCTTGGGAGGAGAGGCGACGGGGCCCGGGGCGGGGCACGCCTAGCGCTGAGGCAGTGCGCCGCATCGGAGATTCCTCCCCACAACGCTGCGAACGGATCGGAATCGTCGGAGGGGGATTCGAAGAGGACAGTGTCGATGTTGAGTTCAGCCAGACGGGCGGCGAGTTCGTCGGAACCCTCGGGAACAAATGCGAGATGGACAGGTTGGAGGCCGAGGGCAAAAAATTTCCGAAGAAATTCGAGGACTTGACTGACGGCCGGATCTACAAAGGAAAAGCCCACGATCATACACCGCCTACGGCCGAAGATATGCCGCAGGAACTCGAGGTAGGGCTCGTCAGATGCGGCTCTCTTATAGTCATCAGTATCGACAACCATGTATGCGGGGACCTCCGCGCGGCCGTGGATGCGGGCGATGAACGGCTCCGTCTGGTGAGTGGCAGCGCTGAGGGTAGGATCATGGAGTTCGGCCGCGGTCGGGGCTTTGTCGTGAACGGCAGACCATGCGTCGTGGAGGCTCTTGTCGTAGTTCGTCGTCACAATTGCGGTAAAGGGGAGCGAAACAAGAGGTTTGAGGTACCTCGCGTCGTACTTTCCGGGCTGAAAGGGCTCGGCCAGAGCCCGGTAGATTTCACCTTCCGGCATCTGGCACTGCTTGAACATGTGGCCTGCTTCGGCGTAACGATTGGCCCGAACCCTGTTCCTGATGAGGGTGGCTATCTCCGGCTCATACTTCTCCGCAACAACGGCTAGGTGTTCCATGAACTGTGGCCATGATAGAAGGCCAGCTCTCACGCCAACGCCCGCGCCCGCAAAAAGCACGCCAGAAGGTTCCGTCACGAAACGCTGAATCCTAGAAGAGATCTCTTGCCAACCGATTGCCCGTGGCATGGCTTCCCCCTGCGTGTGAGAGTATCGTCTCGCCAGATTATACACCAACGTGTCACGTTAGCAAGCGTGTGACGCGGGTGGGCACTAAGGCTGCTGAGCGCAGGAGCGGACTTCTACGCTGGCGGTGTTAAGATGCAGAACGAGCGCCGGGGGGCCGGCAACCACCGCCGCTCATCTACATAATAAAGAATCGCGTTCGGGATGTCAATTATCCGCATTTCGTGTAGCCGCAGGCGCGGCACACGAGACACCCCTCCTGGTAGATCAGCACGGCGCCGCAGTCGGGGCAGCCCAGGCCGGAGCTCTCGGGCGTCACCGGCAGGCCGTTATCGTCTTTGAGCACCGGCTTGTGGCTGTTGGGCGCCGCCCCCGACACGAACTTCAGCTCCAGCCAGCGGAAGATGTAGTCCACCAGCGAGGTCGCCCAGGGGATGACGCGGTTATTGGTGCGGCCGTAGGGCTCGAAGCGGGTGTTCCTCAGCTTGCGGGCCAGGTCCTCCAGGGGCACGCCGTACTGCATGGACAAGGACGTGAGCAGGGCGATAGAGTCCATCAGGCCGGATACCGTCGAGCCCTCCTTGGCGATCTTGACGAATATCTCGCCCGGGCGGCCGTCGTCGTACAGGCCAACGGTCAGATAGCCTTCCTGCTCGCCGACGGCGAACTTGTGGGTGATGGAGTGGCGCTCGTCGGGCAGGCGCTTGCGGTAGGGGCCGGGCTGCCTCTCTGCGGGGGCGGCCTGCTCTCCGTCCTCCGGCTCCTGCTCGGGGCCCTTCAGGTTGAGGGTGGTGTGGGCCAGGACCTGCATCTCGCGGCAGCCGTCGCGGTAGACGGTGATGCCCTTGCAGCCCTCGCGGTAAGCCAGCCAGTAGGCATCGGCCACGTCCTGCTGGGTGGCCTCGAAGGGGAAGTTGATGGTCTTGGACACGGCGTTGTTGGTGTGGTGCTGGAAGGCGGCCTGCATGCGCACGTGCCACTGGGGGACGATGTCGTGGGCGGTGACGAACACCCTCTGCACCCAGGCGGGGACCTCCGGGCGGTCGGCCAGGCGGCCACCGGCCGCCAGGTGCTCGATCAGGTCGTCGGAGTAGAAGCCCTCGTCCTTGGCCACCTGGGTGAAGTGGCGGTTGACCTCGACCAGGCGGGTGCCCGTGCTGGGCTGCTTGGGGTCGAGGTAGTGGGTCCGCTGGAAGGCCAGGGCGTACAGGGGCTCGATGCCCGAGGAGCAGTCGGAGATGATGGAGAGGGTGCCGGTGGGGGCCACGGTGGTGCGAGAGGCGTTGCGGTAGGGTGCGCCGCCGCCATCGTCGGACGAGCGGTGGTAGACGCTGCCCTCCCAGGCGTTGAAGACGCCTCGCTCCACCCCCAGGGCGATGGAGGCCTGGTCGGCCTTCTCCTGGATGAACTCCATGAGCTTCTCGCCCAGCTTGAGGGCCTGCTCGGAGTCGTAGGGGATGCGTAGCTGGAGGAGGAGGTCGTGGAAGCCCATCACCCCCAGGCCGACCTTGCGGGTGAGCGTGGTGGCCTGCTCGATCTCGGGGATGGGGTAGCGGTTCACGTCGATGACGTTGTCCAGGAAGCGGACGCAGAGGGGCACCGTCCTGGCCAGGCGCTCCCAGTCGACATCCCTGCGGGAGTCGTCCTCCTTGACGAACTTGGAGAGGTTGATCGAGCCCAGGTTGCAGGACTCGTAGGGCAGGAGGGGCTGCTCGCCGCAGGGGTTGGTGGCCTCGATCATCCCCAGGTTGGGCGTGGGGTTGTCGCGGTTGATGCGGTCGATGAAGACGATGCCGGGGTCGCCGTTGACCCAGGCGTTCTCCACCATCATCTGGAAGATGCGGCGGGCGCTGCGCTTGCCCAGCACCTGGCCGGTGCGGGGGGTGATCAGCTCGTAGTCTTGGTCATTCTCCACCGCCTCCATGAACTTCTCGCTCACCGCCACGGAGATGTTGAAGTTGGTGAGGCTGACCATATCGGCCTTCATGGTGATGAACTTCTCGATGTCGGGGTGGGTGACGGAGAGGATGGCCATGTTGGCGCCGCGACGGGTTCCCCCCTGCTTGATGGCCTCGGTGGCGGAGTCGAAGACCCTCATGAAGGAGACGGGCCCAGAGGCCACGCCCATGGTGCTCTGCACACGATCGCCCTCGGGGCGGAGGCGGCTGAAGGAGAAGCCGGTGCCGCCGCCGGACTTATGGATGAGGGCGGTATGCTTGATGCTCTCGAAGATGCCGCCGATGGAGTCGACCACGGGCAGGACGAAGCAGGCGGAGAGCTGCTGGAGCTCGCGGCCGGCGTTCATCAGGGTGGGGGAGTTGGGGAGGAACTCCAGAGAGGCCATGAGGTCATAGAAGCGCTCCTCCCAGAGGGCGACGTCCAGCTGGTCGCGCAGGGGCTTGTAGAGGAGCTCGGCCTGGGCGACGCTGTAGGCCACGCGGCCGAACATCTCCTCGGGCGACTCGACGGGCTTGCCGGTGTCGTCCTTGGCCAGGTAGCGTCGCTTCAGGACGAGGCGGGCGTTCTGGGAAAGGGCGACGGGCCTGCGCTGCCTGTCGATTTGGCTGCGGCCGGATGTGATGGTCATGGCAAAGTCTCCCTGTCGCTGTAACTGTGATGGTTCAGCCTAAATTCCGGTGCAGGCGCGAGCTGGCGATGCGGGCGACTATCCCTTTGGAGGGTAGGGGTCATGGCCGTAGCTGTCACGCTCGCGGATTTTGCCGTCTGCGCCGTGTATGAGCAGCTCGACCCGCTGGTTACGGGCTGTCTCACGTGCTGCGTTGATGGCCTCTCGCTGGGTAGGGTAGACTGAGGTAACGCGCTCAGCGCCCTCGGCCCTGACAGCCCACCCATCACCGTGAGGCACCACGTGTTGGTTTGGCATAGTTGCCTTGCCTCCTTCCTACGGATTTGTGTGCGCGCTTTTCTTATAGGCGTAGACGTGATCGGCGTCTTGCTCCCCTCCGCCGGGTCCGCCATCGGCACCGAGGCTGAGAAAGTGGGCCTCGACGTTTCGGGCGGCTGTGGATGAGTGCGCCTGTCTGTAGATCCACCAGTCGTTCTGTTCGTGCACGCCGTGCTGATCGAAGAGTCTATGTCGTGGATCCTTGCTTATGCCAACGTACCAAGCGGCATACGCACCTCCGTGTTCTCGGATCCACTGCTTGATGTCTGATTTGATCTCTTCCTCGCTCTTGGCCATTTTCGCTTCCTCCTTGTCCTAAGGCTGCTAATCCAGGCGAAACCACCTATTCCGAATCGCGCTGCTTGATAAGCTCGACGGTAATGATAGCGACGCCGGTGATGTCGAGTGTGTTGGCGACCGCACGCGACAGGTTGAACTTCCGCGCCAAGTCGGAATCCTCGTCAAAACCTCTCGGGTCTCCGAATATGTCGGCGACGGTGGCCTCGGCTACAAGCACATCCTCACCCTCGGTCTGCCGGTACAGCCGCACGAAGGATCCGCACGGCAGTCTCTTCTTCTCAATTGTGGCCGCGACTGCGATGACGCTCGCGCCGGGGTCGTAGGGGTCCGCCTCGCAGAACATCGGCCTGTCTGCTCTGTCGTCCGAGATGACGCTGGCCTCGCCCGTGAGGGTCGCAGGCGTTGGTGTGGGCGTTGGTGTGGGTGTGGGCGTTGGCGTGGGTGTCGGCGTGGGCGTAGGTGTGGGTGTGGGTGTGGGTGTGGGTGTGGGTGTGGGCGTCGCCGCCGGCGGCGTCTCGCCCGGAACCGCGGGGGCGGGCTGCAGTTCAGCCACGGACACACGCAGTTCGGTCACGTCGGTACTCAGCGAATCGAGGTCTGATTGGAGGCTGTCTAACTGCACACGCACGATCTGGCAGGACGCGAGCACTGTCGCGAGCAGCACAATGACGGACACCCACCCGACGTGTGGGCTTATCTTACCCCACGTTTCCCTGAGCATCGCTCCTCCTCGCGCCAGCTCGCGTCGCTTGCGTGATGCGCCGCCGCCCTCGCCCGCGGCGTCGGCGGGCGGAAAGCCCCTCCAGGGCCTCGGTGGGCAGCAGCGGTAGCTGGCCCGCCCCGGCCTCCGCCTGGGCGCGGTTTTGCTCCAGGGCGGCCAGCTCCTCCTTCAGGTCGTCCATGTCGCGGAAGGCGCGATAGACGCTGGCGAAGCGGATGTAGGCCACCTCGTCCAGGTCGCGCAGGCGGTCGATAACCAGCTCGCCGACGAAGCTGGTGGGCACCTCGGCCTTGCCCTGGGCGTGCACCTGCGTCTCCACGTCGTCCACCAAGGCCTCGACTGATCCGTGCGGTATGGGGCGCTTCTCGCAGGCCTTGCGCACGCCGAGCAGGAGCTTGTCGCGCGAGAACTCCTCGCGGCGGCCGTCCTTCTTCACCACCACCAGGCCGCCCAGCTCGACGCGCTCGGCGGTGGTGAAGCGCTGGCCGCAGGAGAGGCACTCGCGGCGGCGGCGGATGCCGCCCTCCATAGCCCGCGAGTCGGTCACCTTAGAGTCCTCGAAGCCGCAGTATGGGCACTTCATCTCTCTACCATCCATTAGGGGCAACAAAGAGTAGAATACCACAATATCTTGGGGGTGTCAAGGGATTAGACTCAACATATTGTGGCTAAAAGTGTGGAGGCTGTTGAAAAAGCGCCCTTGTTTGCCCTTCGACACGCTCAGGGTGAGCGGTTTGAGGTGCCTGCGCATCTCCGCTCGTGGTGAGCCTGTCGAACCATGGACAGAGCAGGGGTTTTCAACAGCCTCGCGCGGAGGGGTGAAAAGGGGGCAGCGGGCTCGTCTTGCCCCGGCCAAGCCCGCTGCCCGATGGAGCTGGTGGTAGAAGCCCCAGTCTTGGTTAGTGTCCGTCGCCCGGTGAGCCGTTGCCTTTTAGCGAGTGACGACCGGGCGCCGCAAAAAACTTGGCAGTTCCGTATCGACTATGCTTTGCTCCAGAGATTCCCCTCTGAGCTGGCGCAACCTCTCCTCTCGTGTAGGCTCCTCGTAGAGTCCTGGCGTGACGAAGCCAACGGCGATGAGGGTGATCTGAACCTCATCGCCCATCTCGGGGTCGGTGGCGGTGCCGAAGATGATCTCGGCGTCGGGGTCCACTACCTCGGCGATAACCTGGGCGGCCATGTTCAGCTCGTGCAGGCTGAAGTTCTTGGAGGCGGTAAAGTTGAACAGCACGCCGCGGGCCCCGTTGATGCTGACGTCGAGCAAGGGGCTGGTGATGGCTGCCTTGGCGGCGTCCACCGCTCGGTTCTCACCGCTGGCGCGGCCGATGGCCATCAGGGCGGGGCCGGCCTCGTTCATGATGCGGCGCACGTCGGCGAAGTCGAGGTTGATGTCGCCGGGGGTGGTGATCAGCTCGGAGATGCCCTGGATGCCCTGACGAAGGATGTCGTCGGCCACCCGGAAGGCCTCGCCGAGGCTGGTCTTCTGGTCGCAGATGGAGAGCAGACGGTCGTTGGGGATGACGATGAGGGTGTCGACCCGGTCCCGCATCATGGAGATGCCGTTGTCGGCCTGAAGGCGGCGGCGCGAGCCCTCGAAAGAGAAGGGCTTGGTGACCACCGCTATGGTCAGGGCACCTGCCTCCTTGGCTGCCTCGGCGACGATGGGAGCGGCACCGGTACCGGTGCCACCGCCCATGCCGGCGGTGATGAACACCATCTCGGAATCGCGTACTGTGTCCAGGATCTCATCCCGGCTCTCTTCGGCGGCTCGCTGGCCCTTATCAGCGTCGCCGCCCACGCCCAGGCCCTTGGTTAGCCGCTCGCCGACGCGCAGGCGCGACTCCGCCTCGCAGCGCATGAGGGCCTGGGTATCGGTGTTAATGCCCACGAACTGGACGCCCTTCACGCCGGTCTCGATCATTCGGTTTATGGCGTTGCAACCGGCGCCACCCACCCCGACCACCTTGATGGGTGGCAGGCCTTCAGTGTCTGCCCTGTTCGCCACCTTTGCCTCCTTTCCCCTTTTGTGCTGCCCCTATCCGTCTGTTTCGGTCGCTATTGAGGCAAAAGGAACCTGAACCAGCGACCAATGCTGCGCGGCCACCCCCAAGGAGAGGCGCGCGCCTTCTCCGTCGGCCTACGCCTGTGCCCGTCTGGCTGCTTCTCGTGCAGGGCCCACTGGAGGAGCCCCACGCCGGTGGCATAGGCCGGGTTGGCCAGAATGTCCGATAGGCCGTAGAGGCCGCGGGGGACACCGATACGAGCCGGCATCCGCAGCACCTGCTCGGCCAGAGTGTCTATGCCCGGGAGGTTGGCCGAGCCGCCGCTGAGGACGAGGCCGGCGGCCAGCATCTCGTCGTAGCCGGCCCGCCGTACGTCCATGTAGATCATCTCCAGGATCTCCTCCACGCGAGCCTGGATGATCTCGGTCAGGCGGCGGTGGGAGACGGACTTTCGCCTATCGGCACCGAAGGTGTCTATCTCTACCATTTCCTCGGAATCGATCGTGCTAGGTATGGCATGGCCGTAGAGGGTCTTGGCCTCCTCGGCGGCGTCGAAGGGGGCCCTAATACCGGCCACCAGGTCGTGGGTGAGGTGATAGCCGCCCACGGGCAGGATGGCGGTATGGAAGGGGCTGCCTTCGGCGAACACGCAAACGCCGGTGGTGCCGCCGCCGATATCGGCCAGGACCACTCCCTGCCGCTTCTCTTCTTCTTCCAGTACGGCTTCGGCGCTGGCCAGGGAGCTCAGCACCAGCTCTTCCACCTGGACGCCTGCTCCCTCCACGCACTTGGTGAGGTTCTGGATGGCGGACACGCTGCCAGTGATGATGAGTGTCTCCACGTCCAGGCGCTGGCCGTGCATGCCCACGGGATCGCTGACGCGCTCCTGACTGTCCACCAGGAAGAAGCGGGGAATGACGTGCAGCACCTGGCGGTCGCTGGGGATGCTCACGGCCTCCGCCGCCTCCAGGACGCGGGCAACATCCTCCGGCCCGATGGGGCGGTTGCGGCCGGGTATGGCTACGACGGCGCGGTTACTCATGCAGTTGATGTGGCTGCCGCTGATGCTCACCTGGGCTGAGACGATACGGGTGCCGCTGGACCTCTCGGCTTTCTCCACGGAGTTGAGGATGGACTCGGTGGCCTGCTGGATGTTGTCCACCATGCCTCTGTTCATGCCGGCGGTGGGAGAGATGCCCACCCCCACGATGCGCATATCCCCCTCGGGCGCCAGCTCGCCCACCAGAGTGCACACCTTGGTGCTGCCCACATCGACGGCGGCGAAGTTGCCGTTACGATACATCTCTCTCTCCCCTTTCAGCGAAGGGAGGGCCTATCGCCGAACCTCAGGTCGAGTACTTGTCCCTGCATCTGCTGGCGACCGAGCCTCTGCTCCAGGGCTTCCCAGACGGCCAGCTTGTATTCCAGGCCGTGGCTATCGCCCACGATCACGCGGTAGCCGGCGTCGGTCATCAAGGACAGACCCTCGCGGCTGTCATATTCCAGGCGCACCAGCCCCATATCCAGGGTGGCGGGCAGAGAATCCAAGAGTTGTCGGGCCAGGTGCACAGCATCGGCGTCGATGACATCTCCCGGTTGGAACTGGGCCGACCTGTCCCGGTGGTAGATAACGGGCGCGTCCGGCGCAGGCATGGCCCCTTCCAGGACGACGCCGTCGGCGTCTACGACGTACTCGTCGTCCTCGGTGTACCAGTAGCTCCAGGGTTGTCTCTCCTCGACGACGAGGCGAACGGTGTGGGGCCAGCGCCGCTCGGCCTTCACCGACTTGACCATGGGCAGGGCGGCCAGACGCTCCTGGGCGTCGTCCAGCGGGACGGTGAACATGCTGGCGCCCTTCAGGTCGGCCAGCTTCGCCAGGGAGTAGGCGTCCAGGGTCTGGGCTCCCGTTACCTGCACTTCCTGCACCCGGAAGACGGGCGTGAAGTACAGGGCGAGGCCGCCAGCGATCAGGCCCGCCACCAGCAGCAGCACCAGCAGGCGCCGCCACAGCCGCGGGCCGCCGGGCTCCTCGTCCTCCCCCAGGAGGACGTGGCCCTGCAGGGGACGCCTCGATGTGGTCTGCCAGTCGTCTCTATGCACGCCTTTGCTTCTCCTGATGGCGTTCCAGGCCAAGCTCGATGAGGCGAGTTATCAGGTCGCTGTAGGATAGGCCGGCGGTCTCCCACAGCTTGGGATACATGCTCATAGGTGTGAAGCCGGGTATGGTGTTGATCTCGTTGATGTAGACCTGGCCGTCGTGAGTGACGAAGAAGTCCACTCGTCCCATGCCGGCGCAATCGATGGTCTTGAACACGGTGATGGCCAGGGCCTGCAGCCGCTCACTCACCTGCGGCGGCAGGTCGGCGGGGATGATCAGACGGGTGCGGGGATCTTCGTACTTGGCCACGTAGTCGTAGAAGTCGCGGGCGAACACTATCTCCCCCAGGGGTGAGGCCTGGGGATCATCGTTGCCCAGGACGCTGCACTCGATGTGGCGGCCGTCGATGGCCTGCTCCACTAGGGCTTTGCGGTCGTAGCGGAGGGCTTCGGCCAGGCCGTTGGTCAAGTCTTGTTGCGAGTGGGCCTTGACGGTGCCAATGCTGCTGCCGCCATTCGCTGGCTTGACAAAGCAGGGATAGCCCAACTCGCTCTCTACCTGGCGAACGACGGCGTTCATTTCGTTCTTCCACTGGGGCCAGGTGACGACAAGCGAGGGGGGCACGGGAAGGCCCGCCTGGCGGAGGACCATCTGCTGAAGGGCCTTGTCCATGCCCAGGGCGCTGGCGGTTACACCGGCTCCCACATAGGGAATGCCCAGTATCTCCAGGAGCCCCTGGAGGGAGCCGTCCTCACCATAGGTGCCGTGGACCAGCGGAAGCAGAACGTCCACCTTCCGCAGGACGGTTAGAGCCTGGCCGCTGAACCCACGGGCCCTGGTTTCCTCCAGGCCCTGCCTGCCGGCAGACAGGCTGGCCATGCGCTCGCCTTTGATAGCGTCCAGGGCCGCTTGCGTCTCCCGGGGGGTGAGCCAGGTGCCCTCCTTGGTCACGCCCATTGGCGCCGCCCGGAAGCGATCCTGGTCGATGGCGGCCATCACCCCCTGGGCGGAGACGATCGAGACCTCATGCTCGGCGGAGCGGCCGCCGAAGAGGATGCCCACTAGCAGGCGCCCTTCCCTAGCCATCGAATCCCTCTCCCACCAGCGTCACCTCTGGCTCCAGGCGAAGGCCGAAGCGTTCTTCCACCCTCTCTTGGGCCAAGGCGATCAGTGCCTTGACATCGCTGGCGCGGGCGTGGCCGCAGTTGACGATGAAGTTGGTGTGTTTGGGCGAGATCTGGGCGTCGCCGATGCGATGGCCCCGCAGGCCCACCTGCTCGATGAGCCACCAGGCGGGATGCTCGGGGGTATTCTTGAAGATCGAGCCGGCGTTGCGCTCTCGCGGCTGGGCCGCCTGACGGCGGGCGTCCAGCTCGGCCACTCGCGCAGCCAGAGCCTGGGAGGCATCCTGGTGCAGAATCAGGTCGAGGGAAAGGACGACCTTTCCCTGGAGCACGCCGCGGGTGAAGGCGCTGCCTCGATAGCCGAGAGCGAGCTCGCTGGCCGCCAATTCCGTCACTTCGGCACTGCTGTTAGCGACGCGCACGCTGCGCAGGCAGTCGGCCAGGCAGCCCCCATAGGCCCCGGCGTTGTAGATCACCGCTCCGCCCAGGCTGCCGGGGATGCCACAGGCCCACTCCAGGCCAGCGAGACCGGTCGAGGAGAGCCGCCGGGCCAGGCCAGCGAGGCTGGTCCCCGATTGCGCTCGCACCAGCAGGCTGCCGTTGCCCTGGCGGATGGGCTCGTCGACGCGGCCGCTGCGATTCTCGATGACCAGCCCGCGGACGCCACCATCGCCCACCAGGATGTTGCTACCTGAGCCGAGGATGAAGAAGGGCACAGCGTGAAAGCGAGCGACATCGACCAGCGCCTGCAGTTGCTCTTCCGATTCGGCGATGGCATAGGCGTCGGCCGGCCCACCAATGCCGAAGGTGGTATGGTCAGACATGGGCTCGGACAGGCGAACTGTTGCTGCCTGTCGCAGCTCTGCTAGGAACTGGCTGTCCATGGCTCCTTTCTCAGTGCCTGTAGAATCTTCGGTCCCACTTGATCGATGTCGCCAGCACCGATGGTGAAGAAGACATCGCCCGGCTCCAGCACCTCCATCACCTTTGATGGCGCCTCTTCCAGCCCTCCGGCGTAGGTGGCAGGCGGGCTGTCAATGGCCTCGACTAGCTCCTGGGCACTCATGCCCGCCGATGGCTTCTCGCGGGCGGCGTAGGTTTCGGCGATGAGAAGCTGGTCGATCCCTTGGAAGCAGGTGCGGAAGCCGTCGAGGAGATAGCGGGTGCGGCTGTAGGTATGGGGTTGGAAGAGGCAGACCAGGCGACGACCGGGGAAGCGCTGGCGGGCGGCGTCGATGGTGGCGGAGATCTCGGTGGGGTGGTGGGCGTAGTCGTCCATGATGGTGATGCCCGCCGCTTCGCCCACGGACTGGAAGCGCCGCTGAACCCCTCGGAAGCGGGCGAGAGCCTCCCGTACGGCCGCCTTAGGCAGGCCGAGAACGCTTGCCACGGCGATGGCAGCCAGGGCGTTATTCACTTGGTGGCCCCCTGCCAGATGTGTCTCAAAGGCTGTATAGGGCTCTTCGCCGTATTTTAGCAGAAAAGTATACCCGCATATACCCTTTGGCGAAAGATTTTCGGGGAAAAATCCGCCATTTTTCTTTAGACCGTAGCGGATGACCCTGGCCTGGATAGGCGGCTCAGCCTCCGGATGGGCCAGGATGCGGCGGACGGTGGGGTCGTCGGCGCAGGCGATGAGGAAGCCGTCGGCCGCCACCTGCGACATGAACTGGCGGAAGGCATCGGTCAGGCGCTGGAAGCTGCCGTAGAAATCGAGATGGTCGGGCTCGATGTTGGTGACCACACCCACCTGGGGCCGATAGTGGAGGAAGGCGCCAGCGAACTCGTCGGCCTCCACTACGATGTGCTCGCCTTTGCCGGCGCGAGCGTTGGTGTCCAGGCCGATTATCTCGCCGCCCACCAGGAAGGTGGGGTCACAGCCAGCCTCTTGTAGCATGAAGGCGATGAGGGCGGTGGTGGTGGTCTTGCCGTGACTGCCGGCTACGGCGATGGCCTGGCGTCCCTCCATCAGATGAGCGATCATCTCCGCTCGCTGGAGAAGGGGCAGGCCGCGGCCCTTGGCCTCCGTCAGCTCGGGGTTGTCGGGCTGGGCAGCCGCCGTGTAGGCCACCAGCTCGGCGTCGCCCAGATGGCTGGCGGCGTGGCCCTGGTGGATGGTGGCTCCCTGGTCCTGCAGGCGTTCGGTAAGGGGCGACAGCTTCAGGTCGGAGCCCGAAACCTGGTGGCCCCAAGCGAGGAGGACGTGGGCGATGGCCGACATGTGGATGCCGCCAATGCCCACGAGGTGGACGCGGCGGGGGATGCCCTTCGCCGTCACTTGGCCACCTCCAGGAGCAGGCGGGCGATGTTCGTGGCGGCCTCCGGGCGGGCCAGGCGGCGAGCGGCCTCGGCCATGGTGGCCCGTCGTGCCTCGTCGACTAGGAGCTCGCCTATCAGGGGCAGGAGACCGTTCAGCTTGTTGTCCTCCATCACCAGGGCTGCCCCGGCGTCGGCCAGGAAGCGAGCGTTGAAGAGCTGATGCCCGCCGGCGTGGGGGTAGGGGACCAGGATAGCGGGCAGGCCGATGGCCGGCAGTTCGCCCAACACCGAGGCGCCAGCCCGCATCACCGCCAGATCGGCGGCGGCCATAGCCCAGGGCAGGTCCTCGTGCATGTAGCCGTACAGGTGATAGCGGGGGCGTAAGCGGTCGGGCAGGTCGCGGCGCAGGCGCTCCAGGCGCGGTTCATCGCTGTGACCGCTCAGGTGGATGATTTGACATAATTCCAACAACTGAGGAAGGTAGCCGGCGACCATGCGGTTGAGGCTGCGGGCGCCGTGGGTGGCGCCGGTGATGAGGAGGAGGCGCTCCTGGGGGTCGATGGCAAGGCGACGGCGGCCTTCGGTCTTGGCTGCCTGCCAGAAGGTTGGGCGGACGGGGTAGCCAGTGACGACGGTCTTGGCGGCGGGGAGGTAGGGGAGGGAACGGTCGGTGGTGACAGCGACTCGCTGGGATAGGCGGGTCATGAGGCGAACTGCCCAGCCGGGGCGGACATCGGGGAGGTAGAGCACCAGGGGAAGGCGATGGGAAGTGCGAGCAGCTATGGCCACGGGGACGCTGGCGTAGCCGCCGGTGGTGAGGATGGCCTGCGGCTGGAACTGGGCGATGGCCGCTCGGGCCTGGGCCACGCCTCTGGCCAGTTTGAGCAGGCTGGCCGCCAGTCCCCAGGGGGACCGGCCGCGAAGAGCCCCAGCAGCCACGGCGCGGAAGGGTAGGCCTGCCCTGGTGACCAGCTCTTTCTCGATGCCGGTGGCCGTGCCGAGGTAGAGAGCGTCCAGGGCCTCATCCTCGCCCAGTTCTTGGGCGAGGGCTGTCGCCACGGCCAGGGCGGGATAGACGTGGCCGCCAGTGCCGCCGCCGCTGAAGACAACCTTCATCTTCGCTTCCTGCTGAACTGGCTCTGGCCTTTGACCGGTTCCCGATCCAGGTAGCCCTTATCGCGGCCGTAGCGGGACACGCTCAGAAGGACGCCCACTCCGGCCAGCACGGCCATCAGGGACGAGCCGCCGTAGCTGATGAAGGGCAGGGGTACCCCTGTGAGCGGTATGGAGCGGGTGATGCCGCCAATGTTTATCAACGTCTGGTAGGCGATCCAGCCTACGATACCTACCGCCAAGTAGGCGCCGAAAGGATCGGGGGCATTGAGGGCCGTCCGCACGCCGCGATAGACGAAGAAGGCGAACAGGGCGATGACGGCCACGGCACCGATGAAGCCCAGCTCTTCTCCGATGATGGCGAAGACGCCGTCGGTGTGGGAGCCGGGCACGTAAAAGAACTTCTGACGGCTGACTCCCCAACCCAGGCCGGTCGACCCGCCACTACCGAGGGCGATGAGCAACTGGCGGATGTGGAAGCCGGAGCCCTCCGGGTCTGCTCCAGGGGCGATGAAGGAGAAAATCCGCTCCACTCTGTAGTTGGCCAGGAAAATGATGCCCCAGCTGATAAGACCAGCTCCTGCGATGAGCAGCAACAGGTGCCTGGAGGATGCTCCGGCTACGAAGAAGAGAGTGCAGGTGGTGAGGACGATGATGATTGTTGTGCCCATGTCGGGCTCGACGACTACCAGGCTGGCCACCAGGCTGACCATGAGGACGAAGGGCAGGAAGCTCGCCCAGAAGTGCTTGATATCGCCGCTGTGGCTGCGGCTGGCCAACCAGGCCGAGATGTAGACGATGATGGCCAGCTTAGCAAACTCCGATGGCTGAATAGGCGGCAGCGGCCCCAGAGCAAGCCAGCGCCTGGCCCCGTTCTGCTCCACGCCGATGCCCGGCATCAGGACGGCCAGGAGGCCCGCCAGAGCGATGGCCATCATGGCTATGCTGAGGGGTCGCAGGAGGTGGTAGTCGAGCCGCATGAACGCCCACAGCAGCAGCAGCCCCACCAGGGCGAAGGTCGCCTGGCGAGCGATGAAGTAGTTGGTGTCGCCGTACTCCAGGTGGCCGACGGCGAAGCTGGCGCTGTACACCACCAGCAGGCCCACCACCACTAGGGCAGCGGTGGCCAGGATAAGGATGTAGTCGGGTGGGCCTGCCCGCAGGCGGCCCGTCTCTAGCGTGGCGATGGCTCCACCTCCTGGGCTAGGCGCAGGATCAGTCGGCGGAAATCGGCTCCTCGTTCCTCGAAGTTGTCATAGGCGTCATAGCTGGTGCAGGCGGGCGACAACAGGACCACGTCCCCCGCCTGGGCCAGGGCGTGAGCGGCTTCCACTGCCTCGGCCAGGCTCGCCACCCGCATCAGTGTGGGCCGGTCGTCGTCCGGCCGCCGGTCAGCGGCTCGCTGTACCGCTTCCTCTAGGAGGGGCCCGGACTCGCCGAAACAGATGACCGCGCGACAGCGTCGGGAGGCCTCCTCGGTCAGTTCCTCCAGAGGCAGGTGCTTCTCGCGCCCGCCCAGAAGGAGGAGCAGCGGCTGGCTGAAGGAGCGCAGGGCGGCCAGGGTGCGTTCGGGGGTGGTGGCGATACTGTCGTTGTAGTAGGCGACGCCGCCGAGCCGATGTACGAACTCCAGGCGATGGGGTAGCGCCTGGAATTCGGCCGCTGCTCGGGCGATGGCTTGAGGGCTCAGGCCGCAGACGCTGGCCACCGCGGCCGCCGCCGCAGCGTTGGCCCAGTTGTGGCGGCCCGGTAGGCGCAGGCTGTCGATGGGGAACAGCCTTTCTTCCCGGCCACGTCGTCTAGCGACAACCCAGTCGTCGCGGAGGAAGGCGCCGTCGCCGGGGACGTCCGAGGTCAGGCTGAAGTAAAGCACCTCGCCCGGGGCCCGCTGGGCCAGGGCGCGGGTCTCGCTGTTGTCGTAGCCCAGGACGGCGTAATCGTCGCTCTTCTGGTAGCGCAGGATGTCGCTCTTCAGGCGGCGGTATTCGTCCCAGGAGAAGCGATCCAGGTGGTTGGGCGTGATGTTCAGCAAGCAGGCGACGTTGGGGCTGCGCTCCGGCAGGAGCTGAAGCTGGGTGTGGCTTACCTCCAGGACAACCCAGGTGTCCGGCGTCAGGGTGGCTAGATGCGATAGCAGGCCGATGCCGATATTGCCCCCCACGAAGTGAGGACGGCCGTCGCAGCGGAACATCTCCCCTACCAGGGCCGTCGTGGTCGTCTTGCCGGTGCTGCCGGTGATACCGGCCAGCGGCCCCGGGCAGAGCTCCAGGAAGAGCTTGAACATCGAGCTGATGGGTGTGCCTCGCTGGCGGGCCTCTGCCAGCCCCGCCAGATCGAGGGGCACGCTCTGGGAGAGGAAGATGGCGTCGGCGGTCAGAAGGTCCTGAGGGTCGTTGGCCCCCAGCGAAAGGCGGGCGGGAACGTCGGCGATCTGCTGCAGTCGGGCCCGGAGCTTCTCGGCGGGCTTGGCGTCGCTGACAGTGATGCGGGCTCCCTGGGCGTGGAGGAAACGCACGAGGTCCACCCCTTCGATCCCCAGGCCGACCACCGTCACCTGCTTGCCCTTGAAGTCGTGCTGGCCTGCCATAGTCCCGTCTATACCTGCGATGCCAGGGTCACTCCCAGAAGGGAGCCCACGATTCCCAGAAGCCAGAATCGCATCACCACCTGGGGCTCCGACCAGCCCAGCAGCTCGAAGTGATGATGCAGGGGGCTCATCTTGAAAAAGCGTCTGCCCCCGGTGAGACGAAAGAAGCCGATCTGAATGATGTCCGATAGTCCCTCCAGGACGAAGACGATGCCGATGACGGGCAGGAGCAGCCAGTGGCCGGTCATCAGGGCGACCACGGCCAGGGAGGAGCCCAGGGCGAGGGCACCCGTATCGCCCATGAACACCTGGGCGGGGTAGCTGTTGTACCACAGGAAGCCGGCGGTTGCTCCCACAACGGTGAAGCAGAAGGTGGCCAGGAAGGTCTGCTCCTGGAGCAGAGCGATGACGCCATAGGCCAGGAAGGCCAGGGCGCTGGTGCCACCGGCCAGGCCGTCCAGCCCGTCGGTGATGGCCACGGCGGTGGTGGTGAAGACGATGATGACTACTGCCAGCGGTATATATCCGAAGCCCAACTCGAACTCGCCGGCCCAGGGGATCTTCACGTCCTGCACTTCCAGGGCGAAGTAGAGGACGAGGGCAGCCGTGAGGCCCAGGGCAGTGAGCAGCAGGACCTTGAGGCGCTTGTTGAGGCCCGTCCGGGCCCTGCCGACGATGGTGCGCAGGTCGTCGGCCAGGCCCAGGAGGCCTGCGCCCACGATGGTGCCCAGGGGCAGGAGGATCGACAGGCGGTCCAGTATGTTGGCGGCTAGAGTGATGGGGAGGACCATGGCGAAGATGAGCACTCCCCCCATGGTGGGCGTGCCCGCTTTGGTGAGGTGAGATGGCGGGCCATCGGAGCTGATCTCCTTGCCCAGCCCTCGTCGCCGCAGAAACGCCACCAGCGGCTGCCCCACAATCACCGATAGCACAAAAGCCATCGCTCCCAGCATTAGGGCTCTAACCATGTCAGCTCGTCAGTTCCTCGATCACTGTCTCTAGAGCCATGACGCGCGAGGCCTTGACCAGCAGGTGGTCGCCCTCGCTCAATGTCTCGCGGATGGCTGGCGCCGCTTTCTCCTTGGAGGCCAGGAAGCGCACGTCCTGGTGGCCGGCCGCCTGGGCAGCCTCGCCGATGATCCGTCCTCGCTCGCCCAGGGTGTAGAGGACATTGGTGGTTCGGGCTGCTCGGTCGCCTACCAGGCGGTGTCCCTCCTCCTCGAAGCTGCCCAGCTCCAGCATGTCGCCGAGAAGGGCCAGGCGGCGACCGGGAAGCTCGGCCAGGAGGTCGAGGGCGGCCAGCATGGAGGTGGGGCTGGCATTGTAGGTATCGTCCAGGATGGTGCTGCCCTGAGGTCCGCTGACGGCTCGCAGGCGTAGGGGGACGTCGGCCGCGGCCACAGCGGCGGCTACCTCCTGAACGGACAGCCCGTCGGCCAGGCCCACGGCGGCGGCCGCCAGGGCGTTATAGAGATTGTGACGGCCCGGCAAGGGCGCTGAGACGTCCGCAGACTGGTCGTCGCAGGTCAGGCGAAAGGAGATGCCCTCCAGGCCACTGGTGGACAGAACAGTGCCTCGCACGGAGCACTGCGGCGATTCGCCGAAGAGGGCGACGCGGGCGCTGGTGCGCTCGGCCATGGCCGCCACCTGGGGGTCGTCTGCGTTGAGGATGGCCCAGCCGTCGGACGGCAGGCTCTCCACCAGCTCCGCCTTGGCCCGGGCGATGGCCTCCAGGGTGCCCAGGCGCTCCAGGTGAACCGGGCCGACGTTAGTGACCACGCCTATCTGGGGTCGGGCTATCTGGCAGAGGAGGCGGATCTCGCCGAGGCCGTACATGCCCATCTCCAGCACAACCCGCTCGTGCTCCGGCCGGAGCTGGAGGAGGGTCAGGGGCAGGCCGGTCTCGGTGTTCAGGTTGGCCTCGCTCTTAAGCACCTGATAGCCGGAGCTCAAGACGGCGGCTGTCAGCTCCTTGCAGGTGGTCTTGCCCACGCTGCCGGTGATGCCTACGACCTTCACTCTATGCTTGCCTCGCCAGTAGGTGGCCAGGCGCTGGAGGGCGGCAAGGGTGTCGTCAACCTGGAAGAAGGAGACCTCCCGCGGTAGATCGGGCGGCTGCCGCTGGGCGATCACTCCTGTAGCGCCGTGGCTGATGGCGTCGGCGATGAACTCTTGGCCGTGGCGGTGCTCGCCTGGCAGGGCTATGAACAGGTCGCTGGGCTGCACCTGACGCGAATCGATGGCCACGCCGCTGAACGATTGCCGCTCGATGGCTCTGCTCGCGGCGATGAGTAGGGGGTCGAGAGCTGCCGTTATGTCTTGAGTGGTTGGCATGGCCCGATCTTATCCTTAAGGGCTCTCATGTACTAGAGCCTCCGGCGCCGGTGGAATCTTAAGGTAGTTCAGGATGGACTGGGCCATGCGAGCAAAGACGGGGGCGCATACCGCCGAGCCCCAGGGCACATCCTTGGGTTCGTCGATCTTTATCAGCATGGCGAGAACGGGATCGTCGCTGGGAACGAAGCCAGCGAAAGAGGCAATATAGGAATCTTCCTTGTAGCCGCCTGGGACGGAGATGGATGCCGTGCCCGTCTTGCCCGCTACTCGATAGCCCGGTACGGAGATGGCGTACACGGCGGTGATGCCGTCTACCACAGCGTTCATCATGTTGGTAAGGGTGTTGGCCGCTTCGGCGGTGACGACCTGGCGCGCTTCCGTTGGCTGGAACACCTGGCGGTCATCGCCGTGGCGGATCTCCTGCACGACATAAGGTTGCATGAGCTTGCCGTCATTGGCAATAGCCGAGATGGCAGTGATGAGCTGCAACGGCGTGACGTTGACCCCCTGGCCGAAGGAATTGGTGGCCATGTCCACCTCTGCCCAGGTGTCTTCCGCAGGGGTGCGCACCTGGCCTGCCGCTTCCCCGGACAGACCGATGCGGGTGGGCTCGCCGAAGCCAAAGCGATAGACGTAGTCGTAGAAACGGTCCGCACCCAGGAGCTCGCTCAGCCAGACGGCGCCGGTGTTCAGGCTCTTGACCAGGATCTGAGTGGCCGTCTGGGTGCCATGAGCGCCGAAGTCCCAGTTGACGATGGTCCAGCCGGAGATGTGGGCTACGCCCTCGTCCACGTAGACGCTCTCGGGCGATACCAGGCCGGCGTCGAGGGCGCCAGCCATGGTTATCGTCTTGAAGACGGAGCCCGGCTCGTACAGGTCGGTGATGGCCCGATTGCGGTACAGATCGATTTTGCTCTCATCGCTGAGGTCGAGGTTGGTCAGGTCGAAGGAGGGACGGCTGGCCATGGCCAGGATGGCCCCCGTGCGGGGGTCCATGATGATGATGGTGCCGCCCTCGGCTTCGTGCTTCTCGATGGTGGCGTCCAGCTCCCGCTCCGCCATGCGCTGCATGTAGCGGTCGATGGTGAGAACGATGTCCGCGCCTGGCTCGGGCGGTACCCGCTCGCTGTAGCCCAGGGCGATCTTGTTGCCCAGGCCGTCGCGCTCGTAGGATAGGGAACCGGCGGCGCCACTTAAGTCACGATCGTAGTCAGCCTCCAGGCCGGTGAGGCCAACATTGTCCCGGCCAATGAAACCGATCAGTGACGCCGCCAGATTCCCTTCTGGGTAGACACGACGACTGGTGCGCACCAGCCTGACGCCCGGCAGATCGAGGTCTTCCACGCGCAGGCTGCCCTGATAGTCCAGCCCGCGGCCGACGATGACCTCGCGGGTAATGGACGTGCTCAGGTCTGTGAGAATATGCTGCGGCGGACGGTTCAGGACGATGGCAAGAGCCTCAGCTCGCTGTTGGGCCTGGCCAGAGTCTTCCCACACCTGGCTATCTACCATGACGTCGTAGGCATCGACGCTGGCGGACAGGGGGTAGCCGTTGCGGTCGAGGATGGCGCCGCGGCGGGGGTTCAAGACCAGGCTGCCCT
Organism: Dehalococcoidia bacterium; assembly: GCA_030615765.1. Classification (GTDB taxonomy): domain Bacteria; phylum Chloroflexota; class Dehalococcoidia; order SM23-28-2; family SM23-28-2; genus SM23-28-2. The sequence goes on along the minus strand of JAUWYP010000012.1, from coordinate 24,726 downwards.
GGTGCTCGTCCTGGGCCTGTTCCTGGTACTCCTGGTGACTCACGAGCTGGAGGTGAGCCAGGCGACCCACCAGGCCGAGGGTGGCTATGAGGAGAAGGACGACCACTACCCCCAGGCGCCTGGAGATGCCGTTGCCTTGTCTTGCCACTACTTACCGTCCGCTAGTGCACAGAACATGGGTTCTGGAAACCTTCTTCCCGTCTGTTCGATGTGTCTCTGCTGTCTTTGACTGTGCTCGATCACTTAGGGCTCGATCAGGGAAAGGGCAGCAGGTCCAGGAGGGACTGCCACCAAGATTGGTCTGCTTCGGCGCTTTCCTGCTTCTTAGGAGGCAGGAAGCGGTCAGGGATAGGCTGGCTCTCTGGGCTGGCTACGTCGACGGTGAGGTACAGCGTGCGCTCGGGCGCTTCCATGCCGAGACGCTGGTGGGCCTCCTCCTCGATGCGGTCGAGGGCCGCCAGGGAGGCGATCTCTGCCTCCAGTTCGTGGGTGCGCGCCTCCCAGTCGTTGCGCTGGCGCTCTAGCTCGCCGATGTTGTGGCCGGTAGTGGTGGTCTGGCTGCTTTGAAGCAGCGGCAGGAGACCAGCGAGGCCGACGGCCACCAGGGCGATGGTCAGCACCAGCGGCATGCTGAGAGGCCGCCCCTTGGCTCTTGGGGCAGGACGCTCATCAGCGATGGCCGTATGCCCTCTTGCCATGATGCTAAAGCCTCTCCGCCACCCGCAGGCGAGCGCTGCGGGAGCGAGGATTGGCCGCTACCTCGGACGGCGTGGGCCTGATAGCGCCCCGCGTCACCACCTTCAGGCTGGCCTTGTGGTCGCAGACGCAGGCCGGCACGTCCGGCGGGCAGATACAGTCGCGCGATTCCTGACGGAAGAAGTTCTTGACGATGGCATCCTCCAGGGAGTGGAAGCTGATGGCGGTCAGCCGCCCGCTGTAGCCCAGGAGGTCGCGGCTTCCCTCCAGGGCGGCCGACAGGTTCTCCAGCTCTTGATTAACGGCGATACGCAGGGCCTGGAAGATGCGGGTAGCAGGGTGGAGGCGACGGTGGCCGCGCCCTACCGCCTTCTCCACTACTTTGGCTAGCTGAGTCGTGGTCTCTAGGGGCCTTTCGCGGACGATGCGGCGGGCGATGCGGCGGCTGCGTGGCTCCTGCCCGTAGCGCCAGAGGAGGTCGGCTAGGGCCTCCTCAGTGTAGGTGTTGGCGATGTCTGCTGCGGTGACCGTCTGCTGGGGGCTAAAGCGCATGTCCAGGGGAGCCTCCACCTGGAAGCTAAAGCCGCGCCCTTCCTCCGCCAGTTGCAGGGAAGAGAGGCCCAGGTCGAAGAGGACGCCGTGCACGGGGGCGAAGCCGTGGCTGCGGCAGATGGTCTGCACGTCGCGGAAGTTTCCTTCCACCAGCAGGACGGCGTCGCCGAAGCGGGCCAGGCGGCTGTGGGCTATCTGAAGGGCTCTGGGGTCGGCGTCGATGCCCAGGAGAAGGCCGCCTGGCGAAGCGACTTCAAGAATGGCTTCAGCGTGGCCGCCGCCCCCGACGCTGCAATCCACGTAGCGACCGCCGGGCTGGACGGCCAGAGCGTGCAGCACTTCCTGCACCATGACCGGCGTGTGGCTTACTGTCGGCTGGATCGTTGTACTCACCGTCGTGCTGCCTACTACGTGCCTTCCTCTGCCTCGGCCTGGCCCATCTGGCCCATCTCCTGGGCCCAGCGCTGGGGATTCCATATCTCCAGGCAATCCTCGCGGCCGCATATGATGACACCCCCGTTGAGGTCGCCCCACTGGCGGAGGAACGGCGGGACGACGACTCGCCCCTGGCGGTCGAGCTCGGCGTCAAAGGCAGGGGCGTAGCGGGTGCGACGGAGATGGCGGCCGTGCCTAGTGGTGACCGGTTCGGCGGTGTAGGCCTCGGAGCTCGCTTCGAAGTCGTGGTGGTTGTACACCTCGACGCAGCCGTCCTCGCCTTGCACGAGGACGACGCCTTCATTGAACAGATGGCGGTAGCGGGCGGGAATGGCTACTCGCCCGCGGTCGTCCAGGGTGTGCTCATAGGTGCCCCGAAAGGCCATGCCTGGCCTCCTCCTGGCCTATTGGTAGGGAGGCTTCCCCCAAGGGCAACGCTTGTGGTAGTATCAGTGAGCGAAGAGTGTGAAGGGGGGAAGCCCCACAATCCCCCACTTCGTGGGATATCTTACCACTCACTGATTTCTTGTCAAGTAGAGCCCAGGGGAATTTGTGGGAATTTCGAGAAATTTGGTCGGGGGAGACGATAATGGCCTTGCGGGTCGGCATCCTCACAGTGAGCGATAAGGGGGCGCGCGGCGAGCGGGCCGATACCAGCGGTGAGGCCGTCCGCGAGCTGCTGGCCTCTGTGGAGGCGACAGTAGAGCGCTATGAGGTGGTGCCCGACGAGAAGGAGGCTATCGCCTCCCGCCTGCGGGAGTGGGCCGATGAGGCAGACCTGGCCTTGATCGTGACCAACGGCGGCACTGGCCTCTCGCCGCGGGATGTCACCCCTGAGGCCACCCTGTCGGTGGTGGAGCGGCTGGTGCCGGGCATGGCCGAGGCCATGCGTCAGGAGGGGCTAAAGCACACGCCGATGTCTATGATCAGCCGGGCCGTGGTTGGCGTGCGCGGTCGCACGCTGATCGTCAACCTGCCGGGCAGCGAGCGGGGGGTGCGCGAGAGTCTGACCTACCTCCTGCCGGTGCTGCCCCATGCCGTGGAGATGGTGCGGGGCGAGGGAGGCGACCACCTGGCCAGAGGCGGGGGCGTGGAGCGGTTGCAGGGATAGCCAGCGTCATGCGCATCGATATCCTAACCATCTTTCCGGGCATGTTCAGTGGCCCCTTCGAGGAGAGCATCGTCAAGCGGGCGGTGGAGAAGGGGCTCGTCCAGATATTCCTTCACGACATCCGTGACTACGCCAGCGATAAGCATCGCACGGTGGACGACTATCCCTTCGGCGGTGGGCAGGGCATGTTGATGAAGCCGGAGCCGCTGTTTGCCGCCGTGGAGGACGTTCAGGGCCAGGCGCCGGAGCGGGGGCCAGTAGTTCTCTTGAGCCCTCAGGGCAGGCTCTTCGACCAGGAGGTGGCGGTCGAGCTGGCGCGTCAAGAGAGGCTCATCCTTATCTGTGGACACTACGAGGGTGTGGACGCTCGCGTGCACGAGCACCTGGCGACGGAGGAGATCAGCATCGGCGATTACGTGCTGTCGGGGGGTGAGCTGGCGGCCATGGTGGTGGTGGACGCCGTCGTACGCCAGATCCCGGGCGCCCTGGGCTCGCCCCTGTCCACGGCGGACGATTCTTTCGCTCAGGGCCTGCTGGAGTATCCTCAGTACACGCGGCCGGCTGACTTCCGGGGGATGAAGGTGCCGGAGGTGCTGCTATCGGGTAACCACGGCGAGATCGCCCGCTGGCGGCGTCAGCAGAGCCTGCTGCGCACGGCCCAACGGCGGCCCGACCTGCTGGCGCGCGCCGACTTAACGGAGGAAGAGAAGCAGTGGCTATTGACCAATCTACCCAGACCGTAGTTCACTAGAGGGTAGTCATGACGGACCTGACATCGCTGGTAGAGTTGAAAGAGCGACCTGAAATCCAGGGGTTCCGCCCCGGCGACAGCGTGCGCGTGAGCGTGAAGGTGGTGGAGGGGGAGAGGGAGCGCACGCAGGTGTTCGAGGGCGTGGTGATTGGTAGCCGCCGAGCGGGCAGCAGCTCGAGCTTCACCGTGCGGCGGGTCACCCACGGCGTGGGGGTGGAGCGCACATTCCTTGTTTACTCGCCCCGGGTGGAGAAGGTGGAGGTAACACGGCGGGGGCGAGTGCGCCGGGCCAAGCTGTACTACCTGCGAGGCCTGACGGGCAAGGCTGCTCGCATCAAGGAGGCGCGCAGGCCGCCGCGCGAGCGGCGGAAGGCGAGCGCGAAGGAGCAGGAGGAGGAGACCGAGACCGAGTGACAGCGGCGGCGATAGAAAACGGGATCGTCGCAACGCGGCGATTGGGGCGACTCAAAAGCTCTGTACGCTGAGTCGGTCTTGCTCCGAGCGGGAAGCATGCCTATTTGTGGCCCGCGGCTTGGCAAGGAATCGGCTCGTGGCCACAAGCCTCACTGGGGCTGAAACTTACCTCAAGGGGTAGAACAGCCCCACTATGATCCAGCTATTCGGGTATGCATGCACCGTGCCGACGAAGAAGTGCGTGTCGAAGCGTTCTACCATTTCGTATTCAAACCTGTTGCGCAGTGCGCGTTCCCAGTTTTGCCCGTACCTCATCCGCCACGAGCGGTATGCTTGCCCTAGCTCCCAGTCTACACAAGATAGGCGATGGCCTTTGCAGCCTGGCTCGCTGCATGTGAATCGATAGTAGAACTTGAAGGGGATTTTCTCCAGAGGGTGAAACGGTCGCTTCTGAAAGAGGTCATATTGCAGCAATTTTGCCTGCTCCTCGGGGGTCCAGTTGGGGTTGTCCTCTGGCTCTATGTCAAGGCTGGCAATTTGGTGGGGCTTAAAGAAGCCCATTGAAGCTTTGCTCTCGCGCCTGGCGCGCTGCAACTGACAAAGGGAGGGCGCCATCAATGGGAAGACCAGCTGCTTTCGCGCCATCCACTTGTCGGCGGTTGGGAGCGGGGGACTCAAAATCCTGATTGAATCTGTATCCACTTGGTAGCTTTCCGGTCGCTCATCAGAGGACTTGGCGGCCTGTGCCTCGATCCATTGGTACTTGCTAAACCGCTGGTCCGGTTCGAGGAACCTATATGGAACGGGGAACAGGCGTATCCACTGACCGTGGTCGGTAATTCCACCGGTACAAGATACCTCCACGCCCCTCCGCGCTGGCATGGGGTACGTGCGAACGGTGGTTAGCACACGCTTTAGCTCATACTCATGTACGGGCGTTGTTGCTGACCTCCCGGCGCGGCACTCCGGTTCCCAGGGGGTCACCGGTGCTAAAGCAGATCCCACCGCAAGGTGGAGGCGACCCTTCGACTCCGGCAGCCGCAGCCGCCGCTAGGCTCGGCTCTCCTCACCCACGACCCGAGCCAAGCGGAACCTTACTATATGCACGATTTCGTCGGGGTTCCACGTGCCGTGGAGATCGCGCCACACCTGCTGGAACTCGTGCAGCGTATATCCGCCCTCCCGCTTCGCGTCCTCGTCGTCGAAGTCTCCTAGCCGCTTCCTACGAACGTCAACCACCTCCAGGTCGGCGAAATGGGTAACTTGAGCTCTCAGGATGGCTCCTGGCTGGACGCGAGGGTCCTTGGCCTTCCGCGCCGTTTGCGTCTTCGTGCCCTGCACAATGGCGTCGGCGTGGACCTTAGAGAAAGGCAGATAGAGGGGCGCCTCGGCAACCGCCTCGCGCACTAGCTGTTCCACAGGTCTCTCTGGCTCCCTGGCGATGTGTTGGAGGGCCTGTCTGGCCGCGCGCTGCGGCAGGCGGTGCTGGGCAAACTGTTCAGCTACCTCCACCTGCCTTTCCGGTTGTTTGATCTTTTCAACGATGTGCAAAGCGGTCTGGTAGTCGATCTTGCCTGGCGGAGTGTGCCTGATGTCTCGGGGTCCAATGAGCGTTTGGATGGGCTCGGGCAGACCGAGGGTTCGAACCCACGACTTCATGGTCTCCACATCAACGCTGACTCGTTCTGCGATATCGTTCCATGTCCGATACCTGTCTGGGTAGCGTTCGCGCAGGTCGTGGCAGACCCTGGCTTTCTCCACAACGGTCAGATCTTCCCGCTGGATATTCTCAATCAGGTTCAGTTCTAGTACCTGCTGGTCGGTATAGTCGCCGACGATCGCTGGAACTGTGTCGAGGCCGGCCTGCTGCGCAGCCCGGTACCGGCGTTCGCCGACCACGATCTCGTAAAAGTCATCACCCGCGGGTCGGACGATGACTGGCTCCAGAAGCCCTACTCCCCTGATGCTATCTGCCAGCTCGTCCAGAGCTTGCTTGCCAAACTCGAGCCGTGGGTTGAGCCTGTTGGGCTGAATTTTCTTTAGCTCAACCGAGCGAAACTGAGCGTTTGTCATGTCTTGTCTCCTGTGCCGTTCCTCACCTGCCGACTTTTCAAAGTGTCTTGCCGCCCTGCCCGCGTGGCTGCCGGCGTCCATATCGGGCTGCAAGCGGCGCACCGTTACAATAGCACAGGGTTTACTTGTTGTTAAGCGACTGTTGCCGAGGGAAAACCGCGGGGGCTGTGATGACAGCCCCCGTTTTGATCTGCGATCGAGCGGTGATATATTGGCCTGGGATGGGTTAGCTATGTCCTTCGCGGAAGTAGCGGTCAACTCCACTGCGCCCCATCGGCGCGCCTTCACCTACTCTCTGCCCGCCGGCCTGGCGGTGGCGGAGGGGCAGGCTGTGTACGTGCCCTTCGGCAACCGCACCCTCCAGGGGGTGGTGCTGGAGGTGACGGAGCAGCCATCCTACCCCGAAACGCGGGATATCATCGCTCCCATGGATTCGCGGCCGCTGCTCTTGCCTCATCACACGGTCCTGGCCCGCTGGCTTAGCGACTACTACCTGGCCCCCCTGTTCGACTGCGTGGCCCCCATGCTTCCGCCGGGCTTTCGACGCAAGCCCCTCACCATCCTGCGATCGCTGGTCTCGGCTGAGGAGGTGCCCTCCCTGGAGCTGACGCCTCGCCGGAGGGAGGTGCTGGAGCAGGTGGCAGGCCGTCGCCAGGTGGAGCTGGAAGAGCTGCGCAAGGAACTGAAGCTGCGCGGCCTGTCGGCGGCAGTGGAGGAGTTGGTGCGGCGCGAGCTGGTGGAGCGAACCTATGAGTTGGCCCGCCCCAAAGTGAAGCCCAAGCTGGTGCCTCACGTACGCCTGCTGGTGAAGCCGAGGGAGGCACGGAAGCAAGCCAAGGAGCTGGGAGCGTCGGTCAGGGGGCGGCGGCCGGCGGCCGCGCTGACGGCTCTTGTTGAAGAAGGGCCGCTGATGCCGCTGTCGCAGTTGCGCGCCCGCACCCGCATCACTAGCGCTGGCCTGGAGGGGCTGGTGGACAGGGGGCTGGTGGCGCTGGAGGAGGTCGAGGTGGAGCGCGATCCCCTGGCTGCCAGGTCATATCCTCCCAGAGAGTCGCCGGCCCTGACGGCAGCCCAGCAGGCGGCGTATGAAGAGATCGCCCAGGCCCTGAAGCATTCGGCGGCTGACGATGGCGGCCCACCCTCGGTCTTTCTCCTGCACGGCGTCACCGGCAGCGGCAAGACGGAGGTCTACCTTCAGGCCCTGGAAAAGGCGGTGGCCCTGGGCAAGCGGGGCATCGTTCTGGTGCCGGAGATATCCCTGACGCCGCAGACGGTGCGTCGCTTCGCCGAGCGCTTCCCCGGCCGGGTGGCGGTGATGCATAGCGGCCTCTCTCTGGGCGAGCAGTTCGACCAGTGGCGCGGCATCCGCGACGGTCACTACGCCGTGGTCGTCGGGCCCCGCAGCGCCATCTTCGCCCCTCAGCCCGACCTGGGCCTGATCGTGATGGACGAAGAGCACGAGTGGACCTACAAGCAGCAGGACCCGGCGCCCCGCTACCACGCCCGTCGGGTGGCCGAAAAGCTGGCCGAACAGACGGGGGCCGTCCTGGTTCTGGGGAGCGCCACGCCCGACCTGGAGAGCTATTATCGAGCCAGTTCCGGCGGCTATCGCCTGCTGGAGCTGAGGGAGCGGGTGCAGCCGCTGGCCTCGGGCGATGGGCGCTCCTGCGTTGTGCGGCCCCTGCCCGAGGTGGAGGTGGTGGACCTGCGCCAGGAGCTGAAGGCGGGCAATCGCAGCATCTTCAGCCGGTCGCTGGCTCAGGCGCTGGCCGAGGCCCTGGCCGCCGATGAGCAGGTCATCCTTTTCCTGAACCGCCGCGGCGCCGCTTCCTTTGTTCAGTGCCGCGACTGCGGCCACGTGCCGACCTGCTCTCGTTGCGCCGTCTCCCTTACCTATCACGCCAGCGAGGGGCGGCTCATCTGTCACCACTGTCATCGCGGGCGGCGGCTGCCCGACCGCTGCCGTCAGTGCGGTAGCCCTCGCATCCGCTTCATGGGTATCGGCACCGAGAAGGTCGAGCAGGAGGCCGCGCGCGCCTTCCCGCAGGCTCGCCTCCTGCGCTGGGACCGCGACGTCACCCGCCATCGGGGCGCCCACGAGCGCATCCTGGCCCGCTTCCTGGCCAAAGAGGCGGACATCCTCATCGGCACCCAGATGATCGCCAAGGGGCTGGACATGCCTTCTGTGACGTTGGTGGGGGTGATCTCGGCTGACGTGAGCCTTAACCTGCCCGACTATCGCAGCGGCGAGCGCACCTTTCAGCTCCTGGAGCAGGTGGCCGGTCGGGCCGGTCGCGGGCCGCTGGGCGGGCGCGTGATCATCCAGACCTATACCCCTCACCACTGGGCGATCCAGGCGGCCGCCCGCCACGACTACGCCGGTTTCTACGAGCACGAGGCCATGCTGCGGCGGCGCCTTGGTTATCCCCCCTTCGGGCGGCTGGCGCGGCTGATCTTCGCCCACACCAACCCGCTGTACGCCCAGGAGCAGGCCTTTCGCCTGGTCAAGACCTTGCGCCGGGAGAGGGACGTCCAGGGCATTCCCCACCTGGACATCCTGGGCCCCGCTCCTTCCTTCGTGCCCAAGATGCGGGGTCGCCACCGCTGGCAGATCCTCCTGCGTGGCGACGACCCCGCCGAGCTCTTGCGGGAGCTCTCCTTCCCTCAGGGCTGGACAATAGATATAGACCCCGTTAGCCTTCTATGAGGCCTTACTTCGGTGGAGGCGCCGTGCCCGCCGCTGAGGGGCGACACTAGGCGTACTATGTCCTAAAATGGTAGCGACTGCTTGAGGAACGGGAGGTCTAGGTTTGGCGGTTCTGCCCATCACGGTGTTGGGTGATGCTGTCCTCCGCCAGCGGGCCAAGCGGGTGTCGCAGGTGGACGGTTCCATCCAGCGCTTGGTTGAAAGCATGATCGAGACCATGCGGGACGCCGGCGGGGTCGGCCTGGCGGCACCTCAGGTGGGCGTCCCTCTGCGGGTGGTGGCCATCGCCATGCCTGGGGAGGAGGTCATCACTCTCATCAACCCGGAGATCGTCAAGCGATCGGGTGAGCGCACGGTGACGGAGGGCTGCCTATCCGTTCCCGGCTACTGGGCAGAGGTCACCCGCTCGGTGAGCGTGACCGTCAAGGGACGCGACCTTCAGGGGCACCAGGTGCGCGTCAAGGCCAAGGACGACCTCCTGGCTCAGGCACTGGAACACGAGATCGATCACATCAACGGTGTCCTTTACATCGACCATCTGGAAAGCCTGGACGAGCTAAGAAAGGTAGCGCCAGAGACGGAAGGGGAGGTGTCCGCTGAGCTGTAGGGCCGCGGGCTTGTTGTCACGGGTGGAAGCAGATAGCCTAGGGATCGATTCGCAGACCAGGGCCGTCCTCGCCAGGGTTGCTTCTTTTGTGGATTCTCAGAGCCTGGAGGCATATGTGGTGGGCGGCTTTCTGCGAGACGCTCTGCTCGGGCGGCAGAGCCACGACGTGGACCTGGCGGTGGCTGCCGACCCCCTGTCGCTGGGCAGACAACTGGCCGACGCTCTGGCGGGCCACTTCTTCGCCCTGCACGAGGAGCACAAGGCCGCCCGCATCGTCCTGGCTGGCGGCGAGGCTATCCGCAGCATTGACCTCGTGCCGCTGCGGGTGGACATAGGGGCCGACCTGGCTCAGCGCGATCTTACCATCAACGCCATGGCCGTCCCCGTCGAGGCGTTGGCTGGTGAGCGACAACCATCCATCATTGATCCCTACGACGGCAGGCGCGATCTGGCTGAAGGGACCGTGCGGATGGTGCGGCCGGAGGCCTTTCGCGCCGATCCCCTGCGCCTGCTGCGAGCGGTGCGCCTGTGTGCCGAGCTGGGCTTCACCCTCGACCCTCAGACGGCGGATGTTATGGCCGAAGACGCCTCTCTCCTGTCCCAGGCGGCGCCTGAGCGGCAGCGGGACGAGCTGATGCGCATCCTGGCCACGCCGCGGGCGGCTCCGGGCCTGCGCCTGGCCGATGAGCTTGGTCTTCTCGAGCCCCTTGTGCCGGAGGTGACCGCCACCAAGGGTGAGGAACAGCCCAAGGAGCACGAGTGGGACGTCTTCGACCACAGCCTGGAGACGGTGGCTGCCCTGGATACCCTCCTGGGTTCTGAGGAGCCTGCGGATGGGCGCTGGGCTCGCCTGTGGCGCGAGCTATGGGAGAAGATGGAAGAGTTCCCAGCGGTTGGGGAGCATTTTCAGGAAGAGGTTTCCGAGGGCCACACGAGGGCGGCCCTTCTCAAGCTGGCCGCTCTCCTGCACGATGTCGCCAAGCCCGAGACCAGAACCATCGACGACGACGGCCGCATGCGCTTCTTCGGCCATGCCCCAGCGGGGGCCGCGAGGGCAGCGGTGGTGGCGAGGCGGCTGCGCTTCAGCGGTGCCGAGGTGCGTCAGACGGAGGCGATGGTCAAGGAGCACCTGCGGCCGCTTCAGATAGCTCGCGACGGGCCGCCCAGCCGTCGCGCTCTTTACCGCTACTTCCGCGATACAGGTGAGGCCGCCATCGACGTGCTGTTCCTCAGCCTGGCCGACCACCTGGCCACAGTAGGACCTCGTCTGGACTGGGACGACTGGCAAGCTCACCTGAACGTGGTAGGCTTTATCCTGGCTTGGCGCTTCCAGGAGGAGTTGGCGGCGCCGCCGCGGCTGGTTACAGGCCACGACCTGATCGACGCCCTTGACCTAACGCCTGGGCCGCTGGTGGGACGATTGCTGGAGGCAGTGCAGGAGGCTCAGGCGACAGGCGAGGTGACCACGCGGGAGCAGGCTCTGGCTCTTGCTCGCCAGGAGCTGGAACGGATGGAGGCTAGGCTCTGATGCGCAATCGCGCTAACCTCGTAACTTTCGGTCTCATCGCTATCCTTACCGCCATTGCTATCATCATCGTTTGGCCTTCCGATCCTGGGCGCTATCTGCCCGATTTCTTCCCCTGGCCCAAGGGGCACGGCCTGCAAATCGGCGGCTTCGAGCGGGAGACGATGCGCCTGGGCCTCGACCTCAAGGGCGGCACGTACATGCTCTTGGAGGGCGATCCCGCCTCTCTGCCGGCCGAGGCCGACCTGGACGAGGCTATGGACGGAGCGCGGGATGTCATAGAGAAGCGCGTCAACGAGTTCGGCGTCGCGGAGACGGAGATCCAGCGCCAGGGCTCGAACCGGCTGGCCCTCCAGCTGCCGGGGATAGACCCAGAAGAGGCGCGGGCAAAGATCGGCCGCACGGCCCTGCTGGCGTTTTATGAGCCCGAGAGGGACGAGGAAGGCAACATCGTCTGCACGGCCTATGCGGGCGACACGGTCACCGTCCCGTCGGACGTAGTCGAAGTAGCGGATGGCCGCCTCCAGCCGACCAATCTGACGAGCACCGCTGACGACCCGCAGTGGCTGTGCTTCCCTCCGGGCGCCACCGTGCCCACCGGTACGGTGAACTGGGTCCCTGCCACGGGCATCGGCGGCGACGGGCAGGAGAAGGCCCTCACCGGCCGCTTCCTGAAGGGCAAGGAAACGGAGGTGATCTTCGATGCGAGGGGCACGCCCAACGTGCAGCTCAGGTTCAACTCGGAGGGCGGGGACCTGTTCGAGCAGATCACCACCCGTGTGCTGGGCCTGCCCATGGCCATTTTCCTCGACGAAGAACTCATCTCGGCACCCACGGTCCAGGGGATCCTGACAGGTGAGTCCGTCATCACGGGCCTCAAGCTGGACGAGGCCGACACCCTGGCCCGCCAGCTGAGGACGGGCGCCATGCCCATCAAGTTGCGGGTCATTCAGGAGAGCACGGTGGACGCCACCCTGGGCGACGACTCCGTGCGGCACAGCGTGCAGGCGGGCGAGATAGGCATCCTGGCCGTTATTCTGTTCATGATCCTCTACTACCGCCTGCCCGGCGCCCTGGCCGGCGCGGCCTTGGTCACCTACATCTCGGTCCTCCTGATGCTCTTCAAGCTGATACCGGTGACCCTCACCCTGGCCGGCATCGCTGCCTTCGTCCTGTCGGTGGGCATGGCCGTGGACGCCAACATCCTCATCTTTGAACGCATGAAGGAGGAGCTAAGGGCAGGCCGTAGTCTGGTCGCGGCCATCGAGACCGGCTTCGCGCGCGCCTGGCCCGCCATCCGCGATAGCAACATATCGACGTTTATCACCTGCGGCATCCTGTGGTGGTTCGGCGATCAGTTCGGTGCAAACTTGGTGAAGGGCTTCGCTCTCACCCTGGGCATCGGCGTGGCGGTGAGCATGTTCTCGGCCATAGTCGTCACTCGCACCTTCTTGCGACTGATGGTGGGGACGCCGCTGGCCAGGCGCCTGGGGTGGTTCGCTCCTGGAGCGGGGGCTGAGGCGTCCGCTGCTCCCGCACCGGCTTCGTTCAGTCCCACGCCGAGCAAGGGCTCAGGCTTGCTGGACTTTGTGCATCGGCGGGGCTGGTACTTCCTGCTGTCCGTGGTGATTCTGATCCCGGGCATCATCTCCCTGCTCACCCCGCCTGCGCTGAGGCCGGGGGTCGAGTTTGCCTCTGGCACCAGCATGACCATTCGCTTCGAGCAGTCGGTGTCAGCGGAGGACCTGCGCTCGGCGATGGGCGACATCGACCATCCCGAGGCGCGCGTGCAGCGCACCACCGAGGGCGATTTCATCATCCGCATGGGCGAGCTGGAGGGAATGGCGGACGTCCCGCCGGTGGGGCCGGCCATGCCCTCTGAGCGGGAGGCCATCGAGAATGCCCTGGAGGACCGGTTTGGCTCGTTCACGGTGCGGGATTTCGCCTCCGTGTCGGAGATCATTTCGCAGGAGATCGCCCGCGACGCGGCGATAGCTGTGGTGGCGGCAGCCGTGGGCATATTGCTGTATATTATCTGGGCCTTCCGCCATCTGCCGAAGCCGTGGCGCTACGGCATCTGTGCGATCATTGCCGTGCTGCACGATACGTTGATAGTAGTGGGGGCGTTCTCCATCTTTGGCAAGGTGTTCGGGATCGAGATCAACACCATGTTCATTACGGGGCTGCTGACGATCATCGGCTTCAGTGTGCACGATACCATCGTGGTGTTCGATCGTATTCGCGAGAACGTGACGCGTAACCCGGGGGTGGAGTTGCCCGAGATCGTCAACGCCAGCCTCACCGAGACGTTGGCCCGCTCGCTGAACACCTCCCTGACCCTGATAATGACCATCGGCGCCCTGCTGCTGTTGGGCGGGGTGACGATTCAGAGCTTCCTGCTGGTGCTGCTCATCGGCGTGGTCGCTGGCACCTACAGCTCGATCTTCGTGGCCGCCCAGTTGCTGGTGAGCTGGGAGGAGGGGGACGTGCTGCGCATCTTCCGCCGGCGGATCCCCAGGCCGGCCCCCGCGCCCGGCAGCTAGGGCCGCCTGCTGGCGGTCGATGGGAGTGGCTTATGCCCGTCGAGTTCATCGGCAAGCCCATCGAGGTGAAGCTGAGCAAGGACGCTGCGCCCGTTCCGGTGGCCTTCCGTCTTGGCGGCAAGGAATACAAGGTTGCCGATGTCCTCCAGCGCTGGGAGGAGCATGCCTCCGGCCAGGCGATCCGCGGGCATGACGACTGGCGGTCCGGGCCTCAGCGCATCTACTATCGGCTGCGCACCAGCGAGGGCGAGGTGTACGAGGTCTACGTGGAGTGGCTGGCCACGCGGCGGCAGGGCAGACGCCGACAGGAGAAGAGCAAGTGGTTCGCCTACCGCAAGCTGTAGCCCCTTCCCTTGCGAGCCCTCGCGGCTGCGAGTAGGATGGGGTGACAGTTCCTCGCAGGATAGTCGGTCGGAGGCTGACAAGTGAAGTACGTCAATGGCCAGAATATTCGGATGCATGGGCCGATGCTAGTGCAAGGCCCGCTAGGGCAGGTTTCTATGGGCGCTGAAGAGTCGGTCCCGGGCAGGATCGCTATGGCCTATCCCAATTGTACCTACGATGTCCACACGGCCGAGCCGGTGGCGGGCATCAATTTCTTCGCCGCTGTGAAGGAAAAGCAGCTAAGCCCCGCGTAGTAGTCAGCGACGCCGCTGGTACGCCTACCGGAAGCTGTAGCGCTTTCCCTTGCCAACCCTCGCGGCTGCGAGTAGGATAAGGCCGCGGCGGGCACATGAAGGAGGCGCGATATGACAAACGAGGAATGGAAAGAACTGGACGAGTTGCTGAATACCTATGACCGGAAACATGAGCCTCCAAACAAGAGGCGCTTGAGAAAGGAAGTTGAGGAAGCTGAGTTCCGTGCGGACTATGAATCGTGCTGCAATCAGACAATTATACCTGTCATGAACGAAATTTGCGCCCGGCTGAAAAACCGCAAGCCCAAGCAGGACTGTGTGGTTCTGATCACTCGGGAAGAGACTCACCCTGGCGGCAGGACGATCCCCCCTCAGGTAGCGATAGAGTTTTATCCTTATGGCATGGACCGCAAGCAATATACGACTAGAGGGAACACGCCTTTTGTATCCTTCGTCGGCAACGCGGGCACCACGCGAGTAGAGGTACGCTCGGGCCATGGCACTCCGGATGCTCCCAACCCTCCTGAATCTATGGAGAATTTCTCAGTAGATAACATAGACAGGGATTTCGTGAAGAATAAGCTAGTTGAGGTGCTACGAAGAGTCCTGGGCAAGTAGGCTCCTTGTCAGCCCTCGCGCTCGCCGATAGGGTGAGTGAATATGAAGGGCTGGCTCCTCATAGAGACCCCGCTCGTGCTGCTCGTCGCTAACGCCCTCGTATGGTTCGTGGTGGCGATGGGGCGGCTGTAGCTCGTCGCCTTGCCAGCCCGCGCGGCTGCGATTAGAATGGGCACTACAAGCCGTGATGAGGGAGGTGCTAACATGGCAGGCGGAGATAACGCGAAAGTCTGCTTCGTAATTGCGCCCATAGGCGAGGAGGGAAGCCCAACGCGGGAGAGATCGGATACAGTCTTCAAGTACGTCATCACGCCCGCTGTACGAGCATGCGGGTATACGCCGGTGCGGGCCGACAAGATTTCGGAGTCCGGGATTATCACGTCCCAGATCATTCAACAGCTTGCTGAGGCGCCGCTGGTAGTCGCTGATCTGACAGACCACAATCCCAACGTGTTCTACGAGTTGGCCGTCCGCCACGCAGCCAGGAAACCGGTTGTTCACATCATAGAGGTCAGCCAGCCAATCCCCTTCGACGTCGCCGCCATGCGGATCATTACCGTCGATTACCGTGATCTAGCTAGCGCCGACCAGTGCGAGAAGGAGATAGTGCGACAGATCAAGGCCGCGGAGAGCGAACCTTCCAAGATGGATAACCCCATATCTCAGGCAATCGACCTGCAGACACTCCGCGGGAGCGAGAACCCGTGGGAAAAGAGCACGGCACAGATACTCTCACGGCTTGAGGAGATTCAAGGTGTGCTCGATAGGTTTCGTAGGGCTTCGGTCGTACCCTCGCGGCGCGATCCCGATAGCGTTCGGAGGTTGAGGAACGCGTTTGACAGATTGGACGGGTGCCTCACGCTCGGGCGTGGACAGCGACCTACGAAGCGGCTGCTCAAGGAGGCCCAGGGGATACTACGCCAAGCCAGGGCCGAACTCCTACCGGAACGCACGGATCGCGTCAGAGATGTCGTCTCTAGATTGATTTCCTCGGCCCCATTCGTCGCCGCAGCCTTGCCCAGTGCCGCTTGGCCGGAAGAGTCGATTGGGCCTGTACCGAGAGCGGTTTGGCCCGAAGACGTGGAAAAGTGACTGATGGGCTACGCCAGGATGGCCGCGTCGTCGCCCGGGCGCCGGGCGCTGCTGGCTCCCAGCGCAGGCGCGTGCTACGCCAGGCGGCGTTGGCTGGGCTACCCCTCGCTGTATATCTCCTCCAGGCGCTCGCGGAAGGGACGCTCCACGAAGCGGCCGTAGGACTCCTCCGAGCCGTACTCCTCGGTGCGCACCACCACCGGCATGGGCACGGCATGGCCGAAGATGAGCGCCTGCTGCCGCGACTCCAGCCGCGCCAGCACTCCCTTTAGCTCCCGCTTTTGGGCTACCCCCTCCAGCACTCTGTCCACATCGCTCTCGTTGTCCAGGAGGCAGGTGATCTTGGTGCCGATCTGGGACATGACCTCGGAGTCGATGCCGCTGGGGCGCTGGTCGATGACCAGGAGGGTGACGTTGTACTTGCGCATCTCGCGGGCGATCTGGCCGAAGATCGTCTGGCTGGTCACCTGGGGGTTGAGGAACTTGTGGGCCTCCTCGATGGTGATCACCAGGTGGATGGGCTCCTGGGCGCGGTCGCCCATGGCCGCCTCCTTCTGCTGGCGATAGCGCTCGTGGATGCGGCGGGTGAGGAGGTTGGCCACCAGGACGTAAGCGGTGATGTTGTCGCCGTGGCGGCCGAACTCCAGCACCACGTTCTTGCCGCTCTCAAGGTAGTTGAGGATGGTCTGCACCGAGTTCTGCTCGGTGTGGGGGCGCAGGAACTGCAGGCGCGCGAGGCGGCCGAGGCCGCGGCGCAGGCTGCGGAAGCTCGAATCGTGGATAGATTCCCGTTGCAGGAACTGGCGCTCGTCCTCGTCGGAGGGGTCCAGGTCCAGCGTCTTCTCGATCCACTGGCGGCCGAAGCGGCGCTCCAGAGGGAAGGCCGCCTGCACGGCCAGCTCGGTCAGGTTTAGGCTTTCCTTGAGGATCTCGATGTCCTCCGGCTCCACCTCGTCGTAGCCGATCTCCACCACGGCGTCGGTGGCGACCTGGCGACGGCGGGAGCTCTCCGGGTCGAGGGTGAAGACAGCGACGCTGGCGGGGAAGAGCTGCTTGAGGCCCTTCACCCAGCGAGTGGGCCCTTCGCTGGTGCCCTGCCAGCCGTACTCGTTGTGCATATCGAATACCAGGTTCACCACTCGCTTCTCGGCCTCGCGCTGGGCGTTGCTCTTCATCATCAGGCTGGCCAGGACGATGCGGGCGAGGAAGGTCTTGCCCGTGCCGCTCTTGCCGAAGACGCCGTTGCTGCGCTCGGCGAAGCGCTGATAGTTCAGGCAGACCTTGACCTCCATGTCCAGAGGGCTGCCGATGACGAAATGGCTCTCGTCTTCCTGGCCGAAGATGCGCTCCACGTCTTCCTGGGATGCCTCCCACACCTCGGCGAAGTGGGCGGGCACCGTCTTGGCGGGCTCCGGTTGGGCGTCGGCGGTGGGGCCCACCTTCAGGTAGGGCACAACGTGCAGGCTGCCGAAGGTGGTCGTGCCGGCCATGACCTCGCGGGAGAACTCGTCCGTTGTCTCCGGCAGGGACCAGGGGATGTCGCGATTGCTAGCGCGCAGCTCGACGTCGGTGATGATGCTGAAGAAGCGGGAGCGGCGGCCCTGGATGGTCACGTAGCGGCCGACGGCTACGTCCTCCACCGAACGACCGCTATCCAGCCTGACGTCCAGGCCGGAGGTCAGGGAGCCGCTCACTATCAGGCCCAGGCGCTGTGCCGTGTCTGATTCCGGCTTGTCGTGGTCACTCATGGTTGGATCCTCCTGAGGATGGCGGTCAAGCGGTGGGGCTCGTTGGCCAGCAGGCGCGCCAGCTCTTTGCCCGCTGCCACCAGGAAGGCGCGGCGGTCGGGATGAGCGGCGCTGGCCAGGCGCAGACAGGCTGTCGCCACCTCATCGCTGTTGGCGGCGGCCGAGAGGAGCAGCTTGAGGAAGTCGAGGCTGTGGCTGAAGCGAGCCACCTCCTCCTGCGGGCAGAGACGCACGGGCGCGAAGATGGGGGTGGTGGAAGGAGGCAGGTAGTGGTGGAGGGCAGGGCCGTCCCCGTGGCCGACCACCACGGCCTCGAAGGTGGTGCGCAGGAGGTGGCGGAGGTGAGGGTTGGCGTCGAGGAACGATTCCAGGTCGGTCTCGCCGGACAGGTGGGCGACGGGCCGTCGGCCCTCGACGCTCTCGGTGCGGGCGTCGCGGACGACGGCGTAGATGGGGCCGTCGGTCTTCACCAGGCTGCCCAGGGGCGGCGCCCCCTCGAGCTCGAGGCTCTGGGCGGTGAAGGACGCGATATCCGCCGCCACTACCTGGCCGATGATCTCTGAACTCTCTTGTTTGTTCATAGCCAGCGTGCTCGCTTACTAAGGGCCTTGCCGGACGAGGCGGCGGGAAGCCCTTCCGCCGTCACCTGGGCCTCCAGCAGTCGCCTGAAGGCCTCCCGCTCGGGGCCGCTGATCACCGCCTGCTCGTGGGCCTCCATGATCGCCAAGGGATAGCCCAGCCCGCGGCGGCATTGGTCGATCAGGAGGGCGTGCAGAAGGGCGACCCTTTGCTCGTCCTGGGCCATCCACAGGGGCATCTCCACTCGTGCTATCTCGTCGGGCACGTCGTCCGGCATGCGCAGGTAGAAGAAGGCCACGCTGTGCTGGCCATAGAATGCCTCTTCGATGGAGCCTGGCACCTTGTGCTTCCGCCGAAAGACGGCGCTCCGCTGGCCCGGCTTCAGCAGCGCTGCAAATAGCGGGCGGTCGGAGGTCAGCCCGACGGCATCGCAGGGCCTGGGCTCGTCTGCCTCGCGCGGGCAGCGCTTGCAATCGACGGGCCGGGGCGGCTGGCCTTGGGGGAGGGGGCAAGCGGCCAGGCGCAGGGTGTGGGCGAGCTCGCTGCCACCGGGGCGGCTGATGTAGCTGGCCAGGGCGATAGGCTTCTGGCCGGCCAGCGTCTTGAGGGCATCCAGGGCGCGGATGATGCCCTCGTCTAACAGGACTCGCTTGATGTCGCCGCGGAGCTCCCTCTGCGCTAGGCCCCAGAGCACGAGCGTGCCGTCTAGGAGGGCCAGGGTGGGCAGGCCGCTGTCCTCCTCGGCGGCGAGCCGGGCCAGCAGCTCCACCTCGCGCACGCTGCGCAGGGCGGCCAGAAGGTTGCCCGATAGCACATCCTCGCGGCTGGCGTCGCTGCGGTCGCCCAGCACCAGGCGTTCGTCCTCGAACGCTAGGTCTGGCTGGCTAGCCAGATCGGCTTCGGGGCGACTGCCGTAGCGGATGCGGACCCGGCCCATGTTCAGCAGGTAGCAGGAGATGGGGCTGTGCCGGTCCACATCGATGTGAGAGCCGTCGCTGGCCAGCGCGACGTATTCGTTGGGGGTCGGAGGAGCAGGGAAGGCGGCGTCCATGGGCTCGCCCAGCGGTTCGGCCAGGAGCCAGCTGGTGCTGGCCGCCTCCAGGCGTTCGCGTAGACCGTCCGGCCGGCCAGCCCAGGCACGGACGGTGTCCAGAGCCTGAGCCAGGCGCGCCCGGCCCTCCTCGGCCCGTTCCCTCAGGCGGGGCCCCAGGTCGTCTAGTTGTTTGGCCAGGCGCTCGAAGTCTAGAGTCATGGCGTCTAAGTAGCCTCCGGTCGCCGCAGGACCCGCTCGTCACCCACGCGGCGGGTGATGCGCTGCTCGTCCAGGTACTCCAGGAGGGCCTGGGCATACTTGCGGCTGGCGGCGAACATGTCCCGCACCTGGGCCAGGGTGATTGTGCCGTGGGCCTTCAGGTGCTCCACAATGCGAGAGGTCATCTCCTGATAGGCCTCCGTGGTGAAGGCTATGTTGTCGGCCACGCGGACTATCTGGCCCTTTTCGTCCAGGTAGGCCAGGAGCTCGGGGTCGGGAAGGCTATCGGTGGACGGTGCGTAAGGCTTGGCCCGAAGGGAGGTCAGGAAGGCGTCGGCAGTGGCCTGCGCGGCCGGACTCAGGCTCGGCGCGTGTTCCGGCAGCGCCAGGGTGCTTGCCTCCTCGCGAACGTCTCCTTGCTTCACCCAGGTAGCCAGGACGGCATCGAAGGCTCGCGGGTCGAGCCCGAGGCGGCTGCGCAGCTCCTCCCTGGCGACGCCTCGGCGCAGGGGACGCTGGCGGTGGAAGGCCGAGAGGATGTCCTTCGCCCGCACGGTGAGATCGGCGAAACCCTGGGCGCTGTAGAGGAGCGAGGCGGGGCCAAGCTCTTGGGCGCCCAGGACAAGGGCACGGTCGCTCTCCACTAGGCCGGCAGCCGCCGCCAGCACCTGGTCGGCGGCCAGCTCCGTGTGGCGGGCAAGCTGGCTCGCCTCGCAGGGTTCCAGGCGCGACAAGGCGATGAGCAGCATGTCCTCCGGGGAGCCGCGGTCTAGCTTCTCCAGCGTGTCCAGCGTGGGTTGATGGAAGCGGCGATGTCGCCGCACGTGGTTGTCCACCACCTTGCCGCCGCCCAGGGTGTCGTTAGGAGAGCGGACGACGAAGAAGTCGCCCGGGGCCATCGGCAGAGGCTCCTCTAGACGGATCTGGGCCCAGGCCGTCTGGCCGGCCGCTAGCTCATCGTGGTCCAGGAGGAGGACGCGGCCGCTCACCTCGCTGGAGCCGCTGTGGAAGGAGACCTGAAGGCTGTGGCGAATCGGTCGCGGCAGGTAGCTCACCGCTCGCAGGCGCACATCGATGGCTGTGGTGGGGCGAAGCCAGCCGGGGGTGGTGACCACCATGCCCCGTCGCAGATCGCGAGGGGAGATGCCTGCCAGGTTCAGGGCCAACCGGCGGCCGGGCTCGGCCTCCTCTAGTTTGCGCTGGTGGGTCTGCATGCCGCGGATGCGCGACTTGGGGCCGCCGGGGACGATCTCCACCTCCTGGCCTGCCTTGAAGGAGCCGCCGACGAGGGTGCCGGTAACAACGGTGCCGAAGCCGGTCAGCGTAAAGGCACGGTCGATGGGCAAGCGAGGCCGGCCCAGGTCGCGCTGGGGGGGCGTCTGGGCCAGCTCCTTCTCGATGGCCTCCATCAGCTCCGGGAGCCCCTCGCCGGTCACGGCGGAGCAGGCCACGATGGGCGAGCCCTCCAGGGTGGTGTCGGCGATGACCTCGGCGGCATCGGCCTCCACCAGGGATAGCAGCTCGCTGTCCACGAGGTCCTTCTTGGAGATAGCAACGACGCCTCGGCGCACGTCCAGGAGGTCGAGGATGGCCAGGTGCTCGCGGGTCTGGGGCATGACGCCTTCGTCGGCGGCGATGACCAGCAGGGCGAGGTCGATGCCGCCCACGCCGGCCAGCATGTTCTTGATGAAGCGCTCGTGGCCGGGGACGTCGACGATGCTGACCTCCTGGCCGGCGGGGAGTTTGAGCCAGGCGAAGCCCAGGTCGATGGTCATCTCCCGCTCCTTCTCCTCCTGGAGGCGGTCGGGGTCGATGCCGGTGAGGGCCTTCACCAGGGCCGACTTACCATGATCGACGTGGCCGGCGGTGCCTATAACGTACATCTGTTCGATATCTTACGACGGCTGTCAAGAGGGATACATGGGCCGATCGGCTCGTGGCCGATCATAGCATAGGGCGGGGAGGGAACAAAGGGGTCTGTGAGGTGGCGCCGTTGTGGCCTGGGGGAGGCGTCTGCTACTATAGGACAGCGAGTCGATTATGCCACGCGTTGGCTGGGTCTACGACCCCTTCTACCTGGAACACGATACCGGTGAGCATCCGGAGAATTCCCGCCGATTGCTCTCCATCCTGGCGCTTCTAGAGGAGTGCGGGCTACTCTCTTCTCTCACCCCTGTCCCTGCCGTCGATGCCAGCGAGGCCGATCTGGAGATGGTGCACAATCCGGAGATGATCCGCTGGGTGCGCGAGAGGACGGAATCCGGCCAGCGCTGGCTGGACGCGGACACGGCGGTCTGTCGCAGATCGTACGCGGTGGCCCTGCGAGCGGCGGGCGGCTGCCTGCAGGCGGTGGATGCTATCCTAAACGACAAGATCGACTCGGCGTTCTGTCTGGTGCGGCCGCCGGGTCACCACGCCACCGCCGACCGGCCGATGGGCTTCTGCTTGTTCAACAACGTGGCCATCGCGGCCAGACACGCCCTGGTGCGACGGGGCCTGGAGCGAGTGGCCATCGTCGACTTCGATGTGCACCACGGCAACGGCACCCAGGACGCCTTCTACGCCGACCCGTCCGTGCTCTACTTCTCGACCCATCAGTTCCCCTTCTACCCGGGCACCGGCTCCTGGAGGGAGATGGGCGAAGGGGAGGGCCGTGGCTATACGGTGAACCTCCCCCTGTCGATGGGCAGCGGCGATGACCAGTATCGCCAGGTCTTTCAGGAGGTGCTGGTGCCGATACTGCGGCGCTTTCGGCCTCAGCTCATCCTCGTATCCGCCGGCTTCGACGCCCACTTCAGCGATCATCTGGCCAGCATGCGCCTGAGCTGCGCTGACTACCGGGAGCTGGCCCTCACCCTGCGCGAGGTGGCGGAGGAAATGTGCGAGGGGCGGCTGATGTTCGTTCTGGAGGGTGGCTATGAGGGCGAGGCGCTGGCCTGGTCGGTGCGCACCTGCCTTGACGTTCTGCTGGGCGATCCCTTCGCGCCCGACCCGCTGGGCTCCGGTCCCCCTACCCGGGGGCCGGACATCGAGCCCCTGCTGTCGGCAGTGAAGGAGCTACACGGGCTGGCCTAGTCGGGCAAGAAGCGCTGGAAGGCCTCGTTCCCCAAGAGCCGTCCCCTGGCCGTGAGGCGAAGGCAGCCATTGCCTCGCTCAAGGAGGCCCAGGGCCTCCAGCTCTTCGACCTGAGCGCCGTACACGGACATCAGCTCTTGCCCGAAGCGGCGGCGAAACTCCTCCAGGGGAAGCCCCTCTACCAGGCGCAGGCCAAGCACCACTGTCTCGGCCATGGCGCGAGCGGGCGTCACCTGCTCGGCGAAGGCGACGTGGCCCAGGCCTGCCAGGAAGGGAGCGAGACCCTCGGCGGGGCGGCCACCGGCCTTCGCGCTTTCCTCCACCAGGGCGACGTAGCGGCGCGGGTCCTTGACGTTGGCGAAGCGGAAGCCGCCAAAGCAAGAGTGAGCGCCCGCCCCCAATCCGAGATAGGGCTCGTTGAGCCAGTAGGCCAGGTTGTGGCGGCACTCACGGTCAGGCAGGGCCCAGTTGGAGATCTCGTAGTGCTGGTAGCCGGCCGCCGCCAGCGC
Source organism: Dehalococcoidia bacterium (assembly GCA_030615765.1). Taxonomy (GTDB): domain Bacteria; phylum Chloroflexota; class Dehalococcoidia; order SM23-28-2; family SM23-28-2; genus SM23-28-2. The sequence goes on along the minus strand of JAUWYP010000012.1, from coordinate 1,801 downwards.
ATCCTCGGCCCAGAGGTACATGTCGGCAGCCAGATCAGCGTCGGGCGGGGGCAGACGGCCGCGGGCCACAGCGTCGGCCAGAGGGGTGCCTTCCTCCACGGTTAGGGCGTACAGCGACAGGTGGTCGGGCCGCAGGGCGACAGCTTCCCTCACTGTGTACTGCCAGGCCGTCATCGTCTGGCGGGGCAGGCCGTAGATCAGGTCGAGGTTGACGTTGTCGAAGCCTGCCCGGCGCGCCGTGTGATAGGTGTCGCGGGCCTGCGCTGCCGTGTGGATGCGGCCCAGCGTGGCCAGCTCATCATCGTGGAAGCTTTGCACGCCCAGGCTCAAGCGATTCACCCCCAGCGAGCGCAGCCCCTGAAGGTAGGGGCGATCGACTGTCCCCGGATTGGCCTCGAAAGAGACCTCGGCGTCGGCGGCCAGGCGGAAGCGCTGGCGCAGAGCTGTCATGACGCGCTCCACCTCCGCTAGGGGCAGGAGGCTGGGGGTGCCGCCGCCAAGGAAGACGGTGGCCACCCTCATGTGCTGCGTGGGCTCTCGCCACAGGCCCATCTCGGCAAGCAGAGCGCCGACGTAGGGCTCGATGAGCGACTCCAGCCCAGCGTAGGAGTTGAAGTCGCAGTAGGAGCATTTTGACTGGCAGAAGGGGATGTGGACGTACAGGCTGATGCTTCCGTCGCTCATGATACCCACTGGCATCGTAGCATCGCCCTCGAGGGGCGGCAACGTTGACTTTGGCGTGGGGGTCATGCGAAACTCTGCTTGTCATGAAGACGTATCTTAAATCCCATAGCTGCGGCGAACTGCGCGCCGAACACGAAAGCCAGGAGGTGAGCCTGGCCGGCTGGGTGCACCGCCGTCGCGACCACGGCAGCCTCATTTTCATCGACCTGCGCGACCACGAAGGCATCGTCCAGGTGGTGTTCAGCCCCAAGGAGGCGGAGGAGGCCCACAAGGTGGCCAGCGAGATGCGGGGCGAGTACGTGATGCAGGTTAAAGGCACAGTGGGGCGGCGACCCGCGGGCACCGAGAACCGCAACATGGCCACCGGCGAGATCGAGGTGCACGCCCAGAGCGCGACTCTTCTTAATCCGTCCAAGACGCCGCCCTTCTACATCAACGAGGAGACGGAGGTGGAGGACCTGCTGCGCCTGCGCTATCGCTACCTGGACCTGCGACGGGAGCGCATGCACCGAAACATCGTCTTCCGCCACAAGGTGGTGCAGTTCATCCGCAGCTTCCTCAGCGAGCGTGGCTTCGTGGAGGTGGAGACGCCCATCCTCATCAAGAGCACGCCCGAGGGCGCCCGCGACTACCTGGTGCCCAGCCGCGTCAGCCCCGGTCGCTTCTACGCCCTGCCCCAGTCGCCCCAGACCTACAAGCAGCTGCTCATGATCGCCGGCCTGGACCGCTACTTCCAGATCGTCAAGTGCTTCCGGGACGAGGACCTGCGGGCCGACCGCCAGCCCGAGTTCACCCAGATCGACGTGGAAATGTCTTTCATCGACGAGGAGGACGTCTATGCTGTGGTGGAGGGGCTTATCTGCCAGCTTTATCAGGAGCTGCACGATATTGAGCTGCCGAAGCAGTTCCCTCGGCTCGCCTACCAGGAGGCTATGGAGCGCTACCGCACCGATAAGCCCGACCTGCGCTACAACCTGGAGCTGCGGGATTTTGCCCCCTACGTAGGGCCGTCGGACTTCAGTACCTTCAAGGGCGTGCTGGAGGATGGCGGCCCTTCGACAATCCTTCGACTTCGCTCAGGACAAAGCTCAGGACATGGCTCAGGGCAAGCCCGGAT